>CAYXWQ010000006.1:0-85942 GCA_964468865.1 uncultured Sulfuricurvum sp. | reverse complement strand
ATAATACTGCATCTTTCAGGTGTGGAAACGTAGGTCGCCGCCAGGCCTCAAGGTTACTCCCCCTTCTTATACTAATCAATTAACCACAAAACTTATCAACCAATCCAACAAGCAAATTATCCTGACTCTTATCGTTTGGCACTTAATGCTGTAATCTCTATACTCCGCACTGGTATATTAAAAATCAGTAGAATATAAAATTTATTACTGTTTAAATATGATATAGTATGTTTATCTTACATCAAGGATTAACATGCTGAAACTCATTTTTAGTTTTCTCATTTTTGTTTCTGTAGCTTTTGGAGCCGTTAACATTAACAAGGCGAATTCGGCTCAGCTTCAGAGTATCCATGGTATCGGACCGACAAAAGCCTCCGAGATAATCAAATACCGCAAAACACACGGCGGCTTTAAAAATGTGGGTGAACTGGTTAACGTAAAAGGGATTGGACCAAAAACGGTGCAGAAGATCAGAAAACAGGTCTCTGTTCGTTAAGGGATGTAGATTTTATCGACCATTTCATTGTATTCGCTTTCCCACTCACTGTCGGCGGTTATCCCACCGCCGCTCTTGTAAATGAGGTTTCCTCCGATGTTTTCGATAAAGCGGATTGCTACGGCAGTGTACAGCCTCTCTCCGTCATAATAGCCGAACACTCCCGTAAAATATCCCCGTTGGTATTCCTCGACATTTTCTATGATTTCGACGGTTTTTCTCTTCGGTGTGCCGCTTATGCTTCCGGCTGGGAGGAGTTTGCGAATGATTTCCCCGCTCTTTTTTCTCCATCCCTCGTCCAGAGTGCCGCTGATGTGCGAACTGACCTGATGGAGCTTTTTATTCCCCGTATTGATCGTTGTGACGTACCGGAATTTCTCGACCCGTATGTCTGTTGCAACGATGCCGAGATCATTGCGCAACAGATCGACGATCATCGTATGTTCCGCCGTTTCTTTGGGATCATTGAGGATTCTTTCCACAGCGTTGGGTAGTGACGCGTCGATCGTCCCTTTCATCGGAAACGTGTGGATTTTGTTTTCCGCTATCGTGATGAAGGGTTCGGGGGAAAAACAGACGAACGAATCGCCAACCCGAAGCTTGTAGGGTGCATGGGCCATTTCGTAGATCTCTTTGAGTGAATAGGGGGTTTGTATCGGGGTTGGCTGCGTAAGGTTGAGTAGGTAGGTATTTCCTTCTCGTATGTGGTGCTGCACCTGTTCAAATTTTTCGCGATACATTTGGGGATCAACGGGAAAATGATCCGGTTTATGGGGAAGATTGCTGCATGAAGGGAGGGATTGAAAAGAGAATGCGATGTCGTGCATTGCGAGTTCATCCATCGTGTAGCAATGGAGGTTTTCACCTTTGAAATCGGTGTAGAAAAAACAAGGAACCCGCTTTTCGATGAGTTCGCTGAAGCGTTCAACCATCAGGCGATTAGAGCCTTGAGAACAGCCATCCGGATTGCAACACCGTTTTTTACCTGCTCGAGCACTTTGCAGCGGGGATCCTTGAGCATTGTGTCATCGATGTCGATGTTGCGGTGAACGGGTCCCGGATGAAGCAGGATAAGATCCCGCTCACCGACGAGCTCACGGGTAATGCAAAAATCGCTCGCGTAGTCTTTGAGCGATCCATATGTCTGGTGCGAATGGCGCTCGGTCTGTGTCCGAAGACTCATGATCGCATCGACGTCATCGATGACGTCGCGGATAGTGTGAGTTGCCTTCAGCTCCGTATCGGGAAGAAAATGGGGTGGTGCGACGAGCGTGATCTCCATTCCCATGCGGGTCAGCAGTTCAATATTGCTGTTGGCAACACGGGAGTTTTTGATATCCCCGACTATGGCGATTTTTTTCCCCTTGACATCGCCAAAATGGCGTGTCAGGGTGAATAGATCCAGCAAGGCCTGTGTAGGGTGGGCGTGGGCGCCGTCGCCGGCATTGATGATGGAAGCGCGGGTATGTTGTGCCAGTATGTTCGGAACGCCGGCGTGGGCATGGCGGACGATCATTGCATGCGGCCCCATCGCGTCAAGGTTCATGGCTGTATCGACAAGGGTCTCCCCTTTTTTCGTCGAGCTTTTTTGGACATCAAGGTGAACGACTTCGGCCCCGAGGCGTTTGGCGGCGATTTCAAATGAGCTTTTAGTGCGGGTGGAGTTTTCAAAAAAGAGGGTGATGATGATTTTTTCGCGGAGGATCGGGTCGAACTGCCCGTTTAAATAGTGTTCCGCGTCTCGCAGGACGGCATGAACCTGTTCGGTTGAAAAATCGTCAGTTCGTGTCAAATGGCGCATGGTCTCTCCTCTTTTGCTTGCGTAATTGTATCCAAAAGTGAACGGGCGATGCTATCGATGTCGTCCCGGATGAAATAGAGGGTTTCGTAACGGTCTTTAAAATAGGGAAGGGAGGTTTTTTCGAAAGAACCATCGTTTTCCCGGCAGTTGAATCCCCAGACAAAAGGTAGAGCGGCATCTTGAAGTGCTTTGATGCTCAACAGAGTATCGTTGATGCACCCGAGGCGGCAATGGGTGACCAGCAGCGTAGCGGCACGCAAGCGGCGCGGCAGGTCGATCATCATCGTCTCGCTGTCAACGGGGACGAAAAGCCCACCCGCCCCTTCGATCAGGACGATGTCGCAAAGAGGTTCGATCTTCTCAAGAGCGCGTTCAAAACGTTCAAGATCGATCCGTTTGCCGTCATTGGCGACATAAGGGGCCGCCGGAAGAGAAAAGCGCAGGGTAACGATATCGTCCAGACTCAGCTCGCTCAGAGCGGGGTTGAGGGCGGATGCCGTTTCAAAAAGGGCTTTACCGTCTGAGGGGAGGTCGGTAACCCCCGTTTCGATCGGTTTGTAGACTCCGACGCGCAGGCCCATCTTGGTGTAGGTTTCGATCAAAAGCTTTGTGGTGTAGGTTTTGCCGATGTCGGTATTCGTGGCGGTAATAAAGATACGTTTGGCCAATGCAATTTCTTTTTCGTTATAATTGCCGAAATTGTAATATAAAATTGATAAAAAACGGCCAGACCGTGATGAGGATGAGGCTTTATGCGCTTTGAAGAATTTACGACCCGATTTGTTCAGCAGACAGGGAAAAAAGAGGGGCCTATCAGCCCGGTCATGATCAATTCGGCATCGTTCGGATACGGCAACAGCGAAACGGGAGAGGGGATATTTGACGGGTCAGTCAAAAAACCGCTTTACGCACGGGTGGGGAACCCGACATCGGGACAGTTGGAACAGATCCTGGCCTCCATGGACAGCGGTATCGGCGCCGTTGCGGCATCTTCGGGGATGGGTGCGACGGCGATGGCAACGCTGAGCCTCCTGCGCTCGGGTGACGAGATCATCAGTATCGGGGGGCTGTTCGGAGGGACCTATTCGTATTTTTCCGAAACCCTTGCACGGTTTGGGATCAAAACCCGTTTTTTCGATGTCGACGAGTTTGACGCGATCGAAGAGGCCATCAACACGGCGACAAAGATCCTTTTCCTCGAGAGTGTCGGCAATCCGAACATGCGCCTTCCCGATATCAAACGGATTGCAGAGATTGCCAACCGCTGCGGAGTGGCGCTGATCGTCGACAACACGATTACCCCTTTGAGCGTCGCTCCGCTCTTGCTGGGCGCGGACATCGTCGTCTATTCGACGACAAAAATCATTACGGGTAACGCTTCGGCGCTCGGGGGAGCGGTGGTTTTCCGGGCGATCGGAGAAGGGGAGGACAAGTTCAAAAGCGACCGTTACCGCGATATCCACCCCTTTATCCAAAAAATGGGCGCAATGGCGCTGATCGCCAATGCCAAAAAAAGGGCTTTGCGCGATTTCGGGATGTCCGCGAACGGATTCGGGAGCTATCTGACGATGCTGGGGCTCGAAACCCTTCCGCTGCGGCTGGATAGGATCGTCGGGAGTGTCGAAAAGGTGGCGAAAGCGCTCCATAAAGCTGGGATGACGATCAACCATCCCTCTTTGCCCCATCACCCCCATCACGAACGCTATATCCAGCAATTTGTCGACGGCTGCGGCACTCTGCTGACCATCGACCTGGGGAGCAAGGAAGCGGCATTCGAGTTTTTGAACCGTTCGAAGCTGGTGACGATTACCGCCAATATCGGTGACAGCCGGACGCTCGGACTGCACATGGCGTCAACCATCTACCGTGATTTTGACGAATCCACACGGGAGTTTTTGGGGATCACCCCAGGACTGGTCCGGATCTCCATCGGGCTTGAGAACCCTGAAGAGATTATTAAAGATTTTCTCCAAGCTGCACATATTTAAAAAGATTGGGTATAGTACATTATGGCTCTAAAGCATCAGTTGGAAAACGAAAGTATCGTTGGACATCCGAAACAGTACAAGGTTTTTTTGCTCAACGACGATTATACGTCGATGGATTTCGTCGTTGATATTCTGATGAAAATATTTCGGAAAAATTTCCACGAAGCGCATACCATTATGCTCGAAGTACATGAAAAAGGGCGCGGTCTGTGCGGCATCTATCCGTATGAGATTGCCGAAACCAAAGTGCATCAGGTGGGTTCGATGGCGCGTGAAAACGGGTTTCCCCTAAAAGCGATTCTAGAGGAGGAATAGAGATGGTCAGCAGCGAGCTCAATGCGATTTTCCAAAAAGCGTACGCGTTTGCGCGTCATCAGCGCCATGAATATCTGACGATCGAACATGTGATGCTCGCGCTGCTCAATTCCGGCGAGGGAGAAGCGGTGATCCGCGCATGCGGAGGGGATGTCGAACAGATGCGTGAGACGCTGGGCGCGTATCTGCTCCGGATGATTGAACCGCTTCCCGAAGGGGTGAATCAGGAGCCGTTTGAGACGGTGGCACTGGCCCGGATGGTTGAGGAGATGATGCGTCATGTCCAAAGCGCGCAGAAAGAGGCGGCCGATGTGGGGGATCTGCTGGCAGCGGTTTTTGAAGAGAACCACACGTACGCCTGCATGCTGCTCCACGAATACGGAATAGAACGGGTGGATGTCCTCGAGGCGATTTCGCATCGCGAGACAGAGAGTCCGCCGTCTGCTTCCGACAGCGAGGGGGCCCTCTCCCAGTACGCTATCAATCTGATTGCCCAGGCCAGGGCAGGGAAAATCGATCCCGTCGTCGGCCGTGTGAATGAGATCGAACGCTCCATCCAGACGCTGTGCCGCCGGAAGAAGAACAATCCTCTGCTGATCGGCGAACCGGGGGTCGGGAAAACGGCGATAGCCGAGGGGCTGGCTCTGCGGATCGTGTCGGGCGATGTCCCCGAAATTTTGCACGATGCGGAAATTTTTGCTCTCGATCTTGGGGCGATGTTGGCAGGGACGAAATACCGCGGCGATTTCGAAAAACGGCTCAAAGCGGTGATGGACGAAGCGCAGCAGCACCCCAACGCGATTTTGTTCATTGACGAGATCCATACGATCGTCGGAGCCGGGGCCGTCGGGGGGGGGAGCATGGATGCTTCCAACCAGCTCAAGCCCGCCCTTGCGTCCGGAAAGATCAAGTGCATGGGGGCGACAACCCACGCCGAATACCGAAACGTCTTCGAAAAAGACCGCGCCCTCAGCCGCCGTTTTGCGCGTATCGAGGTGGGAGAACCTTCGCAAGAGGAGAGTTTCCTGATCCTCAAGGGGCTGCGGGAGCGGTACGAGAAACATCACGGTGTCAAGTACACCGACAAGGCCTTGCGCAGTGCGGTAGAACTCTCCAAAAAATACATTACCGACCGGTTTTTGCCCGATGTGGCAATCGATTTGATCGATGAAGCGGGAGCGTCGTTTCACCTCGCCAAGCACAAGCGCAGAACGATCACCCCCCATGACATCGAAACGGTGATCTCGAAGATGACAGGGATCCCGACGACCAAAATGGGAGAGGATGTCAAAGAAAAACTCTCCGGCCTCGAAGAGGAACTTCGAGCGCTTGTCATCGGACAGGACCGAGCGGTCGGAGAGGTTGTCAAGGCGATCAAGCGCTCCTACGCAGGGCTAAGCGCCCCCAACAAGCCGATCGCGTCGTTTCTTTTTGCCGGCCCTACCGGGGTGGGAAAAACGGAGCTGGCCAAGTCGCTTGCCGGTTCGATGGGGATCTATTTCGAGCGGTTTGATATGTCTGAATACATGGAGAAACATGCCCTCAGCCGGCTGATCGGGGCACCTCCGGGGTATGTGGGATTCGAGCAGGGGGGGCTGCTGGTGGAAACAGTACGCAAGCACCCTTATATGGTGCTGCTGCTCGATGAGATCGAAAAAGCCCACCCCGATCTGATCAACGTGTTGCTGCAGGTGATGGACAGCGCTACTCTGACGGACAATACGGGGTTCAAGGCGAATTTCACCAACGTCGTGCTGGTGATGACCTCCAATATCGGGGCGACCGAACGAAACGTGATGGGGTTCAATGCCGATGCGTCGATATCGCGGCACGAAGCGCTCAAGTCGTTTTTTACCCCCGAGTTCCGCAACCGTCTCGACGGGGTGATCGAATTCGCGCCGTTGCCGCTGGGTGTGGTTGAGGGGATCGTCGACAAATTCATCCGGGAACTCAACATCCAGCTCAAACCGAAAAAAGTCTCTGTCGCTCTTAGCGACAAAGCCAAAACCTATCTGGCAAAAACCGGATACGACAAAGCGATGGGGGCACGCCCCCTTTCGAGGGTGATCCAAGAGTATGTTAAAGACCCTCTTGTCGATGAAATGCTGTTTGGAAAGCTTTCTGGGGGGGGACGTGTTTTGGTCGATTATACGGACACACTGGAGTTTCACTACTCCTGATGATCCCAAAGCTCTCTTATTTTCTTTCCTTCCCCCATCCTCGCAGTGCTACGGAGGAGGGGCTCGTCGCCTATGGGGGGGATCTGTCTCCCTCACGATTGATGCTGGCCTACCGTATGGGGATATTCCCGTGGTACAGCAAGGGGGACCCCATTCTATGGTGGTCTCCCGACCCGCGCCTGATTCTCGAACTGGGTGAATTCAAACTTCGCCGTTCGCTGCGAAAAAAACTCTCCCGGTTTGACGTCCGGTTTGATACGGCGTTTTCCGAGGTGATGCGTGAATGTTCCCGCGTACCGCGCAGAGGTCAAAATGGGAGCTGGATTCTCCCTGAGATGATCGAAGCGTACGAAACGCTTTTTGCGCTGGGGTATGCCCACAGCGTCGAGTCCTACCAGGAGGGTGTTCTCGTGGGAGGGCTGTACGGGGTATGCGTCGGGCGGGTATTCTGCGGCGAATCGATGTTTGCCCGTGTGCCGGATGCTTCCAAGGTAGCGTTTGCCGCATTGGTCGAACGTTTAGCAGACGCGGGATTTGAATTTATCGATTGTCAGGTTCCTACCGATCATCTCAAAAGCCTGGGGGCAAAAGAGGTCTCCCGAGAGACGTTTCTTAAGCGGCTGGCAGAGGCGTCCGAAGAGACGGAATGTTTCCGGGGCTGGAATCTGAGAAAAGATTAAGGAGACCTTGCCTATACTATTTGTGAATTCTTATGAAAAAGGGGTTATCTATGAAAAAAGTATTGGTCTCAATCGCCGCGGTTGCGGCACTAAGTACAGCCGGTTTTGCAACTGTCAATAACCAAACGGGATGTGGTCTTGGATCCCAGATCATCAAAGATGACAGTTCGGCATTGATGCTCGCACTTCAGGCTACGACCAACGGTATCTTCGGAAACCAGACGTTCGGTATCACATCGGGTACCTCCGGATGTAAAAGAGCGCAGCTCGTATTAAACGAGCGTGCGGCGGAATTCGTGGCGGCGAACATGGATCAGCTTTCCCGTGAAATCGCGATCGGGCAGGGGGAAAGCGTCGAGACACTGGCAGAGCTGATGAACATCGAAGACAAAGCGACGTTCGCAATGGCGCTTCAGGCAAACTACAACGCGATTTACGCGAACGAAAAAGCCGATATGGCGACGGTTCTTGATAACGTCGCTACAATCGCAGGATAACGATTCCGACTCTTTTCCCGCATTTGCGGGAAAGATGACTATTTCAAGGTAAAAGGGCGATTTTGCCGATTCTGATTTTTTTATGTGCGATGAGTTTGGCGGTCTGGGGAACTGAGACCGATAAGCTGATAGCACAGGCACAGGTGAAAAAACTTTCCGAGCAGCGTTACTGGCATCTGCTTCTCCACGCACCGGCAGAGGAAAGCGAGATTGACGATCCCGCTTTTTTTCTTGCTCCCGGTGGTAAAAGCGATCTGGAGTCCGAACTGGAGGCGACCCTCCGCCATTTCAACGACGACATGAACCGCAGCGACGAGAGTGTTTTTTGCCGCTTTCCGGCGCGGCGCGCATGGCTTGAGTCGGAGCTTGGCGTCTCGTTCGGGGAGGGGGAATGCACGGCATACGAGACACTTCTTCAAAAACTCGATCCCCAGAAGGTCACCCTCGTCTTTCCCAGCGCGCACATCAACTCTCCCGCATCGATGTTCGGCCACACTTTTTTACGGATCGATTCGTCGATGGAAAGCAAGCTCATGTCGTACGCGATCAACTATGCGGCCCACACCGACGAGACCAACGGTCTGCTGTTCGCCTACAAGGGGCTCTTCGGAGGGTATTACGGCTATTATTCGATGCTCCCTTATTATGAAAAGCTCAAAGAGTACCGTGACACCGAAACGCGCGACGTGTGGGAATACGATCTGAATCTGACACACGATGAGGTAATGGCCATGGTGCGCCATATCTGGGAACTTCAGCGGATCAATTCGTGGTACTATTTTTTCGACGAAAACTGCTCGTATCATATGCTGTGGCTCACCGAAGTGGCCCGGCCGAGCGTGAAGCTGCGGGAACATTTTTTTTACTACGTGATCCCCCCTGAAACGGTACGCGCTTTCGAGGATGAGGGATTGGTCAGAGCCAAACACTATCGCCCCTCTAAGCGGACGAAACTTCTGGAATACGAACGCCATATACCCCCATCCGTGGTGGCGGCGGTTCATTCACTTGTGAACGGGGAGATGGCCTCTGAGAAAATTGACGAGATCGGCGTATCGGATCAGGAACGTCGGTATATTCTGGAAGCGGCGGCTGAACTGGTCGAATATTATTATATAGAAGGGAAGCTCCCAAAAGAGGTCTATGCCAAACGCTACCACGCACTCCTTTCGCAACGGGCGGCGCTGGGAAAGGGCGAAGCACTTGATTTTCAGGAAAAACCCAATCCCGATACCGCCCATCATGCTGCACGGATGCAGCTGTCACAAGGGTGGTTTGAAGAGCGTTCTTCCGTTTTGTTGGGATGGAGGCCGGCATTGCACGATCTGAATGAGGGCGATACGGGGCATCTGGCAGGGGCGCAGATCGAATTTCTCGATACCCTCGTCGGTGTGGAAGAGGATAAAGTGACCCTCGAAAAACTGACGATCCTCTCACTCTCATCTATCGCCCCGGTCAGCCGTTTTTTTAAACCGTTTTCGTGGCGGATGAAAAGCGGATGGGACCGGGATTATCTGGGGGATCGTCTCAGCTTCGTTACGCGGGTCGCAGCCGGAGCTGCGGCAGGGAACGAGAGGATGTACGCTTATGTGCTCAGCGAGCCGGAAGTCCGCCTTGGGTTCAATGCCGATGCCGGGATCGGATTTCGCGCCGGATCGGGGATCAACTGGGGGGATCGGATGAAAACGTCCGTGGAAGCAGGATATCTCTTTTATCTGGATGCACCGCAGCGAAGTACTATAGCGCTGTCGCATCAGTGGCAGTGGGGCCCTTCGGGGAGTCTGTTCGGCACGTATGAGTTGATAAATCAGGAAAAAAGAGAAGATCGGTTAAAGCTGGGTGTTGCCCTCTATTTTTAATTATTTTTTGGCATAATAGTTTACTTTTTGTTAGGGAGTCGAAATAGATGTACATTGCCGAAGCGCGTTTTGCCCTGTGGGCTGATTTTATCGAGCGGACGTTTTTGGAGGAAGGTTTTAAAGAGCTGATAGCCAAAGGGATTATCAACGGTGCGACCTCAAACCCCGCGATATTCAAAAACGCGATTTTGACATCCGAGGCCTATAAAAGCCAGCTAGCTGAGCTTGAAGGGCTCTCTTCCAAAGAGAAATATGAGGCGTTGGCGATAGCCGACATCCAAAAAGCAGCCGATATCCTCCGTCCCCTGTTCGACAAGGGGGATGACGGGTATGTCAGCATAGAGGTCGATCCGTTTTTGTGCCATGATGCTGAGGCGACGATTGCCGAAGGGATTCGGCTTCACGAGATGATCGGACGTCCCAACGTGATGATCAAAGTCCCCGCTACCGCAGCGGGATACAGCGCTATGGAGGTATTGGCATCGCAGGGGATTGCGGTCAATGCAACCCTGATTTTTTCTGTGGAGCAGGCTCTTGGGTGTGCACAGGCATTTGGCAGGGCGGCAGAGAAAAACGGCAAGGCGATCGATACCGTCATCAGTGTCTTTGTCAGCCGTATTGACCGCGCGATTGATGATCTTCTGGCTGCCAAAGGGACGGCAACCGGATTGACGGGAATTATGAACGCTGCCGACATCTACAATCGGATCGAAGCGCTCGGTATCCCCAAATGCCGGGTGCTGTTTGCCAGTACCGGTGTCAAGGGAGACGATTTGAGGGCGTCGTATTACATCGACGAACTTTTGGCCCCCAACAGTGTCAATACGGCGCCGATCGCCACAATCGATGCGTTTGTAAAGGGGGGGGATAGAATCATGAAACTCCCCCTGGAGGAAGCGGTGATTGAAGCGCATATGCAGCAGGTCGCTGATGCGGGGATTTCGATGGAAAAAGTGATTGAACAGCAGATTCACGAAGGGCTGGAAGCATTCAAGGAAGCTTTCAACGAGATTTTAAACACATTGGAGTAAACAGATGAACAGAGAACCTCAACAACATAGTCCGAAGGTCGATGTGCAAGAACTTGATTTTGAAGTCTTGAAAAAGATACGGGGCTATTTGCGCCGAATGGTCGATGCGGGGGGGAGTGACCTTCACATCAAAGCCAATTCTGTTGTCCGGGCCCGGATCAACGGGGAAATTATCCCTCTTTCAGGGGAAATTCTTTCCAAAGACGATGCTCTCATTTTTGCCAAAGAACTTCTTCGTACCCGTTTCGCGGAATTGGTTGAGAAAAAAGAGCTTGACCTTGTCTACCCGTTTGATGAAAATACCCGTTTCCGTATCAATATCTTTTTTCAGATGGAGGGGATTTCGGCCGTTTTCCGTCTGATTCCCGTCAAAATTTTGACGATCGATCAGCTCCAGCTTCCTGAAATCGTCCACAGCTTCTGCCAGACGGAACGGGGACTGGTCCTCGTCACCGGTGTAACGGGGAGCGGTAAATCGACGACCCTGGCGGCGATTATCGATGAGATCAACAATACGCGCCGAAAACACATCATCACGATCGAAGATCCGATCGAGTTCGTCCACAAAGACCGAAAATGCATCATCAATCAGCGCAGTGTCGGGCAGGACACCCGCAGTTTCGGTTCGGCACTTCGGGCCGCACTGCGCGAAGACCCCGATATCATCCTCGTCGGGGAGATGCGGGACATCGAGACGATCGAGATCGCACTCCATGCGGCCGATACGGGACACCTGGTTTTCTCCACCCTGCACACCCTCGATGCCAAAGAGACGGTCAACCGTATCATTTCTGTTTTCCCGCATGAGGAACAAAACCGGGTGCGGATGACCCTTTCTTCCGTCATCAAAGGGGTTATTTCACAGCGTTTGCTGCCGACCGTCGACGGAAAACGGACCGCGGCACTGGAGATTTTGGTGCGAACGCCCCGTATCGAGCAGCTTATCGCCGAAAACCGCGACATCGAGATCCCCGATACGATTGCCGAGGGGAAAGAACTCTATAAATCCCAGACGTTCGACCAGGCGCTTCTGGACCTTTATCTGGCCGGGCGGATAAGCCGCGAGGATGCCTTGGCGTACGCAACCTCTGCATCGGATCTGAAACTCAAAATGGAAGGGCTCAGCTCTACGATTCTGAAAGAGAAACTCGGAATCGATGACGGTCCAAAAGAGTTTAAAGAAGAGGATTTCATCGGATTGAAAGGATAGGCAAACCGAGAATTGTTTTTAGAATAAATTAACATAAATTTAAGTATAATCCGTCCCATTTTATTTTTAAGGACATGATTATGCTAGAAGGCATTGTAAGAGAGAGTATTGGCAAAAGCGCGACAAAAGCGTACCGCCGTGATGGTTATCTCATTGCCAACATCTACGGAAAAGGGCTTGAAAACGTTCACGCCGCGTTCAAAATGAACGATTTTATCCGTACGGTGCGCAACAAAGAGAGCGTTGCATTCGCTGCGAATGTAGGCGGTAAAGAGATGAACCTCGTAGTTCAGGGGTATGAGTCTCACCCGGTTTCCGGGAACTTGTTGCATGTCGATTTGATGGTAGCACAACCGGGCGTAGTAACACACTACCATGTACCGGTTAAACCAATCGGAAGCCCTGTCGGTTTGAAAAACAAAGGGATGCTGTTCGTGGCTAAAAAACGTCTTCGCGTTAAAGCGGCGATCGAAAACCTCCCGAATGCTATTGAAATCAATGTTGCACCACTTGATTTGGGTGATTCTGTACTTGTTCGTGACCTTCCGGCCATCGAAAACGTCAAATTCACCGATTCAGACCGTGTATCGGTTCTGAGCGTTATCAAAGCGAAGTAATCATGCTGATCGTCGGACTGGGAAACCCCGGCTCGGCGTACGCGCGTACACGCCATAACATCGGTTTTATGGTGATTGACGAATTGTGTCGTCGCCACCGTGTTCAATCCGTTTCAAAGAGCTCCTTCGAAGGGGAGTTGTTTAAAATGGGCGAGCACTTCCTCCTTAAACCTACGACCTACATGAATCTTTCGGGAAAATCCGTTTCAGCCGTCAAAAATTTCTATAAAATCGATGAGGTTATTGTCGTCCATGATGACCTGGACCTCCCGTTCGGTGCACTCCGATTTAAAACAGGGGGTGGCCACGGCGGCCATAACGGGCTTAAATCGACCGACGGTGCGATCGGCCAGGACTACATCCGTGTCCGGATGGGAATCGGGAAACCTGAGCACAAAACACAGGTAGCCGATTATGTCCTCAGCCCTTTTTCGGCCCAGGAAGAGACCAAGCTCCCCGAGTGGATTTCCAAAGCCGCCGATGCGGCAGAGATGCTGCTTCGCACCAGCTGCACCGATGTCGCCTCCAAATGTTCGCTCAAAGGGGTATGAGTTTTCATAGGTTCATTTGGGTACAATAAAGCCTAATTTATTGAAATAGGTTTCCATGCTCGCTTTTACCACACTGGCGTCTTTGTATCTGCGCTATTTTTTTATCATTTTGATCGCACTGGGCAGCTTTATGGTCGGATTCGACCTGATGGAACATGCTGACGAACTTCCAAAATCCGCGAACCTTGTTCTGATCTATATCATGTATAAAAGTTTTTATGCAGTCGATATGATGCTCCCCATATCCCTGGTATTTGCGATGATAGCGTCGCTTGTAGAGCTTGTCCGTTCGAATGCGCTGGCGGCGTATTATGCGATCGGGTACTCGAAAATCCGGATCCTCGCCCCTTTTTTGAGTGTGGCGGTTTTCATGGTCGGTATCCATATTTCCCTGCACGCCACCAATTTTGCCCGAGCCAATGAATTCGCCAATAACCTGCGGGAGACATCGCAGTTTATCCGTCCGACGAGCAACCTTTTTTTCACACATGAGGGCAATTATGTCTATTTCGCCAATTTGTATCCGCTGACGCGAAAAGCCGAAAATATCCGCATCTTTTCTTTTGAGAATGGGCGGCTGAAAGAGGTGATCAGCGCGGAGGAGGCGGTGTATGACGAGGGGCATTGGAACATCAAAAATGCCCATATTCTGCGTCCTCCCGAAACGCTGGATGGGGACGGGGCAGGTTTTACGACCGAAGAGCGCCCCAATGTCAAAGCGTTACGTGATTTCAAACCCAAAATCCTCGATCAGGTCTATGAGGGGAAAGCGAATTTTACGATCAAGGACGGATTGGATGCTTTGGCGCTGCTGGAGAACCAAAACGTCGATGTGGCCAAAATCACGAGCGCTATCTACCGCATTTTTGTGACGCCGTGGTTTTCGGTCCTGATGATCGTGATTTTTTTCTCGTATGCCCCGATCAGTGCACGTTTTATGAACCTTTCTTTGTTCAGTTTCGCAGCGATTTTGACGACGCTGATCGTATGGGGGATGTTTTTCATGATGGGGGAACTCGCCAATAACAAAACACTCTCTCCCGAAGCCGGTGTCATCGCACCTATTGCCCTTTTGTTCGCGGTAATGTTATGGCGCATAGGAAGTCCCCTAAGGAGAGTTAGGATAAAATCGCGATAAATTACCTAACGGGGGATCAGTGTGATCGATTTTAAAGCTTTAGCCAAAAACTACGGCACCCCTTTGTATGTCTATGATTTCGATGCGATGAGAGCGCAGTTTGAGGCATTGAAAGAGGCATTTCGGGGACGCAAATCGATTTTGGCGTATGCGGTCAAAGCCAATTCGAATTTGAGTGTCGTCAAACATTTTGCGCAGTTGGGATCGGGTGCCGACTGTGTTTCGATCGGAGAGGTACGCCGCGCATTGATGGCGGGTGTTCCAAAATACCGGATTCTTTTCAGCGGTGTCGGCAAACGTGACGACGAAATCCGTGAAGCGATCGAAGCGGACATCCTCTACATCAACGTGGAAAGCGAAGCGGAGCTCGGTCGTGTCGAAATGATCGCCCTGGAATTGGGCAAAATGGCGCGTATCAGTGTCCGCGTAAATCCCAACATCGATCCCAAAACCCACCCCTATATTTCGACAGGTCTGCATGACAACAAATTCGGGGTTGAGATCGATGCGGCCAAACGGATGTACATCCACGCCAAAAATTCGCCCCATCTTGATCCTGTCGGGATCCATTTTCATATCGGAAGCCAGCTGACCGAGCTTCAACCGATCTATGAGGCGGCGGTGATCGTTGCGGATCTGCTCCGCTCCCTTCAGGCGATAGAGATCGATATCAAATTTTTCGACATCGGAGGCGGGCTTGGCGTCCGTTACAAGGACGAGACGACGATTTCGCCTTATGACTATGCACAGGCGATTCTTGCGGCGCTCAAAGGGCTGGACATGACGATCATCTGTGAGCCAGGGCGCTTTTTGACGGCAAATGCCGGTTATTTTTTGACGAAAGTTCTGTACGAAAAACGCAACGGGGCCAAGCGGTTCGTTGTAGTGGACGGGGCAATGAACGACCTGATCCGTCCCAGCCTCTACAAAGCGTATCACCGTATCGAAGCGCTGGAGAAGGCGGGGGATGAGAGCGAAGCGGACGTCGTCGGGCCGGTGTGCGAAAGCGGCGATTTTCTGGCTAAAAACTACCCTCTCCCGCTTCTGGAACACAACGATCTTCTGGTGGTCCACAGTGCCGGGGCGTACGGTTTCGGGATGGGAAGCAACTACAACACCCGTGGACGTTCGGCTGAAGTAGCTGTGGAAGAGGGGAAAGACCGTCTGATCCGCCGCCGCGAGAGTTTTGAGGACGTAATCGCGTGCGAGCGCGACTATCTGTAGGAAAAAGCAGATGTTTTTTATTGATGTACAGGGAACTTTGATCGAAGACAACACCAAGCTCCCGACGCGCGGCGCCGTGGAGTTCATCGATTATCTCAATGCCCGGCATATCCCTTACATGGTGATTACCAACAGTACGAAAAATCCCAGTGACGAATTTCTGGGGTATCTCAACTCGATCGGACTGGCGATTCCGAAGGAGCGCTATCTGGACCCTTTGATGATGCTGGAACGTCACATCGATAAAAGCAAAAAAGTGGCCGCCTACGGTTCGGAACCTTTTTTGCGGGTTGTGGAGTCGATGGGGTATATCCTTGATTTCATCAATCCTGATGTTGTGCTAATCGCGATCAAGGAGGACTTTACCCCTGACGAGTACGCACAGATGATTGAATTCCTCCTCGGAGGCGCCGAGCTCATCGGTATGCACGAAACGACGCTCTACGTCAAAAACCACAAACGCTACCCCGGAGTCGGGGCGATTCTGAAAATGCTCGAATTTGCGACGTCGGCTCCCTACACGGTCGTAGGAAAACCCAGCAGAGCGTTTTTCGATGAAGCCCTTCGGAAGATGGCGCTCCAAAAAGAGGGGGCGGCGTATCCGGAGATTACAATCATCAGCGACGACATGAAAGGCGATCTGATCGGTGCGCAGACTCTGGGGATGAAGGGGATACTTCTCCTCAGCGGCAAGATCCGAAGCGCGGATGAGATACTGCCCTCGCTGAAAGCTCACGAACGCCCCGCCGCGATTTACACCGATATGCAAGAGGTATTGGAGACGTTATGAATACACTGGAAGAGTGCAGAGCACGTATCGATGAACTGGACAACGCGGTGGTTGAGCTGTTAAACCGCCGTATGGAAGTGGTACGCCGGGTCGGTGAGATCAAGCATGAAAGCAACACGGCGATTTACCGTCCGGAACGGGAAAAAGCGATTGTCGATCGTTTATGCCAGATCAGTGAACAGATGGGGGGATTGCTCAACCGTCAGGCGATCGAGGCGGTTTTTTTGGAAATTTTTGCCGTTGCCCGTAATCTGGAGCTTCCCGAGCGGATCGCCTATCTGGGGCCGGAAGGGAGTTTTACCCATCAGGCGGCCGAGTCGAGATTCGGGGCGATGAGCGATTACCTTTCGCTGGGTTCGATCGAGGCGGTGTTTAAAACCCTCGAGGCGGGACGGGCCAAATTCGGTGTCGTCCCTATCGAAAACAGCCGCGACGGTGTCGTCGGCGAGACGCTCGATCTGCTGGGAAAAAGCAGCGTCAAGATCGTGGCGGAGCTCTACATGCCGATCCATATGGCGTTTGCCACGAAAGCCGAAAAGATTCACCATATCAAGCGGATCTACTCCAAAGACAAAGGATTCGGGCAGTGTCGGGACTTTTTGGCGGAGCACGGCTTGGATATGATTGAACATATCCCTGTCGAATCGACGGCCAAAGCGGCCATCCTCGCCTCCAAAGATCCCCATGCAGCGGCAATCTGTTCGCACATCGCCGCCAAACTTTATGGGGTGCCGACCTTGTTTGAAAACATCGAGGATACCCAAAACAACGCGACGCGGTTTTTTATCCTCAGCGATTTTAAAAACGGGATCAGCGGAGAGGATAAAACCTCGATCCTAGTCCGTCTGAGAGACGCCCAGAAAGCGGGCGCGCTGGTCCATTTTCTCGAAGATTTCGACAAAGCCGATATTAACCTGAGCAAGATTGAAAGCCGCCCTTCGCGTGACAACGACGGCTTCGGCTACTGGTTCTTTATCGACTTTTTCGGTCATATCGACGAGCCCGAAGTTCAAGACGTTATTAAACACCACATTGATGAAGTGACATGGCTGGGAAGTTATGTCAAGGGAGAGTTATGAAATTTAATCACACGCTAGAAAGTATCAAGACCTATGAGGCCGGAAAGCCCATCGAACTTGTTGTCCGTGAATACGGGATTGCTCCCGATCAGATCGTCAAGCTGGCAAGCAATGAAAACCCGTTTGGCTGTTCCCCCAAAGTCAAAGAGGCAGTCCGAGCCATCATCGATAACATGGCACTTTATCCGGACGATTCGATGCTGAAGCTCAAAACGGCCCTTTCGGCCAAATACGGCATCGCTTCGAATGAACTCATCATCGGTGCCGGGAGCGATCAGGTGATCGAATTCGCAATCCACGCCAAAGCGCATGAAGGAGCCAAAGTCCTCATGAACAGCGTCACGTTTGCGATGTACGAGATCTACGCCAAACAAGTGGGGGCCGTGATCGTCCGCACCGCGTCGCGCGAACACGACATGGAAGAGTTTTATGCCCTCTATCTCGAGCACAAGCCCTCCATCATTTTCCTCTGCACCCCGAACAATCCGACGGGGGATGCGATCACTGCGGAGGATATGCTCTCTTTTATCGGCAAAATCGACAGCGATACCCTCGTGATCGTTGACGGTGCCTATATGGAGTATGCCCGCTTCAAAGACCCCTCAAAAGCGGTCGATCCCCGTGATCTGATCGCCGCGTACGATAACGTCCTGTTCCTTGGGACTTTTTCCAAAGCGTACGGCCTGGGGGGAATGCGTGTCGGATACGGGATCTCCCGTGCCCCGATTATTGAAGCTCTTTACAAAGTACGCCCCCCTTTCAATATTACGACCCTCTCACTCGAAGCGGCGTCGGTGGCTCTCGCAGACGAAGGGTTTGTCACCTCATGCATCGCTGACAATTTCGACCAAATGAAACGGTATGAAGCGTTCGCAGAGTCCAAAGGGATCGATATTATCGAAAGTTATACGAATTTCGTCACTTTATCACTTCCTGAAGAAAAAAATTCATCGAAAATTGCGCAAGAACTCTTAAAAAAGGGTATGATTGTACGTGATTTGAGCAGTTACGGACTCAACGCGATTCGCGTCACCGTTGGTACTGCCGTACAGAATGACCGATTTTTTGAACTCACCAACCCTTTGATATAAAGTAGATACAGGTAAAGATGGATTTTAAGGCCCTTTTCTCGCAACTCGTTGTTTTTTTCGGAAAGCTGAACCAGGCGCAAAAGATCATTATCGGAGCGGCGGTTGCGGGGATTGTGGCTTTTTTGGTTTTTCTGGTGGTTTATACCTCTGATGGAAAAGAGAGCAATGACGGGTATCAGGTCCTTTTTGACCAGCTGACGCCCCAGGATGCGGCCAAAGTGATCGAGCAGCTGGAAAAAGACCAGATCCCCTACCGCATTCCCCGCGATAACGTCATCGAAGTTCCCAAAGAGGTCGTCTACAAAGAGCGGATAACGATCGCCTCGATGGGGATTCCCAAAGAGGGGCATGTCGGGTTCGAACTGTTCGACAAACAGGAATTCGGCGCGACCAATTTTGACCAGGAAGTGAAGCTCCGACGGGCACTGGAGGGGGAACTGGCCCGCTCCATCGACTCCCTCTCACCGGTCGAAAAATCGAGCGTCAGCCTGGCGCTGCCCAAAGAGACCCTTTTCGTTTCCGAAGAGGTCCCCCCCTCCGCATCGGTCATGGTGCAGCTCTATCCTGAGCGCAGACTCACCCCGAAACAGATACGGGGGATCAAAAAACTCGTTGCCGCGGCGGTTCCCAAACTGATCCCCGAAAATGTGGCCCTGATCAACTCCGAAGGGGAGACGCTGGGCGATGACGATGCCGCGGCGCAGATGGGGGAACTCTCCTCATTGCAGCAGCAATACAAAACCAAAGAAGAGAAAAAGCAAGAAGAGAAAATCATCAATGTTCTCGCCCCGTTCATCGGGGGAAAAGACCGTGTAGTGGCCAAGGTGACGATCGAATACGATTTCTCCGAACAGAGTTCGACTTCCGAAACGTTTGACCCCGAAAACGTCGTCCGGAGCGAACAGACGCTGGAAGAGAAGCGCGAAGGGGTTTCGCCGGCTCCGGTCGGAGGGGTGCCCGGAGCAGTCAGTAACATCGGCCCCGTAGAAGGGATCGAAAACAACAACGCCGGCGAGAAATACGAAAAAGTAACGGGAACAACCAATTACGAAATTTCCAAAACGGTTTCGACCAAAAAGCTTGAATTCGCCCGGATCAAACGGATGACGGCCGCCGTCGTCGTGGACGGGAAATACGAACCGAAAAAGGGGGCGGACGGCGAACCAAGCGACGAGATCGAATACGTCGCATTGGATGAAACCCAGCTTCAGGCGATCGATGCGCTGGTTAAACAATCGATCGGTATCGACGAGCAGCGCGGAGACCAGGTCAGCGTACGCAATTTTGAGTTTCAAACGTCCAAGGCGATTCTACAGCCAAAAGATGCGGCATCCAAAACATCGGAGTTCATCGATACTTATCTCAAACCGTTCTTCCCGCTTTTCAAATATTTGTTGGTTGCCCTGATCCTCTACATCGCGTACCTGAAAATCATCCTTCCGTTTGCGGAACGGATGCTGGAATTCAGCCGCGAAGAGGAAGAGTTTGAACGTCCCAATCTGGAAATTGCGGACGATGAGGACGAAGATTTGGCCGAAAAAGTACAGCAAATGCGTAAAAAAGTGGAAAATCAGCTCGGTCTGGGAGAAAACTTCAACGAAGACGAGCTTAAATACGATGTTCTGCTGGAAAAAGTGCGTGAAATCGCCGAGGAGCATCCTGAAGAGCTTGCCTCGCTGATTCAGGCGCTTATTGAAGAAGAGTCCGCACCGGGCTCCAAATAAGCAGAGGAGGAAACATGACTTTGACACCATCCCAGCAGGCCCATTTCGATGAGATGAGCATGGCCGAAAAAGTGGCCATTCTCCTTTTGCAGCTGGGTGAAGACGTTACCGCCACCGTATTTTCCCGGATGAACGTCGAGTCAATCACCGAGGTCTCCAAATACATCGCCAACAACCGTTCCATCGAAAAAAACCTCGGTGCCGCAGTGCTGGAAGAATTTTACGCGATTATCCAGTCCAACCAGTACCTCAATACCGGCGGTATGGATTATGCCCGCGAGATTCTCTACAAGGCGCTGGGACCGGAAGAGGCGAAAAAAGTGCTCGAGCGTCTTTCCAAATCGATGCAGAACATCCAGAATTTCGCCTATCTCTCCAAAATCAAACCGCAGCAGCTCGCCGACTTCATCACAACGGAACATCCGCAGACGATCGCCCTGATTCTGGCCCACATGGAGCCCTCGGCCGCTGCCGAAACCCTCTATATCTTTCCCGATGACTTACGGGCCGAAGTGGCGATGAGGATGGCGAAACTGGGAGATATCTCCCCCTCCATCATCAAGCGTGTGAGCGCGGTGCTGGAGAGCAAACTCGAAGCGCTGGCAAGCTACAAAGTAGAGGTGGGGGGACCGCGCGCTGTGGCCGATGTGTTCAACCGCCTGGGTGCCAAAGCCTCCAAAGCGACCCTCACCCAGATCGAGCAGCTTGACCAGGAGCTGGCGGCGTCGATCAAAGAGATGATGTTCACGTTCGAAGATATCGTCGACCTCGATGGTGCCAGTGTCCGCGAAATCCTCAAAATGGTTGACAAAAACGACCTTATGCTGGCCCTCAAAAGCTCTGCAGACGAGCTCAAAGAGAAGTTCTACGCCAATATGTCCCAGCGTGCCAAAGACGCGTTTATCGAAGAGATGCAGTTTCTGGGAGCGGTCAAAGTCAAAGAGGTCGAATCGGCGCAGCGCAAAATAGTCGAAGCGGTACAGACGTTGGCGGAACAGGGTGTCTTGCAGCTGGGCGAATCTGAAGAGATGGTGGAATGACCCAGATGGATGTGGTAATCCCTTCCAGCCGATCTGGTGAGCATGCGGTCAGCAAGTATCAGTTTAAAATCCTCTCCTCCCTATCGGGGAGCAGCATCGGCGAAGCGAGCGAAGAGATCGGGCAGCCCCTTTCCGAAATCCAGGAGCCCTCAGGGACGCTCCATCCGGAAACGCCCCATTCGTCCAAAGACGCGCTGATCGAGTCGCTGTTAAAAAAAGCGGACGAAATGAGTTCGAACGTCATCAAAATGCAAATGCGTCTTGAGACAATGCAAGAAGAGCATGCACAGGCAATCGAAGAGGCCAGACAAGCTGCCTATCAGGAAGGTTTTGCGGCCGGAATCGCGCAGGAACAGGCCCAGAGCGTCAGCCGAAAAGAGCATTCGCAGGATCAGGTTTCCGTTTCGGTCAAAACATTGGAAAACAGCGCCGCCGAATTTGTGAGTGCTCTGGATGCGATACAAAAAGAGCTGACCCATACGGCGCTTGAAATAGCCAAAGAGGTGATCGGGATCGAGACACAGGATAGAAGTGCTAAAATTGCGGCCAAACTTTCGGCCGATTTGATCGAAGAGCTCAAGGACGCCTCGAAAATAACGTTGCGCGTCAACCCCTCAGATCACGGGTTTATCTCTGAAAAAGTGGGGTCCCTCGAACACATCGAGGTGCTCTCAGACCGGGCCATCAGCCCCGGAGGGGTCGTTGCCATCAGCAATGCGGGGAATATTGATTCGGAGATCAAGAAGCGTTACGAGAGACTTAAACGCTCACTCTTACTCGAATCGTAAAGCCTTTTTAGAAGCTGCACCTTTATAATGGCTCAACCGTTTATTTCCGATTATTAGGACAATTTCAACCGATGAATATTAAAAATTTTACTTTGCAAGAGCTTGAAGATCTCTCCCAGAAGATTCGGGAACGTATTTTGGAGGTCGTCAGCTCCAACGGTGGGCATCTGAGCTCTACCCTTGGGGCCACCGAGATCATCGTGGCGATGCACAAGGTGTTTGACCCTGCCAAAAACCCTTTCATTTTCGACGTTTCCCATCAGTCCTATGCGCACAAGCTGTTGACGGAGCGCTGGGAAGAGTTCGCGACGCTGCGGCAATTCGGAGGGATCAGCGGGTATACCAAACCTTCCGAATCGCCGCTGGACTATTTTGTCGCGGGGCACAGTTCGACGTCGATATCGCTGGGGGTCGGAGCGGCCAAAGCGATCGCGCTGAAAAACGAGCAGGCCAGCCGCATCCCCGTCGTGGTCATCGGAGACGGGGCGATGTCGGCAGGGATGGCGTATGAGGCGATGAACGAGCTGGGGGATCGCAAATACCCGATGGTGATCATCCTCAACGACAATGAAATGAGCATCGCCAAACCGATCGGGGCGCTGAGCCGAATGCTCAGCTCCGCGATGGCGAGCCCGTTTTATCAGCGGTTCAAACGCAAAACGGAGCAGTTCGTCGACAATTTCGGCGAAGGGGCCCACTATATCGCCAAACGTTTCGAGGAGTCGTTCAAGCTGATCACCCCCGGAATCATGTTCGAAGAGATGGGGATCGAGTACATCGGCCCGATCGACGGGCATGACCTCAAATCGCTGATTGAGACGTTCGAGACGGCCAAGGGGATGGGTAAACCGGTTCTCGTTCACGTCCAGACGATCAAGGGAAAAGGGTACGAGATCGCCGAAGGGAAGCATGAGAAGTGGCACGGTGTCTCTCCGTTCGATCTCAAAAGCGGTGCGGCCAGTTCCAAAAGCAGTGCCAAAAGCGCCACGCAGATCTATACCGAAGCACTCCTGCACGAGGCGGACCGCAATGAAAAAATCGTCGGTGTCACGGCCGCCATGCCCAGCGGGACGGGAATGAGTGAGCTGATGGAGAAATATCCCGAGCGGTTTTGGGATGTGGCGATTGCCGAACAACATGCTGTGACCTCCATGGGAGCATTGGCCAAGGAGGGGTTCAAGCCCTTTTGTACGATCTATTCAACCTTCCTTCAGCGCGGATTTGATCAGGTGATCCATGACGTCTGTCTGATGGACCTTCCCGTCGTCTTCGCCATGGATCGCGCCGGGATCGTCGGCGAAGATGGAGAGACCCACCAGGGGGCGTTCGATATCAGTTTCCTGCGCCTGATTCCCAACATGACCCTCTGCGCTCCGCGGGATGAGAAATCATTCCACCAGATCGTCGCCTATTCGGCAGCGTATCAGCACCCCTGTGCGATCCGCTATCCCAGAGGGGCTTTTTGCGAGGCGGACCTCCCCGAATCGCTCCCTTTCGAGACGGGAAAATCGCAGCTGCTGATCGAGAACGAATCGGATATCCTTTTCATCGGATACGGCAACGGGGTCGGACGGGCGGCGCAGACGATCGTGTGGATGGATGAAAAACCTTCGCTCCTCGATCTTCGGTTTGTCAAACCTCTCGACGGCGAGATGCTTCGGCGTATGGCGCAGCGTCACAAACGGTGGTACGTTTTCAGCGATTCGGCCCGGATGGGCGGGGTAGGGAGCGCACTGCTTGAATGGCTTTCGGAATCGGATATTGCCGATGTCTCGGTGGTCAGTTTCGAATATGGCGACGCCTTTATCAAGCACGGAAATACCCGCCTCGTCGAAGAATCGCTGGGGCTCCTCCCCGAGCAGCTGGCGAAAAAAGTTACCGGAGCATAATGACGCCGGCGATCCGTCCGGTCTTCTGCGCGTCGGCGCGGTAGGAGAAATAGGTGTCGCTTCGGCACGCCGTACACGCACTGACCACGTCGATCCTCTCTTCCGATATTCCCATCTCCTTCAGCTGTGTCAGCAAAATCGTATTGACATCCAGAAACACCCTCTCTTCTTCAAAACGCAGAGCGTTCGTGTAACCCGCTTCTGCGGCTTCTGCGGCGATTTTGGCATTGACCTCGTAGCAGCATCCTCCGATCGAGGGGCCGAGGGTGATCTGCAGGTTTTCGGGTGCGGTTGCGAAAGCTGCTTCCATCGCCCGGATGGTTTTGGGAAGAATTCCCAAGAAAGCTCCTGCGCGTCCTGCATGGACGGCACCGATGGCGCGGGAGAAGGGATCGTAGAGGAGGATCGGTGTGCAGTCCGCACTCATCACCATCAGCGCCATTCCCGGACGATCGGTGATGAGGGCGTCACATTCGGGAGGGGTGTCGAAGTGAAACGTTTCATCGACGTTTACGATGCGGTCGGAGTGGATCTGGCGCATGTGTATCAGCCCTGAGCGCCCATAGCCGAGCGTTCGGGCGAGAAGATCGTGGTTGGCCAGGACATCCGCGGCATCGTCGCCCACATGGAGCGCGAGATTGGCGCTGGTGTAGGGCGGACGCGAAACGCCGCCGTGGCGGGTTGTGAAGCAGGCGGTAACGCCGCCAAGCGATGAGAGGAGGGGGGAAGCTACGATTTTCATAAAATGAGTATAACCCGATTTGCTTTTAGGTGATATTAATCAATTTTTGATTATTCTTCGGTTCCACTTTTTTACGTCGGGGCGTAGCGCAGTTTGGCTAGCGCACTACCTTGGGGTGGTAGAGGTCGCCTGTTCGAGTCAGGTCGCTCCGACCATGTGGAACCCCTTAAAATAGGGCTTTATCTTCTTAAGAATTCTCTTGGGTCTCCTAATTCTCTAAAAATCATCCAAAAAACCATTCTCTTCCTTCTATTTTATCGGCTGTTTTTCTTTACTGTATCCCACTGATTCGGCGTATTTCGTAAAACATTTGGATACGCTAAGGTACTTTTTATTACCATGCCACGAAAAATCAGGTTTGTAATAATGAAAAAAAGTGAGTTGGTATTGTTATGCACCCTTTTTGGGTTTACAGGTGTGCGTGCGGATGTAAGCGAAACGGTGTTTTATCCCAGCAGTGATTTTTCATCGGCAGTTAGCCATTTTCACCATCAGGGCGATGCGGCAGAGAATTATGGCTTTTTACTGGATGAGGGGTTTGATACCAAGAGGATTGTGTATGCCCAGCCTTCGAACTATACGACGGAAACTCTCCAGGATGGAAAAATAAAACTGGTTTTTGGCAAAACAGACCGTTATTCGTATATGCAGGAGCTGAGCCAGGAAGATTACGTCGTAGGAATACAAGGTGATACCGTGCACTTACTGATCAGCGGCGGGGAATGCATGGGGAGCCAAGAGTGCGTTACAGAGCAAAACATTGTAACCGCGGTCATTCCAGACGGATACACAGTCATACGCTACCGGGGGCTGGATCAGGATCTCAAAGAACTGAAGGCTCAGGAATGGAAAAGAGAGGAGAATACCTACACTCTCTTCGCTCCTAACGTCAAGGGGGCCTGTATCTACATGGAAGTGGAAAAGAAAGCTTCTGTGACAGGAAAAACAACAGAAATTCAGCCCGACAGAGTATCCAGAAAACTGTTTGAAAACAAAGAGCTTTTTGTCGTAGGGGACGTGAAACTGACCCTCGATGGGAGCAGGAAGCTCCGATCGCTGATCGAACGGATCGGAAGCGGCGAGATACTCTCCATTGGCGTCTTTCAGGACAAGATTCCCCCGAAACGGCTTGCCCGCAAATATCCTACAGCAGAGGCTTTTTCACGTGCGCGCGCAGGAGCGGTTTACAATGAACTAATCAACCATGGTTTGAGTAGGGAGCAGCTTCGTATTGAGATCATTGCAAAAGAGAGCGAACGGACGCGAGTGGAAGCCCTCATCGCTCGCGCACGGCAGGAGTGACTGCTCCAGTTTTGCCCTGATTAGACCGAAAGATCGCTCGCATGCACGGGCGAATTGAGCGCCATGGAACTTCTGTGATAACTGTTCAGAAGTGATTTGTTCAGTTCCCGTTCCGATATTTCGAGTTCCAAAAGGATGGCACTGATACGGAGCAGATCGTCTTTTTCGATAGCGATGACAAGTTCCAAGAGGCGTCCGACATCCCCTTTTTTATGGAGAAGGGCTTCCTCGATCTGTTTGTTGACATTGATCTGCTTCAAAAGTTCGGCAAAGCTGTCATGAAACATCATTTCGTTCATGGAAAGGATCCCCGTCATATAGGCCGCATTCGCAATATGGGTTGATTTTTTGGTGATGTAGGCCAGCTCTTCCATCAGGTAGGCTCTTTGCAAAGCCTGCTGCGTTATCTGCTTGGCATGCACGTTCTCATTAAAGACGCTGGCATCTCCGTCTGCGTAGAACATGAGTTCAAGCCAGCTGCTCAGGCGCTCTCTGCCGACAACGACCAGTGCCTGTTCGACTGAAGAGACGGCATCGTGGGAGAGCCCTTCGTTGAGCTGGATGAATTTCAGGAGGTTGAGTGCCAAATAGGGGGAGGTGTCGAATCTGGCGAGCAGTTCATCCAGCGGCGCTCTGCTTTTCAACAGATAGATCAAATCCAGCAGCAAAGCGCTGTCCGGATCGAAGTTTTCTTTTTTCAACAGGTCGGGAATGCTGAAATAATATCCCTGAAAACAGGTAAAGCCGTACGAATGCGCCTTCTCCCATGTCTCTCTGTCCTCGATTTTTTCGGCGATGAATGTAAACGTATAGTCCGAGAGGGCGGAAAGGATTTCAGCCGGATTGTCGGCGTGCTGGATGTCGATTTTGACATAATCGACAAGAGCGAGCAGGGAACGGAAACGGAGAAAGAAATCATTGTCGAAGTGGTACCGGTTGAGGGCGAAGCGGTAGCCTTTGGCGTGCAGGGCTTCGATCCGTTTGAGAAGATCCGTCGTCATCACGGTCGATTCGAGGATCTCCAAAATGAAATAGGCAGGGGAGATGGCATCGATGATATCGTCCCGCAGTATCTTGTCGTCGACTTTGATAAACGCAGGATGGCCGTGGGTCAATGTGTTCAGCCCTATGTAGTTGAGGGTATTGACAAGGACGCGCGCCGTAGCGTAAAGGTTATCATCAACTTCGGCCATGTTGCGGCTGCTGGTATTTCGATAGAGGAGCTCATAGGCAAAAATCCGGTCATTTTCATCGAAAATAGGCTGACGTGCGACATAGACAGAAAATTCCATATTTTTTCCCTTTTTCCGGAACATTTGCGTTCTTCTGAAATTATTATAACAGATTATAAAACAAATGAAGAGGGGCGAATGGCAATGACGCCAAGCCCTGTTTTTTAGCTTTTTTAACGCGACAAATCGCTACAATACCCTTATATTGGATAAAAGGAATCAGTGTGCCAGACGCCCAGATGAAATCGGTTCGCCTAGAAGGCGAGGATGTCGCTGCCAAACGCGAAGAACTCCGGACCTATTTTCACCAGAGCTTTGACCTTTTTGAATCCCTGTTCGATCTTCTCGCCTCCGATGAGGTGTTTTACCGCCAGTCCGAACCGACCCGACATCCGATGATCTTTTATTTCGGCCATACGGCGGTGTTTTACATCAACAAGCTCATCTTTGCCGGAGCGCTCAGCGAACGGATCAATCCCGCTTACGAATCGCTGTTCGCCGTCGGGGTCGACGAGATGGTCTGGGATGAGTCGAGTGAGCGGTTTGCGTGGCCGAAGGTCGATGAGGTGCGCGAATACCGCAAAGAGGTACGAAATGCCGTCGACAGATTGATCCGAACCCTCCCGATGAAGCTGCCGATCACGCAGGATGACCCTTTCTGGGCGATCTGGATGGGGATCGAGCACGAACGGATCCATATCGAGACCTCCAGTGTCCTCCACCGGCAGATGCCGCTCGAGTTCATCCGTCCGAGCAAAGCTTTTCCGTGCTGCATGAACGGTGGAGGGGCACCCGAGAACACTCTGTTCGCGATAGAGGGGGGAAGCATTGCGCTGGGCAAGGGGAGCGATAACCGGGGGCTTTATGGCTGGGACAACGAATACGGCGTTGCCACATTCGCCGTGGATGATTTCAAGGCGTCAACGTATCTGGTAAGCAACGGAGAATTTCTGCCATTCGTCAACGACGGCGGCTACCGGAATCCGCAATGGTGGGATGAGGAGGGGGAAAAGTTCCTGCAAATCCGTCAGGCGGAGTGCCCGCCGTTCTGGATTCCCCAGCCTGATGGCAGCTACCGTTTCCGGACTCTTGCCGAAGAGATACCGCTTCCGATGAACTGGCCTGTCGAGGTGAACGCTCTCGAAGCGCAGGCGTTTTGCAGCTGGAAGAGTGCGCGTGAGAATGCCTCATACCGTCTGCCGAGCGAGGCGGAGTGGTACCTCATGGTGCGCGAATGCGGTATGGAATCGGAGATTTACGACGACAAGCGTGCGAATCTCAATCTGGCCCATTTCGCTTCTTCCGTCCCGGTGGATACGTTCGCCCACGGCGGATTGCACGATGTTGTCGGAAACGTCTGGCAGTGGACGCAGACGCCGATTGACGGGTTTGAAGGGTTTTCGACCCACCCGTGGTATGACGATTTCTCAACGCCGACGTTTGACGGGAAACACAACCTGCTCAAAGGGGGATCGTGGATTTCGACGGGGAATGAGATCGTCGCCTCTTCGCGCTACGCGTTCCGCCGTCATTTTTACCAGCATGCGGGATTCCGATACGTTGTCGGAGGGGAGCCCCGGGAACATAGAGCCAACCAGCTTATCGAGGATGACGAGATCGCTGAACTGTGCATTGCGGGGTATGGAGAGGGGAACACCTTTGCGCAGGAAGCGGCCCGTGCGATCCGGGAATTCATCGGCAGGAATGAGAGCGTTCTGGAACTGGGATGCCAAGCGGGGAGGCTGAGTCTGGAACTTTCGGAGTACTGCGGCACCGTGACGGGGGTTGAGCGCTCGGCCCGCTTCATCTCCCCGGCGGTTGAATTGCTGCGGGAGGGGAGATACGCTTTTCGTTACCAGGGGAGTGTCCATGAAGTGTTTTTGGAGGAATTGAACCTTCCCCATGCCCGGGAGAGGGTGGCATTTTACCAGGGGGACATGCGCAATCTCAAACCCCATTTCCGCGGTTACGACTGTATCGTGATCAACGCCGCCGAGGAAGCAGGAGAAGAGATTTCGGTGATTGCCGAGGCGATGAAAGAGCGACTGAATCCCGGAGGCAGGGTGATTGTTTTGGCGTCGCAGCCGCTTACGGAGGGGGCGAAAGCGTTTGATTACCTCTGCCGAACGCAGCCCTGTCGGGGATTTGTGAACGTATGGCGATAGATCCCTACAATGCCCGGATAGACCGCACCGGCACCAATGCCGAAAAGTACGTTTTGCGCCAAAAACTGTTCGGCACCGAAGCGGTACAGCCGATGTGGGTGGCCGATATGGACATCGCGACTCCCACATGTGTTCTGGACGCGGTAGCCGAGCGGCTGAAGCATCCATTGCTGGGGTACGAGATGATGAGCGATTCTGCGTATGCGGCGCAGATCGGGTGGTTTGAACACCATCACGGATTTTTGATGGAGCGCGAATGGCTCAGTTATTCCCCCTCCGTCGTCGCGTCGATCGGATGCGCGATCCGAGCCCTCAGCGAAGAGGGGGATGAGGTAGTCGTGATGGACCCCGTCTATCCCCCCTTTTATGCGATGGTCAAGGAAAACGGTCGCCGTCTCATTCTCCATCCTCTGCGGCAGGACGGGGAGGGGGGATACCGTTTTGACATCGATGAACTGCGCGCCCGGATCACTCCGAAGACCAAGATCCTGATGCTCTGTTCTCCCCACAACCCGGTAGGGAGGGTATGGAGCCGCGAAGAGATCGAAGCGCTCGGAGAGATGTGCCGTGAGCACAGAATCCGGATTATCAGCGATGAAATCCATTGCGACCTCGTGTATGCCCCCCATCGGCACATTCCGACCGCTTCGATCTCCGACGCCCTTCGGGAGATGACCGTCATGCTGATCGGTCCGGGGAAGAGCTTCAACATGGCGGGATTTTCGATCTCGACGGTGTGCATCCCCTCGGCTGAGCTGCGCGCCCTGTATGATGCCGAGCGGATGCGCGTCCACTGGGGAGAGGGTGTGGTGCTGTCGCACGTCGCGTTCGAGGCGGCCTATCGCAATGGCGGAGAATGGCATGCGGGGCTGATGGAACATCTGGCCCGCAACGCGGCTATCCTCGGTAGATGGGCAAAAACGCAGGAGCGGATAGGCTACCGTCCTCCCGAAGCAACCTATCTCGCCTGGCTCGATTGTCGCGCCATGGGATTCGGGGACCGCGAACTGCGCGATTTTTTTGTCCGTGAGGCGGGGTTGGGTCTGAGCCCTGGGCTCGGTTTCGGAAAAGAGGGGTCGGGGTTCATGCGGCTCAATTTCGCCGTTGCCTCGAGCGCTCTGGAAGAGGCGCTGGATAAGCTGGGGAGGGTTCTGTGATCGAAAAAATCGCCGCATTTGTTGAGCGGCACCACCTCCTTTCGCTCGCGACGTCGGGAGAGCGGCTGTGGTGCTGCTCGATGTTTTACGCCTTTAACTCCGAAGCGGTCGCCTTTATCGTTGCTTCCGACGAAGCAACCGAGCATATGCGAAACGTCATGGGGAATGACGCGGTCGCGGGAACGGTGGCTCTGGAGACAAAGCAGGTCGGAAAAATACAGGGGATACAGTTTGCCGGGCATCTTTGCAAAACGGAGGAGAAAGAGAGCTTCGAACTTTACTATCGGAAATTCCCCTACGCACGGGTGATGAATCCGATGTTATGGAAAATCACCCTGGATGAGGTCAAAATGACCGACAACACCCTCGGTTTCGGGAAAAAACTTATGTGGAAGCGGGACGTTTGGGTGTAAAGTAACTGCACGGGTGTCCGCTGGAACTCAGGACGACCTGCGAGGGTATAATCTTGGACTTGAATCCGTACGCTTTGCACCCGTGGGGCTGGTGGGCTTCCCAGGTAACGAAGTAGTATATGCACCGGTGGCAGTTGATCTTTTGCATGGGTGAAAGTTTAGCGTATAATACGACACTTTATAAAGGAAAAATATGAACAAATTACTCTGTATGCTCGAACTCCAGCAGCGCCTCAACGACGCCACCAACGGTAAAGGGTGGGAAAAAGGGGTGACCAAAGACGGCAAGCGGATCAACTGGCGCCGCTGCGTCTACATGGAGAGTGCCGAGATGATCGATTCGTTCGGCTGGAAGCACTGGAAGAGCATTGCGCAGCCGACCGATTACGCCAACCTGCAGATCGAAATCGTCGACGTGTGGCATTTCATCATGAGCCTCGTTCTCGAAGACGGTATCTACCGCGAAGGGGAAAATTTCGCACAAATGGCGGGCTGGATGGCCAAGACGGACGGGTACGGAGAACTGTGCGGCGCCCGGGAGGGGGCATTTTCTTCCGATGAAGCGCTGATGCTGAAAATCGAGATCCTGATGCGTCACGCCCTCGAACCGGCAATCGACGGCAATCTCGTCAAAATGACGGACGATTTTTTCAAACTCGCCGCGATGGGGGGGCTGAATCTCGATACTCTCTACCGCCTGTACGTCGGTAAAAACATCCTGAACCAGTTCCGGCAGGATCACGGTTACAAGGAAGGAAGCTACATCAAAGTGTGGAACGGCGAAGAGGACAACGTGGTGATGAAGCGTTCATGGGAATCGAATCCCGATATGACGCCTGATGCTCTTTACGAGGCTTTGCAAACCGCTTACCCAGCATAAAACGTCTGCCCCGCGAAGAGATTCGCGGACTCCTTATTTCCGGTAGATCTCCGGAAACTCCCCTTTCCAACGCTTGTGAAGCCAGAACCAGAACTTCGGGTGGGCCCGGATGATCCGCTCCAGGGTGCTCACCTGAGACTGGGTCGCCTCAAGAATTTCCTGCGGATCATCGCTCTTGACCTCTATGGGCTCTTCGAATCGGATCGTGTAGTGCTCTTCGTCCGTTGTCAGAATGTAAAGGGCGATAATCGGAGCGTTGTATTTGTGTGAAAGGACTGCGGGGATGGAGACATGGAAGGTGGCGTGGCCGAAAAAATCGGTTTCGACGCCGTGTGTGGCGTTGCTGGCCTGATCGATCAGCAGCGAGACGGAACCGCCGTTCTTCAAGGTCCGCGTAAGATGTTTGATCGCCCCCCCTTTTTCAGTCATTTTCATCCGGTGGCGGCTGCGGGCCTCGAGGAGGTAGTGATCGAATTCGGGACGGTCCAACCCTTTGTAGATGGCGGTAATGGGGGTGACGAGAGCGGAGAGAGCACTCGCCCCGATCTCCCAGTTGCCAAAATGGGCCGAGATAAAAATGATTCCCCGCCCCTGGGCGAGGATTTCATCGACCTTTTCACGGTTTTCAAAGGTGACCATCCGCGCAAGGTCTTCGGCGCTGTTGCGGCGGTTCTCCATCACCTGCAGCAGGTTCAGGGCGAGGTTTCGGTAGCAGTAGCGCTCGATTTCGTCCGTTTCCGATTTGCTCAGGGTATCTTGAAACGCGAAGGAGAGATTCTGGCGGATGACGCGGTTGCGTTTGGCGGCAAACCGGTGGGCCAGTGCGGCAAGGGAGGTAAAAAGCCCTTTGCGCCATCGTTTCGGCAGAGCCATCAACACTCCATCCAGCAGCAAAAAAAGTCGGAAACGGATCATAAGAGCTCCTTGGCTTTTTGGACGACGGTATCAGGATCGATTTCCCGGATCGAAAAGTCGTTCCGGTCGATTTTGAGGATGTTCACCGGGGAGGGGGATTTGATCGCGATATTGGTGGGGGTCGGGAAGATCATCCGCTCATTGGTGGGGCCAAAGAGGGTGATCGAGGCTCTGTTCATCGCCCAGGCGATATGGGTCGGTCCCGTGTCGTTGCCGATTGTTAGATCGCAATGGGAAATGAAACGGACCAGCTCGGAAAGGCTCATGCGGGGGGCGACGATGGCATAGGGGGCGTGCTGCGCGATCCAGAGGGCATCTTGATGCTCCTGATCGCTTCCCCAGATCAGATAGCACGGATAGCCGAGCGCCGAACACACCGCGGCAAAACGCTCTTTGGGATAACATTTGCTCGGCCATGAGGCCCCGATAACGCAGGCGACCGCTTTTTCCCCCTCTTTCAGCAGAGCCGGACGCTCCCCTTTTTCAAAAACGGATGTTTTGTGAACGATGCGGTTTTCATCGTACGGGATGGCCAGCGCTTCGGTGATCACCATGACGTTGCGCGTGATGACGTTTTGTTCGTAGGGGATGGTGGAGACAGTGTTGTAAAAGAAAGCTGCGGCTCCCTCGCGGGCACTTCGGCGGTCGAATCCATGGACGGGCCCCGGGAGGATGGACGCGACGAGGGCCGATTTGAGCAGCCCCTGTGCATCGATGATCTGATCATAGGGGGTGCGGCTTTTGAGGTGCCTGAGGGTGCTTACGAGCAAACCGATATCTTTGGTTTTTTTGATCCGCTTGATCGGAACGGATATCACGTCGTTTAGCAGCGGATGGCCGGTCAAAATCGGTGCAAAAGCCTCTTCGACGAACCAGTCGATGCGGGCCTGCGGATAATGTTCCCGGATAATCTGTAAGACGACGGCAGTGTTGACGATGTCGCCCAGAGCACTCAGCCGGACGATCGCGATTCGGGGATTTGGACTCTTCATAAGCGTAACTATAGCGCAACTAAGCTACAATCACCCTCAATAAACACAGTGAAAAGGGAGAGAGGGATGGTCATCCAGGATATTCAGCAATTCGCGGAAATTCGCCCCAAAGCGCGTGCCTATTTTTGCTATCTTTTTCATAAAAATCTCCCCAATCACCTCCCCTCCGTTTCTCTCGAGGCGATAACGGCGCGCCTGCTCAAAATCCGGGGCGATCTCAAAGGGCTGGAGGCAACCTACCTTCTGGACGCCAAAGGGAACCAGGTCGGCCCCACGTACCTTCGCAGCGGGGTAAAAGAGGAGGACGTCGGGGTCAGCCGTTCAACCCGCGCCTATTATTACCGGGCGATGAACGAGCGTCGCTGTACGATCACCGATCCCTATCCTTCGCTTCTGAACGACGAATTGACCGTTACCGCTTCCGAACCGGTTTTTGATGAGCACGGCGAGATTGTCTATGTCGCGTGTATCGACATGCCGCTGGCCGAAGTGCTTAAAATCGCCCATCCGATGGCACTGGAATCGGGTGCGGGGCGCGTTTTCCGTGCAGCGTACGCCGTTTTCACGCTGGTGCTGGCCCTCGTGTCTCTCCTGCTGTTCGTGAAGGGGATCGAGGGGTTCATGGCATACGGTCTGGGCCATTACGACGAAATCGAGATCAAGGATATTTTCGAAGCGACGATTCTTTTGACCCTCTCGCTGGCGATACTCGATCTGGTCAAGACCCTTTTTGAGGAGGAGGTGCTGGGACGCCCGAAAAACGACCCCTCCTCGAGCATCCACAAAACGATGGTCCGTTTCCTGGGTTCCATCATCATCGCCCTCTCCATCGAAGCGCTGATGCTCGTTTTCAAATTCGCCATGACCGAACCGCACATGATCGTCAATGCCATCTACATCATCGGCGGCGTCGCGATGCTGCTGATCGGATTGGCCGTATACATCCGTTTTACCAATTTAGGAGAGCGCCATTGATAGCTATCGTTGATTACAACATGGGCAACCTTGCCAGTGTTAAAAACGCTTTTGATCTGCTGGGGGAGAAAGTAACGATCGAATCCGATCCCGACAAACTCTCCTCTTATGATCGGATCATTTTGCCCGGTGTCGGGGCGTTCGGGGATGCGATGAAGCACCTCAAAAGCCGCGGGATGGATCAGGCCGTCAGGGAATACGCCGCAAGCGGGAAATATCTGCTGGGAATCTGCCTGGGGATGCAGCTGCTGTTCGAATCGAGCGAAGAGTTCGGCATCACCGAAGGGCTGGGGCTGATCGAAGGGCGGGTTGTGGCGTTTGACACGAGCCGGTTCCATACACCGCTCAAGGTTCCCCACATGGGATGGAACCGGATGTTTACGGCGCAGCATCCGCTGTTCGAAGGGCTGGATGAGGCCCATTATCTTTATTTCGTCCACTCCTACCACGCGCTGTGCACCCACGAAGCCGACATCGTCGGCGAAAGCGTCTACGGCTACCGTTTTACGAGCGCCGTGGCGCACGGCAACGTGATGGGGATACAGCCCCATCCGGAGAAAAGCCACCGCAACGGACTGACCATCCTGAAAAACTTTATCAATCTCTAACGAAGGCACTGCATGACAATTTTTCCGGCGATCGATCTCAAAGACGGCAAAGCCGTCCGGCTGACCAAAGGGGCGATGGAGAGCGCCAAAATCTATTCCGACACTCCGTGGGAACTCGTCAAAACATTTGAAGAGATGGGGGCGGAGTGGGTTCACCTCGTCGATCTCAACGGTGCGTTTGCGGGCGAACCGAAAAACCTCGAACAGATCCGCGCCATCCGCGCCAACTGCAACGTCAAGCTCGAACTCGGCGGTGGTATCCGGGACGAAGCGACGATCCAGCGCTATCTGGAACTGGGGATCGACCGGCTGATACTGGGGTCCATCGCAGTGAAAGATCCGGAGTTTGTCAAGGCCATGGCGGCAAAATATCCGATCGCCGTCGGCATCGATGCGATCGACGGATATGTCGCCGTCGAAGGGTGGGGCGAAGTGAGCTCCATGAAGGCGACCGATCTGGCCCGCGCGTTTGCCGATGCAGGAGTCGAAGCGATCATCTGCACCGATGTGGGGCGCGACGGTACACTTTCGGGAGTAAATGTCGATTTTACCCTTGAGATTGCCCGGGCGTCGGGGATTTCGACGATCGCCAGCGGCGGGGTGAAAGACGAGAGTGACATCGAAGCGCTGCTGGCGACAGGAGAGGTCGATGGGGTCATCGTCGGAAAAGCGTTTTACGAAGGGACGATCGATCTCAAAAAGTTTTTTTAAACTTCACACAAAGTAGGATAGGTTATCATTGAGAATTAATTCTCGCAAAATTTGCAGGGACAAAAGGACGCACATTGAAATTATTGGTAGTAGATGACAGTTCGACTATGCGCCGTATTATCAAAAATACACTTTCTCGACTCGGCTATGACGATGTCCTCGAAGGCGAAGACGGGGTGCAGGGGTGGACTACTCTGAATGAAAACCTTGATATCGGTATGCTGATCACCGACTGGAATATGCCGGAGATGAACGGCCTTGAGCTGGTGAAAAAAGTGCGTGCGGATAGCCGCTTCGCCGACCTTCCGATTATTATGGTCACGACGGAGGGGGGAAAAGCCGAAGTCATCACCGCCCTAAAAGCCGGGGTCAACAACTACATCGTCAAACCTTTCACGCCGCAGGTACTGAAAGAAAAGCTTGCCGCCGTGCTGGGTACTGAGGGTTGATGCACGATTTTTATTACATGCTGGTGGTCAAACCATCAGGGCACCTTGAACTTTTCAGTGATTTTTTAGTCGATCTCCTTCCGGTCGGTTTCGAGGAAACCGATGAGGGTTTTATTATCCGCAGCGAAGAGAGTCTTGAAACGGTAAGCTGGGGAATCGAGCAGTTTGCCGAAGCGTTGCAGCGAGCGACGGGAGAGGTCATCGATGTCGAAATGACGATGACCAAAGAGAAAAACGATGACTGGATTGCCCAGTACCAGCAATCGATCACCCCCGTACAGATCGATCCTTTTTACATCCATCCTACCTGGGAAGAGCCAAAAGAGGGGATGCTGAACATCGCGATCGATCCGGCACTGGCGTTCGGGACGGGACACCATCCGACGACCGCCTCCTGCCTACGCGCCGTTGCCAAATACGTCCAAGAGGGCGACGAGGTGATGGATGTGGGATGCGGCAGCGGCATCCTGGCGATGGCAGCCCTGCGCAAAGGGGCGATCGTCGATGCGTGCGATACCGATCCCCTCTCGGTGGAAAATGCTTTAGCGAATGCTGAACAAAACAACCTCTCCTACCGCCGTATTTGGGAAGGACCGGTCAACGACACCCAGGAACAATACGATGTGATCATCGCCAACATCGTCGCCGATGTACTGGTGTTCATCGCTTCGGACCTGAAAAAACGGTTAAAAGAGGGGGGTGTGGTCGTCCTCTCAGGGATTATGGACAAATATGAAGATAAAGTTCTGCGCGCCTACAAAGCGTTCGATCTGACCGAACGGATCGTCGAAAATGAATGGGTCACACTGGTGATGACCAAAAAGGAAATGGATAAATGAGTCAAAACGAGTCGAATCCGAATCCGGATAAGAACAATAATTTTTTCAACAAAAACCCGCTGATCACGTTTGCGATTTTTTCAATCGTCATCATCATGCTTTTCAAGGCGTTTATCGGTGATGAGAATGAATTGGCCGGGAAAATCGGCGGACAAAACGTCACCCGCACCCAGGAGATCACCTATGCTGATCTGAAGCGTCTCATCGAGAACAAAGAGGTCGAAAAAGTTTCAATCGGACAGACCTATATCCGGGCTATCGGCAGCGACGGCACCGGAAAAGTGGCCTACACGACGCGCATTGTCGGGCCTGATGCGACACTCATTCCTCTGCTGGATGAAAAAGGGATCAATTACAACGGTTTCAGCGAGAGCAACTGGTTTACCGACATGTTCGGATGGCTCTTTCCGTTTCTGATCATCATCGCCATCTGGATGTTTTTTGCCGGACGGATGCAGCGCAGTATGGGGGGCGGTATTCTGGGGATGGGAAATTCAAAAAAACTCATCAACTCCGAAAAACCGAAAACCAAGTTCGACGATGTCGCCGGAGCGCAGGAAGCCAAAGAAGAGGTTCTAGAGATCGTCGATTTTCTCCGATTTCCTGACCGGTATGTCGAACTCGGAGCGAAAATACCCAAAGGGGTACTCCTCGTCGGAAGCCCGGGAACGGGTAAAACCCTCCTGGCCAAAGCGGTCGCCGGAGAAGCGGACGTCCCCTTTTTCTCCGTATCGGGATCAAGTTTCATCGAAATGTTCGTCGGTGTCGGTGCCGCACGGGTACGTGATCTGTTCGAACAGGCGAAAAAAGATGCTCCGTCGATCATCTTCATCGACGAGATCGACGCCATCGGTAAAAGCCGTGCAGCCGGCGGAATGATGGGGGGGAATGACGAACGCGAGCAGACCCTCAACCAGCTTCTCGCCGAAATGGACGGTTTTGGAACGGACACGCCGATCATCATCCTCGCGGCGACCAACCGCCCGGAAATTCTCGACCCCGCGCTGCTCCGTCCGGGACGTTTTGACCGTCAGGTGCTGGTCGATAAACCCGATTTCCAGGGACGTATCGATATCCTCAACGTTCACATCAAAGGGGTCAAAAAAGACGCCGATACCGATATCGAAGAGATCGCCCGTCTCACCGCGGGGCTGGCTGGGGCCGATTTGGCGAACATCGTCAATGAAGCGGCATTACTAGCCGGGCGCAAAAGCCAGAAGACGGTCAAGCAGGCCGATCTGCGTGAAGCGGTGGAGAGGGCAATCGCAGGCCTTTCGAAAAAGAGCCGCCGGATTGATGAGAAAGAGAAACGGATTGTCGCCTACCACGAAAGCGGCCACGCGCTGCTTGCCGAAACAACCAAGGGTGCCAAAAAGGTTTCGAAAGTCTCGATCGTTCCACGCGGTCTTGCGGCGCTCGGATATACCCTCAATACCCCGGAAGAGAACAAATACCTGATGCAGCGCCACGAACTGATCGCTGAAATCGACGTATTGCTCGGCGGCCGCGCGGCCGAAGAGGTATTCATCGGCGAAATCAGTACCGGAGCGGCGAACGATCTGGAGCGGACGACGGACATTCTCAAAGCGATGGTGCAGATGTACGGCATGAGCGATGTCGCCGGGTTGATGGTTCTTGAAAAACAGCGCAGCAGCTTCCTCGGCGGCGGTATGACGCAGGGACGCGAGTACAGCGACAAGATGGCCGAAGAGATGGACGCGTTTATCAAAAAAACGCTGGATGAGCGGTACAATGCGGTCAAAGCACGTTTGGAAGAGTACCGTGATGCCATCGAAAAAATCGTGGAGCTTCTGTACGCCAAAGAGAACATCAGCGGCGACCAGGTGCGCGAGATCATCGAGGCGTACGAAATCGACAATCATATTGAAACGAAGCTGGAACCGCGTAAAGGGATACCGGCAAGCGAAACGGTCACCATTTCAGACTAAACGGTTTAAAGGAACACGACATGAGCGTTCAGAACGACACTTTTATCCTCTCAAAGCGTGGATGGCTATTATCGGGCGTGTTGGGCGCTCTGTTTTTGTTTTTTACGATGACGGGCCTGCATCTGTTTCAGTTCATCGTCGGTGCGCTCCTCCTGGCCGTACTGGTTATTTTCCGCAACCCCGAACGGACCACGGCCGAAAATGAACCCGATGCCATCATCAGCAGTGTTGACGGGGTAGTTTTATCGGTCGAAGAGGCACTTGTCGACGATCAGAAAATGACGAAAGTGACGGTGATGAACTCCCTTTGGGACGTTTCGATGCTTCGCGCCCCTTTCGACGGCACCGTGGAAGGATTTAAAATCCGCCATGGCGCATCGCTGCCCCTGTACAATCCGCTGGCCGATACGCTGAACGAAAAAGCGGTCATCTCTTTCCGCTCCCATAAAGGGGACGAAATTTACATCGAACATCTCAGCGAACAAAGCTGTTTTCCGATCGGGATCGATGCGGAGAAAAGCCAGAAATTCAAAGAGGGAAGCCGCTACGGCTTTTTGGCCAAAGGGCGTAGCATCCTCTATCTTCCGGAGGGGGTGCGCCTCTCTCTCAGCGCCGGCGCGACACTCCGTTCGGGTGAGAGCGTTATCGGCTACTTTGCCGCAGCGTAATGACAACCGTCTGTTATAGTGGGGAAGGTGGCCGATGAGCCGTCGCGAATCCCCCTCTCCCTTAGCCTATCTTCTTCCCAATTTTTTTACCGCTGCATCCATTTTTACCGGGTTTTATGCCATTACACTGGCTCTTCAGAATGACTTTACCGCAGCGGCATGGTTTATCTTCCTGGCCCTCGTATTTGACGGCCTGGACGGACGTGTGGCCCGGCTGACGAACACGGCGAGCCATTTTGGCGTCGAGTTCGATTCGCTGGCCGATATCGTCGCTTTCGGGGTCGCTCCGGCCTTGCTGATGTATCTGTATGTTGGGGAAGGGTACGGGCGGGTCGGGATCGTCGTGAGCGTCGTGTTTGTCATTTTCGGAGCGGTCCGTCTGGCCCGTTTCAATGTGATGACGTCGCGGATCGAGCCGAGTGTCTTTATCGGGCTGCCGATACCGACGGCGGCGGTCATGATTTCGCTCTCCGTCCTTTTACTGGAGCGGTATGGTCAATTGTGCGAATGGAAAGTGATGATTCTGCCACTGGGGGCCGTGCTGGCGCTGCTGATGGTCAGCAATATCCGCTATCCCAGTTTTAAAAAGATCAGCTTCAAAACATTCCATCTGCTCCGATTCCTGGTGGCGGTTATCGGTGTCGCCATGGGTGTTTTTCTCTATCCGATAGAGGGGATGGCGCTCCTGGGTGCGGGGTATCTGTTGTACGGCCCCCTGCGCGCCTTATTCTATCTTGCCCGCCGTCTTATCACTCACAGAGGGTGATGGTTTTTCGGATCGCTTGAGAGTTTCTCGGTATCGACGGCAAAATCAAAATATCGGGAGATAAATCCCTCATTGCCAAGGCGCGCAAGGAGGGTGGCCGAAGCGGGGTTGTTCTGAATCTGCATGTACAGAAGTGCCAGCGCGTAGCGGGTTTCTTTGAAATCGGAATTTTTGAGTTTGGAGAGCTCCAGTAGCGCGATGGCGTTTTGGTAGTGTTCCGCTCCGATAGAAGCACACGATCCCAAAAAGAGGGTTTGTTCGTCTTTGATCTTGTGGGTGTCGATCACCTGGTTGTAGAGGGTGTAGGCCTCTTCAAAATTGCGGTTGTACAGATATGCCTGAGCCAGCGCCGAGCTGATATCGGCGGTATTGTCGCCGGTTGTCTGCAGCTTGTTTTTCAGCCGCTCGATGGTAGATGCTAGCTGGCCTGTCATCACGCTCATTTTGATCAGCCGTTCGCGGATAATCTGCGGTCCGAAATAAAGATCATCGTAGGTAAACGGCTGTTTTTTGAGATAGTTGATCGCCGACGCGGCAAAGGCTTTGGGCTTTTGCTCTTTAAAGTGGGCGTCGATGTACATCAGGTGGGGGAGTAGATCGCGCGGCTGAAGTCGGACCAGTTTTTCCGATCCTTTCCGTGCTTCTTCGAGCTGTCTGGTTTCGAGGCCGATCAGGACGTTCAGGGCGAGATAGAGGGGACGCTCTTTGTAGTTTTTGTCGAGCCATTTTGCGGCACTGGGGAAATTGTTGTTGGTGATGTCGATGAGGGTCCGGTAGAGTTCGAATTCTTCCGTTTCGGGCTCTTTGGAGAGGTTTTCTTTGATGATTGACGCCAGCTTCGCGTTGCCGCTGCCGCTCATTTTTGAACTCATGAGGGCGAAAATCCCGGAGAGATAGTTGTTTGCATCCAGATGGTAGGAACGCAAAAAATGCTCATACGCTTTAGGGTAATCGCCCAGCTGGGCATAGGTGAGTCCCAGATTGTAGTGCAGATTGGAGTGTTTGGGATTGTTTGCCAGCAGATTGGCAAGTTGCCGGTTGGCGTCACGCAGCCGGAAGTTAAGGGCTTTCTGGATTGCCAGCGCAATGCCGTGGTCAATGTTGGAGATGTTGGTGCTTTTCTGGAGGTATTCCTTGGCACCGGTAACATCGTCGATAGAGATGTTGGCCGTCCCTTTGCGGATATAGCTGATGGTCTGCTCGGCATTGAAAATTTTGTACGGGGCGAAATAAAAAATGCTCTGGTACGTTTTCAAGGGTGCTGCGCTTTTGGTGCTGCGATAGTCATTCTGAGCCGCATCGGGATCAAAAAGGGAAGGTTTTAAAAAGACCCGGATCGGGTAGGGGGCATAAACCTGATCGGGATAGGCTTCGGTCGTCTCTTTGATAAGCCTGGAAGCATTCTCGTGTTCTCCCGATTTCATCAGAACAAAGGCCAATGCGAGTTTTTCCTCAACCGGCCTGCTGCTTTGGAGGATCGCATCGCCCAGGTATTTTTTGGCGGAAGCGAGATCCCCCATGTTGGCGTAAAGAAGCCCCAGGGTAAAGGAGTCCTCTTCCTGCAGCGGATTCTCCAGTGCAGTGATCGCGTCGGAGTAGCTGCCGTACATGGCACCGATTTTCGCCCGGAGTCTGTTTTGTGTACCGAGGTACTCCTGTGTCTGGGGATTTTTGAGGGCGCTGAGGGCTTCGAGGTAATTGCCTTTGTAGTAATGGATGAGGCTGTAGTAATACGAAAAGAGGGGCGAGTTGGTTTCACGCGGAAGATAGGCCGCGGCCAGATCGATGTAATAGTTGAAATCTTTTTCCCGCTTCAGGTGCAAGGAGCACACGGCCGCGTTGATGGCGCTGACACACCGGTTTTCATCGCTGGCGATGGAGCGCTTGAAATTTTCGAGGGCCTCTTCGTATTCCCCCTCTTTGAGACGGACGACGCCGAGATTGTACTGGGAAACCGCTTCGGAATAGAGGGCGATTTTTTCATAGAGTTTTAGGGCTTCGGTCTGGTTTCCGTTGGCGTAGAGATAATTGGCCTTGTCGATCATTTTTTCCAGTTCGCTGGGTTCTATGACTGTTTTTTCGCTGCGGGAAGGGGGGACGCTTTCGCTTTGTGTCAAAGCCGGTCCGCTGCCTTGATGGGGAAGGAGGAAAAGGGTGACCCCCGACGCGACGCCAAGGATGAGAAGGGCGGCACCGCCCATAATGAGGTAGCGTTTTTTGCGCCGGGTCTGAGCTTCTGGCGCTACGGGCTGAGGGGAAGAGCTTCTCGTGACACCGGCGGCATCGGACTCTTCGATGATGATGATCTCTTCTTGCGGCTCGGCCATAGAATCTCTTTATGCTGTTAGAGGTATTTGTGCAACACGACCGGGATACGGATCGAACCGTCTTCGGCCTGGAAATTTTCCATAATAGCTATCATCGTCCGACCGACGGCCAGACTTGAACCGTTGAGGGTATGGGCAAGGATGTTTTTCCCCTCTTCCTTGTATCGGATTTTCGCCCGTCGTGCCTGGAAATCGCGGGTGTTGGAAACGGAGCTGATTTCGCGGTAGGCGTTCTGACCCGGCAGCCACACCTCCAGATCGACCGTTTTGGCGGCGCCGAATCCAAGATCTCCGGTGCAGAGGGTGACGAGTCGGTGAGGGAGCTCCAGCGCGGTGAGGAGATCGGACGCGCAGGAGAGCATTTCGTCAAACACCGCATCGCTCTCATCGGCGCGGGTGATGCTGACCAGCTCGACCTTGTGGAACTGGTGCTGACGGATCATCCCCCGAACGTCGCGTCCGCCGCTTCCCGCCTCTTTGCGGAAACATGAGGTGTATCCCGTCATTTTGATGGGGAGCTCGGAAGCGTTTAGGATCTCATCCTGGTAGAGGTTGGTGAGGGGAACTTCGGCGGTCGGGATCAAGAAGAGCTCTTCGTCTTCGACTTTGAAAAGATCCTCTTCGAATTTTGGAAGCTGTCCTGTCCCCTCGAGGGCGCGGCGGTTGACGAGGGCAGGGACGCTCACCTCCTCAAATCCCCGCTCGCGGTTGAAATCGAGCATGAAGTTGATCAGTGCCCGCTCCAGTCTCGCCCCCATCCCGCTGACGACGCTGAAGCGGCTTTTGGCCAGTTTGACCCCCCGCTCGAAATCGATCCAGCCGTTGGCTTCGGCCAGTTCCCAGTGCTCTTTGGGAGTGAACGAAAACGTCGGAGGGGTGAGAACTTTGCGGATCTCGACGTTGTCGTTCTCGTCCGCGCCGTCGGGGACGGAGCTGTCGGGGATATTGGGGATCCGCATGATGATCGCATCCAGTGCCTCCTCGGCGGCACGCTGGGCATCCAGAAGATCATTGAGGGCCGCTTTGTTCGCATCTACCTCGGCTTTCAGCTCGCCCGGGTCTTTTCCCTCTTTTTTGTACTGCCCGAAGAGTTTGCTCAATTCGTTTTGTTTGGCCTGTGCGGTTTCGTAGGCGGTTTTGGCACTTTTTAGGGTTTCGTTGGCTGTTTTCAGCTCACCGATTGTTTCGGCAGAGACTTTTTTGCGCATCAGCGCGGCGGCGGTTTCGTCAAAATTTTTCTGGAGAAGTTTTACATCGATCATAAAGGTTTGTTCCTGCGATTAAAAAGTGATCGATTATAACCAAAAGAGGCTGAAATTAGGTCAAAATCGCCTTGGCCAGCTCGAACTGATTGGCCGTCATGATGTGGATTTTCGGGTGGAGCGCTTTGAGCCCCTCGAAGAGGTTTTTGCTGAGCTCTAATCCGACGCGGTACTCTTCTTCAGGGCTGATAGCGGCCGCCGCTTCCAGCGCTTCGACCCATGTAGAGGGGACATGGATACCCGGGACGTTTTCGTCGAGGAAACGGGCGGTGCGGAGTTTCGTGATCGGGAAAAAGCCGAGGATCAGAACGCATTTTTGCGGATGGGGGGAAGCGGCGTTGGCTTCGGCCATCATCTCCAGAAGCGCTCGGGCATTGTCCAGGTCGTAGACGGGCTGGGAGATGATGCCGATCGCGCCGCGGGCGACTTTTTTGGAGAGTTTTTTCTGCAGAGCCGTCGCGTTTTTGGCATACGAATCGATCACGGCAAACGGATAGATCGGGCGGACGGGGACGAGGAGTTTCTGTTCCGCCATGTCGGTGCCGTTGTTGAGGGTCGCGATGATATCGAGGAGGAGTTTGCTGTTCCCCTCGAACACCCCTTTGGCATGAGGCTGGTCGGAGTAGTGGGCGCTGTCTCCGGTGAGGGCGAGGATGGCACGGACATCCGCCTCGTTCGCCCCCAGCAGATCCGACTGCAGGGCGATGCTGTTGCGGTCGCGCATGCTCATCGTGGCCAAAACGGGTTTGCCGAAGCGGTTTTGCAGCGTCATGGCCGCGAAGAGGGCGTTGTACTTGAGCTTGGCCAGCGGATTGTCGGTCGTACTGAACCCGTCGACGAGGTGCTGCAGCCCGAGTGATTCGATCTTGTCTATCGTGGGGGCAAATGCCGCCGAGCGCGAGGGGGTCGTCTCCAGTGTGATGTAGGTGCCGTGTCGGAGCTTGTCGAGGAGCGTGTCAAACAAAAGATGCCTTTAGAGGTACTTGGATATAATGGCGCCATTATAACAAAGAGGATGATTTGTCTTGATTAAGTTATGCGTATTTGACTTTGATTCGACGCTGATGGACGGCGAAACGATCGATTTTTTTGCCGAGGCGCTGGGAATCGGCGAGCAGGTTTCGGAGATTACGGAGCGGGCGATGAATGGAGAACTCGATTTTTTCGAGTCTCTGCAGCAGCGGGTCGGGCTCCTGAAGGGGCTGGAATTCGGCCTGGTCGAGGAGATCTGCCAAAACCTCCCCTACATGAACGGCGCAGCCCAGACGATCGCGGAGCTCAAAAAACGGGGAATCAAGGTGGTCTGTTTCAGCGGTGGGTTCCGAACGGCGACATCGTACGCGAAAAACATCCTGGGGTACGATGCCGATTTTTCCAACGTCCTGCACGCCAAAAACGGGAAGCTGACGGGGCTCGTCGGAGGGGACATGATGTTCGATTTCTCGAAGGGGGACATGCTGCTCCGCCTTCAGGGGCTTTTCGGGATTTCCGAAGCGGAGACGATGGTGGTCGGAGACGGGGCGAACGACCGCTCGATGTTTGCCCACGCCGGGACCCGGGTCGCGTTCTGCGCGAAAGAGATCCTCAAAAAAGAGGCAAACATTATCGTCGAGACCAAAGATTTGACGCAGATCATTGACAAGGTGTTTGCATAAGAAGCACGCAAGCGTGCACGGGCTCTCTGCCAAAGAGAACTCAGCGTTAGCGTAGTCGAACGGGACTTTGTTCCGGTCGGCGCAATCAAACTATAGAAGCAAAGGTATTTTAAAATGTTAGAGAACTCATTATGGCTCCGTTACAACCCGGAGAAAACAATCCGTGAAGTGCTGGCCCGTATTTATGAATGCAGCGCGGTGGAGATCGGAGAAGACGAGCGGGAGCTGTATGCCTCTCTCAAGCGCCATCTGACAAAAAAAGAGTTCCGGATGGTGATGATGAACGAAGCGGGCCTGAGTGCCGAAGAGATCGGCGCCGAAGTGGGGCTGGAAGGCGATGAACTGAAAAAAGCGCAGTACAAAGCGTACCGCAAAATCCGGCAGGAGAAAATCCGGCGCGAAGTCAGAGGCGGAATGCTTCCGGAGAATGATGTGGCAAACGATGACGAAGAGTAATGGGAAAGTTTGATACGTTTTTGATAAAACTAGCTGAAAAAACGTCTGGTTAACATTGCGTTAAACGTCCATTTATTCTTTATCGGATATTATTTGGCCGTAGCAAGGCACCTTCACCGTTTTTTCGAAAATGCTGAAGGTGTCTTAAAAAATCGAAGGAGAACGACATGAAAAAGTCAACATCATGTTTCCTTGCTGCTCTTGTAGCGGTAGGGATGATGAGCACAACTGCGTCTGCAGATGTGAAAAAAGGGCAAAAAGCCTACCTCAAAACCTGTAAGAACTGCCACGGAAGCGGTACCAAAGGTGCAGCGATGCATACACAGGACGAGTGGGACGAACTCTTCGCCAACGGCGGAGAAAAAATCATCAAAGCACACGCTAACGACAAATCGGCTGCCTATTTCAACGGCCCATTGTTCAAAGGCCAAGCAGAGCATCTTCGCGATTTCTTGTTCGAATACGGTTCGGATTCAGGAAACGTTCCTTCTTGCGGCTGATGCCCCAAAGCCCCTTCCGGGGCATTCTTCCTCTTTAAAAATCTTCCATCGTTTTCATCGTAATGACTCCATACGCCGGTTCTTCATACGGATGGGCCACTTTGAGCGCATCGAGTACCTCTTTTATTTTTTCCCTCTTGCAGACCATTTCGATTTTGACTTCTTCTACCTTTTCGACGATACCGTGCGTTCCGACAGAGGGGTTTGAGCCTTTCAGCGGCCGAAACTGCCCCATTCCAGAGGTCTCCCAGCTGCATAGGTCATAATTCTCATAGTGCCCAGCCCCGGCATGGAAAAGGGCGTTTTTCAGTTCTTCGGTATGGGTGGCCGGAACATAGACGATCAGCTGATAGAGCATGGTGTTCTCCTCTATTAGAAATGGATTAAAACGGATACGCAATTATATCTTTAAACCTCCCATACCCCTTTTGAGCTACAATTTGTCCGTGTAAAAAAGGGATAACCATGAAAATCGTCATATGCGGAATCAGCGGATTTGTAGGAAGAGCGTTGGAACGTTTTTTTCAAGAGCGAGGAGACGAAGTGATCGGGCTGAGCATCCGTCCCGCTACCCCGTTGGAAGCGGTTGTCGCGGCGCTCGAAGGGTCCGATGTCGTGATAAACCTGGCTGGAGCGAGCATCCTGGGGAGATGGAATCCACAATACAAAAAAACGCTGCGCCAAAGCCGCTTGGAGACGACCGAGAAAATTGCAGAGGCGATTGCGCAATGCCTCACTCCCCCCCATACCTTTTTAAACGCATCGGCGGTCGGCATTTACGACAGCTACCATCAGCACGACGAAGCGTCGCGCCATCTCGCCGAAGACTTTCTGGCCGATCTGGTCCGTTCGTGGGAGCGTGCCGCGATGCTGGCCCATTCGGAGAGGACGAGGGTCTGCACGATGCGTTTCGGGGTCGTATACGGAGAGGGCGGGGGGGCTATGGCCAAAATGCTTCCTCCCTTTAAATGGGGGCTCGGAGGAAAAATGGGGGACGGTTTTCAGATGGTTTCGTGGATCCATCTGGAAGATCTGGTGCGGGGCTGCGCTTTTTTGATCGAGCGCCCCGACATTCGCGGAGCGGTCAATTTCACCTCTCCCGAACCGATCAGCAATTGGGAACAGACCAGGGCGATGGGGCGTATCCTGCGCCGCCCTGTCTTTTTTGCCGTTCCCGCATGGATCGTCCGGCTGGCATTCGGCGAGGGTGCATCGGTCATGCTCGATTCCAAAGAGGTCTATCCCAAAGTACTCCAGGAGAGCGGATTTGAGTTTTCGTACCCTACCTTCGACGAGGCGATGGACGAAATTGTTCGCGAGCGAGGGTGAGAAGCTCTTCGTCGATCCGGTAGGGATGCGACACCACCTCGTCGATCGTTTTGAACGCAAAGTGGCTTTTGGTGTAGCAGATGATCGAATGGGTTTTCCCCGCCAAAAAGCCGTCGATCGCATAGGTGACAAACCGGTACGCCATCAGGCGGTCGTATACGCTCGGGTTTCCTCCCCGCTGGATGTGTCCCAGAACCGTAACCCGCGCTTCGAACCCGAGCTCTTTTTCAAACCATTCGGCGACGCTGTCCGAATTTTTCATCGCTTCGGAGACGATGGCGATAAAATAGTCGCGCCCGCTGCTGATCTGTGACGCGAAATCCTCCTTGTAGTCGTTGAGGTCGCCGCCGATTTCCGGGATCAGGCACAGCTCTGCCCCGGACGTGAGTGCCGAGACGAGGGCAAGGTAACCGCAGTTGCGCCCCATCGTCTCGATGACGAAGGCGCGGCGGAAAGAGGATGCGGTATCGCGGATCTGATCGATTGCATGTTTGATGACCCCCAGCGCGGTGTCGACCCCTAGGCAATAATCGGTGCCGTTGATGTCGTTGTCGATTGTCGATGGGATACCGCAAAAGGAGATTCCCGATTCTCGGTAAAACCTCTCCATCCCCTGAAAGCTTCCATCACCCCCAAGGACGATCAACATCGTGATCCCCAGCGCACGAAGGTTGTCTGCGGCGACGCTGCGGTAGGAGCTTTCCTTGAACCGCTCTGAACGGGCCGATCCGATTTTGGTGCCTCCCCGTGTCATGATCCCGGCAACATCGCCGTAGGTCGAGGGTACGATTTTGTTGTCAATCAGTCCTTCAAACCCGTGATAGACAAAATAGGGTTCCATGTCACGTGCGATGGCGTATTCTACGAACCGTTTCAGAGCCGGATTCATCCCCGATACGTCTCCTCCGGAGCAGAGGATGGCGATTTTTTGTTTCATTGTTTCTCCTGTATGAGTTGGATAAGCCACTGCGTGCATTGCGCGCTCGCCTCACGGGTTGCCTCAGAGAGGGCGCTGACTCCCCCCCGGGCATCGCCGGTAGGGGCTATGGATGCGATCTGGAAACGGCGGACCCCGAGGGTCTGTTTGGTTTGGGTATCGACAAGGCGGTAGGTGACGTCGATGTACCCTTCGCTCGAGCCGTCGGGGAGAAAACGGTGGTAAAACGCGTTCAGATCCGATTCCAAAAGCCGCATCGCCTGGGCTGAAGAGCTCGAGGGTAAGAGAACGGCAAACACCTTCCGCTCTTCGAGCGACGATACGAGGGAGCGTTCGAGCATCGATGCGGGGGTGTCGCTCCAGCGGCTGTAGAGGTAGGCACCGCTCTCGTTCCCCTCGCGCAGATAATAGAGATTTTTGGATGCCAGGGAAGGGAGCGTTCTGGTCGGTACGATACGCAGGCTTGCGGCGCTGAGGGGTGCCGAAGAGGGACTCTGGAACGTGGGAGAGGGAAAAATCGTATATTCGCTGACCGAGGGGGAGGGGGCGGAACATCCGGCCAGGGCCAAAGCGGCTGAGATGAAAAAAGCGGTACGTTTCATGGTTACTCTCCGGGGCCGGGTTTTTGGGCCGATTTTTTAAACAGCAGGTCAGAGGGGCTTTCGCGCAGGTGGCGCAGCGTCGTTTCCATCTCCTGTGTCAGGGTCCGGCTTTGAAGGATCAGCTCATTGAGCTCGGATGCGGTCGGCGAAGCGATCGAGCGAAGGTCGTAATCACCCCTCTCCAGAGAGGCTTCGAGCTTGCGGATCAGCGCATGGCTCTCCCGGGAGGTTTTTTCGAGGGAATCGAGTGTCGATGAGGCTTTGGTCTGCATGAGCGTATCGACGTTGTCGGATGTTTTTTGGACACTGCCGGCAGCCTCTTTCATCGTATTGAGCGTATCGGTGGCGTTGGCCTCCAGCGCGGCTGTGCGCTCCAGCAGCGCTTTGACCTCCCCCTGGTAGCTGTCGATCTGCGCGCTCAGGGAGCGCAGATGCTCGAGGGTTTGTGCGATGTTTTCGATATTCCGGTCGCTGAGAATCCGGTCGGAGCGCTCCAGGGTCGCGGAGAGTTTGGAAGCGACGTTGCTCAGAGATTCGTCCAGCCGGGTGATGAGGGAGGGGCGGGTCGGAATCACGGAGGAGTGCTGGCCGTTATCAATCAGCAGCGGCGCGTCTTTGGACCCTCCGACAATCTCGATAAAGGCGAGCCCCGTGATGCCGTAGAATTTCAAGACGGCATAGGAATCGGTTTTGATCGGGGTCTCTTTTTTGATTTTGAGGATAAGTTCGACCTCTTCGCTGTTTCGGGGGTTGATCTGTATCGATTCGACTTTCCCCACGTCGACGCCGTTGAATTTGACCGATGCTTCGGGAGATAGGCCAGAGACCGATTCGGTGATGTAGACGTGGAAGCGGCGGTAATCGAGCTCGTTCTGGCCGTATTTTCCGAGCCAGAAGGCAAACGCGATCAGCCCCATCGCGAAGACAACGACGAAAAGTCCGGTAAAGGTGTAGTTAAAGCGCGATTCCATGGCGAGCCTTCTGAAAAAAATAATCGACGATGGGATGATCGGTGCGAAGAACCTCTTCGAGGCTCCCCTCGGCGATCACCTTTTTCTCTCCCAACAAGATGATGCGGTCCGCAATATGGTGTATTGTATCCAAATCATGGGTAACGAGGACAACGGTGAGGCCGAGCAGATCGCGCAGCTGGCGTATCAGTGTATCGAACTGGCGCGAACTGAGCGGATCGAGCCCCGAGGTGGGTTCGTCGAGAAAAAGAAGCTTAGGATCGAGGGCGAGCGCGCGGGCGAGGGCAGCGCGCTTCACCATTCCGCCGCTGAGCTGGCTTGGATAGAGATGGACGGCATGGGAAGGAAGACCGACAAGGTCGATTTTGAGTTTGACAAGCTCACGGATCAGTCTGGGGGGCAGATCGGTGTATTCGCGGTAGAGGAGGGAAATGTTTTCCCCGACCGTCAGGGAGGAATAGAGCGCCCCCGACTGGAAGAGCACTCCCCAGCGTCTGCGCAGTTCCTGGGCCTGCGGATAGGAGAGGGAGGCCAGATCGTGTCCCAGCACTTCGATCCGGCCGCTTTTGGGAGTTTCGAGCAGGATCATCTCGCGCAGCAGGGTCGATTTGCCCGAACCGCTTCCCCCCAGCAGGGCGTAGATTTCATTTTCGTAGACGGTGCAGCTGATATGGTCGTGAATCAGCGTCTCTCCGAAGGCGGTAACGACGTTTTCGATACGGATGACCGGAACACTCACAGCGCCAGCTCCGTCAGGAGGATGGAAAACAGGGCATCACACGCGATGACGAGGAAGATCGCGTTGACGACGCTTTTTGTCGTGTAGCGGCCGATGCTTTCGGTGTTCATAGAGACCTGGAACCCTCTGTAAAGACTCACCATCGCGATCAAAAAAGCGAAAAAAGGCCCCTTTACGATCCCTATGATGTAATGCTTCAGGGCCAGAGCGTCCTGAAGACGGTGAATGAATTCGGAATAACTGATCTGTGACTGGGAGGAAGCGATCACCATCCCGCCGAAAATCCCCACCATGTCGGCAAAAAAGATCAGCAGGGGCATCACAACCATCAGGGCGATCACTCTGGGCCATACGAGAAAGGTGAAACGGTCGAACCCCATCGTGTTCATCGCGTCGATCTCCTGGGTCATTTTCATCGCGCCGATCTGGGCGGTGAAGGCCGAACCGCTCCGTCCCGCGACGACTATGGCGGTGATGAGGGGGGCGAGCTCGCGGGTGAGGGAGATTCCGATGGTATCGACGATGAAGATATCGGCACCGAATTTCTGGAGCTGGATAATGCTTTGGTAGGCGACAACCACCCCGATCAAAAAAGCGCTGATGGCAATGATGGGGAGCGCCTGGGCGCCGGTCGTGAGGATATGGGCTCCGATCGAGCGCCAGCGGATCCGGCCGGGACGGCGGAGCATGAGCATGAGAATGACAAACGCTTCACCCAAAAAGGAGAGAAACAGCGCGATCCCCTGGAGGATTTGGTGAGTGTTTTTTCCGAGTGAATAGAACCATGAAGCGGGCTTCGGCGTAGGAACGTCGTCCACGGGATGGGGATAGAGGAGGCGGTAGAGTTTGGCCTGTTTTTCGTCTGCACCTCTCAGCGTCGAGGCAATCCCCTGCTGCTCGAAGGCACGGTAATAGAGCTGCCAGAGGGCGACGCCGGCCGAATCGACTTCGCTCACCTCCGTGACATCCCATATCACTTTTTCGGCAGGAACAAGCTGCTCCAATGTACGGGCGACACGCCCGATGGTGGGAAGAGTCCATCTTCCCGCACAGACGAGCCGGGTTGTCGAACCTTCGGTCAGGACAGTGAGGATAGCCGGTTCAGTGCTTTGCATTCTTTATTATAACGCATTTGGGTCTTTTTTGGTGGATAGCGACAATACCGCGATCAGGGCGCTCAGCGCCCCGATAAAGACGATCGAATACCCTGTCGGCAGATCGGCGTAAAACGCGAGGATGAGCGCAAAAATCGAAAAGAGGAGCCCGAAAGCAACGGCGAACGGATAGGGGGCAAACCGTTTCTGCGCCGATGCAACGAGGATGGGGGCTACAAGGAGGACGAAAACGACGAGGACGCCGGCCAGCTGCACCGACGAGGTGACGGTGAGGGCGAGAAGCGAAAAGAAGAGAGCCTCCCGGAAAAACCCGCGCAGACGGGGGTAGAGGAAGCGGATCGCGGCCGCAATCAGCGCATAGAGGAGAAGGGCGGCGGCGAACTGTTTCGGGGTCGTGAAGAGGATATCATTGGCCAGCAGCGATTTGAAGTGCTCCATCCCCTCGGCCGAATGGGCCAGAACGATCAGGATGCCGCTCGCACCCAGAACGTACAGCAATCCGATAAACGCCTCCAGATGCAGCGTCCGCGTCGTGGCAAAGGCGATCAGCAGCCCCGAAGCGAGGGCAAAAAAGAGGGTCAGGAGGGTGAGGTACTCCCCGTGAAAGTACCCGAGGCTCACCGCCGAGCCCAGTGCGGCAAACTGGGCGATCGAGAGGTCGGTAAAGATGATCCCCCGCTCCAGTATCCCTTTCCCGAACCATGCGTGCAGTGCAACGAGGATGGCGATCAGGGCGGCGGGGAGGAGAAAAATATCGATCATCGCAGGCTCTGGATCAGGGTGTCAAAAAGGGAGACGAGATCGTTTGAGCCTTTTTGCGCCCCCACGTCGTGCGGCAGGACGACAAGGCGGATCCCCGTTTTGGCCCTCAGAAACTCCCCCGTTTTGGTCGGATGGTAGACGTCGTGCATGATGCAGCAGGGGTTGCGCTCCTGGATCAGGGAGACCAGCTTCATCGTGTGGGCCGAGGAGGGGGGGATTCCGGCGAGCGGCTCGATCGTCGCGACGCTTCTCAGTCCGTAGGAACGGAGAAAATAGTTGAAGACGCTGTGGTACTGGACCACCTCTTTCCCCTTCATCGGCGCCATCTTGGTTTCCCACCGTTTCAGGTGGCTGCTCCATTGCTGTTTGAAAACAGCGAGGTTTGTTTGGTAGTCGGAGGCATTTGCCGGGTCTTTTCGGCTCAGAAACGACGCGACCGCGTCGGCGAGGATCGGTATGTTGCGCGGGTCGAGGTGAAAATGGGGATTCCCTTCTGCGTGCACGTCTCCCCCCGCACGGCTCGTGTCGGCGGGGACGTCGATAAGGCGGACCGTTTTGGCCAGTTCGAGGGTATTGCCTTTTTGGGCGAGGGAACTGTTGGCGGCCCGGTTAAGCAGCGGCGGGAGCCATCCGATCTCCAGATCGGCGCCGTTGGTGATCAGCAGATCGGCGTTGCGCACTTTCGTAATGAGCGAGGGTTTTGGGACGACGAAATGGGGGTCCCAGTTTCCCTGCGCGAGGGTGTCGACGCGGACATGGTCTCCTCCGATCGTCTGGGTGAGCGAGGCGATGTAGGGGTAGCTCACCGCGACGGTGAGTTTCGCTTCGGCGATGGAGAGGAGCAGGGCCAAAAGAGCGATCAGACGCATCGACTCTCCTTAAAACGCGTGGGCGGTGTGGGTGCCCAGCGCGATGTTGACCGAAAAAATCAGCGAGTCGAGGTTCTGGCGCATCCCCTCTTCGTTGAAAAGGGCGTTGGAATGGGTGTACTGGAGACGGTAGCGGGCGAACTCGCTGCTGTTGTACTCGACCATCGCCGAGTATTGATCCAAATCATTCGTTGCACTTTCGCCGTTCACGTCGTTGCGGTAGATGTTGTCGTAGCGGGCCCCTATTTTCCAGTTTGCGTCGGGGGCGTAGACGAGCTGGGTGTAGTATCCCGCCTGTTTTTTATGCATGGATTGTGTAGCATCTAGATCGAAAGTGTTCGGTGTATTGTCTACGTCGTCTGCAAACTGCGTCCCTTCCATGTCGCGGTAAAGCCATTCGCTTTGCCAGGTGAGGGAGCTGTAGCTGTCGAAGTAGTGTTTGATCGTCAGATCGAGGCCGTAGAGGTCGCTCTCCCCGGCGAACGCGTGGGGCTCTTCGTCATCGAAGTGGTCGAGGCGGCTTTTCCCTTTTGCGATGCTCGCTCCGGCAAGGATCGTCGTGTTGCCGATATCGGCGGAGGTTTTGACGTATCCGACGAGCAGCGAGGGCTGATTGGTAGAATTTGCCAAGAAAGGTTCCCCTGTAGTCGAATCATCTTCTTCATGCAGTGGATTGGCGATAGCGCCGTTTCCGAACATCGCCTCGTTTTTCCCCTGCAGCGCTTCGATCCCGAACATCAGGTAGGCGCTCGTCGGGGCGACCCACTGCAGCTGCGCGCCGGTCTCGTTGATCCCGTGGTTGCCCAGAAACGCCTCGTAGACGAGGGGCATGTCCGAAAAGCTCCACGCGTGGTGGTGCTGGTTGTTGAGCCGGCCGAAGTCGCTGAGGAACTTACCGCCGCGAGCGCGGAGGTTGTAGGGGAGGCTGCGGCTGGTGAAATAGGCCTCCTCGATCTCCACTCCCCCTTCGGAGAAATGAAATACCGCGTCGGCGTCGAGATAGGGATCAACGGTGCTGTGGATCGCCATTTCGGCGTAGTTGAGGTTGAAACCGTTGCTCGCATTGTAGGTCGCGTGGTCATGCCCGTCATGGCCGTGGGAGCCGATCAGGCCGTGGGCGATACCCGGGAGCTCGAGATGGGTCAGCTGTTCGTCTTTTTTCGAACGGCTCACGTAGGAGGCGTCGAGGATCAGCGAGAGGTCGAGGTTTGAGGCTGTCTTTTGGACATTTTCGGCAACGGCCGAAACCGTTTGTGTTTCGGAAGCGGCGGCTGTGCCGGTGACTTGCGCCGGTTTGGCACTTTCGAGGGTATCGATTTTGGCCTGCATCGCCTGCATCATCTGCTGCATCTGCGCCATCTGGATTTTGAGAGATTGCAGTTCGGAGTCGTTGGCACACAGTGCGGCAGCCGCCATGGAAGAGAGTAACAGTTTTTTCATACGGGTAATCCTCATTGTTGATAATGTTTAAAAAAGTATTCGGTAAAAAAAGAGGATTAGCCCAAAGGAGGCGAGCGGGTACGCAAAGCGATGAAACGGTTTATTGGGGAAGAATCGTCTGCCGCGACAAATGCCGCATGCTCACTCCCCACCTCGGCGAGGGCAAACGGCTCACTGGGCAGGACGGGAGTCTGGCTGAGGAGATAGAGGGGGCACGACTGCTCGTATTGCCCCTCCATATCCTGATGGTGGTCATGGAGTACCTCGTGCAGTGCTCCAAGGAGAGTCGATGCGACAAAGAGGACGGCAAAAAAATGTCGAAACCGTCGCATTAACTCCCTTTTTTTTCGCGAATTTTAGCACAGCTGGCATACTGTTTGCTTTTTTGCGTCATAATTGTCAGAAAATCTAAAGGATATGATTATGTTAAAACGTTTTGGTGCACTGCTTCTAACTCTCTCCGTCAGCGCGTTCGCCGGAATCGACAAGGCCGAGCTGAACAAGCTCGATGTCGAAGCCCTGATCGTCAAGGACCTCTCGGCCAAGCAGACCCTCTATGCCAAGGAGCCGTTCAAAGAGGTCCAGCCCGCCAGCCTCACCAAGGTGATGACAGCGATGCTCGCGATCGAGCGGGGGCGCTTAGGTGAACCTGTGACGATCACCCGTGAGATGATCGATGTCGAACCCACGATCGCCGGATACCGCCGCGGTGACGTCATCCGCCTCGAAGATCTGATCAAAGCGGCAATGATCAAATCGGACAACGACGCGGCCAAGGCGATCGCCATTACCATCGGGGGGAGCGAAGAGAAATTTGTCGAGATGATGAACGCCAAAGCCAAAAAGATCGGGATGAACCACACCCGCTTCAGCAACCCGTGCGGGTACGACACCAAAGGGCACTACTCCACCCCCAAAGACCTTCTGAAAATGGCCGAACACGCGATCAAAAACCGCAAATTCAACGAGATCAGCAAGATGAACGAACACCGCTATAAAGCACTCAACAAGAACCGCGAATTCTACGCCTACACCCACAACCGCCTCCTCAACCGCTATCAGTACGCCGTCGGGATCAAGACGGGCTATACTGCCAAAGCGGGCCCTTGCCTCATCGCCCGGGCGAAAAAGGACGGCAAGGATTGCCTGATCGTGATGATGAACGCAAAAGGGGATCGCTGGAAGACGGCGAAAAATATTTTTGAGCAGGTTTTAAACAGCTAAAAACTATATAATACCGTATTTTTTGAGAAATTCCCGATAGATTTCCTGCTTTTCTTCCTGCTTCATCGCCGCATGGGCCGGCGAGGTGGAGGGGAGCTGCACCATTTCCACCTCCATATTTTTGTAATACTTTAAAAACAGTTCAAAACTTTTTTTCCCCGTGCAGCCGATTGCGCGGATATTCGGGTATTCCCTCAGCAGTTTTTCGAAATCGTTGGGGATGCAGTTTTTGAGGTTCGTATCGCTCGAATTGCTCCGCTCGCAACTGCCGATCACATCCCAAAGTCCGATTCCTTTTGCCAGGCAGAACGCTTTTTTGGCCTCGTTTGAGGGGAGTTCGACATCGAAGATACGCGCGAGGATCGGCCAAAAAGCGTTGCGCGCATGGGCGTAGTAAAAGGAGTGCTCGAACGAGGCGATGCTGGGAAAACTCCCCAGAAACAGTACGCGTGTGTCGTCGTTGATGATCGGAGCAAATGGGTGTGAAAAGGTTTGCATATGGCAAGTTTACCTCAATTTACCTTCTCCTAAACCGTCTTGGGTTACAATTTCGTCAGTAAATTTATGGGTGTTAAACCTGAAACAAAGGAACGGAATGAAGCGTGCATTGCTAAGCGTGAGCGACAAAACAAATATCGCCCTGTTTGCGAAATCCCTGATCGGACTGGGATACCAGATCATCTCGACGGGAGGGACCTACAAACTTCTGCGCGAAGAGGGGATCGACGCGATCGAGATTGATGAGGTGACCAAATTTCCCGAGTGTTTCGAAGGGCGGGTCAAAACCCTCAACCCCTACATCCACGGGGGGATCCTCCACCGCCGTGACAAACAGTCGCATCTCGACCAGGCCCGTGAACTCGGTGTCGAAGCGATCGATCTGGTGTGCGTCAACCTCTATCCGTTCAAAGCGACGATCGAGCGGACCGATGATTTCGAAGAGATCATCGAGAACATCGATATCGGCGGCCCCGCAATGGTCCGTTCCGCCGCCAAAAACTTTGACAGCGTCATCATCGTGACTGACCCGAGCGACTATTCCGTCGTTCTGCACGCGATTGAAAATGGGGATAACAGCGTCGAATTCCGCCGCAGCCTGATGATCAAGGCGTACGAGCACACCGCGGCGTACGACAGCATGATCGCCAACTACATGAACAAGCGCTTCAACAACGGTATGGGCGAAAAGCAGTTCATCGTCGGGAACAAGGTTATGGATACCCGTTACGGCGAAAACCCGCACCAGAAAGGGGCGCTGTACGAGTTCGATACTTTCTTCAGCCAAAACTTCAAAACCCTCAAAGGGGAAGCGAGCTTCAACAACCTCACCGACATCAGCGGGGCGGTGAAAATCGCCGCGGCGTTTGGTGAGGAGAACGCGATCTGTATCGTCAAGCACGGAAATCCGTGCGGTTTCGCGATCCGAGACAACCTCATGGATGCCTACACCGAAGCTCTCAAATGCGATCCCGTTTCGGCGTTCGGCGGTGTCGTCGCGGTCAACGGCGTCGTGACGAAAGAGCTGGCTGAGAAGATGAACGAAATGTTCCTCGAAGTGATCATCGCCGGCCGGATCGATCCAGAAGCGCAGGCTGTGTTCGAGCCCAAAAAACGGCTCAAACTGTTCGAATACGGCGCGGATTGCATTGTCCTTAGCAACGACGCGATCGATTTCAAACATATCGACGGCGGATTCGTCTTCCAGGATGCGGACAAAGTCGCCGCGGATGAAGTGAAAAACGCGAAACTGGTCACCAAGCACACGGCGAGCGCACAGGAACTCAAAGACGCCGAGATCGCCTACAAAGTCGCCTCCCTGACGAAATCGAACTGTGTTGTCTACGTTAAAAACGGCGCGATGGTCGCGGTAGGAATGGGGATGACCTCACGCGTTGATGCGGCGCGCTGCGCCCTCAAGAAAGCCGAGGAGATGGGTCTGGACGTCAGCGGTTCGGCGCTGGCCAGCGAAGCGTTCTTCCCGTTCCGAGACTCGATCGACGCGGCTGCAGGCGCGGGGGTCAAAACCGTCATTCAGCCGGGGGGATCGGTACGGGACGACGAGGTGATCGCCGCCGCCGACGAGCACGGCATGGCCCTTTACTTCAGCGGAATCCGCCACTTTCTCCACTAAGATTCCTTGCGTCACTCCGGCGCAAGATCTTTTCTTCATTTCTCCCCTGTTTTACGGCTTTTCTTTTTTAAACTTGATTGACATTGACTCAACCATCGTGCTATAATTTTTATTATATACTCTATTACCGTATTGAACAGGATTGAAGATGTCAAAAAGTTTATACACCACCTTGGAAGTTGCCCCCGGCGCGAGTGAAGCGGAGATCAAAAAAGCGTACCGTAAACTGGCGCGCCAATACCATCCCGATGTCAACAAAGACCCCAAAGCCGAAGAGAAGTTCAAAGAGATCAACGCCGCGTATGAAGTCCTCAGCGACAAAGAAAAACGGGCCAAATACGACCAGTACGGCGACTCGATGTTCGGCGGTCAGAATTTCCACGATTTCGCCCGCGGGCAGGGGGGAAATGTCGATCTGGATGACATTTTGCGCAACATCTTCGGTCAGGGTGGCGGCTTCGGCGGAGGCGGGTTCAGCGGTTTTGGAGGAGGCGGCTTCGGCGGTGGTTTCGGTGGGATGAACCTCGACATCGATGCCAACGTAACGGTTCCTTTTGCCGTAGCGGTACTCGGCGGAAAACACTCGATCAGCCTGTCAGGGGAAAGTTTTGACATCAAAATTCCCGCCGGAATCAAAAGCGGCGAAAAACTTCGGGTCCGGGGCAAAGGGAAACGTGCCGGGGGGCAGGCGGGGGATCTGTACCTGCGGATCGATGTCGCCTCCAATCCCGAATACGAGCGGGAAGGGGATAACCTCGTCAAAACGTTCAACGTCCCTCTCTACGCTGCCCTTTTCGGCGGAAAGGTGAGCGTGCAGACGCTGGAGAAAGAGGTGACTCTGAAAGTGCCTGAAAACACCAAAAACGGCCAGCGCTTCCGCCTCAAGGAGATGGGGGTGATGAACCGCCAAAGCGGCGTGAGAGGGGATCTGTATCTCAAAGCCAATATCGTCCTTCCGAATGTTGATAAAATCGATTCCGCACTCGTCGAACAGATGAAAAAATCCCTTCCACAGGAGTAGGCTATGCACCATTACGACGAACCGGTATACATGATCAGCATTGTCGCTAAAATCCTCGATATCCACCCACAGACGCTCCGACAGTACGAGCGCGAAAACCTGATCGCCCCTTCCCGCTCCGACGGGCGGATCCGTCTGTATTCGCAGCGCGATATCGAGAAGATCAAAACGATTCTCCGCCTCACCCGCGAACTGGGAGTGAATCTCGCCGGCGTCGACGTCGTCATGCGCCTGAAGGACAAGATGGAGATGATGGAGCAGGAAATGGCCGAAATACGTGCCGAACTTTCCCGCCTTCGCAGCAGCTCAAACGTTCCCCCCGAAAAATCACTCGTGGCCAAACGGAGCGTCTATGAGATGGTGATTTTCGAAGACGATCTTCTAAAGTAGCAATATGCCCGTCCATCCGATGCTTCATGAGAGCTGGAAAGAGGTCCTGAAGGCGGAATTCGTCCACCCCTACATGGATGAGCTCAAAGCGTTTCTGCTCGAAGAGAAACAACACCATACGATCTATCCACACGGCAGCCATATTTTCAATGCGTTCAACTCCACCCCTTTTGAATCGGTCAAAGCGGTGATCCTGGGACAGGACCCCTACCACGGGGCGCATCAGGCGCACGGTTTGTCGTTTTCGGTCCAGAGCGGGGTCCCTCTGCCTCCCTCCTTGCAAAACGTTTTCAAAGAGCTCGTCGACGACATCGGCTGCCCTTTTCCAAAAAGCGGAGACCTGACCCCTTGGGCGGAACAGGGTGTGCTGCTTCTCAACACGATCCTCACCGTCCGGGCCGGGGAGCCCTTTTCGCACAAAGCGCGGGGATGGGAGCGGTTTACCGATCAGGTGATCCGTCTCCTCAGTGAGCAACGCGAACACATTGTTTTCATACTGTGGGGAGCTCCGGCGGGGAAAAAGGCGGCATTGATCGATGAGAGCAGACACCATATCATCCGCTCCCCACACCCCTCGCCCCTCTCGTCGTATCGGGGATTTTTCGGCTCCAAACCGTTCAGCCGGACGAACGCGTACCTCCAGTCGCACCGGATTGCACCGATCGACTGGCGGCTTTGAGTTTTTTAAGCTCTTTTTTTCGTTTCTCCAACAGTTTGGCCGTCTCGTCCAAGGGATATTTGCGGTAAAGCTTTTTGAGCCACTCGATCTGATTGTAGGCATCCTGAACTGCTCCCAGAACATTCTGGAATTTTTTGCAGCAGGCTATTTTTTCAGCTTCGTCCCTGAACCCAGCTGTGCGTAAAAACTCGAATCCGTATCGGCTGTTTTTAAACTCGACGCGCAGGGCATGAAGTTTTTTTTGGCTTGTCTTTTCGTCCACTGTTTGATAGATTTCGAGGGATTGGTCGAAATGGCGTTCGACGGTCTCGATCAGGTGTTCGGCAGAGAGGTCGATGTCGGAGTCACACAGAAGATCATAGTAGAGATGGAGTTCCTGAAGGGTATTCTTTTGAAAGCCGTGGCGAAAAATCTTTTTAAAACAGTCACGCCGCATCCGCTTGAGCCGTTTGAAGGTTTTGGGATAGTCCGAGGGGTTGAGTGATTCGATCAGGACGTCCAGCTCGCGGAGAGAGTTGGTCGCTTTGACGGCCGACTTGAGCTGTGCAGGAAACCCGACAGCAGTTTCCAGGTAGAGTTTGACGAGGGAGCGTACCCGCCGCAGCGCCACACGAAACTCGTGGATATCGTCGCTGTTATTACCCTCGGGGGCAATCTCGCGCAGAGTCAATCCGGCGTGATAGAGCTGATAGATCAGATAGCGTGTCAATCCGTTTTGTTGCATACGGCCATTATAGCCGATTTAAATTACATCGTGAAAACGGCAATGAGGGGAAGGTGGTCGGAATACCCCTCTCCCAGGTGATGCTTGGGGTGGCGGCGGTTTTGCTGCCACCGGTATATTTTCCCTTTGTGAAACAGATAGGGGGGGTCAAAACGATCAAAGCTCCCCCTGACGTACTCGATCCCTTTTCCGTCGGCCAGCGAAGGGGAGATGATCATGTTGTCAAGCCCCTCTTTGTGCTGTTTGTACTGATGGCTCCACCGTTTGGGTTCGGGGAGCTCGTACCATAGGTTGTAGAGGCAGCCGTTGCATTGTTTCAAAGCGGTATAGGTGATGGGGTTGCCTCTATCATCGATGGTGCGGAGGATATGGTTGATCCCCGTGATGCCGTTCGTGTCGTTGTGCCTGCGACTTTTGAGAAAGGTTCGGTACTCTTCGTAATGGGAATTGAAATCTCCCAGCAGCACATACGGCTCATTCGAAGGGAGTTCTTTGAGCCGTTTGAAGAGAGCACGGGCGCTCAGGATACGCATGCTTTCGGGGCCGCTTTTGGCTTTCCAGTGGTTGACGAAGATCCGCAGGTTTTTTCCGTTGATGTTGATATTGGCCTCCATGATGTCGCGGTAGCGGCGATGCGCACCGGGGGAGTGGTTGAGGACGCTTTTGATCGGATAACGGCTCAGCAGGGCGACGGAGACGGTCGTGTTTTTGGAACGGGAAAAGGCGTGGTAGGGGTAGTAGAGCCCCGCACGGTTCAGCTCGGCCTTGAGGTCTTTGAGGGCGGTTTCGGATTCGATCTCCTGCAGTCCGACGATATCGGCATTCATGTCGCGCAGCACTTTGGCCGTATTGCGCAGTTTGATCCGTTGCATCGGTCCGTTCCATCCCCACGAGGTGTTGGGGATGTACTCCTCGTATTCGTTTCCGTCGTCGTTCAGATCGAAGAGATTTTCGACGTTATAGGTTGCGATTTTCACTTCGGTACCTCCCAGCAGTGACGTGAGCAACAGCAGCAGCAGTGCAATGAGCCGCGCAATCATTCGATTCCGCTCAGGCGCAAAAGATGTTTCGTCTCGCACTCGCGCCCCATCATCTCGACGAAGAGCTCCTGCATGCTCTGGCTTCCCCCTTTGGCCAGAACGACCTCTTTGTAGCGGTGGGCGAGATCGGAGCCGAAGATCCCCTCGTCCACGATCGCGTAATAGGCATCGGCGCTGAGGACTTCGGCCCATTTGTAGCTGTAGTACCCCGCGCTGTAGCCCCCGCTGAAGATGTGGGAAAAACCGTTTTGGAATTTGTTGTAGGCGGGGGGAGCGATCAGCGCCGTCCGTTCCCGGATGGAATCGAGGAGGGTCTGTATCTCCTCCCCCTGATAGAGGCGCGAATGGAGCTCGAAATCAAAGAGGGCGAATTCGAGCTGCCGGAGCATGAAGAGGGCGCTCTGGAAATTCTTGGCGCGGATCAGTTTTTCGATCATTGCGTCGCTGAGGACTTCTCCGCTCTCATGATGGCGGGCGAAGAGTCTGAGCACTTTGGGCTCGTACGCGAAGTTCTCGAGAAACTGCGAGGGAAATTCCACGGCATCCCATTCTACCCCGCTCACCCCGCTTACCCCCCGCTCGCGGACGCGGCTCATCAGGTGGTGCAGCGTATGCCCCATCTCGTGGAAGAGGGTAACGACGTCATCGTGGCGCAGCAAGGAGGGAGAGGTGTCGCTTGAGGGGGGAAAATTGCAGACGACGAAGGCGCTCGAGAGATGGATGCAGCCGCTGGGGTCTTCGCAGTGGCTCTGGAAATTGTGCATCCATGCGCCTCCCCGTTTGTCCTTACGCGCTTCGAGATCGAAGTAGACCCGGGCGAAAAGGCGCTCGCCGTCGTAGATGTCGTAGGCGCTCGCTTTTTCGTCCCACAGTTCGAGTTCCTGGCGGACAAAACGGATGCCGAAGAGGTTGTCCAAAAAGGTGAACATCCCCTCCATCACGCTGTGCTGTTCGAAATAGGGACGGTATTCCTCTTCGTCGATGTCGTACTGCGCTTTTTTGAGGATTTCGCCGTAAAAAGCGGTGTCATAGCTTTGCAGATCGACTCCTCCGGCGATTTCGCGGAGTTCACGGATCTCTTTTTCGGCCTGCGGGCGCGATGCGTCGATCAGTTCATTCAAAAATTTTCGTACCGCAGAAGTGTCCGGTGCCATTTTGGAAGCGAGGGAGTACTGGGCGTAGTTTTCGAATCCCAGCAGCTTGGCGCTCTCCTGCCGCAGAGCCATCAGTTCATCGATGATCGCTTCGTTCTGGGGGGCACGGGTCGTGTAGGCACGGTAAAGCTCTTCACGCACCGCTCTGTTGGGCCCATAGGTCATGTAGGCGATGTAGGAGGGCATTTGGAGGGTGAAACGGTATCGGGTGGCACCGTCTTCTTCGAAACGGGCGTTTTCGAGGTCGCTTTCGGGAATCCCATCGACATCGGCCGCATCGGTCAGGATCTTTTCATAGGCATTCGTCGCATCGAGGAGGTTCTGGGAAAAATCATTGGTCAGGGTGCTTTTGCGGAGGTTGATTTCGGCCAGCCGTGTTTTGGAGGCTTCATCCAGATGGGCCCCGGCGAGCTCGAAATGGAGGATGTTCAGATCGAGGATACGGCGCTGCTCGGTGTTGAGCTGCTCGTACTCGGCCGCTTTGACCGCCTTGAACGCGTCGTAGAGTTCGAGGTTCTGCCCTACATAGGTCGAGTATTCGGTCAGGATCGGTAGGGCGTCGGCGTAGACCTTCTGGGTCGCTTCGGAATTTTTAACGGCATTTATGTGCGAAAGGGGGGTGAAGAGGAGTTCCATCTCCTCTTCCATGAAATCAAACGGGCGGACGAAATTGGCATACGTTTTGTGCGGAATGGAGAGCAGTTCGCCGATAAGGCGACGGTTCTTCCCGATCAGGAGGTTCAGGTCGTCGATGAAGGTTTCAAGGTTGAGTTTAAAATCGGTAAAAGGGCTCATGGGTCGGTATCTCCTAAAAAAGCATAATTGTAGTGCAGCGATTCAAAAATTATTCTATAATTTGACAATTTGTTATCAAGGTTATACGATGCGTGCTTCAGCAAGGGCCAAAGTCCAACAGCTATTACGGTATATTTTTGTGGGAGGGCTCTCCCTTTTCCCCCTGATTCTTGTTCTGATCGTCGTCAATTTCATCAAAGACCTGGGGATGAGCGCGTTTTCGTCGCTGAACGAATATACCGATTCGTTTTGGGTAACGATTGCCCTGATGGCGGCGGTGATCGTCATTTTCGCTCTATTGGGATATTCGATCGAAAAATACGGCCGCTCGATGTTTGTCTCCATCATCGACAGCCTGTTCGAGAGGATCCCTGCGGTCAGATCGGTCTATTCGGTCTCCAAAAAACTGGCCACGATGCTCTCGGGAGGCGAAGACGGGGGGCGTAAAGAGGTGGTTCTCGTCGAATACCCCAAGGAGAACGTCTGGGTTCCCGCCTATTTGCTGAACCGTCATGAAAATATCTGTGTCCTTTTCATTCCGACCTCTCCCAATCCGACCAGCGGCTACACCGTCATCGTGGATGAAAAGCTCATTCTCAAGACAACCCTGACCCTCCAGGAAGCGTCATCGTTTATCATCAGCATGGGTGCCGATTTCCCTAAAAGAGAGGAAATCTCCGGGAAAATCAACACCCGCTGATCATTCGAATTCGTCGAATTTCGGCTCAAGGGCGCTGTAGCGGTCGATGAGGAGCTTCTGATAGCGGGGGGCTTCACGGTAGAGTTTTTCCAGCGCTTCGGTTCCGTGGCGAAAGGTGATGGAAGAGTCGATGATGATATAGGAGAGATACACGGTGTTCTCGTTGATCGAAAACTGCAGCCGCTGCAGCACATCGTTTTCATGGAGCAAAAAATCGTACAGCGCTTCAATGTTTTCCTGCGGAATGCGGCAAAGGGCTGAGTCGGCAATGACAATCCCGTTATCGTAGTAATTGATGTCGATCCGTATGGCCCCCTCTTCATACCGCCAGCTTCGCTGGCTTCGGCGTGCCAGGGTGACATTGATCCCGAGCCCTTCGAGGATGGACTCGATCAGCGCGACAACGCCGGAGGGTTTGTATCCCTCGCGTCTGCGCTTGGCAACGTCGAGTTTGGTACCGCATTTGGGGCAGTAGTCGTTTTGGATCGTCTTTTCGACAATCAGATTTTTGCAGGAGGTACAGCGGATGACCCCCTCTTCACCCATCGCCAAAAATTGTTCCAACGCCTCTGTGAGGACGTAGGAGGGGAGGGCAAACCCGAGATTGTTCGAATTTTGTATGATGAAGGTATTCACCCCGATCACTTGGGTCTGCTCGTTCAGCAGCGGCCCGCCGCTGTTGCCCGGATTGATCGCCGCGTCGAACTGGATATATTCAACTTCCCCCTGCATCCGCGACGCTTTCGAGACAATCCCCTCGGTTGTGGAGTAGTTGAGCCCGTAAGGGTGGCCGATGGCGATGACGCTGTCACCGTCATGGACTTGCGACGTTGCCAGCACGAGAGGATAATCGCAGTCGATCGGCAGAGGGGGGCGGATAAAAGCCAGATCGTAGGCCGGATCGTCGTAAATGACATTTCCGATGGCTTTGGGAAGCGTTTTGGTGCTGATGAGAACGTCTTTGAGCCCGCCGACGACATGGGAATTGGTGACAATCAATCCTTTGATCACAAAGCCGCTTCCGCTGCCGTAAGGGGTCGTGATCTGAACGATGCTTTCGATGGTCTGTTCCACCATCTTTTGGGTAGAGAGGCTCATCTTCATACCTCCGTATAGTCGAGATTTTTGATCTGCAGATAATAACTCTGGCTGAAATGGTCCAGATCAGCGTAGTTCAGGGCGTCGGCAAAGTTCCGAAGCCCTTTGTAACGGTTTGTGTAGGGAGTGATCGCTTCTGAGATACGCTGTGCGATTACGTGTTTCTGGAAAGATTGGTTCTGCGGATCGTACAAAGGTTTTTCCCCCTCCGAAGCAAAAAAATCACTTGCATAGATTTCGACATGCAGATGAAGCAGTGAGCGCATTGAGGGGTGCAGCCCGTAATTGTAGAGGATATAGAGGGAAATGTAGCGGTAGATGACGCTGATGACGTAGGTGGAGCGGTTGTTTTTGTACCAACGCACTTTATTCAATGATTCGTCGATGAAGGAGGCAATCTCGTCGTGCATCGCCTGATCGTACGGCGAAAAGGTGTAAGCCGCCTCGTACAGCTGGGAGCCGAATTGCTCGAGAGGCATCGTTTCCAGCTCGCGGAGGTAGTTTTCCAGCTCGGCGTTTTTGTCTTCGGTCAGTTTCTCGTCGTCGATAAAGTAGCCATTGATTTGTTCATTGATTTTTTTGGCCATGTTTTTGTGCGGCATCAGCAGATAGTCGATCTGTAGCAACAAGGCCAGATAGCTGAAAGAGACCATTCCGCTGTTGTCGTTGGAGAGCAGTCCGATCAGGCTCTGTTTCGTCTGTCGGATCCATTTTTGCATCGTGTCGTACAGACGCTGCACTTTCTGGGGATCGAGCGCGATGAGGTGGTCGTATTCGAGGAGAACCGATTCGCCGAATTCCGAAGCGATAAACTCTTTTTCGAAATCGGCGTTGAGGGCGATTTCACGAAGGGGGAAAAAGATCTTCTGTGGGGTGATTGTGGCGTTGTCGAGCCGGATTGTGAGTTTGATGACCCCTCCGGAGTTGCTGAAACGGGCATAGGTGAGCTGAAAATTGCGTTCCAGAAACCGCCGTTTGATCGCCACATGGAGTGTGTCCGAAGCCGCTATGTCGGCATGGGCCTCGAGCGATTCATGGGTGATGGTCCCCTTCACGAGAGCGCTCCCCTGCATCAACGTAAAGCGGATCGTCTCTTTCTCCCGTTCGATGGAGAGGTGGGGGCGCGGGAAAATATTGCCCTGGTGGATCAACGAAGCCAAAAAAGATTCATACCCCAGCAGCCTGTCCCCCCGGATAAACGCCTCGGAAGCTTCGTCAAAAAGCTCTTTCTCCCGCGGATTCGGCAGCGCATGAATCCCCTTTCCATAGCGCGGCGCACGGATCACCGCCGGCGGGGTGAACCATGAGCGGATCATCTCGAACACGTGCATCTCTCTTTTTCCTTCTCTGTGGTATCCTTAGTGTAGTCAAAGCAACCTTAAAGCGACGACAAAGTATAATACGCGCAATTGAAAGAGGAGGCAGTATGGGCTATAAGCGTGTTTTGGTAAAGTTCTCGGGTGAGGCTTTGGCAGGTGAAAACGGTCATGGCATTGATACGAAAATCCTCAAGTTTATCGCTACCGAGATCAAAACGCTTGTCGATGCGGAGATTGAAGTGGGGATCGTCATCGGTGCGGGGAACATCATCCGCGGCGTAACGGCGGCACAGGACGGAATCATCCGCCGCACTTCCGGAGATTACATGGGGATGCTCGGGACCGTCATCAACGCGATCGCGATGCAGGAAGCGTGTGAGCACGAAGGGATGCATGTACGGGTTCAGAGCGCTATCAAGATGGAACAGATCGCCGAAGCGTTTATCGTCCGCAGAGCGACCCGCCACCTCGAGCGCGGACGCGTCGTCATTTTCGCCGCGGGAACGGGAAACCCGTTTTTCACGACCGATACGGCGGCAACGCTGCGGGCGATTGAGATCGGTGCCGAAGTGATCATCAAAGCGACCAAAGTAGACGGCGTCTACAACAAAGACCCGAAAAAATTCGCCGATGCAGTCAAACTCCCGACGCTGGGATACGACGATGCACTGCAAGACGACATCAAAGTGATGGACGATACCTCCATCGCACTGGCCAAAGAGAACAAGTTGCCGATCATCGTGTGTGATATGTTCACGCCGGGCAATCTGCTTGAAATCATTCAGGGCAACTTCGACCGTTGCTCTATCGTCAAATAATCCAACCTACCTTGAAGGAAACCGTATGAGACTTGAACAATTGACTGCAAAAGCACTGGAAACCGCGAACATCGATCGTTACCAATTGGCACTCGCTGTCGCGAAGCGTTCCGAGGAACTCCAAAACGGCGCTGCGACAAAACTCAACGTTGATCTGAAAAAAGCAAAAGCTGCCGATGTCGCTTTGATGGAGATTGCCGAAGGGCTCATCACTGTCAAAGGGTTTGTGGACAGAGACTGATTTTACGTTAAAGCACCATCATTGAACGCCATCGACATCGAGACCATCACCCGCATCAATGATGTTGAGGGGGCGGTAAAGCATCTTTACACTCTCATTCACCCCTCAGAGCGGGTGCAGGCTGCGCTTGATTATGCGCGCGAAGCGCACCGCGACCAGTTGCGCAAAAGCGGCGAACCCTACATCGTCCATCCCGTCCTCGTCGCCTCGATCGTCGCCTCCATCACGGGGGATGAAGCGATGGTCATCGCCGCATTGCTGCACGATGTCGTCGAAGACACCCACATCACGACCGAAGACGTTACGCGTGATTATGGAGAGGATGTCGCCCACCTGGTCGAAGGGCTCACCAAAATCGACACGATACGCGACGCGCAGCTGATCCCCTCCAATTCGGATGAAAAGCTTGTCGTCTCGGCCCTCTCTTTCCGGAAAATGCTGGTGGCATCGATCGAAGATGTCCGCGTCCTCGTCGTCAAACTGTGTGACCGCCTCCACAATATGCTCACCTTGGGAGCCCTTGCCCCCGCCAAACAGCATCGTATCGCCGAAGAGACCCTCGTCGTCTACGCTCCGATCGCCCACCGTCTGGGGATCTCTTTTTTGAAAAACCTCCTCGAAGATTTGAGTTTTCAGTATCTTTTTGCCGAAGACAAACAGGCGATCGATATGTATCTGGAAGAGAACTACCGCTCGATCAATACACGGTTGACCACTTTTTGCGAAAAACTGACCAAAATGATGCTAGAAAACGGTTTTAACGAGGATGATTTCGAGATCCTCGGCCGCGTCAAACACCACTATTCGATCTATCTGAAGATGCAGCGCAAGGGGATCAGCATCGACGAGATCCTCGACCTCCTCGCGGTACGGATCCTCGTCAAAAAGCCGCTGGACTGCTATCGGGTATTCGGGATGGTCCATCTGAATTTCCAGCCGCTCAGCTCGCGCTTCAAAGACTACATCGCCATTCCCAAAGAGAACGGATACCAGACGATCCACACCACCGTTTTTCATGAAAGCGCCATCTTCGAAGTGCAGATCCGCACTTATGAGATGCATGCGACGGCGGAGCTGGGAGTCGCGGCCCACTGGAAATACAAAAGCGGCGGCAACAACCCCATCAGTCTCGACTGGCTCCATAACCTGCAGTACCAGAACGAATCGGTCGAAGCGTTTTACGAACTGATCAAAAATGACCTGTTCAGCGAAGACATCAGCGTCTTTTCACCGAAAGGGAAGCCTTTTACCCTGCCGCGCGGGGCGGTGGCCCTTGATTTTGCCTACGCGGTCCATACCGAAATCGGCGACAGTGCCGAGGGGTGCCTGATCAACAAGGAAAAGGCGAGTCTCCTGACCGAATTGCACAACGGCGACATCGTCAAAATTACGACGGCACCGAAAAAAATCCTCCGCTGCAGCTGGATCGATGCGGTGCAGACCTCCCGGGCCAAGGCGAGCATGCGGGCCAACTGCAACCAGCGGATCCGCGCCATCGATTCCGAAAGCGGGCTCAACATCGTCAGGACGATTTTCGGTTTCAGCCGGGAGCGGACCGAAGATCTTTTCGCTCAGACCCATCTGGACGATCAGCGTCACCGCATTCCCCGGGAACTTGATCTTCTCAAAGAGACCATCAACCGTTTTTCAGGAGAAGTCGGGGGGAAGAGCCGAATCAATTTCTGGACCCGAAACCGCGTAAAGCCCAAGCTCTATGAGTTTGCCGCGCTGGAAGTGTACGCAAACCGCAGTGTCGGGGATGCCGTATTCGATTACTGCTGTCACCCCAAAACAGGGGATGAAATCGTCGCCTTTTTGCAAGACGGCAAGGCGCATGTCCACCACAAAATGTGTAAACACGCTTCCCTGATGATGGAGAGGAACGAACCGATGGTGTTTGTCCGGTGGAAACAGCAGCATTATTTTCGCTATCACCTGATCATCAGTATGCAAAGCGCGCAGGGCTCATTGGCCGATCTTTTGACCTATATGGCCAAAATGGGGGCCGATATCAACTCGATTGAACTGGGCAAAGAGAAAAGCGAACACACGCAGTACTGCGAAATGGAGTTTCAAACCCTGGAGGCCGATATCAACCGCCTCCGCTCCAAGCTCGAGAAAAAAGGGAAAATCATACAATTTTTTCGGACGGATGATGCGTACCGAAGTCAAGGATAGAACATGATCAACGAAGCATTACGAGAAATCAGACGGGGAGCTGCCGAAATCATCGACGAAGCGCGCCTTGAGACGCTGCTGAAAAACCATTTCGAAAAAGGGGAAACCTACACCGTCAAGGCGGGGTTTGACCCGACCGCCCCCGATCTGCACCTGGGGCACACCGTGTTGCTGCAGAAACTCGCGATCTTCCAGAAATACGGAGCACACATCCAGTTTCTGATCGGTGATTTCACCGCGCAGATCGGAGACCCGACCGGCAAGAGCGAAACACGTAAAAAACTGCTCCCCGCACAGGTGCAGGAGAACGCCCAGAGCTATAAAGACCAGGTTTTCAAGATCCTCGATCCGGAGAAAACGACCGTCGTTTTCAACGCCGAGTGGCTCAATGCCCTGGGTGCGGCGGGGATGCTGGAACTGACCACGACGTTCAACGTCGCCCGTATGCTGGAACGCGACGATTTCGACAAGCGGCACAAAGCAGGGATTGCGATCTCGATCAGTGAATTTCTCTATCCGCTGCTTCAGGGGTACGACAGCGTCCATCTTCGTAGCGACATCGAGATCGGGGGGACGGATCAGAAATTCAACCTTCTGATGGGGCGTCATCTGCAGCGGGTGTACGAAACCGGAAAAGAGCAGGCGGTGCTGATGATGCCGATTCTCGAAGGGCTTGACGGCGTACAGAAGATGTCCAAAAGCCTGGGCAACTACATCGCCGTCGCCGACGCTCCGAACGATATGTTCGGAAAAGTCCTCAGCATCAGCGATACCCTCATGTGGCGCTATTATGAACTTTTGAGTTCGAAGACGCTCGGTGAGATTGATGAACTTAAAGCCGGTGTTGAAAACGGATCTCTTCACCCGAAAAAGGTGAAAGAAGCGCTGGCGCTGGAGATCACGGAGCGTTTTCATTCGCATGCCGCGGCCGTTGAAGCTCAGGCGGAATTCGAACGCGTTCATGCCCAGAGCGAAATTCCCAGCGAAATGGACGAGTTTACGCTGGAGGGGCCGATCTGGATTGCCAAAGCGCTGGTCGACTGCGCCTTGAGCCCGTCTACTTCCCAATCACGTCGCGAGATTAAGCAAGGCTCTGTTAAAATCGACCAAAATAAACTAAGCGATGAACAGTTGCAGCTCGAAGCCGGTGAATACGTGCTTCAGGTTGGAAAACGTAAATTTGCACGATTAAAGGTTACCCAATGAGTTTTCAACCACTTCAAATCGGCAAACATACCATCAAAACCCCGATTGTACAGGGCGGTATGGGTGTCGGCATCAGTTGGGATAAATTGGCAGGAAGCGTCTCCAAAGAAGGGGGTCTGGGTGTCATCAGTGCGGTAGGGACCGGTTATTACGATAACAAAGCCCACGCCGATAAACTGGTAGCCGGACGCCCTTTGGATGTCGAGAACTTCTATTCGAAGAAAGGGCTTACCGCGATCGTTGAAAACGCCCGTAAAATCTGCGGAGACGCACCGCTGGCTTGTAACGTTCTGTACGCGATCAACGATTACGGACGGGTTGTCCAGGATGCGTGCGAAGCGGGTATCGACATCATCATCACCGGAGCCGGTCTTCCGACCAACATGCCGGAGTTTACCGCCGATTACCCCGATGTAGCGCTCGTTCCGATCGTTTCGTCTCCCAAAGCCCTCTCCATTATCTGCAAGCGGTGGCAGAAGCGTTACAACCGTCTTCCCGACGCGGTGATCCTAGAGGGGCCTTTGAGCGGCGGCCATCAGGGGTTTACCTATGAACAGTGTATGATGGAAGAATACCAGCTTGAAAACCTGGTCCGTCCTGTCGTTGAAGAGGCGGCTCTGTGGGGAAATATCCCCGTCATAGCTGCCGGCGGTATCTGGGACAAAAACGATATCGATGCGATGATGGCGCTGGGGGCCAAAGGGGTGCAGATGGGGACCCGTTTTATCGGAACCTTCGAGTGCGATGCCCATGAAAACTTCAAGCAGGTGTTACTCAATGCGAAAGCCGAAGATATCACCCTGATGAAATCCCCGGTCGGCTATCCGGCCCGGGGGGTACGAACAAACCTGCGTGATTTGATCGATACCCGTACCGGCCCGTCCATTAAATGCATCTCGAACTGTGTCGCCCCCTGTAACCGGGGAGTGGAGGCTAAAGAGGTGGGATTCTGTATCGCAGACCGTCTCAGCGATGCGTATTTCGGTGACATGGAACTGGGGCTTTACTTTTCAGGCAGCAACGGATACCGGATCGATAAAATCATCTCTGTCAAAGAGTTGATGGAAAAACTGACACTCGGGGAGTGAGTTTTTCGTGGTGATCCGTTTTTTTCTCCTCATCTTTCTTCTTTTGTCACCGCTTGGGGCGGCAGACGACACGGCACGTCTCGCATCCGCCAAAAAGGCGTTGGAAAGCAGTGACGAGATTGAACAGTTTCGCGGCTACAATGAGTTCAAAACGATCTATCTTCGCGCGATGCTTGACAAAAATACCGTTGTGGCCCGTGAAGCGCTGGACGGGATCATCAAAGGGGGGAAGCAGCTCGGCGTAGACGTCTCGAAATATGAAGGGGATCTGGCCAAACTGGGCGGTGCGGAAAAAAGATCCGCCCCCACTCCCAAAAAGGCGGAAACCGCCGAAAAATCCTCTGATCCGGCAATTCCTTCGGTGGTCTACGACAAAACACTCAAACCCGCGGCCATGGCCGTCAAATTCGCGACGCCCGAACCTGAAAAAATGGTTAAAAGCGAACCTGTTGTCCGTCAGGAAAACGTGAGTGTTGCCATGCGGCACCGTTTGAAAGATGCCCGATGGAAAGAGAACGGGATAGAACTCTCTTTTGATACACCGGTGCAGCAGAACGAAATCCGGATGTCAAAAATCATCGAAGCAGACAAGCAGCGGTTCCGCTACATCATCGATATCGGTTCGGCAACCCTCTCCAGGACCCAGACACTCGAGCACAAGGAGATCAACCGGATAAAAATCGCCCAGTTCGATTCCAAAACGCTCCGTCTGGTAATCGAGCACAACAGTGCGGTGACGGTCAAACCGACGGCCCGGGGGAATGCGGTCTACATCGACCTCAATCTCGAATCGACGCAAACGACGACGCCTCCGTTGGCAACCCCTGCTGCAGAGCCCAAAGCGCAGGAACCGCCCCTCGTGGCTGCCCTGCCGCCGCTGGTCACCGTCACCCCCAAGGAGCGGAGCAAAAAGGTGATCGTGATCGATCCTGGCCACGGCGGCAAAGACAGCGGGGCGGTCGGGAACGGTTTTATGGAAAAAGAGATCGTCCTTTCCGTCTCGAGCCAGTTTGCCGAACGGCTCCGAGCGATGGGCTACACCGTTCACATGACCCGCAGCAATGACACCTTCATCGAGCTTAAAAACCGGACAAAATTTGCCAATGACAAAGAGGCGGATCTGTTTATTTCGATCCATGCCAATGCGGTTCCGAAAACCTCAAACCCAAACGTCGCACAGGGGCTTGAGACCTATTTTCTCTCCCCCGGCAGGAGTGAGAGGGCGATGCGGGTAGCCGCGCTGGAGAACTCCGAAGATATGAACGAGATGGGGCAATACGGAAAGCTCAGTTTCCTGAGTTTTTTGAATACCGAGAAGATCATTGCCTCGAACAAGCTGGCCATCGACTTGCAAAAAGGGATGTTGTTCAATCTGCGCAAGCAGTTCCCGAATGTACGCGACAACGGTGTCCGCGAGGCCCCGTTCTGGGTTTTGGTCGGGGCGCAGATGCCGGCGGTTCTGGTAGAGATCGGCTATATCAGCCACCCCGATGAAGCGATCCGGATTGCCGATCCGAAGTATCAAAAATGGATGGTGGAAGGGCTCCTCGAAGGGGTAACCCGCTATTTCTCCAACAATAGTTGAGTCTTACGCTGAAGCGGGCTGTGTCCGGTCTGCTGCGATCATCTTGCGGGGCTTAGCCTTTTAGTTCTCTTTGCATTTTTGATAAAAGTAGTTCGTCGCTTCGACAAATCCCTCCACGCTTCCACAATCAAACCGTTTCCCTTTGAATTTATACGCGATTACCATCCCCGATTGCGCCTGCGTCATCAGAGCATCAGTAATCTGGATCTCTCCCCCTTTTCCCGGAGCGGTGTTTTCGATGATGCGGAAAATATCGGGGGTGAGGATGTAGCGCCCGATGATCGCCAGATTACTCGGCGCGACGGCAGGATCGGGTTTCTCGACCATGTTGGAGATCACATAGACCCCATCTTCGATCTCTTTGCCTTCGATAATGCCGTAGCGGTTTGTCTGGCTGGGATCAATCTCTTCGATGGCGACGATCGAGCATTTGTATTTGGCAAACAGTGCGGCCATCTGCGAGAGGACACCGCCGTCTCCGTCCCCGTCGCACAGGTCGTCGGCGAGGATCACGGCGAAGGGCTCATTCCCGATCAGGGTCTCTCCGGTGAGGATCGCATGCCCCAGCCCTTTCATTTCATTCTGGCGGGTGTAGGAGAAAGTGCACTGATCGATCAATGAACGGATCTCGGTCAGGTAGTGCTCTTTGTCGGTCCCCTTGATCTGATGTTCCAACTCGTAGCTGACATCGAAATGATCCTCCAGCGCCCGTTTCCCACGTCCGGTGACGATGGCCATCGTGTGCATTCCCGCATCAACTGCCTCCTCGACCCCATACTGGATCAGGGGCTTCGTGAGGACGGGGAGCATCTCCTTAGGCATCGCTTTGGTTGCCGGCAGGAAGCGGGTACCGTACCCGGCGGCGGGGAATAGACATTTTTTGATCATAGTGACTCCTGTTTGAAAACGGTATTTTATCACAGAACGATGGCGTGTGCGAGGGTCTTGGCTGGACTGTTATAGTGTTTTGTTATACAATCGTTACCATCAGATAACAAAAATTGGGCTACAATAAGGAAAAGCGCAGGAGGATAGTATGAAAAAAACATTAAGTGCCGCGTTGTTGGCCGGATGCCTGTTCACATCGGCGGAGGCAGCGAATTTCGATATTGGAATCTCCGGATCGGAGCGGGGGATCAGCGGATTCGCCTTTTCGATCGGCGATTATTACAGGATCCCCTCACGGGATGTTATCGTGATCGAGCGCCGCATTCCGCGTGACGAACTCAGCGTCGTCTATCTTCTATCCAACCGGTCGCACCGCAGCGCCAGCTTTATCGCAGATCTGCGGCTGGCGGGGCACAGCTGGTGGGACATCACCCTTCGGCTGGGGCTCGATCCCTATACCATCTATACTGTCGACAGCCGCAGACATTCGGGCCCGCCGTATGGTAAAGCGTACGGTTATTACAAAGAGGGGAAAAAACACCGCCTCAGAGATGATGAGATTATCGAACTCTCCAATACTCGTTTCCTTTCGAAATACCATCGGGTAAGCGCGGATGATGTGATCGACCGACGGCGCGGCGGAGAGCACTTTTGGAGCATTGATGATCATTACCGAATGAAAAAAAGCGATATAAGTCAGAACGAAAGCCGCAGAGAGAACATTGCACCCAGGCAGCGTTCAGAGGGAAAAAACCAGCATCCCGGGAACAGGGACAAAGGCGGACCGGGAGATCGGGGAAATCAGGGGCCCGGCAAAGGAAATAACCGCTGAGAAGCGAGTGAACGTTTACTATCAGGCAACACAAAATGGGTTACAATAGGAAAAAGAGGATTGGACAATGAAAAAAACACTATATGCCATAACGCTCGCCGGATGTTTGTTCGCATCGGCAGGTGCAGCAAGTTTTGATGTAGGTATTTCGGGATCGGACAGAGGCATCAGCGGATTTGCCCTCTCGATCGGCGATTACTATCATGTTCCCACTCAAGAAGTAGTGGTTCTCGAACGCCGCATTCCCCGTGATGAACTGAGTGTCGTCTATTTCCTCTCCCGCCATTCGCATCGGGATGCCCGCTATATCACCGATCTCAGAATGCGGGGGCTCAGCTGGTGGGATGTGAGTCTCCGCCTGGGGCTTGATCCGCGTGTTCTCTACGTCGTCGACAGCCGCAGACATTCGGGACCTCCATACGGCAGGGCGTATGGATACCACAAAAACGGCAATATTCACCGTCTGCGCGATCAGGAGATCGTCGAACTCGTGAATGTCCGGTTCCTTTCCGATTATCACCGGGTGAACGTCGATGATGTCATCGACCGCCGCCGGAAAGGGGAGAGATACTATTACATCGATGACCACTACCGTGGCAAAAAAGTGTATCCGAAACAGCGCGAGGATTTCAGAGAGCGCAGGGATGACAGGAGGGAGTATCGTGATGACCGTCGCGACGACCGGCGAGACTACGGGGATGACCGTCGCGACGACCGGCGAGACTACAGGGATGATCGCAGAGACCGTGATCGGGATGATGGACGGGTACGCTCCTTAAAGGTCATTGAACGATAAAATATCCAGTGGGCTCCGTTGCCGGTTAGGCAGCGGAATCTTGACACCTGTTTTCCTTGCTGCGTAGCATTATTCCCTTATTTTTAATTCCTAAATGGTTTCTTTTTTTAAATTGTTTTCGGGCACAATATTCAAATATCGGATAAATTTATACGTCATAAAATTTTTACACACGAGGGTCTCTTTTTGGGGAAGTTGTATTTAGCGAAACAAAAAATTTTTAACAGCAGCGGAAAACTGTTTTCTTATGAACTGCTGTTTCGGGACACCGCACACGGGATCAAAGAATTCCCAAGCAACATCAAAGCAACGTCACATGTGATTATGAACACACTGACCAATTTGAATATCGATGAACTGCTCGGTAAAAACGGAACCGCGTTCATCAATATCGATGAGCACATGCTCTCTTCGGGTATCATCGACATGCTGGACAACAAAAGATTCATACTGGAAATTCTCGAAGATATCGATCTGAACGATACGATAATCGCCAAGATCAAACAGTATCACAAACGTGGCTTCACGATCGCCGTGGATGATTTCGACTGCAGTGCCGGGATGATCAAAAAGTTCGCCCCGTTGATCAAGCACATCCACATCATCAAAATAGACGTTATATCTGTTGAAACAGAGAATCTCAAAGCCGTTATGGATAAACTGAAAAGCTTCGGCATTCAATTATTAGCGGAAAAAGTTGAGACGAAAGAGGAATACGAAAAATACAAATCACTGGGGTTCGATCTCTTTCAGGGGTATTACCTGCATAAACCTGAAATGGTTGAAATTGACGGATTCAAAGAGGTAACCCATCTGGTCATTTTGCAGCTGATCAGGCTCATTAAAAATGATGATGAAACCGCCAAAATCGAAATGTTTATCAAGCAAAGAGCGGATCTCTCCTACAAGCTTGTTAAATTTATAAACAATCAAGAAGCGTTCAGCACACCGGTGGAATCGGTGACGCAAGTCATTACACTGCTGGGAAGAGACAAACTGCTCCGCTGGCTGCTGGTTTATCTCTATGCGGAAATATCGACCAATCCCGCCTCTAAAACCATTTTAAATTTTGCCCTGAACCGGGCAGAGCGGATGGAAGCCGATGCCCATCCACGGGATAAAGAGAAAGCGTATCTGGCAGGGATGTTTTCGATGTTGGGAGCGGTGTTCGATACCAATATCAAAGAACTGATGACTCAGGTCAAGATGGACAAGGACATCACCAGTCTTGTGGTTGAGAAAAAAGGGAAATTTGCCCACAGTCTTATCCAGGCGGAAAAAGCGGAAAAAGAGTACCTCAAAAAACTTGTCATGGACAATTTCGACAAGCTTGACACGGCAGAGATTATCTATGCGCTGGAATACAGCGGTGTACATGTAGAAAAAAACAAGATACTCTAACCTGCATTGACCAAATCGTATTCGGCAGCCTGATCGCGCTTATTGCGGTCTCTGCATGGATCGGTATTCTGAACTGCTGACATGATTTGGGCGCAGTTTTGGCACAGTATTGAAAATAATCTTTTGGAAGTCTGTAAATAGGGGATTCTAAAGGTAGGTGGCGGACAGAGAGGGAAAAAATTTCTTTCAATATTTTCAATCATATGTCCGAAGAAACCCGTATTATAGGGGTTTCTAATCATTTCTAAGTTTCCTAAATGTGGTTAATTTTGTGGTTAAGTGAAAGTATAATGAATTTTGCTGATTTGATATTTATGTAGAAGCACTAAATTCTATTTGGCTTCATGAATGGAAAGAATTTCAAAATTATCACCAGTTCTTTTTAATTCACATATATAACTTGATTGAACATATCCCCCGAAACTATTTTTTGCACGAAATCCATATAAAGTTCTAAATGTTCCGTCATCATTTTGAATAGTGGTTGAACCAGTTTTTTCGACACTATCAGGGTCTTTTAAATTTTTATTGACAATAGCTTCACAATAATAACCAGCTGATTTTTCAAGTGCTGCTTGTTGTTCTTCGGGTGTAAGAGGTTTTGCTGGTTTAAGAATTAAAAATAAAATACCAATACCGATACTTATCATAATGATTTTTGCAGTTTTCCCCATTTTAATAGTTCCACCACCTTTTTGAAATCCCCTTATTTGACCATATGAATATTTTTTACTTTCATCAGCTGTTAGAACTTGATTTTTAAATGGTTTAACAGTTCCACAATTAGGACAACTTTTTGCATCAATACTGACATCATTACCACAATCACTGCATTTTAATAAAGCCATTCACGAACCTTTTTTTAATAAATATTATTGATATAATACAATAAAAAGGAAAGGAATATTGAAGTGTTTCAATTTATTTATAAGATATTGTTTGGGACAAAAAAAGTTTTACCGTCTAGTATAAAACAGAACCATCCCACCATTGAAAGCTATTTTTTAGAAGAAATTAAAAAATCAAAATATCTTAAACAAGAAAAAACTGACATTGTAATGAAACATTTATCGAATGAAATCGACTTGTTAAAATCAGACAATATCTTGAGTGTTGAAGAAAAAAAAGAGCTAGGGATTAATCCGAGATTGAAACTTACAAAAGAATACATAGGTGTATTGTCAGAAGATGGAATTCGATTAGAATACCCAAGAGAGGTATTGAAAAATATTTATCTACGAGCAACATTTAAAAAGTTAAGAGAAGAGGAGTATTTAAAATTTCAGGCATTAAAAATTACAAAGATTAAACTTAAAACCGCTGGTGTTGAAGAGTGTGATTGGTGTAAAAATATGCAAAAGAAAGAGTTTTTAAGCAATGAGGAAATAAGGTGTTTTATTAACAATGAGTGTCAATGTGTTCCTTATTCAAAATGTTATTTAGAACCTGTAATAGATTTTAATGATTGAATGGTCATTAAATATTCATTCCCTTCAATATAAGCCCCCTGTCCGTATCTAACTTTCAATCCCTTATCGGAACTACTGTCTAAAAAGATAAACCGACCATATGGGAAGGATAGGGGGTCTACATTCCCCAACTTTTCCAAATAGTCCAATGACCCTAAACACATTTTGACAGCATCTAAATTATCAACCCTTAATAAAATTCGACTTTGTAAATTCCCCCGTAGTTTTGAAGATATGATTTCGGTACCCCCACGTTGGGTCTGTATTACCAGCTTCACATTTTGGCTTCTACCCAATTGACCCAGACTTTCTATCTTTTGTAAAGTTTCTTGAAACTTCAAATAACCCTTTTTGTCTATGTCTTTTTTAGGACAACTTTCCACAACTTCCGCCCATTCGTCAAATATCAAGAATATAGGGTCAGTTTCGTATTTTTCCAACCCTTCGTCTTTTAAATATTTCATTCGTCTAATGTTTTCACAATAGACATAATCAACAATTTTATGAAGCTGGTTTAATTGATACCCGACAATGATTTTTTTGCTGGTTTTTCCGTATTTGTGAAATGTGATACCCCCCTTAAAATCCAGCAAAAACACTTTTGAAACTTTGTCCAGATTATGCAGTATTCCATTTATGATTTGAGTTATAAAGACACTTTTTCCTGACCCACTTTGACCATTGATAAAATAGGAAGTCATACTGTTTAGAGGAATGAAAATTTCCTGCCCCTGTTCGTCCAGTCCAAAGAAAACAAACCCGTCTTTTAAAAATCTGCTTCCGTCCCAGTTGTAATAGTCCAATCGGTCTTTTGTGTCTATCCTGATACCATTGTCCCCAACCTTTTCGATTTTTAAAATGCTGGTTTTTAGATAGTGTTTGATTTGTTCCTTGTTCTTTTCGTATGGTTCAAAGTCAATCAGTCCAGATTTGTTTTTTAAAACGATTACCCCGTCTTTGATACTTTCCACATAGTCAAAATAAGTAATTTTTTTGTTTTCGCTTCGAAGGTCTTTCCAGTTGAAGACACTTTTTTCAACTATGTTCTTGAAACCGAACACCCGAGGAAGATTTTTGATTTTTGTCTTGAAATAGTCGAAATATAGGAACTGGTGCAAAACGACACCCCATACCGATATTAAAAATATCTGGTCTATGTAATCGACCAAGAACCCGTTTGAATAATTACTGCTAAAAATCTTGAATAGGGTAAAGACCACCAACACCTTAATGACCAGTTGAAATATAAATGACTTTACGACCGCAAAAACCATTTAAGACCTTTTGTCTTTCAGTCCCTTTTTCAAAAGTTCCACATAGTGAAACCCAATTTTCACATTTAGGGGACAACTGCTTTTTAGTTCGTTGTAAAATTTTTCGTCTATTCGAATGGTAAGTGTTTTCATAACAATCCTTTGTTCAAGTCCCCTTATTTAGAAACTTGAATTTTTCCGTTCGTTCTGTAATAGATTTTCTTTTCAACCACCGACATCGAAACAGGCACCATTACCTTGTCCCCTTTTTTCAAATCGTTCATTAAGTGGTCTTTGTCGATTTTAATTTCAATGATTTCAAGTCCCCCGTTGTCGTTTTCATTCAAAAACTGCATTTTTGAAACCTTTTCCCCTTTATATTCTGTTGTCTTGATTGAGGATAATTCACCTTGAATAAATATTTTTGTATTTGACATTTTTAAGTCCTTTGAATTGATTTTGAAAGTTTTTGACTTCCATAAATAAATTATAAAAAAATATTATTTTTTACAAAAAAATTTCATATCTTTTTTAGGATTTTTTACGGGGGGAGGAAATGAAGGGGAAAAAGGAGTTAGTTTTAAGGTAGGTTTTCCAAGACTGCTTCAATTTGTTTATCTTGATACTGTCGTTTTTCTTCCCGTTCTTGCTGTAAATCTTCTTTGACTTTTTCAACCGTAAGGGGTTCAAGGGGTAAGTCGAATAGTTCGGTTATCGCATTATAGTAATTGACAGCATTTTGCAGTTCGTGTGTATTATTGGAATGTTTTTTATTGGAAAAAAGGTCATAGTAAAGTTCAATATCGGAGAAATATTTTTCATTCGTATAATCGCTTTTTAGAGTGTGTATTAAAAAAGCTTCATTCGTTTCATTGTTGAAATAATAGATTTCCTTGTCTGTATCTTTGTAGTTGTATTCGACCGCAAAACGGGAAAAGATTTCTTTGGTCAGTTGAATTATCAAACTTTCTATTCGTTCTTGTTCCTGTATGATTTTTTCTTCTGTGAATGGTTCGTTCCATTCAAAGTCGAACATTTCCTGATAGGACTTTTTAAACCCTTCAATCGTAAAAATGTGGTCGATTTCTTTATGAATGGCTTTTTTTAATTGTCGTTTATTCAAGGTGTTCTTATATTTGTATTTTTTCCTTATAAGGTCAAAGAACCCTTCTTTGTCATATTTGTTGTATTCTTCGATTTCGGCACGGACAATCGATTTAATGGTTTTGTATTCATTGTCTATGATAGTATTGTTTTCTTCTACAACAAAAATTCTTTTATCTTCCAGCATTTGAGACAGGGTAAAAAGTAAATGTCTTCGTCCGTTTGATACATATTCAAAATCGGTTTTGTTGAAGTATGAAAGGACATTTTTTTCATTTCGTTCAAGTTGTTTGAAGAAGGTGAAGAACCGTCCATTAAGTTTTTCCAAATCGTTCTTTGGTAGTTTATTCGTAAAGAATTGTTTTGAATAGATTTTTTGTCGAAGCTTCAATTTTGAAAATATCAATATTTCTTTTGATACTTTTGAACTGGGTTCCAAGGGTTCGGTTTCTTCGTCATAGTTATAGCTTTTCAGCATATATTTGAACATATAATCGGTTAAGTGTTGTCCTGTCCCCTTATCGTCTTCAATGGTACGAAAATAGATAAAGTTCCCTGCACCTTTTTTCGTTTCCTTGATTATGAATATATCTTGTTTCTTCCCCTTGAATTTGATTGACTGTTTCAAAAGGGAGAATGTTTGATATTTGTTCCTGACACGAATTTTTATTTCTTTATTCTTGAACATTTTTTTGACAATATCAAAAAAATCGGTATTGACAACCAATTCAATCCGTCCAATATGATTGTTTTTGCGACTTAAAATAATTGATTCAAGATAACTGACAAAGTCAGCTTCACTGTTCAAAAAGTCGGTCTTATGACAATGGATATTTAGCTTTTTTGTCAGTTCATAGATACGGATATATTTATAAGTGATTTTTTTGTCATTGTTCCGTTTGGTGATTGAACGAAAGTATTTTTTAAAGGCTTCGTATTGTTTGGTTATCTGTTCTTCTAACAGTTCTTCGTTTTCGATTTTTCTTGGCATATTCAAAATCGGGTCTATGGTCGAAGTTTGAAAAATGATAATTTTATTGTGCTGGTTTTGATTGATTGAACTGATTTCATTTTGAATGAAATATTTTCTTAGGATATGTTGTTTTTGGAAAATATCTTTTAGACTGAAAAAAGTATTGTTTTCTTCGTGTGTGAAAATATGTCGGTGAGCATTATCCAAGATATTTTTTTCTTTTGAAAACCGTTCTTCCCGTAGTTTTGATATATAGTTTTCAATGAATTTCTTAGACAATTTTACCCTTTCATTTTCTTTATTCCGTTTTTCCAACGGACACAAAGTGTAATATACAAATTTAAAAAAACAAGGAGGGAAGAACCACGAAAAACCCGAAAGGTTTTTCGGAACCATTCCCTGACTGTATGAAAAAATTATTATAAAAAAATGAAAATATTATGGAAATTTTGTGACCGGAATTCTACTTTTCAATACAGCCGTATTTTACAAATGAAACAATGTCTTTATTTTCCTGTCGTTTCTTCTTAAAAGAATAATGACCGTATCTTTCCAAGTGCAATTTATCTTCCTTAGACAATGAGTGTCCCGATATTTTCATTCTATCAATTTTATTCGAATTCGTATTGTCAGATATTCTTTCAATGAAGTTATGACGGGTTGAGTGGAATGTTTTTCGATTGTCGCCTACAATCTTTTTAATGTTCCGATTGACCCGTTTTGTGATTGCATTGATTTCTGCATTGAAAATAAGATATTCACTTTCATTGTTTTTCAAATAATAATCGACCAAATCTTTGATTTGTTCGTGTATATAGACTTCACGAATGGAGTTTTTCGTTTTCCCGTCTTTGATACTGAAAAAATTTCCTTCCAAAATATCAGTTTTTTTCATAAGTAGAATTTCGGAAATTCTAAGACCTGAATATAGAGCTATTTTAAAGAGGTGTTTGAGTCCTTCTTCTTCCATTTCGTCCATTATTTTCACAATATCTTCGTCATCAAAAGATAGTTTGACAGTTTCATTTTTTGCCAAACTGTCCAATCGAACGGGATTGCTGTCAATATAATTTTGCTTCCAAAAATAATCGAACATATTGGAATAATTTGCACAATGATTATTAATGGTGTCATTTGTTAAAAGGGAGAATTCGTTTTCGTCTTCTTCCATTAAGTCCAAGATTTCTTCGAGTGTTTTGTCCTTGAACTTGTTATAGGTGAAGGTATTTTTCGGAAGTTGAGTTAAGAGGTTTTGTAAATCACTGATTTCATACGGTTCAATAGTATCAACCGTTCTATTTTCGTCTATCACCAAGGTTAAATATTTATATCCCGATTGATAGGTTTTAAAAGAGCTGTTCCCCACTTTGTCAATATTCTTTTTCTTTTCCAACCATTTTGAATACCCTTCTTTTAGAGTAATGGTCTTTTTTCTGGACTTTGTAGGTGCTATGGTTTCGGGTTGTGGTGCTGGTGCTTTTTGAAGTTGAATTTGTTTTTTTGCTTCTTCGGTCAATGAAAGTTCATTGTTTTCAAACTTCAATTTGATATCGCTTTGAATGTTTAAAAGGTTTTGTCGTTCCTGATTATGGAGGTCTTCAAGTCGTTTTTGTTCTTCTTCAAGTTGTTGATTGAGGAGTTCTTCTTTCCGTTTTTCTTTTGCAATCAGTTTTTGCAACTTTTCTTCTATGGTAGGTTCAGACTTTTGGTGTCGTAGGTATTCTTGATAGTCTTCTTCACTCATATATTCAAACATTTTTATATCCAAAATTTTCAAAGTTATAGTTAGGGTAATTTTATCGTGTTTGACCGAACTTGTGGTGTTTAATGAGGTGAAGATTTTGTTTCGTCTTTCGATTGATAGATAACGGTCTTTTGTCTTCAACGAGAACTTATAGACTTTATCTTTGACCCTGATATTGAGGTAATAATACCCGTAGGAATTTTTGTAAAGGTGCTTTGTGTCTAAGTTTGTGGTTGATTTGTGGTTAAGTGCAAAATTAGAGAGGGTTTTATCACTTAAAGAATTTAGTGAAGTCCATAAAATAGGGGGATTTGTGGTTTCTGGCGGACAGAGAGGGATTCGAACCCTCGGTACCGTTGCCAGTACGTCTCCTTAG
>CAYXWQ010000005.1:0-87522 GCA_964468865.1 uncultured Sulfuricurvum sp. | reverse complement strand
GGGAGACGTAGTTGCCTGTGAGGTGGCAGTGGTTCATCGAATCGAGGGTGCGGATGTAGTATTCCTTGCGCGAATGGTCGCTCCCGTGTTCGGCAGGCTCGAAAAACGAGCGGGTTTTGCCCCGCAGCAGGGTGGGGCCGATCTGTCTGGCAGAAGTGTTAATGAGGTAGAGTGCTTCGATGTCACCGGCGTCGTGCAACAGCGGTTCCAGCGCACTCTCCCATCGGGACAGCTCCTCCAGCGACACTATTTTCTCCTGAAACTCCATGCACAGCGCTTCGGCTTTGGAACGCAGTTCATCGTCATGGGCGTGACGGTTGCTCTGCAGGGTTTCGCAGTAGGATTTGATGCTGTCGATTTTCTCCCGGAAGTGGTCGCATACGGGGTGGACGGTGGGTCTGGCGCTCCAGAATCCCTGTATCAGCGTTGCCCCCGACAGCTTGGCCTGTCCTGCTTCCGGGAGGGTTTCGACCCCTTCGGCAAGGGTGATCGCCCCGATGTTCGTGCTCATCCGGCAGATGGCGTGGACGATCTCCTGATGGATGTGGTCGGTGTCGATGTCGCTGATGAGGGAGCGGTCGATTTTGATGATGTCGGGGCGGACGATCGCGAGGCGGTCGAATCCGGAACTGCCGACGCCGAAATCGTCCAGCGCGATGTTGAACCCGAGGGCGCGGTAATGGGTGCAGAACTCCTCGAGTTTCCCCGTGTCGCGGATTTCGTCTTCCTTGATCTCGAGGACGATGTTGCTAAAGGGGATGCCGTAGCGGCTGAGGAGGCCGTCGAAAAGGTACGATCCGGGCTGGAAGGTGTCGATGAGGCTCGATTCGAAGTTGACGAACAGCAAAAGCCGCTTGTTCATCTGCCACAGCGGGTAAAACGACTCAATAGCAAGGTGTCGGGCGAGGCGGTCTAGCTCGACGATGAGCCCCGCCCGGGCTGCCTCCTCAAACAGCAGTACGGGAGGTATCGTAGTGCCGTCCTCCCCGATCCCCCGTATCAGCGCTTCCACGCCGAAAAACGTCCTTCCCCGAACCGAAAGGATGGGCTGGAAATGGACGACGAGACGTCTCTCCTCGATCAACTGTTGAATGGTTCCCATCGTCTTCCTCTCGTTTTGATGTGCAGGGATGAGATGATACTGTTAAATTCACTGTGAAAGAGCGCAGAGGTGATGAAAAAAACGGCAGGTGGCTGTCGGAGGGGTCGGGATAAGTACGCTTGTGTTAGAATAAAACATTTATCGATGTCAGGAACCCTTATGACCAAAAAAGAATTTGACCACGGCCACGACGACTGCAACACCGCTTCCAACACAACGTTCGAGAGGGTTTTGGAGGAGCGTCTCAGCCGGCGTGAAGCGATGAAGCTGGGGGCGGGACTGGTCGGAACCCTTTTTCTGGGATCGTTTGCCGCCGAAGCCAGTGAGGATCTCCCCTCACGCGTGGCTTCTGCGGCACTGCTGGGGTTCGGGGCGGTGGCCAAACATACGGAGGATATTCTCACCGTACCGCAGGGATACACGGCCAGAATCCTCTACGCTCTGGGAGACCCGATAGCGGAGGGGATAGGGGCGTATGCCAACGACGGGAGCGACACCTCCGAGAGCTTTTTGTTCCGCAGCGGCGACCACCACGACGGGATGAGCTACATGGGGCTGAGTCCCGAGGGGACGCGCAGAGAGGAGGGGAATGCATCTCGCGGTCTGCTGTGCGTCAACCACGAGAACATCACGCAGATGTTTCTCCACACGCCCCAAGAGGTCCGATCGCTGTCGGTGACGAACAGATCCCCCTCGCAGATCGATAAGGAGGTGAACGCCCACGGCGTCTCGATCATCGAGATCCGCGATACGGGGAGCGGTTTCGTCCATAGCACTGCTTCGCGTTATAACCGCCGCATCACCCCTACGACCCCGATGCGGCTGTGCGGTCCGGCCTCGGGGAGCTCCATGATGGCGACCCGCTACTCGCCGGAGGGGAAAGCGACGCGCGGCACCCTCAACAACTGTTCCAACGGCTCCACCCCGTGGGGGACCTATCTGACGTGCGAAGAGAACTGGGCCGGGTGTTTCAAGAAAAGCGCTCCGGGATTCATGCCGCAGGAACTGAGCGCCCACAAACGCTACGGGATCACCTCCGAACACGGAAAGTACGGCTGGGCGGAATGCTCGCGCAGGGATGACCTCTACGAGCGGTGGCACGTCGCGAAAACGGCTGAGTCGGGGAAAGAAGATTACCGAAACATCGCCAACACGTTCGGATGGGTCGTCGAAATCGACCCCTATGACCCCGGCTGTACCCCCCGCAAACGGACCGCCATGGGACGGTTCGCACACGAGGGGGCGGTTGGCGGGATCGTGACCCCCGGCAAACCGATCGTCTACTACATGGGGGACGATTCGAGGGGGGAGTATATTTACAAGTACGTCTCGGCCCGCAAGTGGGACCCGTCCGACGCGCAGGGAGGGCTGGAAGCCGGAGACAGGTATCTCGATGAGGGGAAACTCTATGCCGCCGTTTTCAATGCCGACGGGACGGGAGAATGGAGGGAACTCTCCCTCTCCAACGAGGCCGTTGCGGGGTATGCCCCCTACCGTTTCGCCGACGAAGCCGACGTTTCGATCCACAGCCGCCTCGCCGCCGATGCGGCCGGGGCGACGAAAATGGACCGTCCCGAATGGACGGGGGTCCACCCGCTCACCGCTGAGGTCTACGTCACCCTCACCAACAACGCCGACCGGGGCAAAGCGGGGAAATACGGCCTCGATCCGGCCAACCCCCGGTATTACGAGGACGCTTCGGGGAAAAAGGGGAACCTCAACGGCCATATCATACGGATCCGGGAGGAGGGGAGTGAAGCGTCGGCGACCGCATTTGAGTGGGATGTCTATCTTTTCGGCGCGCCGTCCGACAGCGGCATGGTCAATATCTCTGGCCTCGGCGCCGAGAACGATTTTTCCGGTCCGGACGGCCTCTTTTTCAGCCAGGCGTCGAAGGGGCTGATGTGGATACAGACCGACGATTCGGCCTACACGCGCACATCGAACTGCATGATGCTCGCCGCATTGCCGGGAGCGTACGGAGACGGGGGGAATCTCCGTGTCACGAGCCGTGCCGTCCCCTACGGCGGCGGGGATGAGAACCTTGCCACCCATGTCGGGAAAAAGGCTTCCGCTGCAAATCTGAAACGGTTCCTGGTGGGGCCGAGGGGGTGCGAAATCACAGGGATCACCGAGACGCCTGATGGGAGGACGCTGTTCGTGAACATCCAGCATCCGGGGGAAAATACTGAGGAGGGTGAGATTTCGGACCCTTCAGCATATGAGAGCCACTGGCCTGCGGGGGATACTCTCTCCCGTCCCAGATCGGCCACCGTCGTCATCACGAAAGACGACGGTGGAATCATCGGGACGTAAAACCGTCGGTGCCACAAAAGGGGAAAAGGATGAAACAGCTTACACACATTGGATGGGTCTTTCTTACGGTGTGCCTCGTCGCCCCTTTGGGTGCGGTAGCGCAGGCCGATCCGCTGGTCGAGAGTGTCGGTGTGCAGATATGCCGCGCACTCGAAGAGGGTGATGCGTCGTTTCGGATCGGTTCAGGGACCGAGACGACGGAAGCGGGAGAGGAACTCAAAAAGTTTTATGTGGAGGCGCGGTGCCGTCCCGCCTGGATTGATGAAGAAGGTGTTAACTCTCAGGCCATTTACCTGATTCATGAGATACGGGAGGGCTACCGGGAGGGGTTGGACAGCTACGGCGCCGCCTACAATCTCGAAAGCATCCTGACGCTGATGGGTTTGATCAAATCGGACGCCTCTTTTCGGAATGATCCTGTCGTAGCGGCGCAGCTGGACATCTTGCTCACCGATGCCTATATGATGCTGGGAGAGCATCTGTATCGGGGGGTGCTGCCGGCCGAGGAGCCTTTTGAACCCTGGAAGATCGCCAGAAAAGATTCACCGGGGATGGGGGCACGCCTGCGACAGGCGCTTGAGACCAATACTCTCCCCCAATCGCTCGAATACCTTGCTCCCCGTTATCCCGACTATCTTGCCCTCAAACGGATACTGGAGCGCTACCTGCGGATACAGCAGAAGGGTGGGTGGAGTAGAATCGAATCGCTGAGCACAGACCCCGTGGAGGTCGAACGCTATCATACGGACGAACTCAAAGAGCGGCTGAGAGCCGAGGGGGATCTGGGCGAGAAGGATGAGAGCGGTGAGGGATTTCGCAGCGCCATCATCGATTTTCAGACCCGGCACGGTCTCAAACCAGACGGCAAAATCGGAAGCGAGACTCTCTTGCGGCTCAACATCACGGTGGAAGAGAAGATCGCTGCGATCCGTCTGAATCTGGAACGGTGGCGATGGATGCCCGAGACGATGGAACGCTCCCACATCGCGGTCAACATTCCCGGGTTTTCCCTCGATGTCATCGAGAACGGCGAAACACTTTTCGGGATGAAAGCCATCGTGGGTAAGCCCGAGAGAGCCACGCCGATCTTTGGCGCATGGATGACCTATTTTGTTGTCAGGCCTTACTGGCGTGTCCCCGCCACAATCTTGCGTGAGGATATCTTTCCCAGCGTGCGCAAGAATATCGGCTACCTCAAAAAAGAGAGGCTCCGTATCTTCCGTCACGGGGATGAGAAGGGGGCAAATCCGATCAATCCGTACTCCATCAACTGGGCAAAAGCCAATCCGGAAACGTTTCCTTATTATCTTCGGCAGGATGCGGGACGTAAAAATTCCCTCGGACTGCTGAAGTTTATGTTTCCCAATCCCTATGATGTCTATATCCATGATACCCCCTACAAAACTCTGTTTGACAAGACGATACGGAGTTTCAGTTCCGGATGTATCCGGGTAGAGGAGCCGGTTGTCCTTGCGGACTATCTGCTGGAGCGCGACGGAAACGCCCAAAACGTCGAGACGCTTATCGGCGGAAGGGCCAACCGAAATATTTTCCTCGCCAAACCGCTAAAGGTGTACGTCAACTATTGGAGTGCATGGGAAGATGAGGAGGGGAAAGCCCATTTCCGTGACGATGTATACGGCTATGACAATGATCTTGCCGCTATTTTGGGATGGTAAAGCGTGTCCGATGAGGTATACGGTGCCGGCAGCCGATCTTGGGGATTGCGAAATTAATTTATTGGTGCAAGAAGGGTGTTAAAGTCTACATGGTATACTAATAAACATTATAAGAGTATGTACAAAAAGGATACTGAAAAAAGGGGTATGGTATGGATCGAAGGCATTTTTTGAAAATCGCCGGGATGGCTTCGGCCGTTTCGCTGTTTCCGAATATGGCGCTGGCAAATGCAAAACTGCCGCATGAAAAATCTCTCTCTTTTTACAATACCCATACCGGGGAAAAACTCACTACGACGTTTTGGGCAGAAGGGGTATATATCCCTGAAGGGCTCTCCGAGATCAGTCATGTCCTCCGTGACCACCGTAGCGGGATAGCCGCCCCTATGGATGTCGAACTCTTCGATCTGCTCTACGCCATCCGCTCCAAAATGGAGAGCAACCAGCCCTTTAATGTTATCTCCGGCTACCGCTCGCCCGCGTCGAACGCAAAACTTCGGAACAACTCCTCGGGTGTTGCCAAAAAAAGCCTCCACATGGAAGGAAAAGCGATCGATATCAATCTCCCCGGCCGCAATCTCGCCGACCTGCGTAAAATCGCGATGGCGATGAAACAGGGGGGTGTGGGATATTACCCCTCTTCGAATTTCGTCCATGTCGATGTCGGCCGGGTCAGATCCTGGTAGGCTTCGCCCCCTTTCCCTCTCTTCTCTGAGCAGGGTTTCCCGAAGTTTTTCTCTATCATGCCTCTCATCGTATCTACACACAAACATCCCCTGTCTATTCAGCAAAATGGCAGAAAAGGCCGGATTGGTCCGGCGCGTTGCGTTTTTGCGTCCGAAAGTGTGGATCAAGGGGGAAACACCCGGAATTTGGTATAATGGGGAACTTTTTAAATGTGCCGAGGAGTTTTTATGGAATGCGAATTTCCGACCGTTAATGCCACCAATGCCGAAATGAAAGCTATTTTGGAAGAGGTCAAAACGATTGCCGTTCTGGGGCTCTCTCCCGACAGCACCAAAGACAGCTACCGCGTCGCCGAATATCTCAAAAACGCCGGCTACACAATCGTCCCCGTCTACCCCAAAGAGGAGACAATTCTGGGAGAGAAGGTTTACCGTTCTCTCGCCGAGATCCCCTTTGCTGTCGATATGGTCAATATCTTCCGCAAACCCGATGCCCTTGGGCCGATCGCCGATGCGTGCATAGAACGGGGGGATATCAAAGTGTTCTGGGCCCAGAAAGGGATTGTCAACAACGAAGCGGCAGAACGCGCCCGCAGCGCCGGGATGAAAGTTGTCCAAAACCACTGCAGCATGGTCGAACACCATATGCTGCACGCCTGAAGGGTCCCCTTGATCGATCTGGAAACAATCTATCGCGCTCACGAGCGGATCAAACCCATCGTCGTCGAGACTTCGTTTTCCTTTGCCCCCCGCCTCAGCGAAGAGTGCGGATGCGAAATCTATCTCAAAAAAGAGAACCTTCAGGTGACCGGGGCGTTCAAAATCCGGGGGGCTTATAACAAGATCGCGACCCTCAGCGATGCGGAGCGCGCGCAGGGGGTCATCGCCGCGAGTGCGGGAAACCACGCCCAGGGGGTCGCTATGGCGGCCCAGATGTTCGGGATCAGCGCGCTCATCGTCATGCCCGAATCGACCCCGCTGACCAAGATCAACGGAGTTCGCTACTACGGTGCCGAGGTGATTCTCGCCGGGAGCAACTACGACGAGGCGTACGCGTATGCCGCCGAACATGGCCGTAAGCACGCTATGGTTTTTGTCCATCCCTTTGCCGACGAAGCGGTCATGGCGGGGCAGGGGACGATCGCGCTGGAGATGCTCGAATCGATCAAGGACCTCGATGCGGTCGTCATCCCCGTCGGGGGAGGCGGTCTGATCTCCGGGATGGCATCGGCGATAAAGGCCCTCTCGCCGAACACGATGGTAATCGGTGTGAGTGCACAGGGGGCACCGGCGATGAAAGAATCGTTCGAGGCCAAACGTGCGATCGACAGCACGACGGTACGCACGATCGCCGATGGGATCGCCGTGCGCGACACCTCGGAGGTGACACTGGGGCATATCCTGGAGACGGTCGATCGGATCGTCACCGTCGATGACGAAGAGATCGCTAATGCGATCCTGTTCCTCCTGGAGCGGCAAAAGCTCGTTGTCGAGGGGGCCGGAGCAGCCGGGGTCGCCGCGCTGCTGCACGGCAAGCTCGACGACCTGAAAGGGAAAAAAGTGGGGACCGTCCTCAGCGGCGGAAACATGGACGTGACCCTCCTCTCGATCATCATCGAAAAAGGGCTGATCAAATCGGGAAGGAAGATGAAAGTGACCGTCACACTCATCGACAAACCCGGAGCCCTGATGCAGCTGACCGAGATGCTCCAGGGGCTCAACGCGAACATCGTCCATATCGCCTACGACCGCACCTCCACGACGCTGGCGTACGGTGACGCGAACGTGACGATCCATCTGGAGACAAAAGGGAAAGAGCATCAGGATCAAATCCGTTCCCTCCTCAAAGAACACCGCTACCTAAGCAGCGAAGAGCATTAAAAGGAGAAGGGGGTGGAGGTTTTAAAATTATTTAATATAAAACAACCCGTCCTTCTTCTCAAAACCCTCTCCGACGGCAACCTTGGAATCGTAGACGCCCAGAATTCGCTCCGCATCCTCTCTTCTGATACTTATGCCCTTGTCGGCGGCATGAAAACAAATCTACAGCATGAGCGCCTTGTCGGATCACACGTCGATGTATCGCAGAGCGGAGAATATACCCTCTCGACGATCCCCGGTACGGAACAAGCCGGTTTATTCAGTGTCACCGACAAAGCGCTTATCCGGAAACTCGGCCGCCATAAAGGGGAGATCGAGTCGGTGGGGATTGATCCCAACAGCCGTTACTGTGTCACCGGAGGGCAGGACGGAAAAGCCTTTGTGTGGGTTCTGAAAACGGGACGTCTGGCGTTTACGATGCCCCACCATGCCGATTTCATAACGACGGTCGCTTTCAATGAAAACGGGCAGTGGATCGCGACAGGAAGCTATGACAGAGCGATCCATCTGCTGAATCTGGGGATCATGAAGGAGCCGCTCAAGCTCCGCGGACACGCCAGCCCGATTATCAAACTCCTTTTTCTCCCCCATGCAAGGCTCCTCTCCGCAGACAAGGAGGGGGGAATGATCGTCTGGGACATCCGCAAAGGGCAGCTGATCAAACGTTTGGTGAAAATGAACGACGAAGTGACTTCCATGAGTCTGAGCAATGATGGCCGTTTCGCATGCGTCGGCACCCGGTTGGGATACGTCGCTTTGTACGATATGGAGCGTCTGGAACCGGTGACGCAACGTTATCTCAAGGAAAAAGAACCGGTCACTTCCCTGGCATTCCTGCAAAAACCGTACCGTCTTGCGGTTGGGACAGCGGCGGGAAATGTCCGCGTCTATGCGCTTTTCGGAAACGAAGAAGCCTATATGAAGCTTTTGCGCGAACGGGAGTACAAAGCGTTTTACAGCGCCTTGGAAATCAACCCGATGCTGGCCTATTCCAAAGCCTACGAAGCGGTTGAACGGATATGGGGCGATGTTGTCGCCAAGGCACGTTCTCTGCTTGAAAACAACGAGCGTAACCAGGCCAAAGCGCTCCTGGACCTTTTTTCGGGAATTCCGAGGAAAACCGCTTTTATCACTCAGATGCTGCGCGATTACGAGCGGTTTTCGCAGTTTAAGACCCATGTGCAGGAGGAGCGTTACGGGCTTGCCTACTCGCTGGCCAATCAATATCCCGCCTTCAAAGATTCCGATTTGTACCGGAATATGGAAGAAAAATGGCAAAAGCGCTTTTCCAAAGCGCAGGAGCTGATCATGCAGCCGGGCGGCGAAGAACAGGCCAGAACCGTACTGGCTCCGTATCGGGGGATCTCCTCCAAAACCGCTTTGATCCAGCAGCTCTTTGCGGAACGCCGGATGTATGAATATTTCAAAAAAGTGGTCACACAGCGCGATTACGTTAAATTCTTCGATTTGATCAAGCGCCATCCGTTCCTCAAAGAGTTCGCAGAATATACGGCGGTTCTTGAATCTGCCGACAAGCTCTATATCCAGACGCACAAAGCGTATGAGGAGGGAGAGTACGCAGCCGCCCAAAACGGGTGTGACATCCTGATGGCGTTTCCCGACTATGCCCATGAAGCACGGCAAATGTCCGAAACGATCAAAGTCAAACACCTTTTTTTCAAGGCGGTCGCCGCGAACAATCTGGCAAACGCGTTTTCGTACCTGAACACCTTTCCCTTTTTGTACGAGACGCGCGAAGCGCAGGATCTGGAACGGCAGTGGAACCGCAGGGTTGATGATGCGCAGCGCTATGCCGCAAAAGGGGAGCCGCGCGAGGTGATGGAGGTGTTTGAGCCCTATCGGACGGTTCGGGAAAAATATGCGGCGATGGGGAGCGTCATGGCCCAGTGCTATTGCAGCCAGATCGAAAACAAGATTGCGCTCCGCGCACCGCAAAGTCTGATCGAAAACGGCATCCGCCGCTATATCGCCATGTTTGGCATCGAAGAGGGGATTATGTCTGTAGTCCGGTATTTTAAGACAAACTATGATTCCTTGCTTGATCCTGATAAGCTTACGCAAGGATCCCTGGAGTCGTGGACGCCGCTGATGCGGATCGACGATATTGCCGCCGTATGATTGCGATCGATCTGGGGTCCAATACGATCCGTTTTATCGAGTATGACGGAGAGAGTTGGGGAAAAAGTTTTGAAAAGATCATCAAAACAGCCGAATCGCTTCGCTTGAGCGGACGGATCGGGGAAGCGGCGATCGGCCGTATCCTGGATGCGATCGCTGAAGCTAAAACAAAACTCGATTTTTCAACACAGTGCGTGGTTGGGTATACGACCGCTGCGATGCGGATGGCTGAAAACGGTTCCGAAGTACTGGAACGGATTCGGGAAGCGACGGGAGTCTCTTTTACGATTATCGACGCGGACAAAGAGGCTTCGCTGACCCTTCAGGCGGTACGGTACCGTCTTGGTAGACTGGGTATTGAGCCCTTGTCGTTCGTTTTGGTCGATATCGGCGGAGGATCGACGGAGCTGATCCATAGGGCGGATGACACGGTGCGAGCGGTGAGCCTGAATACGGGGATCGTGACGCTCAGCGAGAGTTCCGATTCCGAGGATACCCTGCGGGAGCGGATCAGCGATTTCAAAAACGATGTCCGTTCGTCAATGCCCCACAGGGCCGAGAGACTGGTCCTTACCGCCGGAACGCCGACGACGATCGCGGCGTATCTGAAAGGGATGGATTATGAGACATACGATCCCGAACGGATCAACGGATGTGTACTGAGCCTCGGCGAGTGCTATCGTGCGTATGATGAGCTTTTGGGGATGGATGAAGGGAAGCGGGTACGTTATGTGGGTGTCGGGCGGGAAAACCTCATTATCGCCGGTATACTGATGGTGACCGCCATTTACGAAGCGCTGGGATACGAAGAGGCGATCATTGTCGACGACGGCCTTCGAGAAGGGATTGCACTGGAATATTTCACAGCGCAATAAATTTTGTCCTGGTCATCTATTTGGCTATAATAAAGACAAAAAAGAGAGGGATATGTTGAAATTAACTAATATTAAACGCGTCGGTATCCTTCTTCGCCCTTCGACTCCCGAGCTCAAAGAGATGTTCTTTGAGGCGAAACGGATTTTCGAATCCCGAGGTATCGAAGTGATCATCGAGCACATCAGCGGCGGGATGATCGATGTCATGGGGCAGCCTTTTGAAATGATGTGCAAAAAGGTGGACTTTCTCGTCACCATCGGCGGAGACGGCACCCTGATCTCGGCCGTGCGCCGCTCGTTTCGTTTTCAGCTTCCCGTTCTGGCGATACACGCCGGGAAGCTCGGATTCATGGCCGATCTGGACATCGGCGAGCTTGAAAGTTTTGTCGACAAAATGCTGGAAGGGGAATTCCGGATTGATGAGCGTTCCATGCTGCAGGCGACGATCACGACGGGGGAAGGGGAATGCAACGTCGTCGCGTTTAACGACATCGTCCTGACCCGTCCTTCGATCTCCAAAATGATCCATCTTGAAACCTATATCGACGGGCGGAATTTCAACACCTATTACGGTGACGGCGTCGTCGTCTCCACCCCCACGGGTTCTACCGCCTACAATCTCTCTGCCGGAGGGCCGGTGATGTTTCCGCTGACCAAGGTATTCGCACTTACCCCTATTTGCCCCCATTCACTGACCCAGCGTCCGGTTATTATGCCGGGCCATTTCGAGATCGAGATGAAAACCCCCGATGCAAGCGCGCTTTTGATCATTGACGGGCAGGATATGATTGAGATCACCGAAAACGATACGGTCCACATCAAACTGGCTTCATCGGGGGCCCATCTGATCCATCGCAAAGAGTTCAATTATTTCGATGTCCTCAAAGAGAAACTGGGATGGGGAGATTGATCTGTGATTGAGCGATTCTATCTGAAAGAGTTTTTGACCTTCAAAGAGGCCGAGATGGAATTTCACCCGGGATTGGTTGTCTTTACCGGCCCCAGCGGGAGCGGGAAATCGATCCTTATGCGCTCGATCCTCTCCTCGGTTGGGATGGACAATGTCGATGCCCAGATCTGCGAATCGAGCGTCTGCTGGCAGATTGATGAGGATGCTTACGGAATCGCGAATGAGCCCTCGAATATTTTTCGTCAGGTGAAAAAAGAAAAAACCCGCTACTTCATCAATTCCCAAAGCACCCCAAGGGCCTCGATGGGGGCGATCAGCAGTGCGTATCTGCGTCATCTGAGCCTCAAAGACTACAGCGACTTCGAACCCCACGCTCTGCTGCGCCTTGTGGATGAGCGGATAGCGGCCTCGCGCCCCGCTCACGCCGATGTTCTCAGGGAGTACAGGGTGAAATTCGCCGATTACAAAACCCTCTCCGAAGAGCTCCGCATCATCGAGGATCAGGAGAAGCGGCTGGCCGAGCTCAAAGAGTTCGCCGCCTACGAGATTTCCAAGATAGACGCGGTCAAACCTGCTATCGGAGAAGACGAGGAACTCTCGGCCATCAAAAAACAGCTTTCGAAAAAAGAGAAGATCGAAAAAGCGATCACGCAGGCAGAAGCGATTTTTTCCCACGAATCCCATGTCAGCGCCGCACTGGGGCTTCTCGAAGCCGACAGTGCTTTTTTTGATGATGCGATGAACGAGCTGCGCCATATTTTCGAGAGTTCGATGGAGAGGATGGAGGAACTGGGCGAAACCGATATCGAACAGGTCCTCAACCGGATAGAGCAGATTTCCGAGCTTAAGCGCCGTTACGGCAGTGTCGAAGAAGCGCTGGCCTACCGGGAGAAGAAGGCGGCGGAGCTCGAATCGTTTGAGACGATCGAACACTCCAAAGGGGAGCTGACCAAACAGATCGGGAAACTCAGAGGTGAACTCGACCGCCTCTCCCGGCTCCTGTCAGAGGCGCGCCATGGCGCGCTGGAAGAGATGCGATCTTCTCTAAACGGCTATCTGTCGATGCTCTATCTGCGCGAGGCGACGCTGGAGCTCGAAACGTCCGATCCCCACCCCTTCGGCTGTGACAAAGCGGTACTCGGTCTGTCGGGGACAAGACTGGAAAAACTCAGCTCCGGCGAATTCAACCGTCTCCGTCTGGCATTGCTGGCGCTGGGGGTCGAAACGATGGAAGGGTCGGGCGGGGTATTGATGCTCGATGAGATCGACGCGAATCTCAGCGGCGAAGAGTCGATGAGCGTGGCCAAGGTGCTCCGCCATCTCTCGAAAAAATACCAGATTTTCGTCATATCCCACCAGCCGCAGCTGACGTCGATGGGGGAACAGCATTTCCTTATCTACAAGGACGGTGAAAGCCGTGTGCGTGAACTCTCCGCCGAAGAGAGGATTGAAGAGATTGCCCGTATCATCAGCGGCGAGGGGATCAGCGAGGAAGCGACCCGGTTCGCCAGAGAACTATTTGAACGATCCCAGGGGAGTGTATGATTATCGATACCCATATCCATCTCGACGATGAGCGGTATGTCGAGGATTTTGACGCGATGATGGCGCGTGCCCGGGAGGCGGGTGTCATGGCCTTTGTCATTCCCGGAGCCCATCCGGGTACGCTGGAGAGGGCGGTTGAAATCGCCGAAGCGCATGCGGATGTCTATTTCGCCGTAGGGGTCCACCCCTACGACATGGAAGCGTTCGAATCGGTTGATTTCGAGCATTACGCGGCTCATCCCAAGTGCGTTGCGATTGGCGAATGCGGACTGGACTATTTCCGCCTCGAAGGGAGCGACGAAGAGAAGCGTGCCGAAAAGGAACGCCAGGCGTATGTTTTCCGCGAACAGATACGCCTGGCCAAAAAAGTGGAAAAGCCGCTCATTGTTCATATACGCGATGCGAGCCATGATGCGAAGATGCTCCTGCTCGAAGAGGGGGCCGGAGAGGTGGGCGGGGTTCTGCACTGTTACAATGCCGACGAGGAGCTTCTCTCATTGGCGAACGAGGGGTTTTATTTCGGGATCGGCGGGGTTGTGACGTTCCAGAACGCCAAAAAACTTATCCATGTCCTCCCTAAAATCCCCCGGGAGAAACTCCTGATCGAAACCGACGGCCCCTATCTGACTCCGCACCCCCACCGCGGGACGCGCAACGAAAGCGCTTATACCCGCTACGTCGCCGACAAAATGGCTGAACTCCTCGAAATTTCCCCTTCCGAGATCAAATCTCTGACAACGGCAAATGCGAAAAAACTCTTCAGGTTCGGATAGGGGTGGAAGGTGCGTAGATGGCGATAAGGTATGTTGCCCTCATCCTGCTGATCCCGCTGTGGGTCTACAGCGTGGGATTCGATCCGGGTGACCGCAAAAAAATCGAGGTTCTGAAGCACTTCGGCATCCCGGCCTCCTTCCTCTCCGATCCCTATCTGCACGATATCTACGCCAAGAAACGCCGTGAATGCCAGCTGACCGGTTTTGCCGATTCGGCGGAAAACGCCGACGTATTCATCCCGATGCTCTCCTCCCTGATCGCCCAGTCGGATCTGCCCAAAGAATTTTTGTTTGTTGCCATGGCTGAATCGAGACTGGAAGTCAGCACCTCCTCGTCTCGCGGCGCGGCTGGGTTGTGGCAGTTTATGGAGGGGACGGGACGTATTCACGGCCTTCAGGTGAACCAGTTTGTCGACGAACGGCGCGACCATGTCAAATCGACCCGTGCGGCCATTACGTATCTGAGCAGCTTGAAAAAAATGTTCGGCAAATGGTACCTGGCGCTGATCGCTTACAATTGCGGGGAGGGGAAACTCCAAAAAGCGATCCGTAAGGCAGGTACGACCGATTTGCGGGTACTGGCCGATCCCAAGCGATCCTTGATCCCGCAGGAGAGCCGGAACTACATCCGAAAAGTCGTTGCGCTGGCATTGCTGGCAACCGACGAGGTGTTTCTGGCCGAGATCGAGTACGATCAGCTGCTTGGTGGAATGGAACACGAGAATCCCCTCGCGACTGTCTATCTGCCCGAAGGGGAGGATATAGACCGTATCGCGGCGGTGCTGGAGATGCCCAAAAAAAATCTGGTGCGGCTCAACACCCATCTGAAAAAAGGGGTCACCCCCCCGAACCAGAACTCCTACCCGATTTACATCCCGAAGTCCAAGCTGGGCGATTTTCGGCAGAAGTTTCGTACGCGTGAGCTGAAAGGATATTTCGTGATGCACCGCGTCAAATCGGGCGAGACGCTCACGCAGCTGTCCAAACGCTACAATGTTCCCAAAGGCAATATCATGGCCGAAAACATGATCGGTGACGAAAACGAGATCGAGGGGAACCGCAACGTTAAAATCCCGATCAACAGGCCTTATTTGATTGCTACTCCACGCCTCCACAGAGCTAAAAGCGGTGAAACCCTCGCTTCAGTTGCTGCATTGTATAATTTGACCCTAGAGCAGTTAAAAGCGAACAATCCGTTTGCGTCGAATGCATTGAGAGAGGGTGAGGAGATAAAGGTTGATAAATAGGATTCTTTTGGCGGGGTTGATTTTGTTGATGGGAGGCTGTTCAACTAAGACCGGCTCGTACAACTACCAGCCCAAAGCATCGCAAAAATACCCTTCCGAAAAACTGGCGATGACATCATCGTCTATCTACAAAAAAAACGGGGACCTTCAAGCGACGATGCGCCCTTATACCGTCATGGGAAGAGAATATTATCCGACAGTGGTACGGGTAGGAGATGTTTTCAGCGGTACCGCGAGCTGGTATGGGCATGATTTCCATGGCAAATCGACCTCAAACGGTGAAGGATACGACATGTACGCCATGACGGCCGCCCACAAGACCCTTCCGATGAATACGGTCGTCCGTGTGACCAACACCCGAACCAATGCGCAGACGGTTGTCCGGATCAATGACCGGGGGCCTTTTGTCGAAACGCGTATTATCGATCTTTCGTTTGCTGCGGCGCAGCAGATCGGTGTTGAGCGCGTCGGAACGGCGCCGGTAACGCTGGAAGTCCTCGGTTTCGAACCTTCGGGAATGCGGACCATCGATATGGGGAGTCTCGCCAAAGGGCCGAGGGAGAGCGTGTTGAGCTCATTTTTCGTCCAGATCGGTGCATTTGAGCGGTTTGAAGGGGCTTTGGCCACCAAGCAAAAAAATTCGAATTACAACGGCTACAACGCAATTATCAAAGATACAGAGTATAATAACAAACGTCTATTTCGCGTATGGCTCGGCGGATTCAAGAGTGAAGCCGAAGCGCGCGACTTTATTTCACGGGGCTATTTCAAAGGCTCGTTTATCATAAGGGAATGATATGATCCAAAAAATACGTACCACAAAAGAGACCGACATCTCTTTGTCTCTGAACCTTCGGGGGGAGGGAAAAAGCACTGTATCGACCAAAGTCGGCTTTTTGGATCATATGCTGGAGAGTTTTGCCAAACACGCATTGATCGATCTGAATGTACAGTGCGAGGGGGACATCCATATCGATGACCACCACAGCGTCGAGGATATCGGTATCGTTCTGGGACAGGCGCTGCGCGAAGCGATCTATCCAATCGAAAAAGTGGAACGGTTCGGGAACGCCGTTATCGTTATGGACGAAGCGGCGGTGAGCTGTGACCTGGATCTCAGCAATCGGCCGTTTTTGGTCTATGAGGTGGAAGTAAGCGGAAAAATCGGTGCGTTCGACGCCGAACTGGCTGAAGAGTTTTTCCGTGCCGTCGTTTTCAATGCCGGCATTACGGCCCATATCGTGATGCTGCGGGGAAAAAACAAGCACCATATCATCGAAGCGGCATTTAAATCGTTGGCCGTAGCCCTGCGCAGGGCACTGGCTCGAAATGAACGTGCCGGTGTCCCCAGTACCAAAGGGGTACTGTGATCCGGTTGCTGATCCTCGATGTCGACGGGTGTCTGACGGAGGGGAAGATCATCTACTCTTCCGATGGCGTTGAACTGAAAAATTTTAACGTCAAGGACGGTTTTGCGATCAAGGAATGGCTCAAAATGGGGCATTATGCCGCGATCATTACCGGTCGTGATTCGACCATCGTTGCGCACCGTGCCAAAGAGCTCGGGATCGAACACCTCTATCAGGGGGTGAAGGACAAGCGTTCCGTTGCGATGGAACTGTGCGCCAAACTGGGGATCGATGCCAGAGAAGTCGCAGCGATCGGGGATGATCTGAACGATTACCGGCTTCTTCAATGGGCGGCTCAGGCGTATACTCCGCGGGACGGTTCGGAATATATCCGCGCATTTGCCGAGGTTCTGGAGCGGTGCGGCGGTGATGCCTGTGTACGCGAAATGATCGAAAAAGTGATCCGTGCCAACGGCGAGGAAGAAAAATTTTTGAGCCAGTGGATCTAAATGTCGATAAACGTTTTTTTTCTCCTCGTGTTGGGATTGCTTCTGGGGATGCACGCTGTGTTCAAGCCGACCTATTCCACCGATCAGCAGACGCATGAAATTCCGAAAATAGAGCTCCAGGCGTTTACCCTCTACGAAATTTCCCGAAACGGGATCGACCATGTTCTCGAAGGGGAAAAGGGGAAAATGTTTGATGATCGGTATGAGGTAACGTCAGCTAAATTTAGCGATAATACAAAATCATTATCTCAGTCGATCCGGGCCGATAACGCCCAGTATCAAAACGACGTTCTCCGTTTGAATGCCAATGTATTCTACGAGCGCGAAGACGGGCTTCAATTCCGTTCCGAAGAGGGGCAGTACGATTCGAACGCATCGATCATCACAACGGAAGGGCCGTTCGTCATCACCCAAAATGCCAACCGGGTTGACGGGCGGCGTCTTAATTACAACACTGAACACGATACCGTATCGGCAGATGCGGTGCGCGGAAGTTATCAACTGAACTAGGATATGCGGATGATTAAAATAATTGTTTTTCTCTTTTCTCTTTTTATAGCCCAATCGTCGGCGGAAGAGCTGAAAGTCATTTCGGACCATTTCAAAGGGGAGCAGCAAAAAGGGCTTGCCATCTTTACCGGAAATGTCAAAGTGACCAAAGGACTCGATGAACTCAACGCTTCCAAAGTGACGATCTACACCGATAAAACGAACAAGCCGATCAAATACGTTGCCGAAGGGGATGTCTCTTTCTACATCGTCACCGAGCTGCGAGAGGTATACCGCGGAAAATCGGAGAGGGCGGTCTACCTGCCTAACGAAAGTGAATACCAGTTTTACACAAAAGTCGATCTGATTCGCCTGGACGATTACCGGCGCGTCAAAGGGGACAAGGTTGTTGTCAATACGACGCAGGGGTACGCGAGTGCGCAGAGCGCCAAGGATGAGCCTGTGATCATGATTTTTACCCTTGAGAAGAAAAATTCAAAATCCGGAAGCCCTTCCAAATGATCGAGATCATTGATTCGAGATTCGTTACGTCGGCTCCGAACATCAAGCTCTCGCCGCCCAACGAAGAGCAAAATGAAGTGGCCTTTATGGCGCGGTCCAATACGGGAAAAAGCTCGCTTCTGAATACCCTCACAAACCGCAAATCGCTGGCCAAGGTTTCGGCGACACCGGGAAAAACCCGCCTCATCAACTATTTTGACGTCGTCTTTATGGACCGGGAGACGCAGGAGCGTCTGAGCGCCAAGTTCGTGGATTTGCCGGGTTTCGGATACGCCAAAGTAGCCAAATCACTCAAAACTGACTGGGAGAGCAACCTGACCTCCTACATCACGGAGCGTAAACAGATACGGGTGTTTGTCCACCTGATCGACTGCCGTCATCCCGATCTGGAGATCGATGCATCGGTACGCGAGTACCTCGATCAGATCTGCGCCCCCACCCAAAGGATTCTGACGGTATTTACCAAAATCGACAAACTGAACCAAAAAGAGCTGAGCGAACTTAAAAAACGCTTCCCCGGTTCCCTCATGATCTCCAATTCAAAACGCCGTGGCGTCGATACGATCGTCGAAGTGCTCTATCGTCTCCTCAAAGAGGGGGAAGAATGAGCGAAATCCTTTATAAAAAGCCGACGCTGCGCGATATTCCCGCCATGCAGCAGCTCGTCGCTCCCGAAATCGAATCGGGGGTCATTCTGCCGCGGAGCAACGACGAGATCGCTACAAATATACGGTCGTACTTCCTTGCTATGGATGCCGACAAGCTGGTCGGATTCGTGGCCCTACACATCCACTCTCCCCACCTTGCGGAGCTGCGATCGATGATTATCGATCAAAACTACCGCGGCCGAAACATCGGTACGGCCCTCGTCGAAAAAGCGTGCGAGGAGGGGCGTTATCTGGGGCTTAAAGAGGTTTTGGCCCTAACCTACCAGCAGCGCTTTTTCGAACGGTTGGGATTTATCGAAATCCCAAAAGAGAGTATCCCGGAACATAAAATCTGGGCCGATTGCATCAAATGCAAACATTTTCCGGTATGCAACGAAGTTTCTCTTATCAAGACGCTCTGAACCAACTTTTATTTGTTGGTGCCTATGTCGTCTATATAAGCCTGAGCAGCCTGTACCTTTTGTTCCCCCCGCTGCTGGCCCTGTTGTTTTTTGCCTATTACCGCGCATTGGCAAGGCACGATCTGGTGGGTTTGTTGGTCGTGATTTTTATGCTTCTCTTTTTCGAAGCGGAAAAAGGGTTTTGGTTCGGGAGCACGGTCCTTTTTTTCACCTTTTTGATCCATTATTTTGTCCCAAAGATCGAACTGGTGCTCCAATGCCGGATCTGTATGGCGGCCATTTTCACCCTTTTTGCCTATCCCGGATACTGGCTCTTTATGTGGACCGGAAATCAGGTTCTGATGCTGGAAGTTCCTGCGATCGACTGGCATATGGGGCTTTACGTGGTTGTTGAATTTTTAATCCTGGCGGCTCTTGTATGAAAATCAGATTGCTGCTGGGGATTTTCGCCATTGTCTGGCTCGCGCTGCTGGTCCGGGTATTCCACCTCTCGATACAGTCCAATGAATACTACGCAACCCTCTCGGAAAAAAACAGCATCAAAGCCGAGCTCACCGCCCCCGTACGGGGGGAGATTCTGGACCGGAACCGGGAGCCGATAGCGATCAACGAACTGGGCTTCAAAATCGCCCTGGCCCCTCATCTGACCAAGGGGAAGGATACGACGAAGCTTGACCGGGAAATCGCGTATCTGGTGTCGAAAATCCCGACACTCGATCCCGAAAAAATGGCCAAAATCTACAAACAGCAGGATTCGTATTACAACCATTCTTTCATCGACGTCGTCGATTTTATCCCCCATGAAACGATCATCCCTCTCTATTCGCTGATGAATCTGCGCGAAACGATCAAAATTGCCCCTTCGCCCAAGCGTCTCTACCCTTACGGAGCGGTGGGATCGCATCTGATCGGCTATGTCGCCAAAGCCAATCAAAAAGAGATCGACGCCGACCCGTCGCTGCAGCTGATCGGACATGTGGGAAAAAACGGTATAGAAAAATACTACAACCGCTATCTGCAGGGGGTTGCCGGCGAGAGACGGATCAAGGTCAACGCACACAACGTCGAGATCGAAGAGATCGGAAGAACGCCGACACAAGAGAACCGGACCCTTGTCTTGAATATCGATATGCAGCTTCAGAACTTTATCACCCATATTTTCGAAAATCGGGTTGGGGCAATCATCGTCATGGATGTCCACGGAGCCGTCTATGCCGCAGGAAGCTATCCGGAATACGATCTCAATACGTTTGTCTCGGGGATCAGTACGAAAGAGTGGAACGCCCTCATGAGCAGCGTCGACGCGCCGTTCACGAACAAGATGATCAACGGCCTCTATCCTCCCGGATCGACGATCAAGACCGGGATGGGGCTGATCTATGTCAATTCGGGGGTGATGGACGAGCACACCGATGTATTCTGTACCGGATCGATGAGATTGGGTAACCGGGCATTCCGCTGCTGGAAACACAGCGGGCACGGATCGACCGATCTGGCCAAGGCGATCACCCAAAGCTGCGACGACTATTTTTATAAAGGGAGCCTGCAGGTCGGGATCGAGCGGATGAGCAAAGGACTGATCCGGATGGGACTGGGGAAAAAAACGGGGATCGATCTTCCCAACGAGTTTATCGGTACGATCCCCAGCCGCGAATGGAAACGGAAAAAATTCAACAAGCCGTGGTATCAGGGGGAGACTCTCAACACCTCCATCGGACAGGGGGACGTCCTGGTCACACCGATGCAGATGGCCCAGTTCACCGCCTTGATGGCAACGGGGAAACTTCCGATACCGCACGTCGCCAAAACCGTCGGTGACAATCCGTATACCCCCAAGCCTCTGGATGTCCTGACCCCGCTCGAAAAACAGAAACTGCCTATCGTGCAGCGGGCGATGCGTGGTGTGTGCAATGATCCGGGGGGAACGGCAAAAGCGTTTGTCCATACCCGATTCCCGATCGCCGGAAAAACGGGAACCGCGCAGACGACAGGGATCGCGCAGGGAGTTAAACAGCGAGAAAGCGAGCATTCCATGGAGTATTTCAAGCGCTCCCACGCATGGTTTACGACCTACGGTCCTGCCGATAAGCCGCAGTTTGTCGTCATGGTGATGGTTGAACACGGAGGGCACGGGGGAGAAGCGACAGGGGGGATCGTATCGGCAATCTACAACAAGCTCGACGACCTAGGGTATATCAAAAAATAACTACTCTTCGAGTGTCCGGACAATCAGGCTTTTGGGGAGGTCGAACCGTTCGATCATTTCGACCTCTTTGGCCCGCATCTCGCCGTTGTCGACTTCGTGGTCGAACCCCAGCAGATGGAGAAGGCCGTGAATGAAGAGGAGGGCGAGCTCATCGTCCTCGCTGTGCCCGAGCTCCTTCGCGACGGAAGAGACTTTGTCGACGCTGATGACGATGCTTCCCAATGGGGCACCGGGAAACGGATCGCTGGGAAAACTGAGGACATCGGTAGCTTTGTCGATCCCCCGGAAATCACGGTTGATTTCGGCGATTTCGTCGTTATGGGTAAAAATGAGCTCGATTTCCAGCGGTGTCAGGGCATCGCTGATCGTTTCCAGACGCGATGTATCGTAGGTTTTTTCGGTTCGGTTATCTAGTTCTATCATAGGTGAATTGTACCATAAGGGGAGCATGGCTACAATGGCAACAGGAGTAAATATGGGACAAAAAGCACTTTGTATTATGAGCGGCGGGATGGATTCTACCCTTTGTGCCTACATGATGAAGCAAGAAGGGTTCGGTATCGTTGCGCTTCATTTCAACTACGGCCAGCGCACCGTCCGTAAAGAGCTCGCAGCATTCAGGGGGATTTGTGAGGATCTTGGGGTGAGCGAAAGCTATGAAATCGATCTCGATTTTTTCAAGACGATCGGCGCATCGGCACTGACCGATCATACGATCGACGTCCCCACAAGCGGGATCGAAGCGGGTGTCCCAATCACCTACGTCCCCTTCCGAAACGGGATTTTCCTCTCCATAGCGACTGCCATTGCCGAAAAAGAGGGGTGTGAAGCGATAGCCATCGGCGTCGTCGAAGAGGACAGCAGCGGCTATCCCGACTGCACAGAGAGTTTTATCCATGCGTTTGAAAAAGCGGCAAATCTCGGGACGAAAGAGACAACTGCCATTGCGATCAGGATGCCGCTGGTCCATATGAATAAATCGGACATCGTGGCCGAAGCGCTCAAACGCAATGTTCCGCTTCATCTGACGTGGAGCTGCTATCAGGACGAGGAAGAGGCATGCGGAGTATGCGACAGCTGCCGGCTTCGACTGAGAGGTTTTGAACATGCCGGTGCGAAGGACCCTGTCAGCTATCGTGTTTAGTGCCGATACCTCCCCGATCACCCTCCATTACCGACCCCGCAATCGGAACACCTACATCACGATCACCGGGACAGGGGAAGTGTGTGTCCGCACACCGTACAAAAACGAGCAGAAGGTCCGGGAGCTCCTGCGCCACAAAGAGGGATGGATATGTGACAAACTGGCCAAGCTGGGTACGAGGGATCATGAACGCCACATGTTGGGGGAGACAATCCGGTTTCGGGGGGAAAATGCCCCTCTGCACCGGTTTCCGAAATTACATCAAAAGCTTGAAAAAGTACAAAATTCTGTAGATATTGAAAAATACTACCATCATTTTTACCGCGAAGAGGCTCTTTTGACCCTTCCTTCACGGATCGAGTATTACGCCAGAAAAACGGGGCTCCGCCCGAGCGAAGTCCGGTTTAAAAAGATGCGCAGACGGTGGGGAAGCTGTGACTCACGCGGAATCGTAACGTTTAACACGATGATGATGCAGCTCTCCTACGAGCACATCGACTATATCATTGTCCACGAACTGGCCCATTTGGAACACATGAACCATTCCCCGGCGTTCCACGATCTCGTAAGGGTGTTTATGCCTGATGAGAAGAAGCTGCGCCGCGAGCTCAGGGCGATCACCCCTCTCTGACGTTCAAAAAGGCTCCCAGCCCGATATTGCTCCATGCGCGCGAATCGGCAAGATAGCTCTCCATGTTTGCAAAGACCCGCTTGAAATCGGGATTGCGGGCCGATTCCTCGGAAAGGTAAGCGCCCAGCGCCTTTTTTGCGGCGCGGTTGACGTCGTCGGGGAACGAGGCGATGGTGACTCCCAGCCCATCCATCTCTTTGAGAGCCTTGATGTTGGCGGCATGAAATTCCAGGGCCATACGGTTGCTCATCTCTTCGCTTGCGATCTGCAAAATTGCCTGATGTTGGGGCGAGAGCTTCTCCCAAACCTGCTTGTTGAAGGTCAGTTCCAGTACCGAACCCGGTTCGTGCCATCCGCTGTAGTAGTATTTGGCAACTTTATGGAACCCCATCTGAAGATCCAGAGCCGGCCCTACCCATTCGGTAGCATCGATCATCCCCCGCTCGAGTGATGGGTAGATGTCACCTGCGGCGAGGAGGACGGGATTGACCCCCAGACGGGAGAACACTTCCCCGCCGATTCCCGGAACCCGCATTTTAAGCCCTTTGAGATCCTCGAGATTTCGGATCGGCTTGCGGAACCATCCCCCCATCTGCACATTAGTATTGCCGCCCAGCAGGGGATAGAGGTTGTGTTTACCGTACATTTCGCGCCACAGCTCCATCCCGCCGCCGAACAGCATCCAGGAGCTGATCTCCTCGGCCGTCAGACCGAATGGGGTGCCGCTGAAGAGGGCGAATGCGCTGTTTTTCCCCTTCCAGTAATAGGGACCCGAGTGGAAGGCGTCGATCTCACCGGTGCTGGCGGCGTCAAAGACCGCGAGTGCCGGGACGAGTGTCTCTTTGGGGTAGATTTTGATGATCAGGGTGCCGCCGCTGGCTGCCTTGACCCGTTCGGCGAAACGTTCGATCCCCGTTCCCATGATGGGAAAACCTGCGGGCCAGCTCGTCGCGAGACGTAGGGTCACTTTTTTGTGTGGAGCGCTGCTCTGCTCATCGGAGGAGGGAAGCTCTTGCGAGGGATGTTTGGAATAATCGATCGCCTGGCGGCCGCTTTCGTTGCAGCCGCTCAGTAGCATCGCCGCAGAGGCCGTCGCACCGGCAGTTATAAAAGTTCGTCTGTCCATCATGGTCTCCTAAAAAAAATCGAGTTCGAGCTGTTTCATCGATGCACGGGACGGGCGCAGGATGTTCTTGTCGACCCCGGCTACGAGCGCGAAATGAAAATCCTTCGCCTGTAAAAGGGAAATCACCTCTTCGGGGTAACGGTAGAAAAAGATATTGTCGACGCCGATCGTGAGGGACGAGCGCATAGACTCCGGTAAAAGACAGATGATTTTTGCCCAGGAAGCCTGAGCGTCAAGAAAATCGATCTGTTCGTCAATCAGCTCCAGCAGCGGTTCGAAAATGACAACCCGGTCGCTGCTTCCGAACTCTTTGCTTTCCAGGCGCGAGTTGGTAAAAACGGGGATGAAATGCTTCATCTTGCTAAATCCACGAATTTGAAACGGGATCCGCAGAAAGGTGTAGAAGAAAAGGAGATGTTCCAGATAAGGGATGAAAAACGGGGAAAGCATCTGCCGCTCATAAAAGGTGTCGTTGTGGATGAACGACGTTTCGAACAGGGTCTGCTCGATAATCGTGATCGTATTCTCCTGAGCGCGGATCAACTGGGAGTGCTCGATAAAAATATCCGGATCGGTCAGGGCCGGAGAAAAAAGGACAATCGATTTTTTCTCCAGCGGCCAGAGCTTTTCCCACACCTCGCGCATGTTCCCCTCGACATTGCAAAAATTCGCAGGTGTCGAGATCATGGTGGAGAGATGGAGGGTGATCGGGTCGCAGGCGTAGACCTGAAGCTCTTTTTCGAGGAGATAAAAACGGAGCAGTTTTTTCAGAGCGTTGTCGATGTTATCGACTTTGATCCAGGCGATTTCGGTATCGCCCATCTGGGTCGGCCGATCAAACATGACGCCGTAGGCGCCGTTGAGAAGCGCTTCGGGAATATCCTCGGGGGTGTAGGCGATGAACAAAGAACCCCGCTTGACTTTGGAAGGCTCGAATACGACATTCTCAAAGATACTGACCGAAGGTTCCCATACAAGATTTCCTTTGGTCAGTGCGAGGATATTTTCAAGTCTCATCCAATCGAACTTCCGCTCTGGCGTGGTTTTTCGGGGCGGATCAGGCAGAGCCCCTCGGCGTCTTTGGCCGCGAGGAGCATCCCTTCCGAGAGCATCCCCATCAGTTTGGCCGGTTTGAGGTTGGCGACGACGCACACCTGTGTTCCGACCAGCGATTCGGCGCTGTAGTACTCGCGGATCCCCGCGATGACCTGGCGGGGAGACTCTTCGCCCAGATCGACCTGCAGTTTCAGGAGTTTGGAGCTTTTGGGAACCTCTTGGGCTTCGAGGATGGTACCGACCTTGAGCGACGTCTGGAAGAACTGGTCGATCGTGATCAACCCTTCGGTTGGGACGGTAGAGACTTTTTTCTCCTCTTTGGTCGGTTCGGGAGCTTTGGGAGCCTCTTCGATCATGGCTTTGGGCGCTTCGGCCATCAGAGGCTCTTCGACCCGCGGGAAGAGGGGTGGGATTTTTTTGATCGTAAACGGTGAGAGGAGCTTTTTCTCTTGAATCAGGCGGTTGTAGCTCTCCGTATTGATCTCGAAACCGAGAGCGTCGGCGATGGTCGCTGTGGTATGCGGCATGATGGCGTGCAGCATGACCGAGGCTTTGGCGAGGAGGTTGGCGACGAGTGCGACGGTGGCGAGCGCCTCATCGGTACGCCCCTCTTTGACTTTCGTCCACGGGGCATGTTCCTCGATCGCTTTGTTCCCGATCGTGAAGACTTTCCACAGCTCTTCCAGATAGCGGTGAATCTGCAATTCGCTCAGATACCCCTCCAAAGAATCCAGGATCGCATGGGCATCGTTCAGTTCGCGCGTATGATATTTTTCGACATCGACGCTGTTGATCACAAAATCGGAGTACTTTTCGCTCATTCCGATGATCCGGTTCAAAAGGTTTCCGAGGTCGTTGGAAAGGTCGGAATTCATCCGGTCGATCAGGGCGCGCTGAGAAAAGTCGCCGTCCTGACCGAAAGGGACTTCGCGCATCATGAAATAGCGGAAGTTCTCGACCCCATAGTGCTTGGCCACTTCGCGCGGATCGACGACGTTCCCTTTGGATTTGGACATCTTCTCCCCATCGCGCGTCCACCATCCGTGGGCCCCGATATGTTTTGGAAGGGGGAGATCGAGGCTCATCAGGAATGCCGGCCAGTAGATCGCGTGGAAGCGGAGGATGTCTTTCCCGACCAGCTGCACGTTTGCCGGCCAGAACCCCATTTTCGCCTCGTCATTTCCGTATCCGAGCGCCGTGATGTAATTCATCAGGGCATCAAGCCAGACGTACATGACGTGTTTGGGCTCGTTCAGTGATACGGGAAGGTGAACCCCCCAGCTGAAGCTCGTGCGGGTGACCGAGAGGTCGTTGAGCCCTCCGCGGACGAAGCTCATCACCTCGTTACGGCGCGATTTTGGGAGGATGAATTCGGGATGGGCTTCGTAATACTCCATCAGCGGTTTTTCGTATTTGCTGAGGCGGAAGAAATAGCTCTCCTCCTTGACGATCGTCGTGGGGCGTCCGCAGTCGGGGCAGCATCCGCCGTCCATCAGCTGCGATTCGGGGAAGAAGGTCTCACAGCTGACGCAGTAGTTCCCCTCGTAGAAATCCTTGTAAATGTCCCCTTTGGCCACCATTTTTTCAAACGCTGCCTGTACCCCTCTTTTGTGGGCCTCATCGGTCGTACGGATGAATTGATCGTAACTAATATCAAATTCGTCCCACAGGTTGCGAAAAAGGGCGCTGATCTCGTCGGCGAACTGCTGGGTAGGCTTGTTCTGCTTGGCCGCCGACTCTTCGATTTTCTGGCCGTGCTCGTCGGTTCCGGTCAGAAAATAGGTCTCGTTGCCCAGAAGACGGGAGTGGCGCGCGAGGGCATCGGCGATGAACGTCGTGTAGGCGTGGCCGATGTGGGCCTCTCCGTTGACATAATAAATTGGGGTGGTAATATAGTTTTTGTTCATAAAATTTCCTTCCTAAAAATCAAATCCGCCGGTTTCACCCTTGGACATGCTCTCATACACCGTCCGGACGTATTTGGCCCGAATCTCGCATCCTACGCACTCGGGACACGGATAACAGCTCTCGAGGCCGTGCTCCTCCTGACAGTTGCGAAGGGTATCGGTCGCTTCTTGCAGCCGTTCTTCGAAGAGGTCATTGCTGTGCGGCATAGACACTCAAAACCTCGTTGACCTCGTCATTGGAGCCGAAAAAGCAGGGGCTCGTATCGTGGACATGGCGGGGGGCTTTTTCCAAAACGTCCCCTTTCCCGTCGACCGCTTTTCCTCCGGCTGTTTCGAAAATGAAGGCGAACGGGAACACTTCGAAAAGAAGGCGCAGTTTCCCCTCCGGTTTGTCACTGGCACCGGGATAGCTGAAGAGTCCTCCCCCTTTGAGGAGGATCTGATGCAGATCGGGGACCATCCCGCCCGAGTAGCGAAGGCGGTAGCCGCGCGCGAAAAACGAATCGATCATTTCTTTGTGGTAGGCAGGCCAGCACTGCTGTGTCCCGCCTGGGGCCATGATCTTCCCTTTTTCGTTCAGCTGGATCTCCTTGACGTATTCGAAAACGCCGTTTTGGAGGAGGTAGAGGGAGACTTTGCCGTACTGGGCGAAGACGAGCTCGACGCGGGGACCGTAAACGACGTAGCAGGCCGCGACCATTTTCTCACCCGAGAACTCCCCTTCGTAGATTCCGAAGATGGAGCCGACGCTGAGATTGACATCGACGAGCGACGAACCGTCCAGGGGATCGAACGCGATATAGTAGTGCCCCTTTTCGTTCAGCACCATCGGATCCTCTTTCTCTTCGCTGGCGATCGTGTGGACCCCCGGGATGCGGCTGAGTTCCTCTTCGATGATCAGGTCGCTTTGGATGTCGAGCTGCAGCTGGGTTTCACCCGAGCTGTTCTGCTCCTGCGAATAACCGATGTCTTTCACGTCGATGGCGTTTTTGATCCGGATGGCGCTTTTCTGGATCGCTTCTAAAATTGTGTTCATTCAAGTACCTTTGCGTGATTTAAAATCCATTCGATCACCTGATCCGGGTCGTTGAGATCGAGCAGATCGATCCCCTCAGGCAGGGCATAATGGGAAATATCGATCGTATCGTCGATCGCGAGGGCGTTCATGTAGGGAAAATAATCGGTGTCGATCACGCCTCGGAAAATACTGATCCGGGGAAGGGGGAGGGTTTTGAGCCCTTCGACCAGCAGCACGTCGAATTCCCCGAAAAGAGAAATGATTTCGTCAAGCTCTTTGTGCCGCTTCGAGAAATAGGTCGTACGGGTCGGAGAGGTGACGATCACCTCGGCCCCCGTGTCGCTGAACTTGTAGCTGTCTTTTCCCGGAACATCGAACTGGGCTTTGTCTTTGGGATCGTTTTTGACGATGGCAACCTCTAATCCGCGTTCGTGGATCAGCTTGCGTGCCACTTTGAGAATCAGGGTCGTTTTGCCGCTGTTGGAAGGGCCGGTAAACGCTACCGCTAAACGCTTTTTCAAAAATCATACCTCAAGTAAAAATGGGAGATATTATAGTCAACAATCATTGAAAGTTGGTTAAGGCGAGTTGGCGTATAATAATGAATATTCGCGAGAAAAGGATTACGATGCGATTTTCGATGATAGCGTTGAGCGCTTTGCTGGCATTTGGCGGGTGCGCCGACAAAAGTGCTTTTGATATGTTTGCAATGGATGAAACGCATGAACGAGCGGTGGAGCAGATGCGAAGCGGCAGCATCGTACAGTCGTTCGAGACCAAAGCGCTGATTTCCGCCGTTTACCTCAACCCCGTTTATCCCGAAGAGTACAAAGACGGCGATTATTTTATCGCGGCACTGTATTTTGAAAAACGGAACCTTGACACCAAAAAATGGGATATCAAGGATCATGGGTATGCCCTGACCCTAAACGGTACCGAGCCCTTAAGCATGGAAGAGATCAAAGAAAAAGATCCCCGCCGCGCGTTGATACCGATCCAGAATAACTGGAACCGCTATTATCTGGTCCGCTTCGAGAGCGTCAGGGGGTCGGCTCTAGCGTTGAAGCTCGAAAATAATCAGACCGGTTCGGTTGTGTTAAGTTATCCAAAAGAGAACTGATCGACACCTTTTCTCCCATGATCTTTTTGTAGATCACGTAATTGGCAAGGACTTTCTTGCCATACTCACGGCTCTCCGCGTTCCAGACGAGCTCCATGCTCATGAACGGTTCATGTTCTCCTGGCAAAAACACCCCCTCCACCGTAATCAGCCGTTTGGTAAATCCGATCCCGCCGTTGTAGGCGTAGGCCATAAATACCGGATTGTAGAGAGTTTTTTCGATGTGTTTTAGATGCTCGATCGCGTAAGGAATGTTGTACTCCGGACGGAACATATCGTCATACGATGAAACTTTTAACGAGTGGATTTTCGAAATCGAATCCACGTTGAACGGCATGATCTGCATCAGTCCCAGAGCGAAGGAGCGTGAAATAAGTCCGGGAATGAGACGGGTCTCCTGGCGCATCAGAGCGTAAAAGAATGCTTTTTGATCCACCGTGAGACCTTCTAGATAGCGGTCATAGGGCATGGTAAAATTGTGGACATACGGCGCGTAGACCCGCTCTATCATATAGGCCTGTACTGCCAGCGAATCTTCCCCGTCATACCGTTCCACCAGCTCGTAAAGCCTCTCTGGCGGGGTGGCAACCATTTCGTTGTGGAGACGGTTCCATTCAAACGGATCATCCCCCCTGAATCCCCCCTTTTCTGTAGTGGGAAGTGTCGAATAATAGTTTTCGGTCTCGATTCCCAGCTGCTCTCGCGCCCACAGGGTGTAGACGTTGATGTCCAGGCTCTCTGAGAGTTCCTTCAAGAGGGCATCGTCTTTGGTGATGCGATAGATCCAAAAAGTATTCTTGTCGCGGTCCATGACTGACCAGGCTTTTTGCTTTGCCTCGCGGAGGTGATAGAGGGCATTGTCGTTCCGTCCGTGGCGGATCGCATTGACTCCTAGATAAAAATGGGTTTGGGCGTTATAGCTTCCTCCGCTGATGTTGCCCAGGGAAGCGTGGATGTGGATCAGTTTTGGATCGGTGATTGCCAGATAAACGAATGAACTGAACCCCCGCATCGTGGTCAGCGAAGCGAGCGTTTCGGCATCGATCGGATGGTTGAAATGTTCATGCCGATAGGGGGCACCGGCGATATTGAAAAGGATGAGGGAGGGTTCCAGATCGCTGTACGGGGCAAAATGGTTGTTGTGGTTCATCGTCCGAAGCCACTCGACGTTCCCGAAGCGGTTCCCCAGCCGTGTGGCGATGAGTTCGCGTTCATGTGGTTGAAGCGATTGGGCCTTGGTCGGGGTGAGGGCGAGATAGAGGCAGTCGTCCTGCTCGATTGAGACCAATTCGGTGGAAAGTTTTTGCATGCATTCGGCGGTATAGCGGATTTCGGCTTCATCCGTTTTGGCTGCGTAGTCGAACAAAAAGCGCTGATTCACCGTATCGATCTGGTAAAACGCCTCACTGGCTTGTGACGCGTTGATATCCTGTTTGAGATACTGCCAGATCAGGAAGTTTTTTTCGCGGGAGGGAGGTTTGCTTCCGATTTCTTCGAGGGTGACCGCCGATACGCCGCACGCCAGGATCAGCGACAGGAGCAGTGAGCGTTTCATCCGATAACCAATGCGTTGATGACGTTGACGAGTATCACATCGATGACGTTGAGCAAAACGATCAGGATAATCGGTGCGAGATCGATTCCGTTGAAGACGGTCGGCATCATCCGGCGGATCAGTTTGTAGGCCGGTTCGGTGAGGCGGTAGATGATCTGTACGATCGGATTATACGGATCGGGACGTACCCACGAGAGGAGGGCGCCGATGATGACGACCCAGATATAGACGGTGAGGAGGGAATGGACGATCCCGCCCAGTCCTGCGATGATGTTGTCGATCATTTGGCCACCTCTTTGAGATAATTTTTAAGATGCTGATACAGATCGTCAAGCTCCGGCCCATGCTCCGCACCGGTCAGGAGGATACGGAGCGGCTTAAAGAAATTTTTTCCTTCCAGGCCGCTGTTGTCGCTCAGGTAGGTTTTGTACGAATCGTAATCGTCGAAGTGGGGCGCTTTGAGGGTGAGGTCGCGTAGTATCGCATACCCCTCTTTGAACTCATCGGGGACATTTTTGGGGGCGAATACGGCACCGATTTTCGTTCGCAGTTCCTTGAGCGTTCCCGCCTCTTCGAGGAACACTTTTGCCAGCTCTCCGATCTCCTCGTCGGCAAACCCCACATATCGGGAGAGCTCTTTGGGGTCCATCCCTTTGAGATGCTGCCGGTTGATGAATTTGAGTTTGTCGATATCGAACCGAGCGGGATCTTTGGAGAGGGTTTTCAGGTCAAACCATTTGATCGCCTCTTTCAGGCTGAAAATTTCGTTGGGCGCTTTGTTCCCCATCAAAATGAGGTAATTGCTGATTGCCTCGGGGAGGTACCCCTCTTCGAGGAGCCATTTGACGCTGAAAGCGTCATCGCGCTCGGACATCTTTTTCCCCTCGTCGTTGAGGATGATCGGAAGGTGGGCGTATTCGATTTTTTTCGTGTATCCCAGCGCTTCGTGTATCGCCATCTGTTTGGGGGTGTTGGAGAGGTGATCCTCCCCGCGGATGATCAGGGAGACATCGGCGAGCATGTCATCCACGGCACACGCAAAATTGTAGGTCGGGAATTTGTCGGCACGCATCAGGATAAAGCTGTCGATGTCATCGGGAGCGAATGTGCTCTCCCCTTGGATGATGTCGGTGACGGTAATCGGATGCTCCGGCTTTTTGAGACGGACTGTAAAAGGGTTTTCGTTGTCGATAACCGCTTCGGCGGGGAGGTGTTCGCATGCGCTGTCGTAACGGTAGGCGGTTTTGGATTCTTTGGCCGCTTCCCGTTTTTTTTCCAATGTTTCGGAGGTGCAAAAACAGTTGAAAGCTTTTTTGTCCTGCAGAAGCTGCAGCGCCATCGCGCGGTGGAACCGGACGTTGTTGCTCTGGAGCTGCTGCTCCTGGTATTCGATTCCGAAGAGAGCCAGAATTTCGAAAATTTCTTTTTCTTTTCCGGGGATATTGCGCTCTTTGTTGGTGTCCTCGATCCGGATTAGGAGGGGTTCTTCGCGTTGAACCGATAGAATATAATTAAAAAGGGCGACACGGAGATTGCCGATGTGCATATCTCCCGTCGGGCTGGGGGCAAAACGGAGCATGTTGATTCCTAAAACATTTTTGGGAATTTTAGCAGAAAGTGCCTTGCGGCTGATTAAGGGCGCGGCTTGATCGTGCCGCAGTGATCAGAAAGCTTTTTCCCTGATGGTTTCATCTTAATACTGATGATCCGCTGTTATTTAAACCGTTTGACGTATCCGTGGCAATAGGGAAGTTTCCCCTTTTTGACGTAATAATCCTGATGATACGCTTCGGCGGGATAAAAAGATCTGGCATTCAGTACTTTTGTCGCGACATCATAGCCGTTTGCGCGGAGCTGCCCTATCAGTTGCCGAACGGTTCTGCGTTCGGCGTCATTGCGGACGAAAACCGCCGAGAGATACTGTTCGCCGATGTCAGGTCCCTGTCCGTTGCGCTGGGTGGGGTCGTGGATTTCGAAGAAAGCTTTTGCGAGGGTTTCGTACGAAATGAGTTCAGGGTTGTAGATCACCTCTACTGTCTCCAGATGGCCGGTCTTTTTCTCTATGACGTCCCGATAGGTTGGATTCTTCGTATGTCCGCCCATAAAGCCCGAATGGACCTCTTTGACCCCTTTGAGGCTTTCAAGATAATATTCGACACCCCAAAAACATCCTCCGGCAAAATAGGCTTTCGCAAGAGTCGTCTGGTGAGGAGGGATGCTTTTGTCCAAACCGGCCGAATACCCAAGGACAACCAAAAATGCTGCGATGATGAGTGACTTCATCCGTTTCTCCCAAAATAATATTCTGATACTATACCCTGAAAACCGCTAACGGACAGTACCGTGGGCATATGTATCATTTGGGTTCAATGCTAGGGATATTTTTTGGGATATTCAAAAGAGACCAGGACGGCCGCGTCTTTGCCGATACGTTGCCAGCTCTCTTCTTTGAGCGATACAGTGACGATCCCGCAGGTGGGAATGTTGCCGATCGAATACCCGCTGATGTATTCTGCAAACAGTGTAAGACCGGGATTGTGCCCTACGATGAAGACCGCATTGTATGACGGGGAAACGTTTTTCAAGACGCGTTCTATGTCGCTTCGATCCGCGAGGTACAGTGCCTCGTCATAGACAATGGCATCGGCGTCGTAGCCCACTTTTTCGGCAATCATTTCTGCCGTCATTCTGGCCCGTACCGCCGGACTCGAGAGGATAATATCGGGGAACAGATGCGCAGAGGACAACAGCTTTCCCATGAGAGGGGCATTTTTTTTGCCTCGTTTGTTCAGGGGCCTCTCAAAATCGTTGAGTGCGGGATCTTTCCAATCCGATTTTGCATGGCGGATGATACAGAGTGTTTTCATGCGTCTCCTGTTAACGGAATCCTTTATCCGGCATCGATGCACTCTTCATGTGCCATCATCTGGGAATATTTGGCTTTCATCTCTTCGAGCGTCATTTCTCCCGGCGGTTTTCGCACGGCAATGTAGCCGCTGAGCTTACCGTCCGAATCGTATTTGGGAGAGACCATGACGACAACCCAGTAAAAAGCGCCGTCTTTACGCAGATTTTTGACATATCCTTCCCAAGTATCGCCTTTTTTGATCGTTTTCCACATGACGTCGAAGCAGCACTTGGGCATGTCGGGATGGCGCATGATGGAATGGGGGGTGCCGATCAATTCGTCTTTGTTGTAGCCGGACATCTGGATAAAAAGACGGTTGACGTAGGTTATTTTGCCGTGAAGGTCGGTTTCGGTGATCATATTGCCGCCTTCGAATTTTACTTCAATATCGGACGGAGTCGGTCGGTGCATCATTCAATCCTTTGGTTGGAAATGTCATGAGGAACGGAAATCAGATTTTATTATAACACTATAATAAAATATATCAAATAGTAACAATAAAATATTACCTGTAGGTTTCGTGAGACGATTGCCGGTGTGGCGTGATCAAATATTAATACGATTTGGTCCATAATTCGACCTAAAAAAGGGTCAGGATGACGGAGCGTTTCAATCATGCAGCAGCAGACTGGGATAAAGGGGATACGCGCCAGCAGATAGCACAGGCCGTGTTTCGGACCATAACGAGCCGCGTTGCGCTGCTGAACCATATGGATATACTGGATTTCGGGTGTGGCACGGGATTGCTCAGCTTTAAAATAGCTCCGCTGGTTCGATCGGTTACGGGAGTCGATCTCTCGGAAAAGATGCTGGAGCAGCTGGAGGCTAAAAATACCGTTTCGCTGTATGTCACCCCACTGTGCCGCGATATGATGAAAGAACCGATTGACAAAACGTTTCACGGAATCGTCAGCTCTATGGCGATGCACCATGTAGAGGACTTGGCTGGATTGTTCAAAACATTTCGGGGATGCTTGAAAAAAGACGGATTCGTGGCATTGGCCGATCTGGAAGCTGAAGACGGGACATTTCATACCCATGGAAATGACGGGGTTCATCATTTCGGTTTTGAGCGCGAAAAACTGCGTAAAATCATGGAGGATACGGGATTTGCAAATGTGAGGTTCCATTATGCCCATGCCGTTGTTAAAGAGAGCGGAGAATATCCTATCTTTGTGGTGACCGCTACAAAAGGGTAACGGCCGCTAAATCGGATCAGGCGAAATGGTTTAGAATTTCCTCTTTCGGGCATTTGACGAGATCGGCAGCAATGTTTTTGGCTAATGCTTTTCGGGCTGTTTCGGAGAGTGCAGCTGTCAATTCTTTATGGTGTTTTTGCGGAAATGCCAGGTAATACGATCCGGGTGCCGCATTGGCCAGCATGGCCGAGATGTCATCGGCGATTTTTTGAACTACCTGCTGCTCGACATGATGTTCCAGACCGTGATTTTCTCCGCTCGCATGCTGGAAATTTCCCTGATCGTCGCTTATCGTATCGCCGATTTTTTTACGCCCTTCGATATAGTCGATGTCGCTGAGAAGCTCGATATGGGTACGCCCTGTCGCTGCAATATGATCTACCTTATAACTTTTGAGTTCACCCATGTCGGCCAGAATAATACGTTTTCCGCTGTGTTCCATTTGAGGCTCCTTGTTTGTGTATAGAATGATAGTACTCTTGTTAAGTTGAAGAAAAGTTTAGAACATTTAAATCCACAGTAAAAAATAAAAAACAAGGAATATGGAGAATACAGTATCACTGTTTGCGATATTGCAAGGGTTCTTTGTCCCCTCAAAGTCGTCTTAACGTAACTTATAGCTTCCATCTTTTATAATGGGCTAATTTTTTTCCGTTATATTCGCAAAACAATTATTGTCTGCCTCAAAAATGAGGCAAGCAGTTGCAATATTAAAAATTTTATACAGCAAAAAGGAGACGACATGCAAATCAGCGGTGCGCAGATGGTTATCGAAGCACTCATCGCCGAGGAAGTCGAAGTGGTGTTCGGATACCCAGGCGGAGCGATCATGAACGTCTATGATGAGATCTACAAACAGCGTTCTTTTCAGCACATACTGACCCGCCACGAACAGGCGGCGGTACACGCGGCGGAAGGGTACGCCAAAGCGACGGGTAAAGTAGGGGTGGCGATGATCACTTCGGGTCCGGGATTCACCAACGGCGTGACCGGTTTAGCCGATGCCTATATGGACTCGATCCCCCTCGTTGTCATCAGCGGGCAGGTTCCAATGTCGCTGATCGGGACCGATGCGTTCCAGGAGATCGATGCGGTCGGTATCAGTCGCCCGTGTACGAAGCATAACTACCTCGTCACCGATGCGTCCGATCTGCCGCGTATCCTTAAAGAGGCGTTTTACATCGCCCGTACGGGGCGTCCGGGACCGGTCCACGTCGACATTCCAAAAGACGTGACGGCACAGATCGCGACGTTCGATTACTCCAAAGAGGTCGAACTCGAAACCTACAAACCGACGACCAAAGGGAATGCCCGCCAGATCAAAAAAGCGATCGAAGCGATCGCGGCGGCAAAACGCCCGCTCCTCTATCTGGGCGGCGGTATCATCAGCTCCGGAGCAGCCGATCTGGTACGTGAATTTGCCCACATGACCCAGATCCCGGCCGTCGAGACGTTTATGGCGCGCGGAACACTGCGCTTTGACGATCCGCTGCTGATCTCGATGCTCGGGATGCACGGATCGTACGCGGCGAACATGGCGATGTCCGAGACCGATCTCGTTATCGGCCTTGGGGCCCGATTTGACGACCGCGTTACGGGAAAACTGTCCGAGTTTGCGAAAAATGCCCAGATTATCCACGTCGATATCGACCCGGCCAGCGTTTCGAAACTGGTACACGCCCACTATCCGATCGTCGGCGATGTCAAAAACGTTCTGGAGCAGATGATGCCGCTGGCACATGAGCAGGTGGATCCGGCGCGCTACGCACCGTGGCACAACACGATCTCGAATTTCAACAAACTCCATCCCCTCTCCTATACCGAAGAAGGAGACCGCCTGAAGCCCCAGTGGGTTATCGAGCGTATCGGGCAGCTGCTGGGAGACGATGCCAACATCTCGACCGACGTCGGACAGCATCAGATGTGGACGGCGCAGTTCTATCCGTTCACCCGTCCCCGCCAGTGGGTAAGTTCGGGGGGACTTGGGACAATGGGATTCGGTTTCCCCGCCGCTCTTGGGGTCAAGCGTGCCGATCTCGAACGGGTCAGCATCAATATCACTGGAGACGGATCGATCCTGATGAACATTCAGGAGTTGATGACAGCGGTCGAGTACAAGCTCCCTGTTGTCAACGTCATCCTCAACAACAATTTTCTGGGGATGGTGCGGCAGTGGCAGACCATGTTTTACGACAAACGCCATTCGCAGACCGACCTTTCGATGCAGCCTGATTTCGTCATGCTTGCCCAGGCGTTCGGCGGGATAGGGTATCGCGTTACGACCAAAGAAGAGTTTGACGCGGCACTTAAAGACGCCGTCGAGAAAAACGTCGTAGCGATCATCGACGTCGCCGTCAACCGGTTCGAAAACGTTCTGCCGATGGTTCCGGCAGGCGGATCGCTGTTTAATATGATGCTGGAATACAAGGAGAAATAATGGAAAATGCACGTCGAGTAATTTCCGTTATCGTGTTGAACGAAGCGAGTGTACTGTCCCGTATCGTGGGGCTTTTTTCAGGACGCGGCTACAATATCGAATCGCTTACCGTCGCTCCGATACCCGATTCGAAGTATTCGCGTATCACGATCGTCACCGCAGGTTCCTTGCGGGTGATAGAACAGATCACGAAGCAGCTGCACAAGCTGATTCCGGTACTCAAGGTATACGAACACGCGGATCTGGTTGAAAAAGAGATGGCGATGGTGAAAATTCCGATGAGTGAATCGCTCGGGGATATCGAAGCACTGGCACACGCCTATAACGGCCGGATCGTCAACGTCGGCAGCGATACCCTCATTGCCATGGTGGCCGATGAACCTACGCGCGTCGGCCATTTTTTGGAAGCAATCAAGCGCTTTCATCCCAAAGAGATCGTCCGAAGCGGCTCGGTCGCTTTAGAGAGATAACATGAAGCTGAGTGAGATTGCATCGATCATCGGATGCGGCGCTGTAAGCGAAAATGTTGAAATCGTTTCCATGAACACGCTGAAAAATGCTCAGGAAGGGGACGTTTCCTTCCTCTCTGATAGCAAATATGAAAAAGAGCTTTTAGAGACAAAAGCCTCTGCCGTCATTCTCCCCGCGTCCAAAACTGCCCTTCTTCCGGACGGGGTGGTTGCTCTGGTCAGTGAAGAGCCTTATATGGCCGTCGCAAGACTCTCCAAACATTTTGCCAAACCGATTCGCAGCAGTGAAAAAGCACCCGCGATCGGGGAGGGGAGTGTCGTCTATCCGACAGCACACATCGAAAATGGCGCGACAATCGGAAAAAACTGCACCATCATGAGCGGCGTCTATGTCGGCGCGGAGGTCGTGATCGGGGATGGGGTTACTCTCTATCCCAACGTCTGCATCTACCGCGACTGCATCATCGGCGATTCGGTGGCGATCCACGCGGGGAGTGTGATCGGAAGCGACGGATTCGGGTATGCGCATACGAAAACGGGCGAGCATGTCAAGCTCTATCAAAACGGCAACGTCGTCATCGAGGACGATGTCGAAATCGGTGCCAACTGTACCGTCGACTGTGCCGTATTCGGGTCGACCCTGATTAAAAAAGGGGCCAAAATCGACAATCTTGTCCAGATCGGTCACAACTGCGTCGTCGGAGAGTATTCGATTCTCGTTTCGCAAGTAGGACTTGCCGGTTCTACGACGCTGGGGCGCAATGTCGTCATGGGCGGCCAGAGTGCGGCGGCGGGTCATCTGAACATCGCCCCTTTTACGACAATGGCTGCACGTTCAGGTGTTACCAAAAGTATCACCAAGGGAGGGGTCTACAGCGGCTTTCCTCTCATGGAACACAAGTTGTGGTTGAAGCTACAGGCAAAGCTTGCTAAAATAGTGCAATCTTAAGCAAAGGAAATCGGGTATGAAACGCTGGATATTGGGTTTTGCCATGACGGGTGCGCTCCTGGGCGCTGATGAGATGAATGAGATCCGAATGCCCGATATTGTCCTTGATGCGATCAAACATTGTGAATGCCTGAAAGAAAACGGCGCATGTAACCCCCATGTAATCCGGATCAATGCCACCGAAGACGCTCAACGAGCCTCGGCCGCCGGATTTGCGGTTAATGGTCATCTGATCAAATGCGGTTCGACACAGGAGTGTTCGATTCAGGCGCAGGCCCTGATCGAAGGCGGCGTCACGAATCTGGACCTCGGCCCCTATCAGATCAACTACAAGTACCATCCCAATCCGTTTCTGCACGAGTACTTCGAAGAAAATTTAGCGCGTGAAAAAGCCAACGGCATCTTGACAAGACTGGTCAAAAGCTTCGGTTATTCCTGGGAAACGCTCGGCCGGTACCATCATTTCAGTGCGACCGACCGCACCCGTAACGAGCGTTATTACCGCAAAATGTATGCCTATATTTACGGCAATGGATTCAAAGGCCAAGGGTCGGAATAATACCCTTCTTTTTAAGATTGCTTTAGCCAAAATCGGCTAAACTCTTTCATTATCATATGAATACAGGAGATGTTATGAGTTCAGGCGCAACCATTATCAAAGAGATCCCCTTGAATGGCACAAAAAAAGGAATTATCAGCATCAGCAAAATTGATGAGCCATACGGCATTGGAAGCGACAGTGTCGCCAGTATCGGCATCTCGCTGTCGGGAGATGTTAAAAACCCCGAGTGGAAAGTGCATATTCCGATGGGGAACATCGACGAAGTCGTTGAGGCGCTGAAATCGATTTAGTCAATACAGCACTGCTGAAGAGCATAGAGATACTCCAACGCTCGCCTGTGGCGAGGGCGGTTGTTTGGCCGCTATTTTCGGCGTGTGGCTACAAAAGCAGCGATCCGATTGATCCCTTCACGAATACTTTCGATATCGGTTGCAAAACTGAAACGGAAATACCCCTCAGAACCAAATCCGACACCCGGTACTACGGCAACTCCCTGTTCTTCCAGAAGCTCTTTGCAAAACTGCATCGAATCGTTACTGATCTCTTTAATATTGACAAACAGGTAGAATGCCCCTGCAGGTGAGAGAACAGACAATCCGTCGATTTCGTTGATCAGCTTGACCGCTTCGTCACGGCGGGCTTTGAAGGCAACACGCATTACTTCGATGTCGCCATCCGCTTCACCGTTCAAGCCGACAACTGCCGCTTTTTGGGTAATGGAGTTGATGTTTGACGTGCTTTGGCTCTGAAGTTTTTTGGTTGCCTGTATAAGCTCGGTATTGGCGGCGGCCATGTAGCCAAAACGCCATCCCGTCATCGCGACCGATTTGGAGAGGCCGTTGATGGTGACCGTACGCTGGAACATATCGTCGCTGACCGCCGCGGCAGAGGTGAATTCACCGTCGTAAATCAGTTTTTCATACATCTCGTCGCTGGCGACGATGACGTTTGTCCCCTCCAGTGTTTTTCCAAGGGCAGTCAGTTCTTCGCGTGAATAGACGGCACCGGTCGGATTGGACGGAGAAGTGAGGATCACCATTTTCGTTTTCGGGGTCAATGCCGCTTTGAGCTGTTCGGGAGTGATTTTGAATCCGCTGGTATCATCCGTCATGATCTCTACGACGGTTCCGCCACAGTATTGCACAAGCTCGGGATAGGTTACCCAGTAGGGAGCCGGGATAATCACCTCGTCGCCCGATTGGATCGTACATGCAAACAGGTTGTAAAGGGAGTGCTTCGCTCCGTTGTTGGCGATGATCTGGCTGGGTTTGTAGTCGAGATTGTTGTCCCGTTTGAGTTTGAGGGCAATGGCCGCTTTGAGTTCGGGGATTCCGTCAACAGCGGTGTACTTTGTAAAGCCGTCGTTGATCGCTTTGATCGCGGCGTCTTTGATCACCTGAGGGGTGTCAAAATCAGGTTCGCCGGCGGAGAAGCTGAGGATGTTTTTCCCCTGTGCTTTGAGTTCTTGCGCTAACGTGCTGATAGCAATGGTAATCGATTCGGAGAGTGTGTTGACGCGATCGGTTAACATAGGAGGTACCCTTGTAAAAAATTTCGGAATTGTAACATGCTTTGCATATTGGGAGGATTAATTTCACACTTTCTTGCCTGCAGTGCTTCTAAACTACACAGCATGAAGGCTCCCCTTGGAACGTATCACCTCATTCATAGACAATGGTACAGTTTTTTCTCGCTTTTTTGGCCCGGTACAGCGCTTCATCGGCGCGGGAGATAAGATCTTCGAACGTATCGCCTTGCTGGTGGGTGGTTACCCCGATGCTAACCGTCACATGGATCGTTTTTCCGGAATAAATCAGCTGGCTGTGCTCGATTTTGGAACGGATCTTGTCGGCAACGGCGAACGCCTGCTCCTGGTTGCACCGGTTCAAAACGACAGCGAACTCTTCACCGCCGAACCGGTAGACATTGTCCCCCCCTCTGGTGATCGATTTGATGCTCTGGGCGAGAAAATAGAGCACTTTGTCACCAGCCAGATGACCATAGTCGTCGTTGAGCATTTTGAAATTGTCGGCGTCTATCATCAGCAGCACGACGGGAAGCTGCTGGCTGCGTCCTGCTTCCAGCGTCAGTTTCAAATCATCCATAAACCCTTTGCGGTTTCCTACCTGGGTCAGAGGGTCGGTCGTCAGGGCGGCAACGGCTTCTCGAAGCTCAACGCTGAGACCATCGATCTTCTGCTGTGCCTTGAGGAGCTCCGCGGACATGTTTCTTCCCAGATTGCTCAGGCCATCGACCAGACTGACGCACCGTTCGACGTTGTTGCCTGTCATGTTTTCCATGTATTCTTGCTGGAGGTTGGCAACATGGGAAATGTCGGCATGTGTTTCGACAAACGCCATGATCGCACGATGGGCGATATCAAGATATTTTGCCAATTCGTCCTGTAACTCGTCGGAAGGATCCTTTTGCTCCGCATGCGCTTTTTTAAGTTCGTCATCCGCCTGGTCGATAAAAATTTCGTCAAAGTACTTTTTGTAATGGGTCGGATAAGGGGGGATACGGAGAGAACGCAGACGTCCTACCGTTTGATCGTGTATTGCGACAATTTTGTTATAAACAGCTGTTTTGCTCATACCGTTTCTCTTTTAGTCTCTGTAGTTGTACAACGATTGTACCATTTTTCGGGCATGCTTGCGGTGTGAGCTGGCGCATTCGGTGAAATGTGTGATATGATGCAATGGAGGATAACAATATTGCGTTATCATTAACAGTATATTTGTTGTCGATTGTGTCGGTAACGAAATATTGCTCTGCTACAATCGAAGCCGGGTAAATACTGGAATATAAATTTTTTTTGTGAAGAAGGGGGAAAGAGTGAAAGGAATTATCATGGCGGGCGGTTTTGGGACGCGGATACAGCCCCTGACTCACTCGGTTCCCAAACCGATGCTCCCCGTTGTAAACCGTCCGATGATGGAGATGATCGTTGATAAGCTGAAATCGGCAGGGATCGACGAGATCATTATCCTCCTTTATTTCATGCCTGAAGTGATACAGGAATATTTCAAAGACGGCAGTGACTTCGGGGTCAAGATCACGTATGTCCTTCCCGATGACGACTACGGAACGGCCGGAGCACTGAAATGCGCGGAGCCTTATGTTCAGGGGGATGACGTTCTGGTTATCAGCGGCGATCTGGTGTGCGATTTTGACTTGGAAAACATTATACGGTTCCACCGTCTGAAACGTTCCAAACTCACCATCACCCTGACGTCGGTCGAAAACCCGCTGCAGTTCGGTGTTGTGATAGCTGATGAGGAGGGGCGGATAGAGCGCTTTTTGGAAAAGCCCAGTTGGGGCGAAGTGTTCAGCGATCAGATCAATACCGGCATTTATCTTCTCAACAATGAAATTTTCAGCGCCATCCCCGCACACGCCAATTATGATTTTTCCAAAGACCTTTTTCCCGCGTTGATGGCCAAAGGGGAAACGTTGTGGGGATGCCTGATGGAAGGGTACTGGCGGGACGTCGGGAATCCCGACAGCTATCGCAGCGTCCATCAGGAGATATTCGAGGGGAAAGCGAAGTTCGATTATCCGGCGGAGGTGATCGAAGAGAAAAACGGCCGCCTCTTCTATGCCCAGGGGGTCAAGGTCTCCAGCGATTTGAAGATCAAGGGGACGGTCGTGCTGGGTGAGGGGGTCACCATTGGCAAGGGGTGCGAACTGCACAACTGTGTCATCGGCGAGGGGAGTGTCATCGGCGAACGGTGCAAGATCGACTCTTCGGTGATTTGGAAAAACGTCACAATGGGAGAGCGCAGCAGCATCGTCAACACCGTCATCGCCGATGAATGTGTCCTAGGCGAAAAAGTGCGAATTTCGCAGGGGGCAATGATCGCGCAGGGGTGCCGCATCGGGAAAAACGTCTCATTTGAGAAAGATGTCATGGTCTGGCCCGGCAAATCGATTGAAGAGGGGGCCATTGTCAGCTCCCATGTCATATGGATGGACAAATACAAGGCGTCTTTGTTTAAACAAAACAGCGTCATCGGGAGGAGCAACGTCGAACTCTCCTGCGACATCGCGACCAAGCTGGCCGAAGCGTTCGGCTCGATCCTGCCGGTGGGGTGCACCGTCTACACATCGCGAGACTACCATAAAGGTTCCCGGATGCTCAAGCGGGCGTTTCTGGGGGGACTGCTCGGTACGGGGGTGAATGTTGTCGATTTGCAGTTCATGCCCAAAAGCGTCATGCGCCATGCGCTGAATCTCAATCCCTCGATCGGGGGAGGGGTCCATTTCCAGCAATCTCTGGATGATTCCTCTTCCACCGAAATCAGCTTTTATACGGCCGATTCCCTCCCTCTGGGCAATTCGATGGTACAGGGTGTCGAGCGGCTTTTTTTCAGAGAGAATTTCCGGCGTGTGGATGTGAGCGAGATCGGCGAAATTATCGATAAACCCAATCTGAACGCTCTTTATCTGGAACGGATGTTTTCACTGCTGGACCGGAACTGTTTCAAACGGTCTAAAATGTATGTGGCCGTCGATCTGATGTATGGCGTGACCAGCGAAGTCTATCCGCAGGTCATCAACGCTTTGGAAATCGACAACATCATTCTAAACGCCTACTGGGATGACAAAAAGCTTTCCCGTCTGTATCTCGAGCGCGACAATGCGAAAGAGACCCTTGGGGGTATTGTCAAAAACCTCACACGCGACGCCGGTTTCATGATCTATCCCAACGGACTCCGCCTTAAAATCGCCACGGAAGAGGGGGACGTGCTTCCGAGCTATCTGGCGCTTCTTTCGATTCTGATCCTCGCCGACGGCAGCGATGAGATACGGCGTGTCTATCTTCCCGCATGGGCACCTGACTGGTTGGACGGATCGTTCGAAAACCTCGAAATTGTTCACGGAAAAACAGATGGTTTGAACGCCAAGGAGATGAAAGAGTTCGATCTGATCGCCGATGTCAACGATCAGTACATCTTTACGGCATTCGGGCTGCACAGCGATGCGATTTTTGCCAGCGTCAAGATTTTGGAGATGCTGGCAAAACAGAACCTCAAGCTCTCATGGGTCCGGAAGCGGGCCGAGTCGGCCTGCTATTTTACACGTCATCCAATCCCGTGTCCGGAAACGGAGAAAGGAAAAATGATGCGGCGGTTCAGCGAATACGGCAAAGGGAAAAGGGTTTCCCACATCGAGGGGATACGGATCGATCTTGAACCCTCCTGTTGGGTATTGATGCTGCCAGACCCCCATGACGACATGCTCCACCTGTACATTCAGGCCCCCACCCTGAAACGGGGCGAAGAACTCTATAGCGAATACGCCGCATTGTTAAAAACGTAGGAAAGATCCGATGAAAAAGCCGCCTTTGAGAATTGCGTTTTTCTGGCACATGCATCAGCCCTATTACCGGGACGACGAGAGCGGCATTATCGAAATGCCCTGGGTCTTTTTGCACGCGATCAAAGACTACTATGAGATGGTGTGGCATTTGAAACGCTATCCTTCACAGAAGGCGACGTTCAACCTTTCTCCGGCACTGCTGGAACAATTGAGCCTCTACACGTTCCCTGATGTCAACGACCGTTTGCTGAAACTGTATAAACGTCCGTGCGATACGCTGGATGAAAGCGAGAAGCGATGGGTGATGCGGTTTGCGGGGTATGCCCATTTCGAGTATCAAATTCTCGCCATGCCGCGTTACGCGCAGCTGCATGAGATGGCGCAGACACGGCCCCTGAGCGCATCGGAAATGTGTGACATAGAGGTGCTGTTTCTTCTGGCGTGGTGCGGCAACGCTGTACGGGCAGAAGTCCCTCTTGTCGCACAACTGATAGAGCAGGGGAGAGACTACAGCGAAGAGCAGAAACATCGTCTAATCGATGCTCTGATCGCGTTTGTCGGACGGATTCTTCCTGAATACCGTGCCATGATGGAACAGGGGCAAATTGCCCTCGCCATCAATCCGATGTACCACCCCATTATGCCGCTTCTGATGGATATGAAAAATGCGGTGCACAGCCGTCCTGACACGCAGATGCCCGCCGTGACGTGTGTTTTTGAGGAAGATGCCTATCGCCATCTTGACAACGGGATCGACTGTTTCAAAGAAAATTTTCAGCGTGCTCCTCAGGGGATATGGCCGTCAGAGGGATCGGTGAACGAGACGACTCTGGACGCCTATGGACGATACGGCTTCGGGTTTACCGCCAGCGACGAAGAGATACTGTTCGCGACGCTGAACAACCATGACCGCTCATTGCTCTATCGCCCCTACCGTTTCAAAGACGACAAGGGGATCACGATCGTTTTCAGGGACAAAAGGCTCAGTGACAAGATCGGTTTCGAGTACGCGTCGCTGGAGGCTGAGGATGCCGTCGATGATCTGATGAACGAATTGCGTCAGATATACGATACCTCCGAAGAGTCGCTCGTCTCGATCATTCTGGACGGCGAAAATGCGTGGGAATATTATCCGGACAACGCCCTCCCTTTTTTCAACGCGCTGTATCAGAGGCTGAGTGAATCGCAGTGGTGCGAATCGGTCCATCTCGATACGATTGCGTGCGCCGATGAAGCGTATCAACTGCTGCCGCGCATCCACCCCGGAAGCTGGATCTATCGGGATTTCTCGACGTGGATCGGGCAAAAAGACAAGAACCGTGCGTGGGAGATGTTGTGTCAGGCCCATCTGGCCTATCAGCGCCACAGGGAATCCCTGACACCCGAGATACGGCAAAAAATCGAGCGCGAATTGCTGATCGCCGAGGGGAGCGACTGGTTTTGGTGGTACGGAACCGATCATCGGAGCGAATTCGCCGATGTGTTCGATACCCTTTTCCGCCACCGTCTCATCACGATCTACGGGTACCTGTTGCTCAGTGTCCCTCTGTATCTGCTGCGTCCGAACCGTTCGGAGACCGAAGAACGCTCATTGATCCCGACCGAATGGATATCTCCGCCGCTCAGTGCGGAGGATGAACCGTTTTTCGAGTGGTACGGTTCGGGTATCGTGTATGAGCCGAGTTTTACCGATGTCATGGATACGAGCAACAAAGGGCTGGTTCGCAGCATGCGCTACGGATTCGATCGCCATTTTTTGTACCTCTCTTTGGAAGGGCGATGGGACGGAATGGACGGTAGAAACCTCGAAGTGAAGCTGTTGTCGCAGCAGTGTGAGCCGATCGTGGTCCCGTTGGTTCAACAATCAAAATTCGACCGCCGTCAGCATGACAAAGCGGCAGGGATCGTCTCCAAAAGGGCGCAACTGCGTGTTCCGCTGGCGTGGCTGAAGGCGGATGAGACCTTTACGCTGCAGGTGGAAGTGGTGGCAGACGGAGAGAGCGTCACGAAATTTCCGAGCGATCATGCATCGGTACTTGCCCGCTATATCGAACGCCCGTACGACTGGTATATTTAGGAGGAGTAGATGAGCACTTTTTTATTCGGCATCCATTGCCATCAGCCGGTGGACAATTTCGATCATGCGGTGCGCGAATCGATCGAACGCGCGTATCTTCCGCTGTTCCAGACGCTGAGCCGGTTTGAGGATTTTCGCTTCAGCGTCCATTTCAGCGGATGGCTGCTGGAAAAAATCGCTGCGGAGATCCCCGAACTCTTCTCCCTGATGGAGATGATGAGCCGGCGCAAACAGATCGAGTGGCTGGGGGGAGGATATTATGAGCCGATACTGGCCTCGATCCCCTCCGCCGACCGGAGGGGACAGCTGAGCAAGCTCTCGGATCTGATCGAGCGTCTTTTTTCGCAGCGGCCCCGCGGAGTGTGGCTCACCGAACGGGTATGGAGCGACGAGATCATTCCGGATCTGGCCGCGTGCGGAATCGACTATACCCTCGTCGACGATTACCATTTCTGGCGCGCCGGATATGAGAGCGAAGCGTGCGAGGGGTATTACCTCAGCGAAAGCGGCGGGGAGACGATCAAGCTTTTCCCGATCAGCAAGGCGCTGCGTTACAAGCTCCCCTTTTCACCCCATGAAGAGGCGGTAGAGGCGATTGCCTCGATGAGGACGGCGGTATGCTTTGACGACGGCGAGAAGTTCGGATTGTGGCCCCATACGCATGAATGGGTCTACGAGAAGGGGTGGCTGGAGTCGTTCGTCTCCGCCGTGCTGGGGACGCACCGGATACAGACGTCGCAGTTTTCGACCTACATCGACGTCTATCCCGCACTGGGACTGGCGTACCTTCCGAACACATCGTATTACGAGATGGGGAACTGGTCGTATGGTCCCAAACGTTCCGCCATGGCCGAAGAGGCGAAAAGCATCCTGGCCGGCCGTTTTGGCGAACGGTATGCACAGAGCCTTCTGGGGGGCGGCACCTGGAAAAACTTTCTGGTCAAATACCCCGAAGCCAACCATATCCACAAGCGGATGGTGATGCTGTCCCAATCGATGGAGACAATGGGTTCCGAAGCGTATCGGGAATGGGTCTACAAGGCGCAGACGAACGACGTACTATGGCACGGGGTGTTCGGAGGGCTCTACCTCCCCAATCTGCGGGACAATGCATACCGCTATCTGATAGAGGCGCAGACGATGCTGTGCTGCGCCGAGGGGTACGGCGTCCGGATCGGGGACATCGACAAAGACGGGTATGACGAAATCGTATTGTGCAATCCTTTTGTGTACCTCGTATTAAACACCCGCGATGGAGGGATGATTGTTGAGCTCGACCGGATGGAGAAGAAATTCAATCTTCAAAACACCCTTTCGCGGCGTCAGGAGCTTTATCACGGCGCAACGGCGGATCAGGGGGAACACGGTGAGGAGGGGGGCGGGATACGGACAATCCATCATCCGCACGCACCGCTGAGCCCGGAGGCTGCAGAAGCGCTGCAGTTTGATTTTTACCGGAGGGGATCGTTTGTCGACCATTTCTGCGAATCGGATATCACCCTCGCGCAGCTGAAACGGTGCGACTACCCAGAGCAGGGTGATTTTGCCGTCTCCCCTTTCTGGGTCATGGAAGAGGGGGAGAACTGGGTGGTTCTCAAACGTTCCGGGAACGTTGCGGGTTCTGCCGTGAGCCTGCAAAAAAACTACCGGATAGAGAGCGATGCGCTGTATGTCGCCCTCTCGATCGAACACGCGACAAGACCGGATCTGCTCTATCTGTGCGAGCTGAACCTCCATTTTGCCAATCTGAATGACATTATCATACATGCCGACGGCGAAATCGTCCATGAGCGGGAAATGACCCTCTACAATCTCCGCCGGCTGACGATCGCCGATCCGTATTTGAACGAAACGATGCAGATTGAGTGGAATCGGGAATGCACCGTGTTTTTGCACCCTGTTTCAACGGTATCGCAAAGCGAGCAGGGGATAGAGCTGACGGTACAGGGAGTGATGATCGCTTTTGCGTTTGCGTATGAGCCTCCGATGCACCTGGATGCAGCCATACGGTGGAGCAAAGGGGTGATATGAGCAGCTACCGTTATGATTTTCTCGAAAACCGGTGGGTCATTATCGCCCCCCACCGTCTGAAAAAACCGACGCTGAAGGCGCATGATATGCGCGTAGATATCGTAAAATGCCCCTTTTGCGAAGGGAACGAAGCGCTAAGCGACGGAGAGATCGATGTCACGGCTTCCGATCCGAAACGCTCCAGAAACGCTCCGGGATGGATCAACCGTGTCGTTTCCAACCGCTACAAGGCGGTTTCGATCGAAGCGGACCCTTTACCATTCCAGGAGGGGCTGTTTCCAAGCCGGGGAGGCTTCGGAGCCCATGAGATACTGATAGAGACCCCTGAACACGATGCGGATCTGGCGGTCATGAAAAAAGGGGAGGTGGAATCGTATCTGAAAATGGTTCGCAAACGCCTCATAGACCTGCGCAAGGACAGCCGGATCATTTATATCAGTGTTTTCAAAAACGTCGGTATTCTGGCCGGGGAAACGCTTGTCCATCCGCATACGCAGATTGTGGCATTCCCGTTTGTCCCCTCGCACATCGACCAAATACTCCAGCGCGAGGAGTCGTATTATCACGAACACTGCCGCCATCTGGTGCTCGATGAGGTCGCCATGAGCATCGGGGAGGTGGAGCGGGTCGTCTGGAGCGAGGGGGACTTTTGCCTCTATGCACCGTTTGCGTCGGGAAACCCTTTCGAATTGCGGATCGCACCGCGGTGCGTCCTGGCGTCTCTTGCCGATGCGGTGCCGGAGCAGATTGAGGCGCTGGCGTCGATTCTTCAGCGCTCAATCGCCCTGATCAAAAGGGTTCTGGGGGAGAAAGTGGCGTATAATATGGTTTTCAGGGATACGGTTTCAAATAACCACGGGAGCGGGGTTCATCATACGTTTTACCTGATGATTGTTCCCCGTTTGTTCGGGATCAGTGCGCTGGAGAGCGAAGATCAGATTTCCATCAACCCGATGCCCCCCGAAGAGGCGGCACGTCTGTACAAGGAGCGTTTATGACGATAGCAATGGCGGCAAGCGAACTGTTTCCGTATGTTAAAAGCGGAGGACTGGCCGATGCCGTCGGAGGGCTGTGCAAAGAACTCTCCCGATATGAAAAGACAATTGCGGTCATTCCTCTCTTCCGTTCGATAGAGAGGGAACGTTTCGGCATCAAGCCGACAAGCATTGCATTTTCGCTTGAACTGGGAGAGAAAACATTTGATATTAAAGTATATCATACTATTTTTGAGGGGATGGAGACCTATTTTATCTACCATCCGCTTTTGTGCGACAGTGACACCCTGTACGAATCCTCCGACAACGATCTCCGCTTCGGAATGTTCGCCCATGCGCTGTGTGTCTTGGCGGCTGAGCATATCCCCATCGACGTACTGCATCTGCACGACTGGCAAAGCGCTCTGGCGGCTCCGCTGGCCAAAGCCGTTTACAGGCTGGAGTGCCGTATCGTTTTGAGCATCCATAATCTGGCGTTTCAGGGGGTGTTTTCCAAAAAGGCGGTCGAGAGGCTGAATCTGGGATGGGAGCTTTTCACGATGGAACGGCTGGAATTTTACGATCAGGTCAATTTTCTCAAAGGGGGGATCGCCTACGCGGATGCGGTGAGCACGGTCAGCCCCTCGTACGCGAAGGAGATCACGTCACCCGAATACGGAGCGGGGCTGGAGAGTTTTCTGCTGCGCCATCAGACGAAACTCTCAGGGGTACTCAACGGAATCGATACCGCCGAATTCGACCCTTCGCACGATCCCTCGCTGGAACATCCGTTCGATGCCCGCCATCTGGAGAACAAAAAGCGCCAGAAAGAGGCTTTGTGCGACGAACTGTCGCTATCTGATAGCCGCCGCCCCCTGCTGGCGTATGTGGGGCGGCTGGCGGAGCAAAAAGGGATCAGGGAGCTCGTAGAGGTGATCCGCAGCGTTCAGGATGCCCCGCTGAACATTGTCATTCTCGGCAGCGGCGAGAGCGTCTACGAATCGCTGTGTAAAACGCTTCAGCGTTATGAGAACGTCAAAATCATCCTGAAATACGATGAAGCACTCAGTCGGCGCATCTACGCGGCTTCCGATTTCTTTTTGATGCCCTCTAAATTCGAACCGTGCGGTCTGGCCCAGATGATCGCGATGCGCTACGGCTCCATTCCCATCGTTCGCTGTACCGGGGGATTGAGGGACACGGTGGCCGATTTCAGTGATCTTGGCCAAACTCCTCCTTCGGAGTATGCGGGGATCGGGATTGGGATGGAGAAGTGCGACGTCGCATCGTTTATGCATGCTCTGATCAAAGCGCTGTCGCTGTACGGCAACGAAGCGATGATGAAAGAGTTGATCGTTTATAATATGAATAAAGACTTTTCATGGCACCGGCCGGCGTTGGCGTACATGGCTCTTTATCGTTCTCTTAACCCATGAAAGGAGTGGAGATGGCACCGCGGGAAATAATGGAAAAAAGTCTGGAAGAAGACCATTTTTCGAGTCATACACACGAGGTGGACCTGTTCGCGCAGCGGATAGCGGGTCCGGGTTCGGGAAACCACAGTGTTCCCGAACGTTACAATCGGGATAGGTGCGCATTGTTGATGGTCAATCCCCATCGCCTGTTTTTCTACTGGGAAATTTCTGACGCTACGAAACACGCCCTGGGGATGGACGGCGGGAGCGTGATGAGTTTGTGTGTGATGCGCGGGGATGAGCGGGTGGAATGTGCGGAGGTACGGGGGGATGTCGGCAGCTATTATCTCGCCGTCCATGAGCCGTTTTCGTCGCTGCATGCGGTGCTGCTATGGACGGGTCCGGACGGAATGACCCGAACCGTGCTGCGATCCAAGAAGGTGACCTCTCCCAACGACCGGTACAGAAAGGGAGAGTGGTGGATGGAGAAAAACGGCACCCCCCTTCTCAAAGCGTCGCTTCCGGATGAGGAAGGCGGCTCATCCGGCAGAATGGTCAGCTCCATAGGGCTGCACGTTTCAAAAGAGAACCGATGAGACGGGGGTACTGGCTCGGGGTGCTCCATTCGCACCTTCCTTTTGTCAAACATCCCGAATTCGACTTTTTTTTCGAAGAACAATGGTTTTTCGAGGCGATAGAGGAGTGCTACATTCCCCTCCTTCTCAATCTGAAACGGCTGGAAGAGGAGGGGGTACATGTACGGCTTACGGTTTCTGTGACCCCTCCGCTGATAGAGATGTTCAACGATACGCTGCTGATGGAAAAATTCGGACGGCATCTGGAGCGCCAATGCGAACTCGCTGCCAAAGAGCTGGTGCGGCTCGAAGGGGATCCGTTTTACGAGACGGCGTCCTATTATGACGAACGTTTCCGCCGAATACGCGATTTTTACCACACTTTTCTGGGTCAGAACCTCCTGAACGGATACCGCCATTTTGAGCGTAACGGGATGCTGGAGATCATCACCTGCGGCGCGACCCACGGATTTCTGCCGCTGATGAGCGTCAACGAAAAAGCGGTCGAAGTGCAGATCGCACAGGCGGTCAAGGTCCACACTCAGGCGTTCGGCAAGCCGCCTAAAGGGATATGGCTCCCCGAATGCGCCTATTACGACGGACTGGATGCGATCCTCAAGCGCGAGGGGATCGAGTATTTCTTCATGGATTCGCACGGCATCGCCCTCGCTAGCCCCGCGCCGAAATACGGCGTTTTCGCCCCCGTCTATACGTCTGAGGGAGTGGCCGCGTTCGGACGCGATCCCGAATCCTCCAAGCAGGTCTGGAGTTCCAAAGAGGGGTATCCGGGTGATGCGCGCTACCGCGATTTTTACCGCGATATCGGGTATGACCTGCCGTTCGAGTATGTCGCCCCCTATCTCGATCCGATCGGAACGCGCGGGTTTACGGGGTTCAAATACTACAAAATCACCGGCGAGGGGAACGACAAACAGCGCTACAACCCTTATGAGGCGATGGAAGCGGCACAATCGCACGCACAAAATTTTCATTTCAACCGCGAAAAACAGATCGATTATCTGAGCGGGTTCATGGACCGCCCGCCGATGATCGTCTCCCCCTATGATGCCGAACTGTTCGGCCACTGGTGGTTCGAGGGGCCCGATTTTCTGTACTATTTTTTCAAAGAGTGCCATGAGCACGGGGTGATTGAGGCGATCAACGCACGTCAGTACCTCGATCTGTACCCCCAGAACCAGGTGGTCTTTCCCAACCCCTCGTCATGGGGTGACAGGGGATATTTCGATGTATGGATTAACGGCGGGAACGACTGGATATACCGACATCTTCACCTGATGAGCGACCGTATGTGCGAATGCGCCGGGAAGTTCATGGATGAGAGTGACTCTTTGCGTGTACGTGCCCTGAACCAGATGGCGAGGGAGCTGCTGTTGGCGCAAAGTTCGGACTGGGCCTTTCTGATGACGACGGGGACGGCGATGGAATACAGCACTGAGCGGACCAAGGAGCACATCAGCAACTTTAACCGTCTGTACGAGATGGTGGAGGACGCTGATGTAGAGTCCGAATTTCTGGAGCGTCTGGAACGAAAAAATTCCATTTTCCCGTCGATCGATTTTCGGATATACGGCTGATGGATTCGACCCTTCTGGCTGATGTCGGCGGGACCTATTTTCGGTACCGGCTGGGTGAGGGGGAGGTGGTGCGTTCAGCGTCGGCAGGTTGGGAAACACAGCTGCTGGGGCTACTCGAAACCCATCCGCAGCTTCGGCATGTCGGGATCGCCTTCGCGGGGCAGGTGTCGCACGGGAAAATCCTCTCCGCGCCCAATGTGGAGGTATCGCTTCCCGATCTCCAAGCAGAACTCGAACAGCGCTTTCCCGATCTGCGCGTCTCCGTTGACAATGATCTCAAATGCGCCGCTTTGGCGTATCAGAGGCACCTTGGTTCGGGTTCGGTAGCGGTGCTGTATGCGGGGAGCGGGCTGGGTTCGGCGCTGATCAGCGAGGGGAGAATCGTCCGAGGGCATAACAACATGGCGGGCGAGATAGGGCATGTCAGCTACCGGCCGGCACCGTTTCGGTGCGGCTGCGGCAAAATGGACTGTCTGGAACTTTTTGCCTCGGGCAGCGGTATCGACAAGCACCGCGGATACTACCGTCTCTCCGAGGGCTCACTGGACGAATGGCTGCTGAGGGGGAGCGAGGCCGAACAGCGGATTGCCGAAACGGCGGAAGAGGCGCTTGCGTTTGCCGCCTCGCTGATGATTACCCTCCATAACCCTGAATATCTGGTGATAGGGGGAGGGATATTTGAACACAACCCCCGCCTCAGGGAGCGGATACGAACTGCCGCCGCCGTTCGGACGTTTTCGCCCTCATGGAAAGAGTGCCGCATCGTCGAAGGGGATCTCGAAGATGCCCCTCTCATCGGTGCAGGTTTGCTGATACGGCCGGATTTTTGGCTAAAATAGAGTAACGTATCATTTTCAACGAGCAAGGAAGCGGATGTCATATCACGATTATGAATTCAACGAGCGCTATCAGACCAAAGTAGCCTATTATTCGATGGAATTCGGCGTCCATCAGGCCTTGAAAGTTTATGCCGGAGGGCTTGGTTTTCTGTCGGGTTCGCACATGCGCAGCGTCTACGATCTTAAACAAAATGCCATCGGTGTCGGGATTTTGTGGAGTTTCGGATATTACGATCAGGGGCGCAACGAAGACCGCACCCTGAAAGTGGAGTTTACGCGCAAATACTACTATTTTCTTGAAGAGCTTTCGCCCCGTGTAACGGTGGTCATCAACGGAAAATCGGTCGTCGTGAAAGGGTATATGCTCCGCCCCGGGATTTTCGGGACGGCCCCGATCGTTTTCCTTTCGACCGATACCGATGAAAATGACTTTCTCTCCCGTACCATTACCCACAAGCTTTACGACGCCAACGAACGGACCCGAGTGGCTCAGGAGATCGTTTTGGGGATCGGCGGGGCCCGGATGCTCGACGCCATTGATTGCGGTGTCGATATCCACCATATGAACGAGGGGCATGCCCTGCCGATGGTTTATGAGCTTTACGCCCGCTACCGTGACATGGATCAGGTGCGCCGCCGGGTTGTCTTTACGACGCACACCCCCGAAAAAGCGGGGAATGAAGAGCATGACATCGATTTTCTGTACGAAATGGGTTTTTTCGGATCGGTCAGTCTCAGTGAAGCGCGCCGAATCATGGGATACGAGAACGAGAACACGTTCAGCCTGACCCTCGGAGCTCTCCGCAGCGCCAAGATCGCCAATGCGGTTTCGGCTTTGCACGAAGAGGTTGCGAACAGGATGTGGAGCGCGTACGAGGGGATATGTCCGATCATCTCGATCACCAACGCCCAGAACCGCCGTTTCTGGACCGACAAGACTCTTTTGCGTGCCCTTGACGAACATGAAAACTACGAAGTGATCGCACGCAAAAAGCACTTGAAAAAACTTCTTTTTTCCGAGGTGGCCGACCAGACGGGGAAAATGTTCGATCCCGAAGTTTTTACGATTGTCTGGGCGCGCCGCTTTACGGAGTACAAGCGTCCCGGACTGATCAAATACGACATGGAGCGGTTTATCCGTTTGATTACCCAGGACAATTATCCGGTGCAGATGATCTGGGCGGGGAAACCGCACCCTTTTGATTCCGATGCCATCAATATTTTTAATGAACTGGAGAAACTCTCCCACCATTACCCGCGGATCGCCGTGCTGACCTGCTATGAACTGGATCTTTCACGGATGCTGAAGCAGGGGAGCGATCTGTGGCTCAATACGCCGCGGATCACCCGGGAAGCGAGCGGGACGAGCGGAATGACGGCAAGCATGAACGGCTCCATCCATTTTTCGATCAATGACGGATGGCATCCGGAGTTTGCCAAAGACGGACTGAACGCTTTTACGATTCCTCCGCAGGAGCATACGCTTCCGGTAGACGTGCAGGATCGGCTGGACAACAAAAATCTGATGGATATTCTGGAAGGGAAGATTCTTCCGTGCTATTATGACGAGCCGAAAGAGTGGGTCAAAATCATGAACAATGCGATGAACGATGTCCATAATGCGTTTGATACGGGGCGGATGGTGCATGAGTATTATACGCGGATGTACGATGCTTAGCCCAGAAAAGGGGCGATCCAAAAAGGATCGGCCGGGTTAGAGATGCTGCAAGGGGAGGGGTTTAGACAAGCCCCTGCTCGATCATCGCGTCGGCAACTTTGCGGAAACCGGCAATGTTGGCACCCAAAACGAGGTTGGTAGGCTGACCGAATTCGGCAGCTGTTTCGCTCGCGTTGATGTAGATGTTTTTCATAATCTGGGCCAGTTTGGCATCGACTTCTTCGAATGTCCAGCTCACCATCGAGGCGTTTTGCGCCATTTCAAGCTGTGACGTCGCCACACCGCCGGCGTTGGCCGCTTTACCCGGACCGTAGCAGATTTTGGCATCGATAAAGGCGTGAACCGCATCCAGCGTTGATGGCATGTTCGCCCCTTCACTGACGCAGATACAACCGTTTTTGAGAAGCTCTTTTGCATCTTCGAGGTTCAGTTCGTTTTGCGTTGCGCTCGGGAACGCCGCGAAACACGGAACCGACCATACGGCGTTGCGACCTGCGGGGTACTCTTCTACCGGTGTGTATTTGGCGTTCGGTCTGCTGGCGACGTATTCGCTCAGGCGTTCGCGTCTGACCTCTTTGAGGTCTTTGAGAAGTTCCAGATCGATCCCCTCCGCGTCGTAAATCATCCCCGATGAATCGCTGCACGTAACCGGAAGCGCTCCGAGGTGGTACAGTTTTTCGATCGTGTAGATCGCAACGTTGCCCGAACCGGAAACCGTACAGATTTTTCCGTTGAGGGTTTCGTTGCGGTCTTCGAGCATGTATTTGGCGAAATAGACGGCGCCGTATCCGGTCGCTTCGGTACGTCCGAGCGATCCACCCCAGTTGAGCGATTTGCCGGTCAGAACACCCTCGTAGCTGTTCGCCAGTTTTTTGTACATACCGAACAGGTATCCGATCTCACGGCCGCCTACCCCGATGTCACCTGCGGGAACGTCGGTTGTCGCTCCGATGTGGCGGAAAAGCTCGCTCATGAACGCCTGGCAAAAGCGCATGATTTCACGATTTGATCTTCCTTTGGGATTGAAATCACTCCCCCCCTTTCCTCCGCCGATCTGAAGACCGGTCAGGGCGTTTTTGAAGATCTGCTCAAACCCGAGGAATTTGATAACCCCCGCGTTGACGCTCGGGTGGAAACGCAATCCCCCTTTGTAGGGTCCAAGGGCAGAGTTGAACTCGATACGAAATCCTTTGTTGACCTGGATCTCGCCTTTGTCATCGACCCAGTTGACGCGGAAGAGGATCTGGCGCTCCGGCTCAACGATCCGCTCGATGATTTTGTGCTCGCGGTATTTCGGATATTTTTCCATCAGGGGGCGCAGAGATTCAAGGACCTCTTCGGCAGCCTGGTAAAATTCGGTTTGGGAGGGGCTTGTTCTTTTGAGATAGTCGAAGACTTCTTTGACGTACGGCATTTTCACTCACTTTCTTACAAAATTGTAAGGATTATAACATATAGTGCAATATTAATTCTATAGTTTTTGGGGATATTTTTGTGCAAAGATATGCGAAAGTGCGGTGTGTTTTTAGGGGATTTTCCGGCGCTTCAGTGCACCGGCTATCAGAAGGTTTTTGGAATCCTCAGCCGAAAACGGGCTCCTTCGCAAGAGGGGAGCAGTTCCAATGCACCGTTTAAATGTTCAAAGAGCAGTTTTCGGACAAAATAGAGGCCATGTCCATGGCCCGGAACGGTTTTGGTCGAGATCCCCGGTTCGAACAATCGGGACGCTATGGCCGGATCAATCCCTGACGCGTTATCGCTGATTTCGACAAAAAGGGAGTATTCATCCTCGTAAGCGCCTATCTCAATCCGTTTCTCGGAACGCTCTATGCTGCTGAATGCATCCAGCGCGTTTTCCAGAAAAACGGTGAAAATGTGGAGCAGATGGCTTTGATGATAAGAGAGTGCGTACTCCTGCGGAATGGTGATGAGGATACGGATTTTTTCTGCGTTGAGGCGGTGTTCCAACAAGGAAACAGCCTGCTCGGCAGAGGTCTTTATCCGTACGTCGTTGTTGTGGTCGCTATGGTTATAAAAGCGGTACAGTTCTTCGATGTCCTCCGACATGTTTATGAGCACCTTTTCGCTCCGATCCAGCAAATTATGGTGAGGATGCTCGAAATGGCATCCGAATTCCATTTTGAAACGGAGCAAATAGGTGCTGAGTGTGTTCAGCGGCCCCCGCCACTGATGGGCGATGAACGCCATCATTTCTCCAAGATGGGCCATCCGTGATTGGGTGATCATCAGCTGTTCGTAGAGTGTCTTTTCCTCTTCCAGCCGTTTGCGCTCGGTAATATCGGTTGCAGTGACGAAGACTCCGCCGACGTTTCCTTTCGGGTCAAAATAGGGGCGGTAGCGGACGATCATATAGGTGCGCTTGGCAGAGGAAAAATCGAACCATGCTTCATACGAAATCTCTTCACCTTTCAAAGCGCGGTTCAGATAGGGTTTGGCCACTTTCTCGAAAGCATCCGTTCCCATGATGTTCCAGATTGGCTGTCCGATGATGTCATCGGCAGGTCTGTTGAAAAGCTGGACATAGGCCTGATTGACGGCACGGTATATGTAGTCCCTGTCGACAAAAGAGAGTTTGTCGTCTGTTTGGTTGATCAGCTCCAGCAGCGCCGCATCGGCGCCATGCTCATGAGTGTTTTTCATGAAAAGCGATATCCTATTTTCGGAATGGAGCGGATCGTCAGACCGGGGATTTTTTTGCGCAGGTGGCTGATAAGTATTTTTATCGCGTTTCGGCTTCTTTCTGCGGTGCCGTAGAGGGCGTATTCGATCGTATCGTATAAGAGCGCTTCTCCCCGGTAATACAAAAAAAGCTCCAGCAGAATAATTTCCGAATGGGTCAGAAATATACGCCGCTCGCCGTCCACGACGATTTTCCCTTTCGAATCGTAATAAACGTCCTGATGAATGGGAAGACGATGGTGCGTCAGCCGTTTGCGAAACATGCGAATATCGCTCACCAATGCGGTGAGTTTGGCGGAGGTGATGGGTTTGAGAATATAGGTGTCAAGTTTCAGCGATACGGCCTGGAGAAGATAGTGCTGATTCGAATAGGAGGTCAATACCCCGACGAAACAGTTCGGATCGATCTTGCGGATCGTACGGATGAGTTCCAACCCGTCCATCCCCGGCATCTCGATATCGGTGATGACAATGTCGGGGCGATAGAGGCGATACGCTTTCAACCCCTCTGCGCCATCATACACGCTTATAACGTCATCGAATGTGTGATTTAGGAGGGAACGGAGGTTATCGTTGCTTTCAGGGTCATCTTCGACGATCAAAACGGACTGGGAACGGTTTTGCTGCAAGGTCGGCCTTATGTTCGAAAAATTGCTACGTACATAGCAGAGAATTTTATTTTATACTACATTAAGTTTAAAGAAACATTTTCAACACATTAATGAACTATCATTCCGTAACGATTATATCTTAAATGACAAACTGTTTTTCCGGAGAGGGCTGCGCGTGAAAGAAAAAATAAAACAACTGTTCCCCTATATTGCTTTTTTTATGGTACTGTTTCTGACAATCGGCGGTATTGTTTCCTATTTTTTCATCGACCGTTATGAGCGCGAAAAAATGCTCTATCTCCAAAGCCGGGTCAAAACGGCGGACGTTCAGATCGAATCGCTCAAACTCGGCTACGATACGATCGCCAAAACGATGTTCGATTCCGTCATCAACACTCCGCACGTTATCGGGCTGATGAGACGTGCGGCGCGGGGCAGTGAAAAGGAGCAGGATTTGGCGCGCTGCGAATTGTATGCCCATCTGGCCCGTTTATACGGCTCGCTGGAAACGCATGACGTGCGGCAGCTCCATTTTCATCTTCCCGGATCGGTCAGTTTTTTGCGGTTTCACCGCCCGGAAAAATTCGGCGATTCACTTCAGGGGGTTCGCCCCTCCATCGACAGCGTCAACCGTCTGCACCGTCAGGTTAACGGATTTGAAGAGGGGAGGATATTTAACGGATTTCGCCACGTATTTCCGCTGTTTGAACGGGGCGAATTTATCGGCACTGTAGAACTCTCCTATTCGTTTGATGCAGTCCGCAGACTTGCGCAACAGATTACCGACGCCAAATACGACCTGATTTTGGACAAGAATGTCATCGACAAAAAGGTTTTTGCCAATGAGAGGTTCAATTATTTCCCTTCGCCACTCAGCCCAGGGTATGTTAACGACAAGCGGGTCAACGGTCATCACAACCCCCTTTATCCACAACTGCTCATGGATCAGCTCAATGCCCTCTACCGTCATGATTTCGAGAGGATAGCGGGGGATGGAAAACATCACATTATCCCCCTTGTTTTTGAGGGGACGGGCTACCTGCTGCTGCTCAATCCGCTGGAGAGTTTTGACAAAAAACGTGTTGGCTATATACTGGTGTATCAAAAAGACATGCAGATCGTCAAACTGAAAAACAATCTAATCACGCTGCTTCTTTTCGCGGCTTTTTTGATCGGTTTGGCCGTCGCATTTATCACCTATTTTATTTATCGTCTGCGTAAGCAGCACGCGCTGCTGGTCAAAAATGCCAACACCGACAAGCTGACCCAGATCGCCAACCGTGCATACCTGATCCGTCAGATCGATTATCTGGTCAAACACGCCCGACGCGGGGGGTATCCCCTCTGCGTCATCTTTTTCGACATCGACCACTTCAAACAGATCAACGACACCTATGGGCACCGCATGGGGGACAGGGCGCTTATCGACCTGAGCGCCCTGATGAAAAACCGGCTGCGCGAAAGCGACATCGTCGGACGGTGGGGCGGAGAAGAGTTTGTGGTCGTGCTCCCCCATACCAATCTGATACAGGCAGCCGATCTGGCCGAAAAGCTGCGTATCATGGTCGAAGAGTATCCCTTCGCACACGGGAAGATGAGCTGCAGTTTCGGCGTCGCCGAACTCAGAAACGAGGATACGGACGAGAGCCTGATCAACCGGGCCGATGCGATGCTCTATGAGGCCAAAGACAATGGCCGCAATCAAGTGCGTCCCAATCTGGGATAAGAGGTTTCAAGGGTGCGGCAACATTTCCCGCATGGTGTATAATTCGTCTAAAACACAGGAATATCCCCATGCAACAGGAAATAGCTTTCTTTCAGCAGTTTTACAATAAAACGATCGATTTTTTTGCCAATTACAGTATTCAGATCATCGGCGCGCTCATCATCGTCCTGATCGGATGGTTTTTGTCCAAATACGTTTTCAATTTTTTGATGAGATTTTTCACGAAACACGATTTTGACCCGACACTGGGGAAATTCGCCGCCAACGGCGTGCGCATTCTCATATTCGGTGCGATGGTCGTCGTAGCCATCGGAAAACTGGGGATATCGATCGCGCCGTTTATCGCGGCGGTCGGTGCGGTCTTCCTGACCGCCGGTCTGGCGATCCAGGGGAGCGTTGCCAACTACGCCGCAGGGATATCGCTGATCATCACCCGTCCTTTCAAAATCGGAGATACGATTCTGGTCAACAGCGTCTACGGGGAGGTCGAAGAGATCAAGCTGGCCTATACGACCCTTCGTACCGAGGATGAGGAGCTGATCACCGTTCCGAACAAACACATGATCGGGGAGGTGATCGTCAACTCGTTCAACTATCGCATCGTCGAATCGAGTGTCGGCATTTCGTACCACGACAACGCGGACAAGGCGATCAGTGTGATAAAAGAGGTCATCGACCGCTATGAAAACGTTTCCAACGAAAACTCGGCGATCGTCGGAATCCAGAAATTCGGCGAAAGCGCTGTGGAGATCGGTATCCGCTATTGGGTCCCGACCCGGAATTTTTTCAAATTCCAGTATGAGGTGAATCTGCTGATCTACAAGGCTCTCAAAGAAGAAGGGATAACCATCCCTTATCCTCAGCGTGACGTTCATCTGTTTCAAACCGATCTCTAGACGTGTGAATCGATTTTTCGATCCGCACTTATAAAAAACTCACACTTCCGTCCTACAATCTGTCGAATAAGACTATTTTTCAATAACGGTAATCACAATATGAACAAAAGCCCCATGACTTTCCCGCATCTGTACCCTCATCTCGATACGTTTGAACGAACATCGGATGAGCTTCTGCAGCGATGGGTATCCCACCGGGATGTACGCGAGACGCTGCATCGCCACCGCATAACTCCTGAATTTTTCGGGCGGTATTTCGGCACCAAAGTGATCAAATACGTATTGGGAATTTTACGCCGCCAAAACGAACACGGAAACTGCCCGATCATCTGTGTCATGCTCGCTTTTTTCGAGAAAAAGGACATTCCTCTGGACGACGTTTTTGTCATCTGCGTGAATTTCAAAAACGCCTTCCTCCTGAACATGATCGAGCACCACATCCTTGATTCGGAAACGATGGAGGAGATATCCTGGCTGATTGACCATAATTTTATCGGCGTCATACGGGAGTATATCCATCTGCATTACCTCAAAGAGAGTGCGAAGGAGACGTGTTCGATTGCCCCCTCAGTGACATCCTGTGACGCGGATTTCAGCTCTGTGCCCGCTGATTCGGATGGAACGGCGCAGCAGACCTCCGCATTCGACTATCTGATGGAAGTGGATGTCGATTATGCGATGATGGAAGAGTTGAGCGAGATCGAGGAAGAGACGCTTGCGTCCCTGGATCTCTCCGAAGAGATCGGCAACGGGACCTACCATAATCTCGTAGTACTGTTTCACAACTATCTCAAAGTACTCCATCAGCTCGTGGAATTTGAAGAACTGACCTATGCGCTGGCCATGCTGATCGACATTCTGGAGAAAACATCACTGGAAGAGATCGGCGAGGAAAATGTGGGGGCCGTCATGATATACATCAAAGCCATCATCAACGACTTGTCGTTCTGGCGAATGAGCGTGTTCGTCCACCAGAATGCCGAAGACATCCATTATCTCGATAAAACCCTGATCAGCTCGATCGCACAGCTGCAGATCATGCTGAGCGAGAGCGACTCGTCTATGAATCAGGAGATTGAGTTTTTCTGAGCTGAGAATCCACCGGGAAAGTCAGCGTAAAGCAGGCACCGTATTCGTCATTCGCGACCGTTATGGTCCCGCCGAAGTGCTCTTCGATGATCAGCCGTGCGAGGTAGAGGCCGCTGCCGCTGCCGTACTCTTTGGTCGAGAAGTGGGGGGCAAATATCTTTTCCTGATACGCTTCGTCTATCCCTCCCGCATTATCGGAAATCCGGAGCGTCAGATCCTCGGAACGGTGTTCAATGCGGCATCGGATCTGCGGATGGGGGATTTTGCGGTCTCTCAGCGCATCGTTGGCATTGGCCAGCAGACTCAGGATGATTTGTTTGAATTCATTCGAATATCCCATGATGAGGGCTGGATCGTCATCGATGGTGAGCTCTACGCCAAGAAGTTTGAACTGCTGCATAAAAAGATCGGCGACCTCCCGTATCGATTGCGTCATCGAAAAAGAGTGCCGGCTCTGGTCGGGTTTGAAAAAATTTCGGAATGCGTCGAGTGTGTCGACCATGAAGTAAATTTTGTCCATCCCCTGCTGCTGAATTTTTCGGAGCTGTTTGGCATCAAGACTGCCGTTGTCGGTCATGTAGGACAATCCGCTGATCAGCAGCGACAGAGAGTTGATCGGCTGGCTCCACTGGTGGGCTATGGCATCGATCATTTCCCCGATCATCGCCATTTTTGCCTGCTGGATCAGCAGCTGATCCTGACGCATCATCGTTTGGCGGGCGGTATAAAGCTGGAGGATCGGGCCAAAATCTTTATACAGCGGCAGTATTTGCAGGTGCGATGGCGTCCATGGACGGCTTTTTCCTTCCTGGAGAACGGTAAACGCCTCGAACGATTTACGCGGCGAAATACGGAGTGCAGCATCGCTTTGGAGCGTCTTGTCCGGATTGCCGGCCCAGGTGAGCTCCCTGATCCATTCTTGCCGAAACCACAGAAGTTCGCATCGGGGGGTATGGGAGACGAGGATACTGACCACTCCGGCCAGAGGCTCTGAGGGTGTCAATGCGGGAAAATCGGTCCCAAGCGATGCAGAGCAGTAGATGCCATCAGTGCGCAATGGGTTGATCATGGTGGACAACGCCTGGATCTCTGTCGCATGCGGAGTGGTGCCGAACGAGGATGTCTCTTCCTGGAAAATCATGCAGACACCGTCGCTGTCGAGCGCATGGAGCCATGACGCCGCCAACGTCTGAAATGCAAACATAGGGCCGGAATGATCACAGAGGGATTGGAAGGCCTCTTTGAGGGTGTCATGATGGTTTTTGAGGCGAAAAAAACGGTGCGATGTTTCAGCGTTGAGTTTGTCTTGGAGGAGTGCGTTAAACACGCGGATAAAGTTTTCGCAGTAGCGGCGGGTAGCGGAAGAGAGCCGGGTTGGGGCGCTGTGATGGCACGCAAAAAGCCCCCACAGCTCGCCGTTGATGACGATCGAAAGGCTCATCGAAGAGGCGACGTCCATATTTCGGAGGTATTCGAGGTGGATGGGGGATACGCTGCGCAGATGGCTGTCGCTCATATCGATCGGTTCGGCTGCACTGCTGATCAGTGCAACGGGGGTATAGGAAGCGTCGGCGATGTAGCGTATCAGATTTCTCCGGTAGAGTTCACGTGCCTGTGCGGGGATATCGGATGCCGGAAAATGGTGATGCAGGTACGTGTCCATCCGTGCTGTTTTGGCTTCCGCAATCACGCAGCCGTGGAAATCCTCTTCGAACCGGTAGGCCATGACACGATCAAATCCGCTCAGGCGCCAGATCGAGCGTGCCCCCAGCGAACAAAGTTCCTCGACGGAGGAAGCGGCGCTCAGTCCGATCACCTCCTCGATGAGCGACTGGGCCAGATGATCGGGGAGCTCATCTTCCTGAACGGCCGGTTCGCCTTCGAGAATCAGATAATTGGGCGTTCGGTGCAGCGTGACGACAAAACGACCGTTTCCGCTTTTCTTTGAGAGGGTAAATAGGGCCGGCAGGGGGGCGGAGCCAGAGGTTTGAATCCATGTGCTCAAATCGGGGAAAGAAGCGGCCAGAAGTTTGCCGATGATTGACTGCGCCGAAAAGGTGAAAAAACGATCGAGATTGTCGCTGGCCGCGATGATCCGTTCGCTTTCAGGATCGATGGCGAGAAAAAAACCGTGCGGCTGGATGGCCGAGGGGATATGGATAGGCTCCTGCGCACACTGATCCAGATCCGCGTTACCGGTGTTCATGAAAGATCCTCTCAAGTATCTCAAACGCCTTTATCGCCCCCGAGACGATTTCCTCCTGCTCTTCGGGGAGAGTGTGCCGCTCCAGCAATTGGCAAAAACGTTCCCACTCCTCATCCGTGGCCTCCCCGTATCCTCGCAGATAACTCACCGGCAGATGCGGTTCGGTGCGCTGCAGGAGCGGGGCGATGAACTGTCCCCCTTTTCGGGAACCTTCGAGAACGTACAAGAGACCGAGGGCTTCCATCGGAGTTTGTATCGAATCGAAAGAGCCGTTTTCGGAGGCTTCGTGGGTGATTTCCATGAGGGCGAGATCGTTCTCCAGCAAAGCGAGGCGGCACCGTCGCAAAACGTCGTATTCGCTCCGCCGGGCCAAAAAGGTTTTCAGACACTCTTCTGCGCCCTGGACAAAGGGATGGAGACTCGACAAAAGCCACCGATAGGAGGGTTCGAGGGGAAGGTGGTCGTTCAGTGCGTGGACGAAGGGGTTGTCTTCGATGCGCTGATGCATCGCTCGGGTGGCTTCCGCCAGTCTCTGCTGGATTAAATACACGAATGCGTCTCCTTGGCAAAACTGTAGTGACGGGATATTTTAGAAAAAAACAACACAGATTATCATTAAAAAAAGGAATAAAACCATCGATATAGCTCACATTATGCTCATATTTCGTCGATAAGATTGCAACGCGTGCCTACTGTAGGCTAGAATAGTTACAATGCACGCATAATCTCCATTAAGATACCCGTTATGAAAACAGTGCCTCAAAAAATTCTGATTGTCGATGATGATGACGAGACCCGTGATCTTGTCGCCCGCGTTCTCGAGAAACTAAGCTTCGTTCAATTGCTGGAGGCCGATAGCGGAGAAAAAGCGGTCCGAATAGCACGTGCTGAAGAACCGGACATCATTTTGATGGACATTCTCATGCCGGGTATGGACGGATATGAGGCATGCAGACGGATCAAAAATGACCTGGGGCTTGCCGATACGATTGTCATTTTCATGTCCGCGGTGAACAAAACGGAGATTGACGATAAAATGATTCAGGTCGGAGGAGATGATGTGCTCCGTAAGCCGGTTGATGCCAGCGAACTCTATTTCAGGGTCCGGAACTACCTTTTGAACAAAGACGGCACGATCGATCTGGGGCAGGGGTTTCATTATGTTGCGAATGCCAAAAAGCTCTCTCGGAATGATCGGCAGATTCCGCTGATGCAGCAGGAGATTTTGTTGCTGGAGGCATTGATACATTACAAAAACCGTGTGGTACCGTATGATCAGTTGCTGCAAATCATCTCCAAAAACGGTGAAAGTACGATTGCCAATCTGCGCACCCTCATCAAACTGCTGCGCGCCAAAACCTATAAAGAACTGATCCAAACGTATTCTTCCATCGGGTATCAGCTGGTTCTCTAAAACATCATTTCAAAATATCTTTTTCTATTTTTAACAAAAAAAATCACTATAAAATTTTTGAATCACTATTGTGGATTCTAGGATAGAATTCTATTTATGAAAAACATTCTCAATAAAATATTCTCTTTAACTATTATCAACCGCATGCGTCTTTTGCTCGCTGTTCCGATGGTCATTGTTGTCCTGGGCTCACTTTTTTACGGTTATCATCTGTACACGCAAATGCAGGCGTTGAACAAACTCGCGCTTCAGATCGAGAAAATCAAGTATGTTGCCGTGTTGATGCAGGAACTTCAGATAGAGAGGGGACGCAGCAGCGGTTATCTGGCTGGAAAAGGGAAATATGACCCAACGCTCCTTCTGGAACAGCGCGTTAAAACCGATCGTGCGCTTCAAAAATTTTCTGCCCTTATCAAAGCACAGGGGATACGCCCCGGACCGTGCAATCCGGAGCTCAAAGCGCTCGGGACATACAGAACCAAAATCGATTCGTATGCTATCACCCCGATTGAGTCTTTTGAATATTACACGCGTCTGGTGGGGCAGATGCGTTCGGATTACCTGGCGATAGTCCTTACTGTCAGCGACGTTTCGCTGCGCAATGATTTTCAGGCCTACACGAATCTTATGGCGATCAAAGAGACGCTTGCCCAGATGCGTTCAGGTCTGAATACCGCTTTCTGGCAAGGGTCGATGGACGACGATCTCTATATCCATCTCATACTTGCCAAAGGGGAATACGACACGGCATCGAGCCGTTTCGAGACGCTGGCGTCATCCCAGCTGAAAAAGTATTATGATACCAATTTTTCAGGCCCTGATGTCGAGACGATGCTGCGGGTTATCGATCTGGCGATCGTCAACCGCGTGGGGATGATCCGAATGAATCCTGAGTCATGGTTTGAACTCTCCAGCACGTCGATCGAAAAACTGCGCAAGATCGAACGCTACAACATTGCGATGATTGAATCAAAACTGGACAGCCGTATCGTCGACGCGCAAAATACCCTGATGCGGGTGGCGGTTCTGCTGTCGCTGATCATTGTCCTCATTTTCTGGTTCGGATATCGGATATCTGAGAGTATCCGAAAAAATATCAAGCTCCTCGACGAGTACAAAAATGCCGTAGACCGCAGCAGCATTGTTTCCAAAACAGACCGCAAAGGGCGCATAACCTACATCAATGACCAGTTCTGCGCGATATCGGGATACAGCCGCGAAGAGCTGATCGGGAAACCGCACCGCATTGTCCGGCATGAAGAGACGCCCAAAGAGGTCTTCGAGTCCATGTGGAAGACGATTTTGAGCGGGGACGCATGGCACGGTGTCGTCAAAAACAAAGCCAAAGACGGCTCACCATACTGGGTCGATGCGACGATCAACCCGATCCTCGACCATAAAGGGAAAATCGAAGAATTTATCGCGATCCGCAGCGACATCACCAAAACGATCCGTCTGCACGAGGAACTCGAACAGACCCAGCAGGAGATGATCAACCGTATTGGTGAGATCGGCGAAACCCGCAGCCGAGAAACGGGGTACCATGTGCGCCGTGTCGCCGAATATTCACGACTGCTCGCCAAAAATTACGGCCTTTCGACGGAGGAGATCAATATGCTGGCCAGCGCCAGCCCGATGCACGACATCGGGAAAGTCGGGATTCCGGATCATATTCTCAACAAGCCCGGATCGCTGACGAGCGAAGAGTGGGAGATCATGCGCAGCCACAGCAAAATCGGCTATGACCTTTTCAGAGATTCCGAACGGCCGATGCTCAAAGCCGCCGCCATCATCGCCCATGAACATCACGAAAAATTTGATGGTTCGGGCTATCCGCGAGGCTTGAAAGGGGAAGAGATCCACGTCTTCGGCCGCATCACGGCGCTGGCGGATGTGTTTGATGCCCTGGGAAGCGACCGCTGCTACAAAAAAGCATGGGAAACCGATCGGATTCTGAACCTGCTCAAAGATGAGCGCGGAAAGCATTTCGATCCCGTACTGATAGACATTTTTTTCAACCACCTGGAGGAGTTCCTGGCGATCAGGGATGCGTATTCGGACAAAAACTACTGCGAACTTGAGGGCTAAAAACTGTATCATATAGATGATCTATCTGATATGGACAGCTCCGCCTGAGTATGCTGAATTCAATTTCTAAACCGAAAACATTTTTTTTCTCGTACAAAATTTGCATTGCATAGGGCACTACACCAAGGAGCTTTCTATGGTCAGCCGTGCAAAAATCAAAGAACTCATGAACGAGAGCGCCTGCTCCCACAGTAAAGACAAAAAACCGGGCGAAGGGTGCGACAAACCCAAGCCGGGCCTTGCGGCGGGAGGGTGCGCGTTTGACGGGGCGCAGATTTCCCTTTTTCCTTATGCCGATGCCGTCCATCTCGTCCACGGCCCTCAGACGTGTTTGGGCGCATCGTGGGAAACACGTGAGACAAAAACGTCGTACACAGGGCGCGATCATACACAGATGGGATTCACGACGGGGATCACGACGAACGACGTCATCTTCGGCGGGGACAAGCGGCTGGCCGATTCGATCGACTACATCATGGAACACTACCGCCCCGAAGCGATCTTCGTCTATTCGACCTGCGTGACGGCGCTCGTGGGGGATGACATCGACGCGGTATGCCGCGCCGGGGCCGAACGCCACGGCATCCCCGTCGTCCCAGTCCATGCTCCAGGATTCGTCGGGAGCAAGAATCTCGGATCGCGTCTGGCGGGGGAGGCGGTTCTCGAACACCTGATCGGCACCAAAGAGCCCGAGGTTACGACCCCCTACGACATCAACCTGATCGGCGATTACAACGTCACGGGGGATATGTGGCAGTACCTCCCGCTGTTCGAGAAAATCGGCATCCGCGTCCTCAGCTCGATGAGCGGCGACGGGCGGGTAGGGGACATCCGCACGGCCCACTACGCGAAGCTCAACGTCATCGTCTGCGCCAAATCGCTCGTCACCCTGACGCGCAAGATGGAGGAGCGCTACGGCATCCCGTGGATTTCGGTCTCCTTTTACGGCAAACGGGACACGACGGTGGCGATACGGGAGATCGTCACCGCGCTGGGCGATCCCGCCCTGATGGCGCGCGCCGAAGCGGTGATCGCCGAGGAAGAAGCGGCGTTGGAAGCAAAAATTTCCCCGTACAAAGCCCTCTTCGAGGGGAAAAAAGCGGTGCTCAACACCGGGGGGAACAAGGCGTGGTCGATCGCGTCGGGGTTGCAGGATCTGGGGATCGAGGTGGTGGCGACGAGCATCGCCAAATCGACGCAGGACGACATCGACAAAGCGCGGGAGTATCTGGGGGAGAACGGCGTTTTGATGACAAAGCCCGCTGCCGAGCAGGGAAAAATCATCGATGCGACGGGAGCGCATATCCTCCTCGCGGGAGGGCGGAGCCTCTACACGGCGATCAAGAAAAAAATCTCGTTTATCGACGTCAATCAGGAGAAAAAAACGAGTTACGGCGGCTACAACGGTCTGCTCAACCTCGCTGAAGATCTCAAATACGCATTCCGAAATCCCGTATTCGCCAATGTCGGCCGCCCAGCACCGTGGGAGGCGGAGGGGAAGCTATAAAAGCGGCGAGACTCCTTTTTCAGAGTCTGAATGTGACATGGAGTTTATCGGTATATTCGCGCAAGATATCATCCAATATCCGGAAAACGTCCATGCTGGCCGTTTCGATCTCATCGACCATCTTTTCGATCTCATTTTTCGAACACATGACCGACGTTCCGCTACACTTCTGCGCCAGCCAGTTGGCCTTGTCGTGTACCATTTTGTGGGGAGATTCAAGGGTTTTGAATGTAGAGGTATGGCGGAATTTATTGTGGGCGTCTCCATACCATTTTCCAAGTCGGCACTCCTGGTGTGTAGCTGCGCTGAAGCCGTTTTCTTCACCAAAAATGAGAGCATAGACGTCGTTTTTGTAGATCACATGGTCGAGTTTTGCCAAGGCGACAAACACTTGTGCGCCGATGGTATCGGCTTCATGTGTGGTTTGAATCGCATTGGACTTGAAGCTTTCTATTTTTTCAGCGGTTTTGTAGATAAAAGTCTTCAGATTATCCGTTTCAGAATTCAGGATTTCGGTTGTATTTTTGATGTCGTCTGTTTCCTGCTGCATGGTTTTGACGACAACGGATATTTCTCTGGTCGCTTTCTGGGTACGTTCAGCCAGCTTGCGGACTTCATCCGCAACCACCGCAAAACCTCGGCCGTGCTCTCCGGCACGTGCCGCTTCGATCGCGGCATTAAGAGCCAACAGATTTGTCTGATCAGCAATATCGGTAATCAGGCTTACAACATTTGAGATTTCTCCGGCTCTTTCATAAAGACTGTCGGTCCGTGCGGTGGCATCTTGCATACTGTGGGCTACCAAATCGACTTTCTCGACGCTTTCTTTTATGAGCTCAAGCCCGCTGTCGGCATCTTTGACCGTCGATTCGGCTTCTTTTTCCATTTGCCCCAGCTCGTTGAGAAGCATGGCAAACATCGCTTGATTCTCTTTAAAGGATGAGCCTATCGACTGTTGGTGTTTGGCCATCAGGTTGCCGGCCGTTTTGACATTGGTTTTGATAAACCGAAATACGATCGAACCGTCGCTAAGCTGTTTGCTAACGACTTTGGCTTCACAATCGTCAAGACGTATCGTTTCGTCTCTCTTTAGAAGTTCGGATTTTATGCGGTCATGATCGGCATTCGATTCATCAAGGCCGTCATTGGTCATAACTATGTTTCCGTCTTTGATGACCATCAGCTTTTCATCCATCGAAAAACGTACCAGTTCACTTAACATACGCTTCTCTTGTTCAAGAGACTCGTGTTTGATTCTTAGTTCGTTAAGTTCACTTTTTAACCGTTCGGTTTCTTTCGAAAAAAACATTTTTGTCCTTTGGGTGTAAAAGTACGATTTGTGCGATACATGATCATCCGTCCAATCCGAAGCATCCGTACGAAACAGAATCTAAAATTGTTAATTATACCTTGTTTGAATATTGATTATAAGTAATTCCTCTGTAATTTTTTTTTGCTGGGGATTCATGACACATTATAAACATACACGTGATATGTCAAGATTGTCTCTTCTGAAAGAAATATCGAAATTGTTATACACGTCCGGCGGCAGTTACGGGCAAATGGATGAATCATATCAAAAGCGGAGAGGGGTATATTATAAGGGAAGGGAAGTCTGGCCCTTTTCCTCGCACACTTCTTGCAATACTCATTGCAAGAAGGAGTCGTCATGGAACCGCACCGCATCATTTCCCCTTCATCCAAACCTCTTCAGGTCAACCCGATCAAACACTCCCAGCCGATGGGTGCAACCCTCGCATTTCTGGGGGTCAAGGAGTGCATGCCACTCATGCACAGCGCGCAGGGGTGCGCGTCGTACACCAAGGTTTTTTTTACCCACCATTTTAACGAACCCATCGCGATCAACAACACCTCGGTCAGTGATCTCACCGCTGTGCTAGATGGAGGAGACTACTCGATACTGATGGCGATAGAAAACATCCGGAACAAAGAGAAAAACCTCAAACCCTCCATGATCGGTCTGTATACGACGGGTCTGACGGAGACGAAAGGAGACGATGTTCGGGGTGTTGGGATGCACATCGAAATCCCTTATGTCTTCGTCAACACCCCCGATTACGAGGGGGGGATGGAGAGCGGATGGGCGCTTACGGTAGCGGCGATGATCGAACAGCTCACCGAATCCGCGACCGAGACCAAACCCAGCAAACTCGTTCTATTGCCGCACGTGAGCATGCAGCCGATCGAGATCGAAAAGATCAAATGCCTCTGCGAGGATTTCGGATTCGAGACCTACGCGCTGCCCGATCTCTCGACGTCGCTGGACGGGTACTGGGAAGAGGGGCAGGGGAAACTGGCCAACGGCGGGATCACGGTCGATCAGATACGGGATTTGGGAACCTCTGCGGTCGTTGTCTCACTCGGTGTCTCTATGAAAAAAGCGGCTTTGGCGCTCCAAAAAAAGAACCCCTCTATGGAGCATCTCCATTTCGATCATGTGATGGGGTTGGAGGGGTGCGACAATTTTGTAAGCGCGCTGATGAAAATCCGACAACATGAACCAAAACCGATGATAAAGCGGTGGCGTGCACGTCTGCAGGATGCGATGCTCGATTCCCATTTTTTGATCGGTAGCTCCCACTTCGTCGTAACGGGGGAACCCGATATGTTGGCGGGGATGTGCGCGCTCTTGCGCAGCGTCGGGGGAACCGTGGATGCCGCGGTATCGACGACGTTCAGCGACGTTCTCCACACTATCGAAGCGGACAATGTTTTCGTCGGAGATCTGGAGGACGCACGCCGTTTTTTCGAAGGGGCGGATATGGTGATCAGCAATTTCCATGCAGAACGGATCTTGCACAGTGTTCATCATACGGCACTCGTTCTTCGAGGATTCCCGAATTACGAAGAGCTGGGAAATCAGCTCAAAAACGATCAGCTGTATGAGGGAAGTACGTACTTTTTGTTTGAAGTGGCCAATGCATTACGAAAAGTCAAACATCACATCTAAAGGGGAGACAATGAATACCAAGATTGCAGTTGAGGGAGACAAAGCGATGGAAAACGCGATGAAAGTTGCCTTCGCGACGAAGGACATGGAAGAGATCAACGCCCATTTCGGCGGAGCCAGAGAGTTCGTCGTCTACAACGTTTCCAAAGAGGGTTTTGAACTCTCCGAGGTGATCAAGACCGACAGTACCGGGATGGAGGACGACGACAAGACCGAATTTCGCATTCGTGCTCTCCGAGGAATCAATATCCTCTATTGCGAAAGCATCGGCGGAACGGCGGCGGCAAAAGTGATCCGTTCGGGAATCCACCCGATGAAGGCCAACGACTCTGCACGGATCGAAGATGTACTCAAAAACCTCGTGGCGATGATCAACGGCAATCCGCCGCCGTGGATCAAAAATATCATCCATATGCAGACCGAGCACGATATCCGTCAGGACCGCTGGGCGGAAGGTGAGTGATAAGTACGGTTTACTGTGCGCGGGCCCGCTGCCGAAGCGAACTCAGCGTTAGCGTAGCCGAATGGGGTTTTACTCCATCGGCGTATAAAGGAGCAGGAAAATAACATGGAAGCAGAAACAAAACTTAGCGATTTCGGAATGGAAATCGTCCGCCAGATCCGGGCGCTCGACCAGTTCGGAAACTGGGCGAAGATTGGGGACGAAGAGCTGCTGGTCAAAAAATACGTCAAGACCAAAGAGGAGCTGAAACAGGTTCCCCTCATCGCCGACATCGACGAAATGATGATCAATGACATCAAGATGATCTACAAGGCGGTCGCACTGTCGTTCGAGCGCAAAACGGGGGTCGTGTGCAACGTCATCATGGAGATGAGCCACGAGGGGTTCGGTCGCTGCGCCGTCATCGCCGATCGCATCTGCATCGTCAACAAGTATTTCAAAGACGCCCACCGCTTCAGCTACCGCACCCTCGAAGCGCTGTTCGAGGACGGGGACAAGATGCTCGATAATGCGATCGAAATTTATGAACAGTACAAACCGTGCATACAACAAGGATAAGGGGACAACAATGGCAAAAGTAGGCATTTTTTTCGGCAGCAGTACCGGGGCGACACGCGAAGCGGCAGAATTGCTGGGTGGACATTTCAGCAGTTGCGAACTCATCGATATGGAAGAGGATTTCGACGGCATCGATCACTTCGGGGAGTATGACGTATTGATCCTCGGTTCTTCGACATGGGGGCAGGGGGACCCGCAGCGCGACTGGGTAGATGCGCTGTATGAACTGGATAACGAGCGTCCCGATTTGGAAGGGAAAAAAGTCGCCTTTTTCGGCGCGGGGGATCAGAAAACGCACGGCGAGCATTTTGTCAGCGCGCTGGGGAAAATGCACGATCTGTTCGTATCGCTGGGAGCCATGGCGTACGGACATACCCCGACCGAGGGATTTGAGTACGATTCTTCTCTCGCCGAAAAGGGCGGGAAATTCTGCGGTCTGGCGTTTGACAACGTCAACCAGGAGGAGCTGACCGAGGAGCGTGTCAACGCATGGGCATCCCAGCTCAAATCAGAGATGGGGCTGTAGAAGGAGCACACGATGGGTACAATAGCCGAATTCCGGAAAATCACCGACGCCGAAGAGTTCTTGGAGTTTTTTGATATTAACTACGATGAGCGACTCGTGCAGGTCAAGCGGTTTCACATGCTCAAAAAGTTCGGGGAGATGGTCGAGAAGGCCAATGGGCACGATATGGGGAGCGATGAAAAACTCCTCGAATACTACAGATTCGCCCTGATCACCGTCTATAAAAACTTCGAAAACGGCTATAGCCCCTCTGCGGCGGACGTATGGGAAATGTTCGACAAACCGAGCGCATGCGGTACCTGTTCGACATCCAGCAATTGCAACAGTATAGAGGAGGTCAGTCATGGAGTTCACGCCTGCACAAGCCAGCCAAATCTCAGCTTCTAGCAAAGACGAAATACTTCCGATTTTCCGTGTCGGACAGAGGGTGAAGCTTATCAAAGCGATTCGAAACGACGGCACCTATCCGCACGCCGGCATCGGTGATTTCCTCGTCGAAGCGGGAGCCGAGGGGTATGTCCGAAAAATCGGCGATTTTTTGCAGACGATTCGGATATACGAAGTCAATTTCATCGAAGAGGGGCAGGTCTTCGGATGCCGCGAAGCGGAACTGGAAAGTGCCCTCGAAGAGGACGGATACGATGAGGTCGCCGAAGAGCTGCGGTGGATCAAAGAGCATCGGGCGAAAAAGGCCGCCGAAAAGGCAGCGCAATCTCAAGAAGAGGGGGAGTAAAACCACGCTTTTTTGAGATTTGTGAAACTCCGAACATAGTACGGAAGGCGAACAAAGGGTGGCGGCAGTGTGTGTTCAAAGCGCACAAGTGCGCGCGGGCTCTCCGCCGAGGACATTGTGCCCCGTGCGGGTAGAACTCAGCGTTAGCGTAGCCAAAGGGGCTTTGCCCCTTTGAGCGTACCTCGAAAGAGGTTCTCGTGCCCCATAGGGCATAAAAAGGAAATACCATGACAACACGTGTAGAAATTATGAATGACTTTTTGGCGATCAATGTCAGACCGGGCAAGACGATTCAGGATATCGTCGAAGCATCGGGAAGTGCATTGCCTTTCGGCTGCCGCGACGGCGAATGCGGTACCTGTGTCGTAATGGTCGAATCGGGTATGGAGTACATGAGCCCCGTTACCGATAAAGAGAAAGCGGTACTCAAAACCCTCAACGAAAACAATCCCAAAGCGCGTCTGGCCTGCCAGATGAAAGTCGTCGCCCATGGCGGATTGGTTCGTCTGAAATACTGATCGTCCTGATCGTTCTTATGGCCGGAAGAGTCTCCTCCTTCCGGCGCAAACTGCCTCTTTTTTGACCATCTCCTCTGCGTAATGATCTCTATAATGTTCTAGAACAAAAGATGCAGTACCTGTTCAGAACGAATATATATTATCAGGTGTAGACGATGCAAACAACCCTCTCTTACAAACAGAAACAACTCCCCAGACTGTCGATGCAGACCTGGCTGCCGCTGCTGCAGTGCTCGCTGAACGATCTCGAAAAACACCTTCAGGTCATCACGAACGAAAACCCCTGTCTGGAGGTTCATTCCGGGTTCGAGCAATCCAATGCCTCAGCGGGCGGCTCATCGGCGTACGGAGCATTCCAGAACTACGTCTCCAACGCCTCATCCGACCAGATTGAATGGCTCAGCATTGCATCGACCTCTCTGTATGAAAAGCTGGACGAACAGATCGTTGCTCCGCTCTTCCCGACCCCGATTTCGCAGAAAATCGCCCGCCAGATCATCTATTACATCAACGAAGAGGGGTATTTCGAGGGGAGCGTCGAGGAGGTCGCCCGACAATGCGACACCGATTCCCAGAGCGTCGAGAGGGTGCGGCAGCGGTTCGCTCACCTCGAACCCTCCGGTGTGGGGGCGAGTGATTACAAGGAGTCGTTTCTGTTCCAGCTGAATGATTATGACCTCGATGAAGAACTGAGTATTCTGCTCGGCGCCATGATCCTGCAGTTCGACAAAATGGAGAAGTTTATCAACCATCCCCGTCTGAGCGATGCGAAGCATGTCCTCCAACACCTGAAAAACCCTCCGGCACTGGAGTACATGGAACCCGAGACGCAGATCACCCCGGACCTGTTTGTCGAGTTTGCCGGTTCCGAGCTCACTATCCGGATCAACCACGCCTTCTATCCCGATCTTCAGGTCAATATGATCGACAAATACGACAATTTCGCCAAACAAAAATTCAAAGAGGCGCGCGAGCTGGTCAAGCTACTCGACCTGCGCAAGGCGACGCTCTACAACGTCGCCCTCGTCCTCATCGAGAAACAATACCCCTTTTTTATGGGGGGAGAACTCAAACCGCTTCGCCTGCAGGACGTGGCGGATGAGCTGGGGTTCAACGAATCGACGATCTCGCGTGCCATCGCCGACAAATACCTCCAGACAGAGCGGGGGCTCTATGCGTTCAAGGACTTTTTCTCCAACTCTATCGGCGAAGTCTCGACGTCCGAGATTAAGCACTTTTTAAAACGTCTTGTCGCCAGTGAACACAAAGACGATCCTTTCAGCGACAAGATCCTCCACGAGATGACCGAGGAGCGCTTCGGCGTCAAGATGGTCCGCCGCGTCATCGCCAAATACCGCCAGGAACTCGACATCCCTTCCTACAAAGAGCGGCAGTTTCTCTACAAGCTGGAGTTGCTGTAATTCTTGGCGTATCAGATAGATTATCTATCTGATACGCAGGATTTAATTGCTTAAAATCGCTTCGATCTCGTCGAGCAGCACGGCGATTTCGCTGTTGTTCTCTTTGATCTTCTCGACCAGCTCCAGCGGGCTTTTGTGGTCCACCGCTTCGTTGCGGTTCGGGTTTTTGGCGCTGATGTCGTAATCGCGGATATCGGCGACATTGACGATCCAGCTGTTCTCGCAGAGCCCGCGCGTTTTACGCAGTTCGAGGAACTCGGCGAAGTGCTCGTAACTGATCGGCTTGTTTTTCGTCAGTTTGTACGGTGGGTTCACCTCGTAATACCAAATATCCGAGGTTTCCCCCGCACGGTCGAAAAAGAGGACGTTGGTTTTGACACCGCTATAGGGGAGAAATACCCCCGCAGGTAAACTCACGATCGTGTGGAGGTTGAACCGCTCTATCAGCTCTTTTTTCACCGCCGCGAACGCCGATCCCGTCTGGAACAACACCCCCTCAGGGACGACGACACCGCAACGTCCGCCGAGGCGGAGCATTTTCATCATGTGTTGTAAAAAGAGCAATTCGGTCGCGTTGGCTTTGACCGTAAAGTTGAGCTGTATCTGCTCTTTTTCTTTGCCTCCGAAGGGGGGATTGGCGAGGATGACGTCGTAGCGGTCTTTTTCCTCAAACTCCCGTATGTTTCGGGTCAATGTGTTGGCTTTGGCGATATTAGGCGACTCGACACCGTGGAGGATCATATTCATCACCCCCATCACGTAGGAGAGGGGCGTTTTCTCGTTACCGAAAAAGGTATCCTCAGAGAGAAATTTCAGCTGTGAGGTGGAGAGTTCGCCGGGGCGGATATGGTTGTACGCCTCGATGAGAAATCCGCACGTTCCGCACGCGGGATCGTAGATCGTTTCCCCGATACGGGGATCGACCGCCTCTACGATGGCGCGGACGAGTGCGCGTGGGGTATAAAACTCACCGCTGTTACCGCCGTCACTCCCCATGTCTTTGAGAAGCTTCTCATACACTTGTGAGAGTTGGAACAGATCGGCACTGTTGTGAAAGTTCATCGCATCGACGAGGTCGAGTATTTCACGTAAGGTATGACCGTTGGCGATACGGTTGCTGAGGAACTCGAAGATCGCTCCGATCTTGTATTTGACCGATTTTGGATCTTCGGTGATGCTTTTGAAGCTCTGCAAAAACGGGAAAAGTTTGCCGTTGACGAAATCGAGGAGATCATTTCCGCTTTGCACACGTCCAATATCGGTTTTGCCCTCTTGTTTCGGACACGCCCAGACGTCCCATGCGTAGTCACCGCGCAGTATCGGGGTGTAGGTTGTCCCGTCGAGTTCGGCTTCTTCGGACTTTTCGATCTCATAGTCGTGGAGAAATTTGAGAAACAGAATCCAGCTGATCTGTTCGGTGTACATCATCGCGCCGCTGATGCCATCATCTCGGCGGAGGATGTCGGTGATGCGGTTGATTTTTGATTCCATTAGAGTTCTCCTTTGAATGCGCGGTCGAGTATCGAGGCTTTTAGGGCTTTTAGATTGGCTATCTTGTCGTTCTGAACTCGTTTCAGAATCTCTACTTTGGTGCGGATGCTGTCGAGGTATTCGACGGTTTGGGTTTGGATGTCGAGGGGTGGATATTCTATTTCAATGTTTTTAATTTTTGAAAGATTTAGATTTTGTTGACGAACACCTTGACGTTCTTCTAAAATACGAGGTTTTAAATATTCGAGTTGATACATTAAAAAGAAAATATTTAATTCATCCTCATTTGGTTTTATACCTACGATTGCCTGATTACAGCTTCCATCAGTGTGCAATATAGACATTTTCATTGCCGCAGTGTCATACATACCTATTAACAAAGTACCTTTAGAAAAAAGCTTTGCGGATGAGTTTTTGAGTCCTTCTTCTGTGATTCGTTCTTTTGCAGGTAATGTAAATTGTTGATTCAACTCTCCCGAACTAAACCATTCGATTGTGCCATTATCCCAATACTCATTTTTAGCTCGTAATGGTGTTCCACCCGCAGACATTTTTTTATCAAATGCGGCTAATTTTTCTTTTTTATATAGCGCTTCCATATCTCCAAAAACCGTATTGAGTGCGGAGGGGAGGAGGACATCGGCGGCGGTGATGTTTTCACTCAGTAGCTCAATGGAACGGTCGATTTTGGCGAACAAGATGTCGAGAAGGGAAACGAGCCGTTTCTGTTCATCGAGAGGGGGGAGGGGGATTTTGATTTCGGATAATCTTGAAATTGCTAATTTTGGCATAGCAACTACTTTTGTTGCTAATCCTGCTTGTTCTTTGAACGAATTAGATTGTGTCAATAAATAGACAAATTTATTACTGATTTGATCTGTTTTATATACTAATTTAACTGCGTTTTCGGTGAGATTTGCACCATCTAATATTTCAGGAACAATCCCAGTTTTTCCAATAGTACCTGCAATACTGATATATAAATCATTACTTGTAATTGTATAGTTTTTTATTTCATCATAAATGTCTTTATCGATGTATTGAATATTCTGAATATCGATAGTTCCATCATCTGTAAAATCTGTAACTCGAATGTAAGGATATTCAGTTTTTTGCTCTAATAATTTTTTGCCTTTAGGTATTCGTTTGCCACCTTTGATAAAAGCAATATCAGCAACTTTTTTCCATTCCCATCCAGCGGGAAGAGTGGGGAGGTTAGGGGTCATAACGTCTCGATAATGGTATTGATTTCATCCGTCTGGATCGATTCGCGATCGCTTTTGGAATAGATCGTCAGCAGATAGAGCAAATCATTCGAAAAATAATAGGTGATAACCCGAAAACCGCCACTTTTCCCCGTAGGAATCGATGAGTTTGGAATACGGATTTTAAAGATATTGTTTCCCAGCGGTGTTCCCGACGAGGGATTTTCCATCAGCATCGTTTGGAGCAGGGTTAAATCTTCGGAGAGTTTTTTGTATTTTTTAGCGAGGATTTTTGCGTCTTTGATAAACCGTGGACTCGGTTCAATTCGCATGTTTGAGCTCATCGATCAGGTTTTGTAAACTCCCTTGGCTCGGTAATTTTCCCTCTTGGATGAATTTGACTTCTTGGAGTGCCTCTTTGATATGGTCTAAAACTTCTTCTTTGGTAGGTTCGGTGTAGTCACGTTGGATGATTTCAACATCACCTTTGAGATGATTCAAAAAATAGAGCACTTTATCGTAAACGCTCTCACGTATATCAATGGTTAGCAACATCGGTCACCTCCGTTTTAATAGATGAATTATAGCGCGAAATTCTCATTTATAGATTTCCCGCTGAAGCTCCAAATACCCCTCTTTGATCTCCCGCAATCCCCCGAACGCCTCTTTGAGTTTCTCTTTGTCGATGGAGGAGAGCTGTATGAGAGAGCTGAGTTTCTCCTCCGCCAGCTCACTCACCCCGTCACGCTCATACCGTCGGAGGATAAATTCGAGAAAATCACGCGCTTTGGTGCTGTGGTGACGCTCGATAAAATCGCGGTGTTCGACATTGAGTACCCGCTCCGATCGGGTCAAAATGTCGTGGTTGAACGAGAGATGGGCGAGGACATCGTAGATGTCGGCATCTTCGGCTTCGAAGATCGCGGCGAGTTCGGAGAGTTGCGCGGCGTCGATGTGCATATTTTCGAGTTTGTTCATCAGTATTTTACGCTCACGCGGATCGCTCCATATCTCACGCAGACGTGATTCGTCATCGTACATTCCCCCCAATACTCCGATGAGGTATTCGAGATATTCTCCCGTGCGGAGCGGTTTCCCTTCGGCTCCGACGTAGGTGGTTTCGATGTCGATGACACGGAGGCGGCGTCCTCGGATCGTGATTTCCGCTTTTTCTTTTTTCTCCCCTTCGGGTTTGTCGGTTGGTTCTTTCGGCTCGCGTGGCGGTTTTGGCTCTGCGGGGGTGGCGGGATCACCCTCTGGTTCGGCATCGCCGTCCCAGCGGGGATCGTAAAAGAGGTTCGTCGCTCCGACGAAATCGAGGATCGTAAAAAAGTCTTTCCCCTCGAACACCCGCGTACCGCGCCCGATGATCTGTTTGAACTCGGTCATGGATCGGATGGGGGCGGTGAGGACGACGTTGCGGACGTTTTTCGCATCGACCCCTGTGGTGAGCATTTTGGAACTTGTCAAAATGGCGGGGATGGTGAGGTCGTTGTCTTGGAATTTTTCTAACAAGGCACGTCCTATTTCCCCCTCATCGGAGGTTATACGGACGCAATAGTGGCTGTCGGTGACACTTTTGTGGGCATCAATGGCGATTTTCATCGCCGATGCGTGGGCTTGGTTGACACAAAAGATGATTGTTTTGTCAAAGGGACGGATCTGCTCTAGGATGGTGCGGGCGATTAGATCGGTGCGTGCGGGGATGACGACCGATTTTTCGAATTGCTCTAGGGTGACGATTTGGTTTTCCAAATCCCCTGTGATGATATCGTCGGGACTGAATCGGTACTCGTCGATGTTGGTGCGGATACGTTTCACTTTGTACGGGGTTAAAAATCCGTCGTTGATCCCATCGCGGAGCGAATACTCATAGACAGGATCGCCGAAATAGCCGTAGGTGTCGCCGTTATCATCGCGTTTTGGGGTGGCGGTGAGACCAAGATGGGCGGCGTTTTTGAAACGATCCAGTACCCGTCTCCAGCTCCCCTCATCGTTGGCTCCCCCTCGATGACACTCATCGATAATAATGAGATCGAAAAAATCGGGATCGTACTGCTCGAAATAGCCTGAAAAGTCGTTTTCGGTATCGGCTTCGTCACTTCGTCGCTCTGAAATCGCCTGATAGATCGCAAAAAAGACATTGGCATTGGTGGGAACTTTACCATTGCGTTTTCGTATCTCTTTGCCGTTGACTTTGATGCACTCTTTTTCGATGGGATTGAATTCGTTGTAGGCTTGATCGATCAGGATGTTTCGATCCGCTAAAAATAGGATTCTCGGACGGCGGTTTTGGTTGTTTTTGCTCCATTTGGATTCGAAAAGGCGATAGACGATCTGAAAGGCTATGTAGGTTTTCCCCGTCCCCGTTGCAAGGGTGAGGAGGACTCTGTTTTCCCCTTTTGCCAATGCTTCCACCGCTTTGTTGACGGCTATTTGCTGATAGTATCGGGGTTTTTTGAGACCTAAATGGAAACTTTGGGTGAGAGTTTCTGCCTCTTTGGGATTGAGTGCGCCGTAAAGCCGTTCGAAAAGTACCTCGGGGGATGGAAAACTATCAATCCATACTCCACAACCGCTTCGGAGGTCGTGCTCGTAGATACGGTGCCCGTTGGTGGTGTAGACGATATCGATACGCAGTTTGATCGCATAGTCGATGGATTGCTGGAGACCATCTAGGGGATCACGATCTTCGGATTTTGCCTCAATGATGGCGAGGTTGGTGTTGCGGTGTACTAGGAGATAATCGACAAAGTGGCGTTTGCCCCGTTTGCCTCCGATGAGTTTTCGTCCGTCGGTAAAGTAGTATTCGCGGACGATGTGCGACTCGTTCCAACCGCCGTTAAAGAGGCGGTGATCGATCAGTTTGGCACGGGTATCGGATTCGGAATAGGCCATTCATGCTCCGCAACGGAAATTCATTACGGAGATTATACCTTAACTGGATGGGGTATCGACAGCGGTGAAGAAAGTATCGCTTTTGACCGTGGCGCGGGGGATTGGCTGGGTGAGGGCGGAGATGTCTTTTTCGCCCGTGCGGATACGCTCCACTTCGAGCACCGGCGTCACCCATATCTTGCCCGCGCCGTGTCCGAGATCCTGCGTGTGGGAACGGATGCACTCCATCGCAGTCTCTTTGTGTTCGTTATCGGAGACGACGATGATGATCATCACTTTGGGGTAGAGGTCGGGGGCGTTGTTTTTTTCGGCGATCCCCAGAGAGCCTTTGCCGATGACGTCCATGACGGTGACCCCTTCGATCAGGTTGTCGAACAGTTCGCGCAGAACGTCGTTGAGACAGTGTTTGTTGAAGACGGCGGTGATTTGCATCATGATAGATCCTTTTTATGTGTTTGAGACGCAGAGTGGAACGCGTCCCTCTCTGCTACGCTAGCCGCTGAGGCACTGAAGCTTGCCCCTTTGGGGCAGAATTATTGACTACAGTTATCTAGCTGCATATTCCGTTCTCGATGATATTAATGACAAAAATGTCGTACTGTTGCGAGAATGGAGGTTGCAACTGTAGGAAAATACATTGCATACCAAGGAGCATCTGATGGCACGTGATACACTGATCGGCGGAGCATTATGGGAGGAGTACTCTTCCGAAGTACAGCGGAGAATGAACGATCCTGTCAATATGGGGGAGATCACGCAGGAAGAGGCCGATACGGCCAAGAAGAGACTCGTCATCGCCGATTTCGGGGCGGAAAGCTGCGGCGACGCGGTGCGGCTCTACTGGATGATCGACCCTGAAAACGACCAAATCCTCAAGAGCCGGTTCAAGAGTTTCGGCTGCGGTACGGCGATCGCCAGTTCGGACATGATGGCGGAGCTGTGCATGGACAAAACGGTCGATGAGGCGCTCAAAATTACCAATATCGATGTCGAAAAAGCGCTTCGCGATGATGAGAACATTCCCGCTGTCCCGGGGCAGAAGATGCATTGCTCGGTCATGGCGTACGACGTCATCAAAAAAGCGGCCTCAATCTACAAGGGGGTCGACATGAGCGAGTTCGAGACCGAGTTCATCGTCTGTGAATGCGCCCGTGTCAGCCTCGATACCCTCAAAGAGGTGATCCGTCTGAACAAACTGGGCTCCATCGAGCAGATCGTAGACTACACCAAGGCGGGGGGCTTTTGCAAATCGTGCGTCAAGCCCGGCGGACATGAGAAAAAAGACCTCTACCTCGTCGATCTGTTGGCCGAAGTGATGGAGGAGCTCGAAAAAGAATCGATCAGTAAAAAAATCAAGGAGGCGCGTGGGGATGGCGATTTCAACGCGATGAGCCTCGTGCAGAAGATCAAGACGATCGAATCGATCCTCGAGGAATATATCCGCCCGACCCTGCGTGCCGACAACGGGGACGTTGAACTGATCGATCTCAAAGAGGTGGGTGAAGGGTATGAGCTCTATATCAAATACAAGGGCGAATGCATGAGCTGCTCGATGAACACCACGACGACGCTCGCGGGGATCGAGGACATGCTGAAATTCAAGCTCAAAACCAACCTCCGCGTTATGGTGATCTGATGTCTCTGGCAACAAAACAGGGTACTTTCAGCTACATGAAACGCTTCGGATCCTATTCCAAGGATTTCTACCGCTTCAACGGCGAGCTTTTTTTCCCCTCTCTGGGACTGGGGACCTACAAGAGCGAGCCCTACAAAGAGGACAACTACATCATCAACTTCAGCTCATCGGTTCGCACGGCGCTGGAGAGCGGGATCAACCTGATCGATACGGCGATAAACTACCGCTACCAGACCAGCGAACGGGAGATCGCCGAGGCGCTGAGTCCGATGCTGGCGGCGGGAGAGCTCAGACGCGACGAAGTGATCATCGCCACCAAGGGGGGATTTGTCCCACTCGATTTTCCATTTCCGGACAACCCCTACGGATGGATACAAAAGAATGTTATCGATGCGGGGCTCGCGCTCAAAGAGGAGATCATCATCGACCAGCACTGCATGAGCCCCGCATTTTTGCGCTGGAGTTTCGAGACGTCGCTGAAAAACCTGGGGCTGGAGGCGATCGACATCTATTACCTCCACAATCCTGAAACACAGCTGGGATACGTCGATTCTGAAACCTTTTACGCGCGGATAGAGGCAGCGTTCGAACTCTTCGAGGAGTTGAGAAACGCAGGGAAACTGGGCGCATACGGTATCGCGTCGTGGAACGGATTTCTGTACGAAGAGGAACACACGGAATACGTTTCATTGCAACGGGTCGTGGAGATCGCGCGGCGCGTCGGGGGGGAGGAGCACGGGTTCCGGTATCTGCAAAGCCCATTCAACCTCGCGAAACCGCACGCTCTGGGGTATGCGAACCAGCGGTGCGACGACGGAGTGTATTATCCCCTGATGCATGCGTGCGCACGGCATGGGATCACGATGATGGGATCCTCGCCGCTGCTGCAAAAAAATCTCTTCAAACGCCCCTTTGCCCCTAAAATCGCTGATCTGATGAACACCGCCGAGCTCACTGACGTCGCGAGTGCGCTACAGTTCGCCCGCAGTGCGGGGGCCATCAGTGCGATTTTCGGGGCGGTGGAACCGCAGCACGTTCGCGACAATGCGCTGCTTGGGTATATGGGCGCAGCGTCACGCGAGGCGATGCAAACACTGATGAAGGATTCGTATGTTGTATGATGTGGTCGTCGTCGGAAGCGGGATATCGGGGCTCTACGCCGCGCTGTATGCCCGCCGCGCCGGGCTGAGCGTCGCGCTGGTATGCAAGAGCAATCCGCTCCGTTCCAGCTCCGCCGTCGCGTCGGGGGGGATCAATGCGGTACTTCCGTTTACGGGCAACGATTCGTTCGAAATGCATGTCGCCGACACGCTGCAGGGAGGGGACGGGCTCGGGCGCGAATCGATAGTGAGAATGATGGTCCGGGATGCTCCAGAGATCATTGAGGAACTGCGCTCCATGGGGGTGGCGTTCGATCTGCGCGAGGACGGGGAGGTCGCACAGCGCCCTTTCGGGGGGACTGCGTCGTCGCGCACCTGTTACATCGCCGACAAGACGGGGGCTGCGATCACCCAGACGCTACTGGTACAGTGCCGCAAAGAGGGGGTGAAGATTTTTCCAAACCATGTGATGCTATCCATCGCGATGTTCGAGGAGAAACTGTCGGGCATAGTACTTCTGCGGCGCAGAGATTCGCAGGTGATCGCGTTCGCGTGCAAGTCGCTGGTCCTCGCCGGAGGAGGATACGCGGGGATTTACCGGGGACACTCGACCAACTCCCAGGAGTCGAGCGGCGATCTGGCGGCCATCGCGCTGCGCTGCGGGATGCGGCTGGCCAACATGGAGTTCGTACAGTTCCACCCTACGACGCTCTGCGGGAGCGGCACCCTCATCAGCGAGGCGGCGCGGGGCGAGGGGGCGATTCTCGTGGATGAGAGCGGGGAGCGGTTCACCGACGAGCTTGCCACCCGAGACCGCCTCTCCCGCGCGATTGTGCAGCACCAGCGCTCGGGGCACACCGTTTATCTCGATTTCCGCCATCTGGGGGAGGAATTGATCGACAAGAAGCTCCCCTCGGCCCGCAAGCATGCCCTCAACGGTGCGGGGATCGACATCACCACCGAACTGCTCCCCATCACCCCCGCCGCCCACTACACGATGGGGGGGATATGGAGCCGCAGCGACACCTCGACCGACATCCGAAACGTTTTCGCCTGCGGCGAATGCGCCCACAGCGGCGTCCACGGCGCGAACCGGCTGGGGGGAAACAGCCTGCTGGAGGCGGCCTGCTTCGGCCGGATCGCCGGGATCGAGGCCGCGCGCGCGGCGAAGAAGGGGGAATTCCGCCCGATCGATTATGCACTGGTGGATCGCGAGGCGCGCTACGTCGAGACGATCCTGGAGGGGGAAAACCGCTTCAACATCAACACGATGCGCCGCAACCTCGGAAACAACCTCTACATGAACGCGGGGGTGTTCCGCACCCATGACAGCCTCACCTCCGCCCTCGAATACATCCATTATCTGATGAAAATGTCCTCGGGGCTGTGCTGCATCAACAAGGAGCGCAGCGACAACGTCGAACTCCTCTCGATCCTGGAATTTCGCAACTCCCTCACCGTGGCCGAGGCGATGGTGATGAGCGCACTGGCGCGCGAGGAGTCCAGAGGGGTCCATTTCCGCGCCGATTTCCCGACAAAAGACGACAAAAATTACCAAACCGATACGATCATACGCCGGCTGGCGGGGACGTTTCTGCGTCTGACGTTCGAGGGGGCTTTCGAAGCCGACTGGTGGCACCGGATCCGCCGTTATTTCCATGCACGATAAATGCATGCGGTAGGGTACGTCTGCTTTGAAGCAGATTAATATTACTCAATATAAGGAATAGCCATGGCAAAAGTGATGCTGCGTTACGACACTACGGGAGCGATATCGTTCTATGTCGCGAAAAAGGATATGGAGGAGACGATCACCACCAGCGAATTCGACACCGAGGAAAAATGGGGGGGCGAAGTGAAGCTCAGCAACGGCGAGACGT
>CAYXWQ010000004.1:0-103153 GCA_964468865.1 uncultured Sulfuricurvum sp. | reverse complement strand
CAATAGCGGCAGTCATCGCATCGCTCGTTGTTGTCCCCGTTCTGATCGACAATTCTGATCTGGAACGTCATTTCAACTTTCAGGAGCGAAAAGCGGTATCGATAATGGAGCCTTGATTCATTGATTGCTTTCACCCCGTTTATCAAAACATCGACCAATGTCATGAGCGATCTTCTGGGTGCGGCAAATGATTTGGGAATCTCCGCCGATGCCATCGATTTCGACCTCCTCTCCCATGAAACCTATTTCAAAGGGACGGTGGATGAGGAGTGGCAGCGTGTGGAGAATGACGACCTCCTGACCCACACGAGCGAAAACGATATCCGCTCCCCCTACTTTCTCCTCCGCCAGGAGTACCAGATTCGCATCCGCCCTTTCAAACCCCACCCCTACCTCGATCTTCGGTTCAGCATAGCAGCCGATAAATACAAAAGCAAAATAGTCGCCATCATCGATCCGGGTTCGGTGATTCCCCTCAAACAGGGGGTTCAGGGGTGGCTGGATGAAGCGATCCGGAAAAAACAGCTCCGTCACGGTCTCCTCATCGGGATCGGGGAGAGCGATCTGGAGCGAACCATCAACCGTCTTCTCCTCAAAATCCAGAAAGAAGGCCCCCTGGCCGCCCCCTACCGCCTGCCGGTTTCGGAATGTTTCCCCCCTGTTCCGGCCACTGATGACAAAGTGATTCTCCACTACAAAAACATCAGCAAGCGAAACAGCCTGATCGAGGGAGTCCAGCCGGGCGATCTGATCCTCGAATATGTTTTCCCCCTCAAAGGGCGCGACGGGCGCGGATGCGACGGCATGCACATCGCCATCCCCGATCCCCTGTCGAAATATGCGGGGGCCATCCTGATCAATGAGGAGACGATCCTCAGCGAACAGGACGAAACCAGCATCCGTTTCTATGCCAAAATATCGGGATACATCCAGCGTAAAAAAGGGGTCTTTTCGATCTCCCAGGAGCTTCGGATCGAATCGGCCAGTTTCAGACAGACAGGTTCGATCGAAGCGGGGATCGACAAAGAGATCTCGTTGACGGTCAAGAAGAAGGATTCCTCGGAAGACTCGATCGGAACAGGGGTGAACATCGACGTTCAAAAACTCGATGTCAGCGGAACGGTAGGGGCCAATGCCACGATTCAGGCGTGCGAGCTCACCATCGGGGCCCAGACCCACAAGAAAACGCAGATCAACGTCACCGAAGTCGCCAACATCCATCTCCACCGGGGAAACCTCACCGCCAAAGAGGCCAACATCGAGATTCTCGAAGCCGGAAGGGTGGAAGCCGACATTGTGCGGGTCAAAAAGATGGTCGGCGGCGAAATCATCGCCCGGATCGCAGAGATCGGAACCCTCTATTCTAACGCCCGGATAACGGCTCTCGAATCGATCGAGGTGGAAACGATCGAAGGAGACGGCAACAACCTCATCATCAATCCCCAGGCCATCCAATCCTACCATGCGCGTATCGAGGCGCTGGAGGAGGAGATACGTTCCGCAACGTCGCGCCTGCAGGCCCAGAGCAAAGAGCTGATGGCCCGAAAGCTATCATTCAAAGAAAAGTTCAACCGCATCAGACAGTTTCAGGAGCGTATCGCCAACGCCAGAGCGGAGGGGAACGAGCCGATGAAAGCCGACCTCGTCCGTCTCCAGCAGTACAAAATCGAAGCCGAAAATCTCAAAGCACAGAGCGAAGCCCTCCGCCTCGAAGAAGAGGAACTCCACGCGCTGCGCGACGAACGGAAGAAACTGTATGACGCCGATCTGCACGCCCTCATCACCCACCACGGCATCTACAACGGCCATACCCGCATCGTTTTCATCGATCCCGAAACACGATGCGAATACGCCATCTCCCCGCAGGGAACGGTGAAACACGTTCGTCTGAAACGCGACGGGGACGACAAGCGGCTCCTATTGGAATCCTAAAAAAAATCAACTCCTTTCGCACACCTCGGAGCGTTTTAGCTATTTCGGGTAAAACTCTCGCATGAAATTATCCGACCTTACCCTCACCACACCCTATTTGTCCCTTGACCCGATTTTCTATCACGAAACGGCTCCGACTCCCCTGAAAAATCCGCGTCTCGTCAGCCTCAACGCCGACGCCGCCGCGTTGCTCGGGCTCGACCCTTCCAAACTCGTCCCCGCAGAACTCGAAGCGCTCCTCAACGGTACCCTCCGGCTCAGCGGATCGCGCTATTACGCGATGTGCTATGCCGGGCACCAGTTCGGCTATTATGTCCCCCGCCTCGGAGACGGGCGGGCGATCAACCTGGGGAAGGCGCAGGGGTGGAACCTTCAGCTCAAAGGTTCCGGACAGACCCTCTACTCCCGCCAGGGAGACGGCCGCGCCGTACTGCGCTCCTCGATCCGCGAATATCTGATGTCCGAAGCGATGGACGGCCTCGGGATTCCGACCAGCCGCGCCCTGGCCATTATCGCCTCTGATGAAAACGTCGCACGCGAGCGGTGGGAAAAAGGCTCCATCGTCCTGCGTCTGGCCCCCTCATGGGTCCGGTTCGGAAGTTTCGAATATTTCTACCACACCCACCGCCATGCACAGCTCGAACAGCTCGCCGATTTTCTGCTGCGCGAATCGTATGGCGACCTTGTCGGTGCGACAGACCCCTATCTGCAAATGTTCTCCCGGATCGTACGGCGTACCGCCGAGCTGATCGCGCAGTGGCAGTCGGTCGGGTTCAACCACGGCGTCATGAACACCGACAACATGTCGGCGATCGGGATCACGATCGACTACGGCCCCTTTGCCTTTATGGACACGTTCGAAAGCGGCTATGTCTGCAACCACACCGACACCTACGGACGCTACAGCTACGACAGCCAGCCCGGAATCGGCCTGTGGAATCTCCAGCGTCTCGCCCTCGCCCTCTCCCCCCTCATTCCCCAGGAGAAACTCGATGCCGAGCTGGAGCTTTACGGAACCTGGTTCACGACGAAACTCCTCGAACTGATGCGGGCCAAACTGGGGCTTGACGAGGCGCGGGAGGGGGATAATGATCTCTTCAGGTCCCTGTTTGCCGTGATGGAGAACGGCCGGATCGACATGACCCCGTTTTTCCGCTCTCTCAGCCGCTACGGCGGCGATCGCGAGACGCTCCTCTCCCAGAGCCTCGCCCCCCGGCAACTCGGCGAATGGCTCGACGCCTACGATGCCCGGCTGGGCCACAACACCTCTTCGACCGGAGAGCGGCACGAACGGATGCTCCGGACCAATCCCAAATACGTCCTGAAAAACCATATCCTCCAGGAGGCGATCACGCGTGCCGAACGAGACGATTTCACCCTCGTCGACGACCTGCTGCGCATCGCCCGTACCCCGTTCGACGAGCATGAAGCGCACCAGCGCTACGCCTCAGCGACCCCCATGGAGTACAAAAACCTCAAACTCAGCTGCTCTTCCTGAGAAGAGCGTCCAAACTGCTTATATTATCATCAGACATCGCACCGTTCTCCTGATTTTCCACTCCGAAACGCTCCTTTGAGACACTTTTCTACCACATATCCTCCAACCAGGCTCCGATCCTTCTGTTGCTGATGAATTATTAATCAGCAAAACAGATCATTAAATAAAAATACTTTTTATACTATGGGAGCGATAAATACGAGGAGTTTCAATGCAGCGCGACAACCTCATCGGCTACATGGCCGATGTGCAGAATTTTGAAAAAAACATGAGTTCCCTCTCCGACAAATGGGATCTACTGACCCTTTTGGGTTCCATGTCCAATATCGGCATGGATACGAGTGAAACCCGAAAAGCGTTCGAAGACCTCCTCGACGAGCCCCTCGTCCGTCTCATCCGGGAAACGTTCAACAAAAGCCTCGACGAGCTCTCCTCTAAAGCACAGTCCGCGATCGACATTCTGATCCGAAACCTGTTCGAACGGACCGCCGACATCGGTTTTCTGGCAACCGACGACGATATCCGCCATTATCTTCAGTTTCTGAACATGGCCGAACTCTCGATTTCCGAAGAGCTGCGCCAGCTCAAAATGGAAAAAAAGGAAGCCCTGACCGAGCGTTTCGCCGAATACGCCGCCAAATACAGCGTGTATGAAAACATCATCCTCCTCGACACCAAAGGCAGAGTCCTCGTCCAGCTCGATCACACCAATCCCCTCTCATCGACCAAAGACCCGTTGCTGGACGAATCGCTCAAAACCCACCAGGGGTATGTGGAGACGTTCCGCTCCTCCGATCTGACCCGGCACAAACCTTCGCTGATCTACTCCTACCGGGTGTGCGACCCTTCCAACGACGAAGCACTTGGGGTTCTGTGCCTCGTTTTCCGTTTCGAAGACGAACTGCACAGTATCTTTCGCAAGCTCACCCGTGAGAATCCCTACATCGCATTGGAGCTGCTCGAATCCGACGGGAACGTGATCGCCTCCTCCTCACCGCATCACGTCCCCGTCGGTTCCTCGCTGCAGCCGCATAACAGCCAGAGCCACCAGACCTACTACGCCGGGTTCGAATACCTCTACAAAGCGGTCAAAACCAACGGCTACCAGGGCTACACCGGTCCCGGATGGATCGGCCATGCGATGGTGCCGCTGCATCTGGCATTCCGAACGTCGACCCATAACGCCTTTTTGGCCGATGCCCTGTTTGACAAAGTTGCCACGACGACAGGCTATTTTCCGAAGGAACTCAACGACATCCTGGAAAAAGCGAAAAACATCCAGACCGAACTCGACATCACCGTCTGGAACGGCAATGTCCAGATTGCCAACGCCTCCAACAAAGAGAACCCTTTTACCAAAGCGCTGCTTGGGGAGATTTCCAAAACGGGCGAAGAGACCAAACAGGTGTTTGAACACACGGTCACCAACCTCAACACCGCCATACTGCAGCGCTATCTGGAGGATATGCGGTTCCAGTCGTCGCTGGCGATCGACATCATGGACCGCAACCTCTATGAGCGGGCCAACGACTGCCGCTGGTGGGCGCTGACCACTACATTCAGGGAACTCCTCTCCCAACGTGAAATCTCTCCGGAAGAGCGTGCCAAAATGGGATCGATCCTCGGGTATATCAACACCCTCTATACCGTTTACAGCAGCATGTTTCTCTACGACCGCGACGGAACGGTCCAAGCCGTTTCCAAACCCGAAGACGAACGCTACATCGGGAAAAAAGTGGGACATTCCTGGGCACTCGACACCCTGAGGCTTCATACAACCCAGCAGTACGTCGTCTCCGAATTCGAACCGAGCCCTTTTTACGATGAGCGGCACACCTACGTCTACAATGCCTGCATACGCAATTTTCACGGCGAAAGCGTCGGGGGGATCGGGATTGTCTTTGATTCCAAACCCCAGTTCGAAGCGATGCTCTGCGATATCCTCCCAAAAAACGAAGCCGGCGAGGTCAAGGACGGGGTTTTTGCCCTCTTCATCGACCGCCGGGGGCGTGTCCTCTCGTCGACGGAGGAGTCGATCCCTGTCGGCTCCGGCCTCCCCCTTCCCGATTCGATCCTGCAGCTCCCCTGTTCCCAGAGCCACGCGCAGATCATCGCCTACAACGGCCTCTATTATGCGGCCGGAGCGACCTGTTCGAGCGGATACCGCGAATACAAACACAGCGACGGATACCGAAACGACGTCATCGCCATACTGTTCCACCCGATCGGCGAATGCGCCGTCGCGCAAAACGAAACGTCCCTGCGGAGAACCTATGTCTACCCCAAACCCAGCGCGCTGGAAGAGACGTGTGAGATTTCCACCTTTTTCATCGGCGCCACCCTCTTTGCGATCGAATCCAGGGAGGTCGTATGTTCCCTGATGCATCAGGAACTCACCCCGATCCTCCACGCCAGCGAATACAATCTGGGGGTGATAGGGTTTGAAAAACGGATGGTGAGCGTCATTTCGCTCTCCAGGTTGATGGGAATGGAAAAAAAATACGACAAAGCCAACGACACGATCATCATCGTCAAAGCCGACATCGACGGCCACATCCTCCATCTGGGGCTGGCGGTCGATGCGATCTACAGCAGCCCGGAGATACCGCTGCGCTCGATCAGCCATTACAGCAACGTCCTCAAAAACGAAAACTCGCTGACCAAGGCGGTGATCATCCCCGACAGGGCCGAGGATTTCGGAAACGAGATGATCTCAATCCTCGACATCCCCAAAATCTACGCACAGCTCGTGCAGCCCTACTCCCGGCCGCAAAGCCGGGTCATGGCGTAGCCTCAGCGGTTGACGCTGCGGCCGATCTTCGCTTCGACGGAGACGATTTTCCCTTTCAGCCGCCCGAGTTCCCCCCTCCGGATATCGAGTTTGATCGTCGCATAGACCCGCTCGCACTCCGCGCTTGACATATTGCACCTATATTGATTTTGCTCTGCGCATTTAAATCCCCTAAATCTTGCCACTATCCTGACTTACTCATACGACACTTTCTATCGCAGCATGCTATAGTTACGCAAAAAGCCCCAGTACGAATCCGACCAATTCTCCCACGACGATAACCGGCTCAGCTTTTTCTTTGAGATCTTTGGCTTTATGGATCAGTTTGACCATCGAATACCCCTCGCCCTCATCGACAGGCGTTTCCAGCATCATTGCAGGACTTTGATGCGACCGAACCGTCTGAGCGATGGTGACCGCGCGCGGATCACTGAGGACGGTATTTTCATCCAGAAAGATAATCGCCCGTTCCTGCGCCCGTGTGAGCAGAACATACACCTGCCGGTAGATGTTGGTTGTACCGTATTTGAGTGCGGAGTTGAGATAGGCGGCAAAATCGTACAAGATCACGGTTTTGGCTTCGAGCCCTTTGATCGACTGATAGGTCATGACACTGATGCAGCTGTTTTTCTGATGGGTGTCGATCAGTTTTTGGATCAATTCGACCATGTTTTTGTACGGGACGAGGATCACCACTTCATCGTGCACTTTGAACCCCATAATGTAGCTTTCGAGTTTCTCGATCGTGCTGTGATCTTCCACATCGATCCGACCCTCTTCGAGGACGAAATTGATATCGCTCAAAAACCCTTCGCTCAGGTAGTACGATTTTTTATAGTACTCATTGATCGATTTGTCATTTTGTAGGATGGAAAAAGCACATTTGGCGATATTCGAGGGAGTACGGTAAACGTTTTTGAGGTTACGCACCCTCCCCTGCATCGATTTTTTCTCAAATTCGGGGTGATGGAACACCTCGGCGATCGTCTCCATCGAATAGGGGAAAAACTTCTGCGCTTCATCGATAAAAAAGATACAGTCGTGGATCTGTTCATAAATCACCCGCATCAGATTCGGCGGCATATCCTGCGTCTCATCGCAGAGAAAATAATCGATCGGATGGGTTTTGAGATGCTCGGCAAATTTTTCGGCGAACAGTTGCGTTGCCTCGGAGGATTTGAGATAGATCATCTTCTCATTGAAATCTTTGATCGCGTCGTGCTCATCAAATCCGATACGATCCAAAAGCTTAAAGAGCGAATAAACGGCCACGTTTTTCCGGATCGCGGGATCAAAATGTTCCTGTATCGTTTTGGCGAGCCGGGTATTGAAACAAAGAATCAGAAATTTTTCGCTGGGGTCACGCTCGATCTTGTTGCTGACAAAATGGGTCAGTACGACCGTCTTTCCTGTCCCCGCCACACCGCGGATGATATGGAACTCTCCGGTGTATCCGTTGAGGATACTGAGCTGTTTATGATCAAAATAAACAATTTCGTCTTTGGTGATCACCGGCAGGATTTTCCCCTCCTGTTTCGCAAGAAGTTTTTTATCAACTACAAGTGCCGCAATCGCCATAAACTCTTTTTTATTCGGCAACAGCGAGGTGGTTGCTTTGAAAAACGGACTAAAGGCTTCACTCGATTTGAGATCCTCTTGGAACAGGGTATGGTTTTTGAACACACCGACCGATGGATTGTTTTTAAAATACTCGTCCCCTTCGTTCTGTGAGATCGAGGGAAATACGACCCTGTATTCGATATTGATCGGCACTTTTCCCAGCAAATCGGAGATTTGGGCAAGGAGGAGGTTTTTATACTGGTTTACCTGCTCGAACGGACTGTTTTTGGCATCAATACTCTCCATGCTCGCCCAGTTTTTCACCTCGATGACGAAAATCCCCAGCACCGGATGAAGCAGCAGCAGATCGATCTCCCGCACCGCCGTACCATCGGCGATTTTGGCCTTCGGAATCAGAAAGTAGTTCTCCTCGCCGCTGTTGCGTCGCAGGAGCTTTGAGATGGAGACGAGGACTTCGTTCTCCCCTTCGTCTCCCTTGGAGAGTTTGTCGAAAATGCTGAAAAGTGATTGCCCCATCCTTGAAACCTTTGTTTGTCTGAATTTCAACCTTTGAAAAGAATCGTTGTGGAATTTTCGAGCAGCCATGAAAGAAGCTCTGATTGTTTACAATCATCATCGTATTTGATCATCTTTGCTTCTTTCGCTTTGTTTATTTTTTCTCGTATACTGTCTGATTTTTCATACTCGGAAAAATCGCCCAACCGTTGAATCAATTCCTGATTGATGATATTGAAATTGACCGCAGACTTTTTGATGTGTTCGACTGAAATTGTTTCAGACTGTTCTTCCAATGCGATCTGTTTTGCCAGAAAGAGAATATCTTTTGCATGATTGGTATCAAAATTGGAATCCACAAAACCAAAGTCTCTTTTCAACCGTTTTTGCGAACTGGTTTTAACATCCATATCATCATCCTGCATAAATTGTAGTAACGTTTCCTCGTCTGCGTGAGGATTCAATATTACAATGAGTTTGAATCGAAAATCATTATTTTTTTCTATGAAATCCTTGACATCTTTGTTTTTAAAATCAATCTTTTTGCCCATTTTAGTAATCAAACGATCAAAGCAGGCAAGTGCTCTTTCATTATGATTTTGGTAATCCTGTGTTATTTTTTCGAGCACTGTCCGAAAATTCATTTCTAAATCTTCTTCGCTCAAGGTATCGATATAGTAAAACAGATCCTCAGGTTTTGCTTCTTTGAGCTCCTCTAAATGACTGTTGTTTTTACACACTCGGCACTCAGAATTGTTCGCTTGATCTGTTTGATCTTTGTGTACAATACACACGCTTTCTTCCTTAACAATCGTTTCTGATTGAATATTGCGAAACCCATCACACAAGCAAGTGATTTTTTCTATTATCCAGGCCACTAAATTATTTTTCATTTTTGTTCCTCAATATCCTGCTTTAATGATTTCAATGCTGCTGTATAACACTGGTTTGACGCCTCATACTTCTGAATTTCTTTATCGATTTGTTCAATCGTAAGCTTTATTGTTTCTTTGAATTCTGTAAGCTTGTTCATATCCTGTATTTCTTTTTTCATACCTTTTTTTTCTTTTTCGCTGCCAAATACATAGGTCACGGTTGCGTACACAAGCAATCCATAGGAAAGTTTCGTATGATCTATATTTTTATGACGTATGAGACGATATTTATCCAAGGTTTTCCAAAACTCCTCTGCCGAACGCAGCAGTCGGCGTTCATCTATCTCTTTTCCGATGATCCAGAAACGTAAAGATGTCACATTCTCTTCAAACGCATACCATATCCCAAAAACGTCGGGATGTCTTTCTATGGATGCTATGGCATTTACAGGATCAAGACCCAGCATCTGATCGGTTGTTCTTATCCAGCTGAGGTAGGTATCGTACAATCGCTCTGTATCTTCATTCGCTGTTAATTTATTGAGCATTTTTTTGATAATCAGATACAGATATCGTCCGATCCGAAGCAGTCCAATCAAAACATCAAATTCATAATCTTTCTTGTAAAGTTTATCTTTCTCATATTTTTTCTTTTTTTCCAAATCTTCTTTCAGAAATTCAAAAATTTCATCATTTGCACTCTCTTGAAGCGTGTATTCAACATACGCTATAACACTGGTATGGCCCAAATCGACGCCATAATTTTTATCTTTGACCCATAAATTCTCTATAATCAAAAAGACAGACAACAACCACTCTTTTTTCGACTCCAGGTATTCTCTGTAATCATGCTTGCTTTCTGCATATTTTTTGGCATAGACCACTTTCTGAGAAGCATACAGATTGCTGGTGAATTCGATACCTGTAAACCACAGTCGATCCCCAAGCGTTTTCCACTCTTCATATCGGTCATCAAAACTTTTGCCCGCTTCAATGTCATTTTCACTGGATTTTATCTTTGGGAATTTTTTGTAAATATTCATATGGATGGAATCAAGTAAAGCGCTGTAATCTTTCGGATATGGAAAAAAATCAAATTTTTTTCCTATGATTGCCAAAATCTCTTGTGCCAGTTTGCTTGTGATACACTGATTTTGGCTCAGAGCATAGCAGACAAACAACTGCCCCTCTTTCGACTTGTGCTTATTAAATTCGTTGTTTAAAACAACAGGATCGTTCTCATAGCGAAGTTTGACGCAGGAGGATACCGGTATGTTGAAATCATCTTCTTTATCCGCCCATATTAAGCCTGTGTTGGCAAATAAAAGATCATCTAGATACAGCACGTTTTGATTGGCATTATTAGTGAAATAATGATAAGATAATCGATCGTCATTATCAAGAACTTGTAAGTTCTTGATCAAAGGATGGCTAGATTCTTTGAGATAAAGGACAAAATCGAATAACTCGGAAATTGGGGTATGTAGTCTAAAGTTCTTGAGTTTTCGAAGCATTTCCAGGTTTTTTTCTTGACTAAAAACTTCTTTTTTAAACGCATATATGATTTCTTTACCTTCGTCATTGATGACTCGTAATGGAGGTAGAATAGGCAATACGGTTTTATCAAATGCGCTTCTGAATTCGTTTAAATGTCTGATATGCTCTCCAGAAATATTTTGCTCTTGAAATCCGTTTAAAAGATCTCTGATGGAAATAGCTAAATCAGCATTCTTCAAGATAAGAGTTATCGCGTCGGAAGAAATTTGACTGTTTCTGCCAGCACCTTTTTTAACTTGTTGCTTGGGATTAATCTTTGTATCCAAAAAAATATCTATTAAATCTTTTTCGGAAGTTTCAAAAATATTTTTTAATTTATCAGGATAAATGCAAACACTGGTTACAGCTTCTTTATAATTTTTAATAAATTTGTTAACAGATTCACTCATCACTTACTGTCCAATTTGTCTTTGGGGATTATCTCATCCAGACGATGTAACGCTTTATAAAGCCCGAAGAGCTTGGATAAAGATCTTTTTTCCCCTTTGATAGTTTTCAATGCATGCTCCATAATGGCGATATATTCTTCGAAAGCAAGATCGTTTTGGGTATTGAGTTCAACGGTTTTATACGATTTCATTTTCTCGATGTATTGAAAAAACGCTTTTTCAAAATACGACACGAAAAATCTTCTGACATCCAAATGGACGTAATCCATCAAAATAAACATATCTGAAAGCTCTTCACAATCAAACAAACCAAATATCTTGGTGTCATTGAGTAGGTATGCTTTTGTAAAATCATGTGAATGGATAGCGACAAACGTCTCATAAAAAATATGCCCCTTTTTTGCATCATAAATTTGGTTTAGAAACGTCAACGGATTGATATTTTTGTCAGGGGTGTTGATTAAAAGTTTTTGATAATCTATCACAGTGTTTTTTATGCTGCTTTTGCTTAGATCAGTCTGACTGTCTATCCCGTTGAGCGTATTGAGGTACGATTTATATGCCTCTACAAGATCAATCAGAGCTTTTCCGACTTCATTCACATCCGATTTTTGATCATCATAAAGGATAAAGTCCTTTTCAAGCATAAACTGGTCAATCAGCAATACGACTCTTTCGATCTCTTCGAGCAGCGTACTTTTTTTGGCGACAGCTCGATCGAATAAAAAGCGGTAACTGATATATACCTGCCTTTCAAACTCATTTCTTAGTGTTCTGTCATCTTGGTATTTTTCCAACGCAAAAAGATTGATTTCAATCTTTCCATTTTTTGGAGGATCAAGTTTTTCATCAGCTGAAATCCCAAGTTTTTTGATTTCCTCGTAAAGAGGGTCACCAACTTCATATCCCGCTTTAAAGTTCAAGACTTCTTTGTCAATTTTAACGAGTACCGCAAGAGCATACTTGAGCAATGAACGTACATTATCGTTTTGCACTTCTTGATCATGTTTTCTGGCTGCCGGAAGTCTATTGGTTTCCAAAAACCCCAACCAAAAAACTCCCAATGCTCCCAGAGTAATTCCAGCAATGGTAAAGAAAAGCATCGCCGTTGAAGATGATTTTTCATTAAACTCCAGGGTATCTAATGAAAAATCATCTTGTTTATTAAGCGTAACTCGCCCGTTGGATTCAGAAGCTCGCGATGTTTTTGTCTCGGAATCGGATATCGCTGCAGATTGTTTCAGATGAGTCAAATTAATATCATCCGAGTTTATCTCATCCGATGATACATTCACTTTTACGCTGATGGCGTCCTGGTCCCATCGGTTATCTTTAAATGGTTCTGAAACCGCATGGATAATGAGAAACAGAATACCAAAAGTAGCGAAACCTATTCCAATCCCTGAAAACATATGGATAAGCCATGCTATAGGGCTGCTTTCTCCTTTTTGTGGAATGAGTTTTACGGATGCCCATACCCCCATAACCAGACTGATGATGAAAGCAACTGCATATAGCAGGACTATATCTTTATTCATTTGAAATATTCAATCCCTTTGACTCTATCAGATACCTTCACTGCTGAGGCCACTTAGATATTGAAGTGCTTCGAGCTGTTTTCCCTCTGCAATGAGCTGAAGAAGCTTCTGTGCTTCGGCAATTTTTCCTTCTGCAATCAATTCGGCCGCTTTTTTTGTCAACGCCTGACCAATAGCGTCAGATGATGACTCTGCCTCCTTACTAGTGGCTTCACCTGTTTCCAAAATTTTGCGAATAGCTACAGCACCACTATCGCCAGTATGGCGTGCTACTCCGATCAACCGTTTGAACTGGTCCTCTGTTAGATCATTACTCTCTATCGAATGGCTGACTTTAAAGCGTACATCGCCATCTGATGGATCGTACACCCAAGTGCCGATTTTATATTTGTAAGACTCTGACAAAAGATAGGCCATAACTTCTTTGATATACTGATGATCAAAAGGAATCGCCAAATAATTGCCATTCGGATCATCAATCTGTACGGTAATGCTAAGCAGTTCCCCATCTTCAGGTAATCTGATGAAAAGATAAATCTGGTCGTCGTCTTTTGAACCGAAATAGATTCTTTCATCATTCATATCATACTTAACCCCCATATTATCCAACATTCCAGCCAATTCTCTCAATGTGGTTGCCATCGTTTAATTCCCTTTGATGATTTGATTGAGCTCGTCCTCTTCGACGATCTCTTTTTCTATAAGCCGCTTGGCCAACGTTTCGATTTTATCCCAATGCTCCGCAACGACGCGTTCGGTTTTGGCCGAAAGGGTCGTGATCCAGTCCAGCAGGAGTGTTTCTATCTGATTGTTGAATATCTCGTTTCTTTCCCCCCATGTGCTTTTGGTGATATTGGGCAGCCGCTCATCCATCCCCAGTTCCGTGATGGCAACGTAGGCCAAATGGCTTGCGGTTTTCAGATCGCCGCTGGCTCCCGCTTCGATCCCCTCGTCGCCGTATTGTTTCACCTCTGCGGCACGTCCGGCGTAGCAGACGCACATCCGGTTCTGGAACCAGGATTTGGTATGGTTTTGGTATTCCTGCTGATCGTACGAGACAAACCCCAGCGCGTCGGCGCGGGGCGTGACGGTGATCTGTTCAATCCTCTGTTCGGGCATCAGGATTTTCGACACGACGGCGTGTCCCGCCTCGTGATAGGCCGTGCGCAGAAGCATTACTTCAAGCCGCTCATCCTCGATCTTTTCGCCGTATTTCATCCCGTTGATCATCTCCATGACGATCGGTTCAGTCACTTTGTCGAGCCCTTTGCGGCGGATAAAGAGGATCGATTCACTCTCGATCTTTTGCAGATCGGCACCGCTCATGTTGGCCGTATATTTGAGAAGTTTTTCACGGTCGATCGAGGAGTCGAACATCGGTTTTTTGAGCATCCGGTCGATAAACCACGCCCGCGCGTCACGATCGAGATAGTCGACCAGAACGTGCAGATCGATCCGCCCAGAGCGGATGATCGCCTCGTCGATGTTCTCTTTGAGATTGGTCGCGGCGATGATAAAGATCCGTTCGTCCTCGCTCGTCGAAAAACCGTCGATGAGGGTGAGGAGCTTGTTGATCAGCATATCGGTGCCATAACCGCGCCCGCGGTGTTTGAATACATCGATTTCGTCGATGAAAACGATCGCCGGTGCATAATCGCGCGCTTTGTCAAACACTTTTTTCATCATCTGGGGATCGAGCATATCGGGACCCGTCGTGGCGATGAACGGCAGATCGGCCTCCCGTGCAAACGCTTTGGCCAGCATCGTTTTACCGGTGCCCGGAGGGCCGTAGAGGAGCATCCCTTTGGGCATGTATTTGCCCAGCTCTTTGCTGAGCGATTTGCCTTTGAGGATGCGGATCGCCTCCTGGAGCCGTTCTTTGACCTTGTGGTGGCCGGCGATATCCCCGAAGGAGACATCGGGCAGCTCGATGCTGAATCCCCCCTCTTCACCGAAATCCTTGGCCCGCTTGATCTTGATCATATCCGGCTGCCGAAAAATGAGGCGGCTGTTTGGTTCGTCGTATTCATGGACGTAGCTCATGGTCACGCTTTTGCGGAACAGACTGTGGAGCAGTTTCGAATCATCGGCCATCGTGACCGTTTCGGCGATAAAAGCGGCCACATCGTCTCCGATATCGATCGTCAGACTTTTGGGGACGACATTGGTTGCGATGATCGCATCGGTGATGATATCCAGTACCGCCGTCGGGGCTTTGGCTTTGATGCTTTCGAGATCGAAATCGGGTCCGGACGCGAGGATCAGCATTTTCGAGAGGTTCTCGATATCAGTGATATTGAGTTTTATCCCCATCGCCTGTTCAAAATTCTCAAATTCGCTGACGATCGCTTTTTTGATAAACTCAACATAGACCCCAAACGTGATTTTCCCAAACAGCACGACCGTCGACTGGCGCAGTGCACTCATAAACTGGGCGTTAAAGAGCGGCGTATCGGTATTGGAATAGCGTGCATCCGATCCGCTGTGGACATACGTCTCGCGGGAGAGCGCATCGAGGATCATGATTTCGGCCTGTTTCTGATCATTTTGAGCCATCTGCATGAACTCGTGCTTCGCATACACCTCTTTACCCATCGATGTCGTGAAAATCAGAATCGTCTGGGTGCAATCAATCGATTTTTTATTGAAGGCATCTTCGCATTTCCCCTCGTTCATCATCTTCGAAAAGGCAACCAGACTCTCCGATCCGGCCAGTTCCAAGTCTTCGATGATGAGGATCGATTTAGGATTTTTGGCGATGTAACCCGTCAGCACTCCCTCCCCCGCTCCGGCGTAGGGATTTGGCGTACCGAATAGCTGCATGGAGCCGTTGTCGGAGCTGAAGGTGCTCATCTTGAATTCGTTCACCGTGTATTCGCCGAGCATTGATCCCAAAGTTTTGGCTAAATGGGTCTTTGCGGGACTGATCGGACCGGCAAATAAAAATACGCCATAAGGCTTATCCGATTTTTTCTGGTATTCGGCGCGCATCAATCCGTCACAGATCGACTCGACTGCGAGCGTCTGTCCCAGCGCCTCTTTGCCCAACTCCTCTTTGAGTCGGCGGATTTTATCGAATGCGTCGGTAGCGGCGACCGGGCCGTGATAGAGTTTGGAGATGAGCTTGTCAGTCGTATAGCCGGCGATAGCCAGTTTTTCGATAAACGATTTCACTTCGGGGGAAAAATCGATTTTTGGAGCCTGCGCCGCTTTTTGAATTGCATCGGCTCCTATCGAACTCGACTGGGCCGTCTGCGCGTCGGGGAGAATATTATTGATCGTTTCAGCCGCTTTGGCATCGACGATCTCGACGTTTTTGAGGGCTTCTTTGAGTTCATCGAGTCCGATGGCGGGTTTACCCGATTGGAGGGCGATATTTTTCGCAGACAGGAGTAATGTTTTCAACGCAATCCTTTAACTACCAACATCAACAGCGTGATATTTGCAATTGCGTAGGTCTGATTTCTCTCCACAAAGCGTCTATTGATGGCCTTATTTACCCTATCATCAAAGAATACTTTTTCTGACATTAGTTTCTTTCCTTTTTAAGTCGATTTGCATTATTTTAAAATCTATATTCACTAATGTGACTTCACGGTATCCTAATCTAGAAACTTTCTTGCATTAGATACAAATAAATATAATTAGATACTAATTAAATTAAATTATCAAAAAACTTAATTCATATGCATAGTAACTATTTTTATCAATAAATATAATTATTTTGTTACAAAAAGTTTCAATTAAGTTTTTATCTTGACAAATATCATCTTCATTGTTATTAACTATTTAGTATATATTAGTGTTTCGGATGGAGACATCCTCTCACAAAGAACCCCAGCGATATGTATCACAAGGGAGTAGGGAAGCGAGGGATGGTGTACAATGGCGCAATGAGAACCGAAACATTTACCGATCCAGACCATATCCCCTCCTATTTTCGGGCATCGCCGAATGTATTGGTGCAGGTTTTCACCGCTTTGAACACATGTGCCGAAATCGAGCGGCTGATTGAGCGGATCCGTTCCGTTCTCCCGCAGGCGAAAATTCTGGGGGCGACCGCCGGAGCGAAAATCCATGCCGGTCATCTGAGCTACGAACCCACCCTCTTGTCCGTGAGCGCCTTTGCGACCTCCACGGTGCATACGGGGCTGATCCGCTCCAACACCCGTCTCTTCGAAGATGCCGCCGACTTGACCCGCACACTTCAAAAAAGCTCTCCCCTTTCCCCCAAAGTGGCGATCATTCTCTCCGAAGGACTTCATATCGATGGGGAAGTGCTGATGCGCAGCGTCTCGGAAATCCTCCCCAAGCTCGTCATTGCCGGAGGGATGGCATCGGACAACCACCGTTTTGAAAACACGATGGTCTTTACCGAAGAGGGGTGCAGCGATCAGGGATTCGCTATGGCGATGCTGTTCGGAGACGATCTGAAAGTGTACAACCACTTCAATTTCAACTGGATCGGGCTGGGGAGAACCTTCACCGTCACGAAAGCCGAGGGGAACCGGGTCTGGGAGCTGGACCACACTCCGATCATCGATATCTACAAACGCTACCTGGGAGACCAGGTCGCCGAACAGCTCCCCGACATCGGACTGGAATTCCCGATGATCATCACCGACAACGCGATGCCGGTCGCCCGCGCCGTGATGGTCAAACACGATGACGGTTCGCTCAGCTTCGCCGGATCGATCCACAACGGCAACAGCGTCCGTTTCGGATTCGGGGACAGCGAGGGGATCATTACCGATGCGGACGCCAATTCCGATTTTTTTCTCGACAAACCGGTAGAGTCCCTTTTCGTCTACAGCTGCATCGCCCGCCTCTCACTGGTCGGAAAAGACATCGAGCAAGAAACCCTCCGGCTGCAGCGCTTTGCCCCGACGAGCGGGTTTTATACGTACGGGGAGTTTTATCACGCCCCGTGCGAAAAATGCAACCGTTTTTTGAATCAGACCATGACGATCCTGGGGCTCAGCGAGGGGGAAAGCACACCCAAAACCTTCGAAGCGGCCCCCTCCAACCGTGCCCGTACGTCGCTTCTCTCCAGCGCCATGAGCCATTTCGTCCGTGAAATCACGATGGACATGGAAAAGGCGATCGACGCCGAAAAACGGAGCAAAGAGATCATGCTCCACCAGTCCAGGCAGGCGACGATCGGGGAGACGATCGAGATCATCGCCCACCAATGGCGCCAGCCGCTCAACATCGTTTCCCTCGTACTGCAGGACATTTACATCAAAGGGGAACTCGGAACCCTTACCCCCGAACTTTTGGAAGCCCATTACGAAAAAGCGAACACTGCGCTCCAGTACCTATCCCAAACGATCGATGATTTCAGAGACTTCATGCGCCCCGAAAATGAAATCGAGACCTTCAGCGTCCAGACGCTGATGAACGAAGCGCATCTGCTGATTTCGGGGCTGCTGAAAAAACACCGCATCATCCTCAACGACCAGACAAACCCCGACCATACCCTCCAAAGCCGCAAAAACGCTCTGCTGCAGACGCTGCTGATTCTTCTGTACAACGCCATCGATGCCATAGCCGCCCATCGCCAAAACGGCGGGATGATCACGATCACAACCGCCCGGCACAAAAATCAGGTTGTCTGGCGCATCTGCGACAACGGCGGAGGCGTTCCCGAAGCCTACAAGGAAAATATCTTCGAGCCCTATTTTACGACCAAAGGGAAACATCACGGCACCGGAATGGGGCTCTACATCGCCAGCAGCCTCGCCAAACACTACCTCAAAGGCTCCATCACCCTCAAAAACAGCGATTCAGGGGCATGTTTCGCCATCAGCATCGCCGAAAAGCTCGATCCGGTTCTCGACACCCCCTGAAACTCCCCCTCAAACAACTTTAACGTTTATCGTAGTAGAATCGTTCATTTTTGTATCGGAGTGAGCATGAGTCCCTCTACCGCCACGATCGACGGCAACGAAGCGGTTGCCCGCGTCGCCTACAAACTGAACGAAGTGATCGCCATCTACCCCATCACCCCCTCCTCGCCGATGGGGGAGCTGAGCGATCTGTACCATTCGCGCTATGAAAAAAACCTCTTCGGAACCATCCCCGACATCATGGAGATGCAAAGCGAGGGGGGAGCCAGCGGAACCGTCCACGGCGCACTGCAGACGGGGGCCCTGACGACGACGTTCACCGCCTCCCAGGGGCTCTTGCTGATGATCCCGAACATGTACAAAATCGCCGGCGAACTCACCCCGACCGTCTTTCACGTCGCCGCCCGCTCGATCGCGGCGCAGGGGCTTTCGATCTTCGGCGACCATGGTGACGTCATGGCCGTACGGCAGAGCGGGTTTGCGATGCTCTGTTCGGGAAACGTCCAGGAGGCGCACGATTTCGCCCTCATCGCGCAGGCTTCGACGCTCGAATCGCGCCTCCCGTTCCTCCATTTTTTCGACGGTTTCCGAACCTCCCACGAAGTGAGCAGAATCTCCCTCCTGGACGACGAGACGCTCAGCACCATGATCGATCCCGAAACACTCAGAGCCCACCGCTCCCGGGCCCTCACCCCGGACCGTCCCTTCATCCGCGGAACGTCCCAGAACCCCGACGTCTATTTTCAGGGGAGAGAGAGCGTCAACCGCTACTACGACGCCGCCGCAGGGATCGTCGAATCGGCGATGGAGAAGTTCGAAACCCTCACGGGACGCCGCTACCGCCTCTTCGACTACGTCGGCGCCCCCGATGCGGAGCGCGTCGTCGTCCTGATGGGATCGGGGGGCGAGTGCCTCCACGAGAGCGTCGAGTACCTCACGGCGCAGGGGGAGAAGGTAGGGGTGGTGAAAGTACGCCTCTACCGCCCCTTTTCGCTGCGCCGCTTCATCGCGTCCCTCCCCCCCACCGTCCGCTCCATCGCCGTCCTCGACCGTACCAAGGAGCCCGGATCGCTCGGCGAGCCCCTCTATCTGGACGTCATGGGGGCTCTGGGGGAGGCGGCGATGGCCGGAGAGCTTCCGTTTCCGATGCCGCGCGTCGTCGGGGGGCGCTACGGCCTCTCCTCCAAGGAGTTCACCCCTGCCATGGCCAAGTCCGTCTTCGACGAACTCTCCAAACCTTCTCCCAAAAACCGCTTCACGGTCGGGATCATCGACGATGTGACCCACTCGAGCCTCGAATGGGACGAGGATTTTCTCCTTCCCGGCGAGGGGACGGTTCAGGCGATCTTCTACGGCCTGGGCTCCGACGGCACCGTCGGGGCGAACAAAAACTCGATCAAGATCATCGGGACCGAGACCCCCTCCTATGCCCAGGGATATTTCGTCTACGACTCGAAAAAATCAGGCTCGATGACGGTCTCGCACCTGCGCTTCGGCCCCCGCCCCATCCGCTCGACCTACCTGATCACGCAGGCCGATTTCATCGCCTGCCACCAGAGCGTCTTTCTGGAGAAATTCGACCTCCTCTCCCATGCCAAAGAGGGGGCCGTTTTCCTCCTCAACTCCCCCTTCCCCGAAAGCGAACTCTTCCACCGCCTCCCCCGCCGCGTCCAGGAGCAGCTGATAGAAAAAAAGATCCGGATGTACGCGATCGACGCCTATCGCGTCGCAAAAGAAAACGGTATGGGACGCCGTATCAACACGGTGATGCAGACCTGCTTTTTCGCGATATCGGGGGTTCTCCCCCGCGACGAGGCGATTATGAAGATCAAGGATAGCATCCGCAAAAGCTACGGCAAACAAGGAGGATCGGTCGTCGAGACGAACTTCGCCGCCGTCGACGCCACCCTGGCGAACCTCTTCGAGGTGGGCGTTCCCGCATCCGCGACATCGGCCATACCGATGGAACCGCTTCTCAAAGGTTCCTATGATGAATTCATCGCTTCCGTCACGGCCCGCCTCGTCGCGGGTGAGGGGGACCGCGTTCCGGTCAGCATGATCCCCTCGGACGGGACGTGGCCCAGCGGAACGACCCGCTTCGAAAAGCGCAACATCGCCCAGGAGGTCCCCGTCTGGGATCCCTCCAGCTGCATCCAGTGCAACAAATGCGTCCTGGTCTGCCCCCACTCCGTCATCCGCACCGCCATTGTCGAAGAGTCGGCTCTCGCCGATGCCCCCGAAGGGTTCACGTCGCTCCCCGCCAAAGGCAAAGAGTTCTCCGACACCGAACGATTCGTACTGAAAGTGAGCGTAGAGGACTGCACGGGGTGTTCCCTGTGCGTCGAAATGTGTCCCGCAAAAAACAAATCGCAGGCGAATCTCAAGGCGATCAACATGGCCGCCCAGTATCCGCTGCGCGATTCCGGGAGCCGCGAATGGGAGTTTTTCACCTCTCTGCCGCTGATCGGGCGCTCCCGCCTGGATCACTCCAAGGTCAAGGAGAGCCAGTTCCTCGAACCGTTGTTCGAATTCTCCGGCGCCTGCCCCGGATGCGGCGAAACCCCCTACCTCAAACTCGCCTCCCAGCTCTTCGGCGACCGGATGGTGATCGCCAACGCGACGGGGTGTTCCTCCATCTACGGCGGGAACCTCCCCACCACCCCATGGACGAAAAACGCCCAGGGGCGCGGCCCCGCGTGGTCGAACTCCCTGTTTGAGGACAATGCCGAATTCGGGCTGGGATTCCGCCTTTCGATCGACCATCATGCCTCCCATGCGCAGGAGCTGCTGAGCGGGATGAGAGAGAGCGTGGGAGCCGAGCTGTGCGACGCGATCCTCGGCGCCGACCAGAGCGAGGAGAGTGGGATCTATGAGCAAAGAAGCCGGGTCGAAGAGCTCCGGAAGCGGCTCCGTATGCTCGCTTCTCCCGAAGCGGCGCTTCTGGACGATCTGGCCGACTATCTGTGCAAAAAATCGGTCTGGATCGTCGGCGGTGACGGCTGGGCCTACGACATCGGCTACGGCGGGCTGGACCATGTTCTTGCCAGCGGCAAGAACGTCAACATCCTCGTCCTCGACACGCAGGTCTACTCCAACACGGGAGGCCAGCAGTCCAAGGCGACCTTCACGGGGGCGGTCGCCAAGTTCGCCGCAGGGGGGAAAGCCCAGATGCCCAAGGATCTAGCCCTGATGGCCCTCGCGTACGAAAACGTCTACGTCGCCCGCGTCGCGATGGGCTCCAGCGACACCCAGACTCTCAAAGCTTTCATCGAAGCCGAACGCTACGATGGCCCCTCCATCATCATCGCCTACTCCCACTGCGTCGCCCACGGCTACGATCTGCGCTACGGAATGGACCAGCAAAAACGGGCCGTGGAATGCGGGCTGTGGCCCACTTTCCGATACAACCCCTCTCTCCTGCGCGAGGGGAAAAATCCCATGAGCCTCGACTACAAAGGGCCTCAGATCGATGTAAAAGAGTTCATGTACCGCGAAACCCGCTTCAACATGGTCGAAAAAATGAACCGAACCCATGCCGAAAATTTTCTGGAGACGGCATCACAGAACGCGCAGCAGATGTGGAAACGGTACCAAAACCTCGCAGGGCTGTGGGAAACCCCGGAAAAAGGAGCACAAGGATGAATCTGGAAACCGCCTATATGGGATTTGCCCTCAAAAATCCCCTCATCGCAGGCTCCTCGCCGCTGAGCGGCTCGTATGAGGGGGTCAAGTCCCTGGAGGATGCCGGCGCGGCGTGTGTCGTCCTGCATTCGCTGTTCGAAGAACAGATCACCCACGAACGACTGGCTCTGGGCCATTTTATGTGCGAAGGGGCCGAGAGCTATTCTGAATCGCTCACCTACCTCCCCGAGCCCGAAACGTTCGACAACCTCGACGCCGAACACTACCTCGAAGAGATTTCCGCCCTCAAACAAAGCGTCGCCATCCCCCTCATCGCCAGCATCAACGGCGTATCGCCGGGAGGATGGATCCGCTACGCGCGCAAGCTCGAGGAAGCGGGGGCGGACGGGATCGAGCTCAACATCACCTACGTCCCCACCGATCCTTCCATGAGCGGCCGGGAGGTCGAGGAACGGTATCTGGAGGACCTGCGGATCGTCCGCGCCCACACCGATCTCCCCATCGCGGTGAAAATGTCTCCCCGTTTCAGCGCACCGGCATTTATGGCCAAAGCGTTCGAGAGGGAGGGGGCGCAGGGGCTGGTCCTCTTCGACCGCCCCGTTCGCGCCGACATCGACCTGGGCACCCTCACCGCCCGCCACCGGGTCAGCCTCTCGACGTCCGAAGAGCTCAGCGAAGGGCTGCGGTGGTCGGCGATCCTCTACAAAGAGCTGGGGATTTCGATCTCCCTCTCCACCGGAATCCACACCCATCTCGACGTCCTGAAGGCGATCATGAGCGGCGCCGACGCGGTACAGATGGCCGCCGCACTGCTGCGGCACGGCCCGGGCCATATCGGGAGCGTTCTGGGAGGGCTGACGGAGTGGATGGAACAGCACGAGTACAAATCGATCGCCCAGATGAAGGGATCCCTCTCGCTGGCCCACTGCCCCGACAAATCGGCGTATCAGCGGGCCAACTACATGCACTCGCTGCAGGAATACCGCCCCTAGCTCTCAGAGTAGCTGAGCCGCAGCCCCCACCGATCAGGAGACAAGATTCAGTTTTATCCCCTGACTCTGAATCTCGCTTTTGAGCAGCGCATCCGTCGAGTCGCTGTACTGGACCAGATCGATTTTGAGATCGAACCCCATCCGCATCAACAAGGAGACAAACGCTATCTTGTGTTTACGGAAACGTTCACGGCTCATATCGGTTCGGATCGCGATATCGATATCGCCCCCCCGCTTCGTATCATCGGTACGACTGCCGAACAGATAGATGTCGACATTCCCGAACGATTCGTGTATCGCTTTGAGAATGGAGACCTTGAGCGTTTCGGGGAGTCTCATGAGGTGAACCTCTCCGCAAACGCTTTGGAGTTCAGATAATAGCTCTCCAACCGTCCGAAATGATCGACACAAAATTTCAGATCATCCAGCGCTTCCTGAAGCTCATCGGGATAATCGTGTTCCAGTTCGTTTCGGATTTCGCGCAACTCCATCCAGTTATCGAAACTGTCGATAATCCCCTCTTTTTCCATCATAAACAGCACTTCGGACATTTTAACCGTTCCCAACCCGCTGATTTCGATCAACAGAGGAAATATCTTCGCCCCCAGAAAATCCTGCAACGACGCGAACCGCTTGAGATAGGCATCCAAAATCGCTTTTTCTTCGGGAGGCATCGCCGTGAAAACATCGACCTCGAAAATCTTTTTCACCGAGGAGAGTTTTTCAATCAAACGGCAATAATCGCGCAACGCTTCATAATGCTTCGCAGCCTTTTCGAACCGTTTGTGTAAAACCGATTGCACGTTCGTCATGTTCTCTCCTTTTTTCAGTGATTATACCACTTTATTTTTCACCGTTCTCGCTGTAGCTGAGCCGCAGCCCCTCCTCGCTCATCACGAAACCGTGGATCGCGATTTTCCCCTCGTGCACCATGCGGTGATGCTTCGCACACAGCGGGATCAGGTTGTAGCGGTGGTTCATCCCGAAATGGCCGATCGAGCCGCCATCATCCGCATTGGCCTGCGGGACGATATGATGCACCTCGTCAACCGCCTCGTCGCACAGGGCGCACTTGGTGAGATAGAGCTTGCTGTTGTAGCGGCTCTTCTTCTCCCGCTTCAGCATCGAGGCTTCGTGGGTCTTGTCGGTGATCCGTCCCCGTATTTCGTACGCTTTTTTCAGAAAAGTTTCATCCATGTGGAGCGATTTGGCGAACTCCAGCCCGTAGAGGGTGCTTCCGCTGCCGCTTTTGAGCTTCCTGTCGTAGACGAGCCTGTCGGCGGATTCGTCGTAGTAGACCCCCAGGTGCAGCAGCACGATCCCGCGCGCCTTCTGGATCTCGGACAGGGAGGAGAGCTGATGGAGGTGAGTCGCGAAAATGAAGAGGCTCCCGATCTCGCGGAGTTTCAGGATCGCGCTCGCGACGATGGCGAGGGCCGATTCGGTCTCGGTCCCGTGGCTGATCTCATCGCCAAGGATCAGGGTGTTGGGGGTCGCGCGGTTGAAGATGTTGCGCAGCTCCAGCATCTCCACCGCAAACGTCGAGAGCCCTTTGTAGAGGTTGTCTTTGGAGACGATGCGGGTCAGCAGCTTGTCCACGGGGACGAAACGAAGGCGCGCGCACGGGACGAAAAACCCCGCCTGCGCCATGACGACCGAGAGACCGATGCTCTTCATCAGGGACGACTTCCCGCTGGAGTTGATCCCGTACAGCAGCACCCCCCTGACGTCTTCGCCGCCGCTCGCCTCGATCGTCGTATGCTCCTCGAAGCTCTGCAGTCCCCCTTTTCCCAGATAGAGGTCGTTGGGGACGAATATCCCGTTTTCCTCGCGCGATTCGATCAGCGGGTGACGCAGCCCGACCGATTCGATGAACGGCGATCCCGAAAGGAGCTCGGGTCGGACATAGCGGTACTGCGCGGCACATTTCGCACCGCTGAGCGCCACATCGACCACCGCCAGAAAAGCGATCAGATGCTCGATCGCATGCGAAAACCGCCGCTCGATCTGCTCGAGCTCTTCGCGGTAGCGTTCCCTCACCTGTGCGAGCATCCGCGATTTTGCCCCGGCGTTCTCGATGGAGAGCTCGTCGAGAAGGGTCGAGGAGAGTTTCACCGAGGTTTTGAGTTTACGGACCTGAAAATCGCGGAAAAAATGGTGCTCCGTCCCGATCGTGAAAAAGCTGTTGTGCAGCTGTTCCTCGACGCTCACATAGCGGTTGCGGGTCATCAGCAGATGATACCCCTCGCTCTCCAGCCACCCGATAGAGGCGTAGGGTCCCCCCTCCCCCTCGAAAAAGGTGCCGATGTGCTCGATAATCGTCTGAAGTTTCGATTCGTTGGTCCGCTGCAGCGCCTCCAGCGCATCGATCGAGGGGTCTATCCCTGCGTTGAAAAGGTTTTCGTCCACCTGGTCTCGCCGGAATTTCGCGCACGTCTCGATCGCGAAGATACGCTTCAGCTCCTGCGCGCACTGCGCACACTCCAGGACGCTCCCCCTGTCGTACGCAATCCCCAGCTTTTTCGCTTCCTCGAACAGGCTCTCCGCCGCACTGAGGGAGGCGTAAAAATAGGCCAGCTCGTAGGGGTGGAGTTTCCCCAGTTTCAGCCGCCGCAGTATCCGCTCGAGATCGTACACCTCTTTGAGTTTCGTTTCCAGAGGCGAAATGTGGCGCTGCATCTTCTCGATCAGATCGTAGCGCTCTTCGAGGAGCTTGACGTCGCAGATCGGGTTGAGGAGCCGTTCCCGCAGCAGCCGTTTCCCCATCGCCGTGGAGGTCTTGTCGATCAGTTTGAGCAGCGTCATCTCGTCCGCATCACGCGAAATGATCCCCAGCTGCTCGGCCGCGTTGTTCCCCAGATACATGTAGCGCGACGTCCCCAGAAAGGTGGGACGGTTCATCTTTTCGATGATCCCCGCGTCGTGGTCGATGATGACGTTGATCAGCACCCCCAGCGATTCGGAGGCATAGGGGTAGCGCTCCAAATCGAGATACTCTATGGGGCTGAGGAGGGAGCGGATCTGATAGATCCGGCCGAAAAGCTCGTTCTGATAATCGATTCGGAGTCTTCGGTCGTTTACACTTGTGCGGTGGTGGGTGGAGAGTTCCAGGTAGCGTCCCACCTCCTCGACGTCGATCTCGCTTCCGCAGTAGCTGACGACCACTTCGGAGGTCTGATAGCTCTGCAGCAGGGTAAACACTTCATCCAGCGCATAGCTCTTGTCCTCGCGGGTACCGTGGATCTCGTTGATGAGGGTTTTGCCCGTCCCGACGTCGATCGCCGCATACCCGATGGAATAGACCCCATGATTCTGATCGATCAAAAGCGAGGCGATGTAGTTCTCGCTCGCTTCGGCGATGTAGTCGAAATTGGTCCCCGGGGAAATGATATTGGAGATGTAGCGGCGGATATGGGGCGGTTCCCCCTGCTGGCGGACCAGGACGATCGTATACTTCTTCGACTGTACCAGACGGCTCAGATAGCGCTCGATAGAGACCGTCGGAACTCCGGCGAGAAGGGGGTTTTGGATGCTGTTTTCGAGGATCGTCTTGTTTTTGCGGGTGAGCTGGATGTTGAGGAACTCGGCGACCTCTTTGGCCTTTCCGATCTTCATTTCCTCGTTGTTGACCTCGTAGATCTCGAAAAAGGAGCCCACCTCGATGATGACGAGGGTATCGGGGCCGTATTTGGCTTCGCACGCGGCCTGAAGCTCGAAATAGATCTCGGAGAGGAGCTTTTTTTTGTCGTTGAGTATTGCCCCGATCTCTTCCGTGCTCATCACTGCTCCGCGTCTTAAAAAAGTAGTTGATTATAACTTAGAGGGGCTAAAACGAGGCTATAAATAGAGGAATAAGTGGTAGAAATCCCGCGAAACGCGGGAAGAAAAAGGGTTAAATTCTTGCGTAGCTTACGCTGATGCACGCGTTAAGCGCAGAGAGTTCTTTGAGGGTTTTGTCGCTGACGGCAGAGTCGACGATGATGACGGCAAGCGCTTCGCCGCTGCGGTTGCGTCCGAGACGGAAGTCGGCGATGTTGACGTTGTGGGCGCCGAGGAGTGTCCCCACCTGTCCGATAACACCCGGTACGTCGGTATTTTTGAACAGGATCATGTTGCCCGTCGGTTCGACATCAACGCCGAAGCCGTTGATATCGACGATCCGCTGTACGTCATCGCCGAACATCGTCGCGCTGATCTCGATCGCCTCTTTGTCGGTTGTGAGTTTCACGGTGACGAGGTTTTTGTAGACCGGACTCTCAGGGAGCTCTTCGGTTTCGACTTTGATCCCCCGCTCTTTGGCGACGAAATCGGCATTGACATAGTTGATCGTCTCGCCCGATGTTTCGGCCAGGGCACCAACCGTGGCAAACGTAGCGAGCGACGAGAGGTATTCGGCAATTTCGCCGCGTCCCTTGACCTTGATCGATACGATCGGCGCTTTGTTGATCTGGGCGCTTAGGAATCCGATTTTCTGGACCATTTCGAGGAACGGTTTGACGAACGGAGGGATCTTCGTCTCGTCGATCGGAAGGTTCAATGCGTGAGGGTAGGCGATCCCTTTGGCCGCTTCGATCGCCTGCTGGGCCGCTTCCACTCCGATGTTGTACTGTGACTCGAACGTATTGGCACCGAGGTGCGGAGAGACACAGATGTTGTCGAGGTCGAGAAGCTTGTGGTCGGTTGCCGGTTCTTTGTTGAACACGTCGATCCCGGCGAAACGGATTTTGCCCGATTTGAGGCCGTCGTAGAGGGCATCTTCGTCATACAGCCCGCCGCGCGCGCAGTTGATCAGGACGACGCCGTCTTTCATCTTCGAAATCTCGTCCGCGCCGATCATCCCGATAGTCTCTTTGTTTTTGGGCGTGTGGATCGTGATGATGTCGCAGGCGAGGATGTCGTCGAAATTGGTCGTGTATTTGACCCCCACGTCGGTCGCTTTGGACGGGTGGATATACGGGTCGTACGCGATGACGTCCATTTCGAAGGCTTTGGAACGGATACCTACGCGGCTTCCGATGTTACCGAAACCGATGACCCCCAGTTTTTTCCCTTTGAGTTCGTAGCCGTACCATTTTTCCCGTTTCCAGATACGCTGGTTTTTGAGGTGGTCGTGGGAATACGGGAACATCCGCATACACGAGAGCATATGGGTCATGGTCAGTTCAACCGCGGCGATCGTGTTGGCCGTAGGGACGTTCATGACGATGATCCCCTCTTTGGAACATCCCGGGATGTCGACGTTGTCGACGCCGACACCGGCACGGACGACGGCTTTGAGTTTTCCTTTGGCCGCTTCGATGAATTTATCATCGACATCGGTCGAACTACGGGTAATCGCTACGTCAGCATCTTTGATGACATCCAGCAACGCCGTTTTGTCCATGTCTGCTGCAAAAATCATCTCCACCTGATCATCTTGGCGAAGAATGTTGAGCCCCTCTTCGTGGATGTGGTCACATACGACAATTTTATGTTTTTCCATCAGTTTTCCTCATAAGGCGATAGGGTCGCCGTGATTTGGTAGGTTTTTAGTTTAGTTACAAGAGATTCGAGTCTGTTTTGGTCATCTGAATCGACCAGAAGGGTCATTGCATCCCCCTCTTTATGAAAAAAATAATGAAGTCCGCTGTTCAGGAGCTCTTGTTTCAAGCAAAAAAGCTCGTACGAGTCTTTGAGCGGAACCGTTAGTCGGTATCTCGTCACAGGAGCAACGTCCCCCATAGCAAGATCCAGATGTACTTCGTTTATCGGATAGAAATACCCTTTCTCCTCGTTCATGGAGAAACGGCCGATCCAGCTCTCTTGTGCCGATGCCGGAACGTTTAAAGAATGATCTTCCTCCACCATATCGTGTTCCGATAGAGGAACGGAGGGGTTGATCCGTATCATGAATACGACGATAAAAACCGCTACTGCCGCTGTTGTCAGAGGAAACAGCCAGTAAGCGAACCGCCGCATCGGAATTATTTCAATTGGTCTTTGATCAAATCGCCGAGACTGTTCGACTCGTCATCGTTGATTTCGTTCAGCATTTCCTGATCTTTGATCCGCTCGAGTTTTTTGACCGAAAGGCGGATACGGTCGCGTTTCGCGTCGATCACAAGAATCGCCGCTTCGATCGTCTGGCCGATACTCAACTCTTCCGGCGTCAACGGGTAGAGGTCTTCGTTGCGGATGAGAGCGTCAACACCCCCTTCAAGGGATACGAACACGCCGAAATCTTTCACGTCACGAACAGTAGCCTGGACGATGTCGTTCATTCTGTGGTTCGTGGCGAACTGATCGATCGGGCTCTCTTCGAGCGCTTTGCGGTTCAATGAGATTTTTTCATCTTCGGCATTGATTTTCGCGATTTTGACTTCGATCTCGTCACCTACCGCGAGAGCCTCTTTGCATTTGACGTTTTTGTCCCATGAAAGATCCTGATTGTGCAGAAGTCCTTCGACCCCGCCGACTTTCACGAATGCACCGAAATCGGTCAATGAGGTGACGGCACCTTTGACCACATCGCCCTCTTTGAATTTCTTCATGAACTCTTCGAACGGTTTCGCCTGAAGACGTTTGTACGACACGCGCAGTTTGTGCGTTTTCGAGTTGATTTCGATCACCTCGACATCGATTTCCTGACCGACGGTCAGATAATCTTTCGGGTGTTTGATATTTTTATCCCATGTGATTTCGGAGATATGCAAGAACCCTTCGATATCGTTTCCGAGGTCGACGAATACACCGTAGGGCTCGATGTTGCTGACGGTAACGGTGATGGTGTCACCCTCGTCCAGCGCCTCTTCTACTTCTCTCCAAGGATCGGGCTGCACCGCTTTGATCGAGAGTGAAAGGTGGCGTTTGTCTTTGTCGTATGCGATGGCCTTGACGGTTACGACATCACCCTCTTTGTAGAGTTTGGACGGGTTAACCGGCCCTTTGTAGCTGATTTCGTTGTAGTGGACCAGACCGTCGATGCCGCCCACGTCTACAAACATACCGTAGCTGGTGATTTTTTTGACGGTACCCTGGATGATTTTCCCCTCTTCCATCAGTGCGTCAATCACCTCTTTTTTGCGTTTGCGCTCATCGTTGAAAAGCTTGCGGCGTGAAACGACGATGGATGCTTCTGCCGGATCGATTTTGACGATTTGGGCTTTGATCGTTTTGCCGACAACCTGGTCGGTTTCTTTGAACGCTGCGAGTGAGCGCGGGAGGAAGAAATGGACATCGTCCGCTTCCAGGAGGTATCCCCCCTTGTTTTTCTTGGTCACAACCGCTTCGATAACGACCGATTCAAAGTCCTCTTTGTGAGCGTTGATGAACGCAAGCGTTTTCTCTTGCTCGAGTACTTTTTTATAGGAGATTTTAGGACGCTCGTTGTAGTGCCCCATTACCATAACCATAATTTTGTCGCCGACGTTGAAAAGAAGTTTTCCCTCAGCATCACGGATTTCATCCAGTGAAATAATCCCTTCGAGCTTCTCGCCGACGCCTACCAACGCGCGGTTGTCGCTCTCTTGAATCTCTACGATTTCACCCTCTGTAATGCGTGTAGACTCTTGCTCTTTGAAAGATGCCTCTAACATCTCAGCAAAATTTTCTTCTTCGAATGCTTCGTTATCGAAAGCCATGCCTATTCCCTTGTAACTAAAAATTGGCTTATTATAGCGAAAAAATGCTTGGATTGAGATTAGGAGTTTGCGAGGAGATTGATTTTTTTGACGACACCGTCGATGATCCAGTCGGGGGTGGAGGCTCCGGCGCTGACGCCGCAGAACTCTTTGCCATCGAACCATTGGGGATCGATATCCTGGTCGCTTTCGATGTGGTAGCTGTCGGGGCAGAACTCTTTGGAGATCGCATGAAGCTGCTTGGTGTTCGAGGAATTTTTACCGCCGATGATGACCATGACGTCGGCTTTTTGGGCCAATGCACGCACGGCGTCCTGGTTGTCGAAAGTTGCGTTGCAGATCGTGTTGAAAACCCGCACCTCTTTGTGGGTTGCCATCAGTTTGGCGACGATATGCTGGTAATCTTCGATTTTACGGGTTGTCTGGGCGACGACCGCCACTTTTTCGCGCAGACGCAGCGATCCGACTTCCTCGGGGCTGTTGATCACGAAAACATTCCCGACGGCATAGCTTTTGACCCCTTTGATCTCGGGATGGGTTTCGTCGCCGAAGATGACGATGTCGTATCCCTTCTGACTCATCTCTTCACAGATCTGCTGCGGCTTTGTCACGTACGGGCAGGTCGCATCGACCACATTGACGCTCCGTTGGTTCAGAAGGGCTAGCTCCTGTTTCGGGATCCCGTGGGTACGGATGACGGCGGTCTCCCCCGCCTGAAAGGAATCGAGGTTTTCGCTCAGCGCCACGTTGAAATCGTTTTTGAGGCGATCGATCTCGTTGGCGTTGTGGATCAGCGGACCGTAGGTTGCGGAGTTTCGGTTCTCTTCGGCAATTTTGATCGCCCGTTTCACCCCGAAACAGAACCCGTAACTTTCGGCCAGTTCGATCTTCATAGCTCAACCTTGGTGCATTGGCGCAAAAGGTCGAAAAAATTGGGGAAGGAGGTGTTGATGCACTCGACGTCGTCGACACTCATGGAACAACGCAACCCGGCGACGAGGAAGCTCATCGCGATCCGGTGGTCCCCGAAGCTGTTGACGACAGCGCTTTTGAGCTCTCCGCCGATGATCGCATACCCGTCTTCGTACTCTTCGGTCTCGATCCCGCAGAGGTTCAGGTTGTCAACGACCGTTTTGATCCGGTCGGACTCTTTGACCCGAAGCTCTTCGGCGTTTTTGATAACGCTTTTTCCCTCGGCGCACGCCATTGCGATCGAGAGGGCCGGAAGCTCGTCGATGAGCCAGGCGATATTCTCCTCGACCGTGACCGCTTTGAGAGGAGCTGATTCGACGCGGATGTTCCCGATCGGCTCATACCGCTCGTCCGTGAGGGTATAAGTGATTTTCGCCCCCATCTTCTCGAGGACCTTGAAGGCTTCGATCCGGGTCGGATTGAGCGTCACCCCTTCGATCAGGGCGCTGGAACCGGGAACGATCGCCGCGGCTACGGCGAAGAAAAACGCGCTCGAAGGGTCGGCGGGAACCCGGATGTCCAGCGGGCTCAGGGGTTTTTCGAGAGGCCATACTTTCGTTTCAAAACCGTTGATCTCGATCCGTGCCCCCATTCCCCGGAGCATCCGTTCGGTATGGTCGCGGCTCAGCTCGGGTTCACGGAACGTACAGACGCCGTCGGAACGGAGTGCCGCAAGCATCATCGCACTTTTCACCTGGGCCGACGCGATTTTGGAATCGTACTCAAACGCCTTGAGCGATGCCCCACGGATGGAGAGGGGGGCGAGGTCGCCGTTGTTGCGTCCGTCGAGTTTGGCACCGATGGCACGCAGCGGCTGGGTCACCCGTTTCATCGGGCGGCGTTTGAGGTATTCATCCCCCGTCAGGACAAAATGCCCTTCGGCTGAGGAGAGAAGGCCGCAAAAAAGGCGCATACCCGTCCCTGAATTGCCGCAGTCAAGGATTTCGGGAGTCTCTTTGATCCCGTGTGAGCGGATCGTTATCACCGCTCCGTCATCCTGGATATCGGCCCCAAGATGGCCGACGATTTTAAGGGTATTGAGGGTGTCTTCCGCACGGAGAAAATTCTCGATCCGGCTCTCCCCTTCAGCCAGTACCGCGAACATCGCGCAACGGTGAGAGATCGATTTGTCAGGGGCGACCGCATCGCTGGCAAACGCAAACGGCTGAGCGGGATAAACTGTGGCTCTGGTCATCGCAAACTGGCTCCGAGTTCTGATTTGAGAGCGCCCAGCACCCATTCCATCGCGGCACTGATATCCTCTTCCTCGAGTGTTTTTTCATCCGACTGCAGGACAAAACGCAAGCTAAGGCTCATCTGATCTCCCATGGCTTCGGAGACGTAGCGGTCCACCGGATAGAAACGGCGGACATGCACGGGAGCGTGTTTTTCGATCACCGACTTGATCGCTTCATAAGTCACGCTTTGCGGTACAACCAGACTCAGATCCCGGAAAGAAGCCTGGTATTTCGAATAGGGGTGCGCCTGTACAAGAGCGTACGCAAGGCAATCCGTCTTCAGCTCGCACATGAATGTCTGAGAGAGGTCGAATTCCTCTTCGATTGCGGGATGAACCCTGAACAGCTCTCCCGCTTCTTTGCCATCGATCATCACCTTGGCACAGACATAAGGATGCGCCAGAGCATGTGACGGCGTGTGGGACACCAGCTCGAACGAACCGGCCACGTTGGAAATGAGCTGAACGAACGACGCGAAATCGATATCGGATGGTTTCCCCGCGTTGGCGATTTTTTCGTTTTCGATAGGGCCCGAAACGATAAACGACAGCCGTTTGGACTCAAAACGGGATGGGTCAAACACCATTCCGGCTTCGAACAGAGCGATTTTTTTCTGATTTACCTTGACATTGGCCGAAGCCGAGTTCAAAAGCCCTACCAGCAGCGTCGGGCGCAAGGTGTCAAACGTCGCAGTGATCGGGTTCAGGAGCTCTTTCGCTTCGTCCGTACAGACGAATCCGAGTTTCTCCAGCTGGGCACGTTCGTTAAAAACGAAATGAACCGATTCATAAAAACCGCTTTGCGCCGCTCTATGGCGGTAGGAGCGCGTTTTTCGGTACTCGTTCAGGTCGTCTCCGAAACGGTTGGCTTCGGCAAAGACAAACGGCTTGGAAGGGATGTTGTCGATGCCGATGATCCGGACGAGCTCTTCGACGACATCTTGCTTGTTGATGATGTCATGCCGGAACTGCGGAACGGTGATCGCGAACGTTGACCCTTTCGGGGTCCCGATATCCATCCCGAGATTTTTGAAAATCTGGGTAATCGTCGTCTTGTCGACGTTCATGCCGATAAACGATTCGATCTCTTCTTCGCTCATACTGACGATGCGAGGCTCATACGACGAGAGAAGTTCGATGTTCCCGCCATATACCTGCGACGGCGAAAACTTTTCGAACAGGCTCATTACGTAGCGGATCCCCGCATCGATTTTCGGCTCGCTCCCGCGTGAGGTACGGTAGTAATGGGGGCAGCTGGCAATTTTTGTCTCCCCCATTTTTTTGGCAATGACATCGGGAGCGATATAGCTCGCTTCGATGACGGCCAGCCCTGCGGTCGCCGTGAAATGGGCCTCTTTCTCCTGAGAAACACCGACAACGGAGGCTTTTTCTTTTCCGTAGAGGGCGGCGAACCCGTTTTCGTCGTCTTTGAGGGTAATCACCCCTTTGGCTGAAGGATCACCGAATTTTTCGAACGGATAAGCGCGCAGAATAACCCCCGTGCTGTGCGTGGCATACAGGAGTACCGCATCCACTGGCGTCGCATAGGCTTCTTCGATCAGCGCCAGACGCAGCGTGATCAGAAACGGTACGGCGAATTCCTGAACCTCTACCGCTCCGAAAAGGAGATCAACCCCGAACGTTTCGTTGTGCTGAAGCTGCAAAATCCGCCCGATCCCCAGACGCCCCTCCTGGTTTTCTTTGTAGGTGCGCTCGCGAAGGGGGCGGCCCAGAGCGGCGCGCAAATCGCGTGCGATACCGTGGATGCTGAGGCAGTCTCCCCGGTTGGCGGTGAGTTCGATCTCGATCAGGTCATCGTTGAACAGGGGATAATCGTTCAGATTTTTGCCCACTTCCAGTTCGCCGATACTGTTGTCGAGGATCATGATCCCCTCGCCGATAGAGGGGAGCCCGACCTCTTTGGCCGAACAGATCATTCCGTCGGATTCAACGCCGCGCAGTTTGGCCGCCTTGATTTTAAGTCCGCCGGGCAGTTCGGAACCGACGGTGGCGAGTGCGATGTGGATCCCGGCACGGACATTGGATGCACCGCAGACAATCTGACGGGTGCCCGAGCCGATGTTGACCTGGCACACATTGAGTTTGTCGGCATCGGGGTGGCGTTCGCATTGTTCCACATAACCGACAATGACACCGTCGGGGACACGGATGACTTCATGCCGGTCGACTTCAAGACCGATGGCATTGAACGTTTTAAGGAGCTGATCCGTACTCACGCCGGTGAGGTCGATCCATTCGTTTAACCAATTTTTTGTGACGATCATCTAAACTGCTCCAATAGTCTCGTATCTCCTTCAAACAGGGAACGCAAATCGCCGATCCGGTGGATCAGCATCGCAAACCGCTCGACGCCCAGGCCGAACGCATAGCCGCTGACGTTTTCGTACCCGACCGCCTTGAAGACGTTCGGATCGACAATACCGCATCCGAGGACTTCAAGCCATCCCGTTTTCGAGCAGACCCGGCACCCTTCGCCGCCGCAGAAGATGCAGCTGATGTCCACTTCGGCCGAAGGCTCCGTGAAGGGGAAAAAGCTGGGGCGGAAACGGACTTCGACATCCCCGAACATCGTTTTGAGGAAATCCTCAAGGATAAATTTGAGATTGGCAAAAGAGACTTTTCCCGCCTCTTCGACGACCAGCCCTTCCACCTGATGGAACATCGGGGTATGGGTGATGTCGTAATCCCGTCGGAACACGGCACCCGGAGCGATCATTCGGATCGGCGGTTTCTGGTTCATCATCGTACGGATCTGAACCGGCGAAGTATGGGTGCGAAGGAGCATTGAGTCCTTGAAATAAAACGTATCCTGCATATCCCGGGCCGGATGGTATTTCGGAAGGTTCAACGCTTCGAAATTGTGAAAATCGTCTTCCACCATGGGTCCTGTCTGCACGGAAAAATTCATCGCCAGAAAATACTCCACGATCCGGTCCATCGTCTCCATAACCGGATGCAAAGATCCCCGCTCGCTGGAAGGAGAGTAGAGGCTGACGTCAATCGCCTCCGCTTTCATCGTCGCTTCGAGATGCGCCATTGCCAAAAAAAGTTTTCGGTCAAGAAGGAGCGCGTTTAGTGCCTCTTTGTGGATGTTCAGCTCTTTGGCAAAAGAGCCTTTTTCCGAGTCTGGGAGGTCTTTCATGCGGGCAAACTCCGCATTCATAACCCCTTTTTTTCCGAAAACGGCAATGCGTATTTCTTCGATTTTATCAATCGTATCCGCCGATTTTATCGCGTCGTACCACTCTTGCAAAGCAGTGTCTCCATCTTGTTAAAGTCTAAATACAATATATTATAACCATTTTGATTAAAATGGACAATTCTAAAAACAATTGTATTCTAATCTCTTTTATAAACAGCTTCAGAGCACAAACCATGTCCCAAACTTGTGCTACAATGGCCCTAAAAAAAGAGGTTCAGCATGTGTATCTTCTGTAAAATTGTAAACAAAGAGATCCCCTCGAATGCCATCGCCGAAAACGACGAGTTTTTTGCCTTTCACGACATCAATCCCAAAGCCCCCGTCCATATCCTGGCGATCCCAAAAGCCCATTACGAGAGCTTCAATGACATTCCTGGCGATGTGATGGGGAGAATGACGACGTTCATGCAGGAGATCGCCAAAACGGTGGGGATCGATCAGAGCGGATACCGGATCATCAGCAACATCGGAGAGAACGGCGGCCAGGAGGTCAAACACCTCCATTTCCACATCCTCGGCGGCGCGCGACTCAAATGGGGCCACTTCGCCGACGCCGACCCGAAGGATTTTATCTAATTTGCACGCTGGCGGAACACAGCCCCGCCCAGCTACGTTAACACTGGGTTCGCTTCAGCAGAGGGTTCGCGCACAGTAACCCGCGCTCTATTCTGCATTCAGCGATACATGATATCCCCCTGAAGCTGCCCGTATCTACCGGATGCGGAAGAAATCACGACCCTGAAACACCCTCTTCAAATCAGCTGCACTAGCGCCAAGCTTCACTCGGTACTTACGCGCTGCACCCTTGAAGAGCGCCGAAATCGACGCTGCTTCCGCCGCCGCTGATCATCTTCTCGTTTTCGCGGATGACGTTTCCGTTGTGCCTGATCGTGTAGGTGATCGCCGTCGTGTCGCGGATCGTGTTGATCGTCGAGCAGTAGGTCTCCAGACTCGCCATGACCCACCGGGCGGCGAGGGTATCGTCCGCATTCGAGTCGAAACGGTATTCGAGATGGAGGGTGTTGAATTTGCGCGGTGCGCTCTCGTTGCGCACCACTTCCCCCTCTACTGCCAGATTTTGGACTTCATACCCCTGCTGCTTTGGAAGCATCACGACATCGGTCGCACTGCAGGTGATGATCCCGCTCAGAAAATATTCGATCGGAGAGATCTGCGGACAGTCGATGATGAAACTGCTCTTCTCTGTTTTGGCTTCAAAACGCATCTCGTCCTGATGGCTAACGGTTATCTTCACAGGACATCCTTCAGAAAATGGTCAAAATAGAGTATCTGTTCGAGCGTTCGTACTTCGGCCGTCCCCCCCTGGGAAGTTCGGGCGTTCATCGAATGGACGATCGAGAGATACGAACAGACATCCTCCTGGATCCGCTCGTCGATCGCGCGCAGTTCACTGTATTCGATTTCGCTCAGATCGATCCCGAGCTGCTCGGCACGGGCGACGGCGCGTCCGGTGATGTGGTGCGCTTCGCGGAAAGGGACGTCGCAATGCTCGACCAGATAATCGGCCAGATCGGTCGCAGAAAGATGTCCAAGCTTGCAGGCGCGGGCCATATTCTGGGGTTTAACCGTCATCGTGCGAAGCGCTTCGCGCAGAATTTCGAGGGAAATTTCGGCGGTGGAAACGCTGTCGAATACCCCCTCTTTGTCTTCCTGGGTATCTTTGTTGTACGCCAGAGGAAGCCCTTTCATCACGGTGAAAAGTCCGATCAGGTTTCCGTAGACGCGCCCCGTTTTGCCCCGGAGCAGTTCGGGGACATCGGGATTTTTCTTTTGCGGCATGATCGAGCTTCCGGTCGAATAGGCATCGGAAAGTTCCACAAAACGGAATTCATAGCTCGACCAGAGGATGATCTCTTCGGAGAGACGCGAAATATGCATCATCAGCGTGGAGATGTTGAACAGAATCTCGAGGGCGAAATCGCGGTCGCTGACGGTGTCGAGGCAGTTGACGCTGACGCTGTTGAATCCGAGGGTTTTGGCGGTCATTTCGCGGTTGATATTGTGGGGCGTACCGGCCAATGCCGCGCATCCGATCGGAGAGATGTTGTTGCGTGCCGCAGAGCTCTCGAACCGCTCGATATCGCGTTTGAACATGGCCGCATAGGCGAGCAGATGAAACGCAAAATTGATCGGCTGGGCATGCTGAAGATGGGTCATCCCCGGAATCAGCGTCGAGGTGTGGTCTCTGGAAATATCGACGATCGCTTTCATCAGCGATTTGATCTGTTCGACAATCTCGCGGTTTTTTCGCAGCACGTAGCGGCGGAAATCGAGAGCTACCTGATCGTTTCGGCTGCGGGCTGTGTGGAGTTTTTTACCGGCATCGCCGATGATCTGGGTGAGCCGTTTTTCGATCGCCATATGCAGGTCTTCATCACCGATTTTCCACTCAAACGCCCCCGATTCGATTTCGCTCAGCACCTGCGCCATTCCCGACTCTATGCTTGAGAGTTCCTCAGCCGTCAAAATCCCCTGATGGGCCAGCATCTGGGCATGGGCGATAGAGCCTTCAATGTCTTCGCGGTAAAGTTTCTGGTCAAACATGATTGAGGCATTGAACTGTTCTAGAAGGGTTGACGCGTCTTGGGCGAAACGTCCGGACCACATTTTTTCCATGGTATCTCCGAGTATTAAAAAGTGAAGTATTTTAGCGAAGTTTGGTTTAGAGGAAAGTTTCATCCGTATGCCATAAGGGTTTGACCCTTTGGCATGATGGTGAGAAAGAACGGTCAGTTACAGGCGGGTACGTTGCCGCTGTCGGATGCGTATTCGACGACAAAATCCTCAAGGTGCTTTGCCCCCCGGGTAAAATCGCGGCTCTCGAAATATTTCCATGAAGGCTGTGCTTTTTTGGATGAGAGATGGATATCGGCGAGTTTTTCCCCTTTTTTATCCATCAGCTTTTCCCATATGCGCTGTTTTTTTGAAGCGGCAAATTCCTGACCGCCGCCGTGACACTCTTTGCACGACTCAATGTAGATTTTTTGTCCTTTATACGTCGCTGCGCTGAGCACTGTGGAACTGGTAATAAGGGTAAATATGGCTACTGTAGCATATAGTGTACGCATCGGAATAGGTCTTCCCTGTTAAATAAAATTTAAATCAATCTTACATTACTAATTCTAATAAAGGCCTTAATCTTGCTGCCGTACAAAAGGTAAGTTAAAACGCTAGAGCAGGGTCAAAGCTGATATTTTTTTTCCAGCTTCGGATCCAGATCCCATAGGCCAAGAGACTTGAGCCGCTCGACAACGGCGGGGGTGCATTCGACATCCCCGGGCCATTCCCGTTCAAACCCGTCTACAGCCGTTTTCGTCGTACCGTCCAGCGCCACGATCGCTTCGCTTCGGTAAACATCACGCTGTGCATCGATGTTATTGGTCACCCGCCATACCAGCATGTAGGGGTTGTGGATGTCGTTTTTATCCTCATCGACAAAGACGACGATACGCAAAAACTCTTTCAGCATTTCCAGGGATGCAAAACACTCCCGCAGGGAACGTCCGGCCTTTTTGACGCTTACAACCGTAATCGGATTGGCAGTATGGCGCATGTACTGAGTCACACCGCACACTTCGGGGATCAACGCACGCAGCCGTTCGTGCAGTACGGAGCTGTCAACCGATTCCGGGGCCTTCGGCGAATGCGAAGCCGTAAAATCGATCCCCAGTTTTCCCCCCACCAGTGCTTCGGGACTGGAGTGGTCAAGGGCATCGGTAATCCCCTCGGACAAAAAAAGGCATTTGGGGAGGAAACGGTTGAGCGCATACGTCATCAATGCCTCGTAATTCGTCAGTTTGGGGGCATCGTCTCCGAAGAAAAGGGCATGCTTGACAAAGCTCATCTGCCCCGATCCCCAGAATATATGCATGAACTGTTTTGCATGACCTTTGTAAAGCGGTTTCATTTTCGCGAGAATCAGGTTATGGAAGACCCCGTTTTCGGGCATATGGTAATCGATCAGATCGGCCGCATTGGTTTTGAGCAGCGGCAGAAAAATCCGCTCGGTCGCCCACCCCATGTATTTGTCCTCCAGCGGCGGTTTCCCGACGACGGTTGCGAGATAATAGGGGTTTTTACGGCTCGTGATCGCACTCACTTCCATCTGCGGATAATATTCGGCCAGGGTGTAATACCCCGTATGATCGCCGAACGGCCCCTCCATCCGCATTTTTTCCGGGTCCACCCACCCCTCGATGACGAAATCGACATCTTCGGGGACGTACAGCGGCGTCGTGACCGACTGGACGAGTTTCGGCGACTCTTTTTTGATCAGACCGTAGAGGAGCAGCTCGTTGACCCCGTACGGAAGAGGCGCCGTCGCGCACCACGTATAGAGGGGGTCTCCTCCGATCGCGATGGAGACAGGCATTTTTTTGCCGGCGCGCTGATACTGATCGAAAAAGTGCGACGAGTCTTTGTGTATCTGCCAGTGCATCCCCAGGTGGTTTTTATCGTAAACCTGCAGACGGTACATTCCCAGATTGACCAGATTCCCGTCCATGCTCTGGGTGTAAACCTGCCCCATCGTCATGAACGGCCCGCCGTCTTCTTCCCACGTCGTCAATACCGGCAAATCGTAGAGGTCGGCATCCTCACCCTCACGGACGATTTCCTGGCAGCTCCCCCGCTTGGGAAGCTTTTTGGGGAAAATGTCTTTCATCGCGAACAGATCCCCGAGCATCCCCATCTTCTCTTTGAAACTTTGCGGCGGCTTCATGTGCAGGAGTTTTTCGATCTCGCCAGCCACCCCCTCGACATCACGTCCGAACAGCAGTTCGGTACGCCGATAGGAACCGAACAGGTTCATCACGACGGGAGTGTCGAATTTTTTGCCCCGCTTGCGGTCAACCGGATGAGTAAAGAGCAGCGCTTTGCCGCCGTTCTCTTTTTTCACCTCGGCATACGCGAGGTGCGGGATTTCGAGGTAAATATCGAGCGGCTCGCTGATGATACGGAGTTCGCCGTTCGATTTGAGCAGATCAATCGTTTTTTCCAGCGTCATTGCTTATCCCTCATTGGCCATCGCTTCGGCCCGACGCAGCATTTCCAGCGCCCCCTGATCGATCAGGCGTGCGGCCATCGCTTCGCCCACACCGGCCGTTTGATCTTTGGGGACGGTGATCTCTTCCCCCATTGCTTCGCTTCCATCAGGAAGTCCCAGAGTCGATCGGACGATGACGTCTCCGTTTTCCTGTACGCGCGCGCTCACGCCGATGGGAACCTGACATCCCCCCTGCAGCGTATCGACAAACCCGCGCTCGATCGTCGTCTCGATGCGGCTGTCCTCGTCGTCGAGGAATGCGGCGATTTCGAGGACCCACGGCTCGGTGGTCGTCTCGATTCCCAGTGCCCCCTGCCCCATAGCCGGAAGCATTTCGTCCAGGGTGATGGGGTAGAAATGGCTCACGCTCTCCCGGAGTCCCAGGCGGTTGATCCCCGCCGCGGCGAGGATGATCGCGTCGAATTCCCCCTCTTTGAGTTTGCGGATACGGGTATCGACGTTTCCGCGCAAATCTTTGATGATCAGATCGGGTCGCAGCTCCAGCAGCTGCATCCGGCGCCGCAGCGACGAGGTGCCGACAACCGCCCCTTGCGGCAGGGAGTCGATGTCGGAATAATGGTCGCTCAGCATCGCGTCTCGGACGTCTTCACGCGTTGTGATCGCAGAGAGGATCAGCCCATCGGGCATCACCGTCGGAACGTCCTTGAGCGAATGGACGGCCATCTGCGCTTCACCGCGGAGCATGCACTCTTCGATCTCCTTCAGAAACAGCCCTTTCCCCCCGATTTTCGCCAGCGGGGCATCGAGGATTTTGTCACCCGAGGTGATGATGATTTTCAGCTCCACCTGCACATCTGCAAAATGCGATTCGATGAGTGACTTGATATGGTTGGATTGCCAAAGGGCGAGTTTGCTTCCGCGGGTGGCGATGGTGAGTTTTTTCATCGATTATTTAACCTTCACTTCTTTGTATTTCATTTTTTTCGGATCTTTCACCCCGTTGAAAAAGACGGTAGGGGTGCCGCTGACCATCATTGCCTTGGCCACTTTCTGGTCGAATTCAAACTGTTTGACAACCGCTGCACTTCGGATATCGGCAACGCTTACTTTGGTTCCGAATGTTTTGTTGAACGCCTCCAGAATTTTCTGATCATCTTTTTCGTTGGCATCGATATCAACGCTATACACTTTCAAAACCGCGTTTTTGACCCCTTTTTCTTCCGCTGCAATGGCTGCTTTGGTCAGCGTTACGGCAGCAGGATGCAGGCCCGCCAGTGGCAGATGGTAATAATAGACGGCAAACGTTTTAGGATACTTGGCCATGTAGTTCAGCGCTTCGGGGACGTAACGGCGGCAAAACGGGCAGAGGGGATCGGAAAAAATCGCCACTTTGTGAGTCGCATTGGCTTCTCCGCTGACACGGTTGGCTTTGGTGTAAAACGCATTGCTGAAATCTGGAGTGACCATGTCGTTGTAACGTTCGCCGCTTTTCACGTTGACGAGCTCGGGGGCGATAACATCGCCACTGACGAAGTAGGTTCCGTTTTGGCTTATACGCCGCTTTTCGTTCCCCTGCTTCACATCGGCTTCGATGGTGACAAAATAGGCCTGCCACTCCTTCATGGAAGGGACCGTTTTTTTGCTGTTGATCTCGATGTTGAGATTGCTGATACTGGGGTTGTTTCCGATCCCTTTTTTCAGGAAAGAAATTACTTCGGCATCGGTAGCCGCCATAAGACTAGCGGAGAGCAGTAGTATCGTCGATAATTTCGGCATCAATGACATGGTCATCCTTTGGTTGAGTTGGTGTATCGTATTTTCGCCCAAAACGGTTAATGAGCAAAGAAGAAAAGAGGCCGACGAGCATTATGATTCCGGTCAGGTCGCTCAAAAATCCGGGAACGATCAGCAAAACAGCCCCCAGCAGCCCTCTGAGATTCCGGTTCGAAAATCCCTGGACATCGATCCGGCGTGTCTGAAGAGCATACAGATTTTCCGCCAGCGCGTGACGGAAATTCATCAAAATAAAAACTCCCAGCAGGGCGCTCCCGACGATCTCCAGAAACGTCGCAAGACCGCCGATTTGCGATGCGATCTCGACGGTAATGATCACCTCGGCGAAGAGGTAGACCAGAAAATAGATCATCCTAGCAGTTCCCTGATCGTGTCGATCACTTTGTCCGCATCGACGGTGATCATCTCCCGTGTGGTGCGTACCATGATCTGAACCGATCCGCTGTCGAGCTCTTTTCCGACAATCACCGTATAAGGGAACCCGATCAGTTCCGCATCGGACATTTTGAATCCGAAACGCTCTTTCCGGTCATCGAAGATCGTTTCAATCCCCTGTTTTTGAAGCACCTGATAGAGGTTTTCGGCGTATGCCAGATGGCTCTCTTCCTTGACGTTCGAGACCATGACATTGACGACATAGGGAGCCGTTGCGGGCGTCCAGATGCATCCGCGCTCATCGTGGTGCTGCTCGATGACCGCCGCAACGAGGCGGCTGACCCCCATACCGTAGGTTCCCATGATAAACGGCTGCGAACGGCCGTTTTCGTCGAGGAACTCCGCCTTGAGAGGCGCGGAATAGACGGTGCCGAGTTTGAAAATATGCCCTACTTCAATCCCTTTGGTATGCAGCAGTTTTCCTCCGCAGTGGGGACATCCGTCCCCTTCCTGCACCGCAGCAAGATCGGCGAAATGGGCTTCGTTCATGACGCCAAGATCAACACCAACGAAATGATAGTCCTCTTCGTTCGCCCCGCAAATCATTGCGGTCGCCCCGCGGGTATCGTTGTCCATCACGATACGGATATTCTCCAGATCGAGCGGCCCGATAAACCCGGGGACCAGCCCGATCTCGCGGAGCTCCGCTTCGGCGGCATCGACCAGATCGATCGCACCGATGCTGTTGCGCGCTTTGACTTCCTGAAGTTCGTCGCAGCCGCGGAGGAAAAAGCAGACCAGCTCGCTCCCCTCGGTGTAGACCGCCCGTTGAACGACCGCTTTGAGGGTATAGTAGGGATCGGTATGGAAAAAAGCGCTCAGATCGTCGATCGATTTGACACCCGGGGTTTTGAACCGCGCGAAATCAGCTTCGGGAGCATCAGGGATGAGCGTGCGAGGCGCGCGGCGGGCCGCTTCGACGTTCGCACCGTATTCACAGCTGTCGCACACCGCGAGGGTGTCTTCACCGCTCTGGGCCAGAACCATCAGCTCTTTGGAGCCCGTACCGCCGATCGCCCCGCTGTCGGCTTCGACGATCCGAAAATTAAGCCCAAGGCGTTCCAGAACCCGCTTGTAGGCCGCTTCCATCGCGTCGAATTCGCGGTCGAGATCCTCGGTGGAGGAATGGAAGCTGTAGCCGTCTTTCATCACGAATTCGCGGGCGCGCATCAATCCGAATCGCGGGCGGGCCTCATCGCGGAATTTGGTCTTGATCTGGTAGACGTTCAAGGGGAGCTGCTTGTAGCTCGTTACCCGGTTGCGGACGATGTTGACCATCATCTCCTCGTGGGTGGGCCCCAGGACGAAGAGGTTTTCCTTGCGGTCGCGGAAGCGGAGAAGCTCCTTGCCGAATTTTTCGATACGCCCGCTCTCTTCCCACAGTTCGGCGGGGGTGACGAAACTCAGATCGACCTCGAGTGCACCGCACGCAGCCATCTCTTCGTTGATGATGTTTTCGATTTTACGCAGCACCCGCTTGCCCAGGGGGAGGAAGTTGTACAGACCGCTGGCCACCTGTGAAATGAAACCGGCGCGGGAGAGGTAGATGTGGCTGGGAAGCTGGGCATCTTTGGGAGATTCTTTGGTTGTCGGGATATAGGCTTTGCTAAAACGCATTATTTTCCTTTTGGTAAATAGGTACAGGAGCGCTGAGAGAGGTCATCCCCCTCTTCCTGCTCCATCAAAAAACTCAACGATTGGATGAGCGCATCCACCTGCATCGGGTCCGAACCGTCGCGCATGCGCGACGCGATAGGATGCAAAAACCGCTTCAGCGCCTGTGCCGTCGCTTTTCGCACCACATGTTCGTACTCTCTGGGGAGGTAGCCGTTCGCAATGACCCGTACGCTCTCGGCTGCCGACGCTTCATCCGCCCTCACATAGAGGCTTTTGACCAGCGGCTCGATCGAGAGGGTCTTGAGCCATTCGAAAAACTGCGCTACCTGTCGGCGGACGATCACGTAGGAGAGTTTTGCCTCGTCTTCGCGCAGAGCGATGTTTTCGCTCACAATCTCCTGCAGGTCATCGACGTAATAGAGTGCAATATCCCAATTTGAAGGGTCGCATTCGATATCACGCGGAACCGCCATATCGAACCAGTGGCGACGCACTTCACAGGGGCGAATCATCTCTTCGGTGATGATCGGCTGGATAGATCCGGTCGAGGTGAACAGCAGTTCGTATTCGTTGATTGCATACTCGATCTCATCGTATGAGCGTACCAGCGCATGGCATTCCTTCGCAATCGCTTCGGCTTTTTCGAACGTCCGGTTCATCATCGTGACATCCACACCCTGCGCGCTCAGATGCTTGCAGGTGATAACCGACATCTCCCCGGAACCGATCACAAGCGCTTTTTTCCCCTCCAGGTCGCCGATACTCTCTTTGGCCTTGGCCACGGCGACGCTGGCCACGGAAACAGGTTTGGAGGAAATGTTGGTCGCATTGCGCACTTCGGCGGCGCATTTAAAGGCAAAGTTCATCGCTCTGGAGATTTTCTGAGCCGAGCAGCCGTTTTCAGAAGCAAGTCTGAAAGCGTCCTTGAGCTGTCCGGCGATCTGAGTCTCCCCAACGACCATCGAGTCGAGTGAACTTGCGACGCTGAAAAGATGGTGAATACACCCCTCGTCGTCAAAAATATCGGCACGCTCATGAAGTTCTTCGCGGCTGAGGCCCGAACGGCTTGAAAGGAGGCTGAAAATGGTTTCGATAGAGGCTTCGGTATCGTTACAGCTGCAAAAAATTTCAACCCGGTTACACGTGGAGAGAATCATCACTTCGCCGATAGAAAGCGATGATTTCAGGACAGTCATGGCGTCAAGCTGGGCTGATTCGTCGACAAAAGCAAGTTTTTCCCGAACCGACAGGGTGGAGTTTTTATGTGAAAAGCTGACGATCAGGTAATGCATCAGTGGCTTCTTTGGATCGCGGTCTCGATAATTGCACGCAAAGAGAGATCGTCACCTATCGCCCCAAGCGCTTCGTCACCCAGAACTTTAGCATGAGCGTAGGAACGCGCGATAACGCCGTGTTCTTCCATTTTGGCACGTATCCACCCTTTTTCCTCTTCGTCCAAGACTTTGGCGTGGGCCGATCTGAGCCGTTCTTTGTCCGCAGCATCGAGGGATTCGTACAGATCGATGTAGGGGAGCGTCGTTTTCCCTTCGGCGAAATCGTTCAGCGAAGGCTTGCCGAGTGTTTTTTCATCGGCGATGATATCAAGGATATCATCGACAATCTGAAACGCCAGCCCGAGATTTTTTCCGTAGGTCGCGTAAGCATTCGCATTTTTGCCGGCCAACACGGCCGCCGAAAATGCTGCCGCTTCGATCAAGGTCGCCGTTTTGAGGTAGAGCATTTTAAGGTAGAGATCGCGGTCGGTATTAAAACTCTCCGCCATCGCCACGTCCATCATCTCTCCGACAGAGAGGCGGGTAACCGATTCGGCGACGACACGGGCGATGGAGGGGTCAAAGGCCGTAAGTTCACTGAAGGCTTTTGAATAGAGGATGTCTCCGAGCATGATCGCGACCTTGCTCCCGTGGGTTGCGTTAACCGAGGGAGCACCCCGGCGCACCATCGCTTCGTCGATGACATCGTCGTGCAGCAGGCTGGCCGCATGGATCAGTTCGACGATGGCACCCAGCAACGGGGCATCCGGAGCGTCGGGGGCAATCGTTAGAATAAGGCGGGCCCGAAGCCGTTTTCCCCCGGCAAGTTTTGCAAAAAGCTCGCCGGCCTGGGGATAATCGACCTCTTCCACCAGCTTTGCGATGAGTGTTTCTACTTTTTCCAACATCCTCTGTATCACTTCTCCGTTAAATAGTCCAACACAATCCGATTCTCTTTGTCAATCAAAAAGAGATCCATTTGCGCCGTTTTCTTCCCTTCATCGAATTTTTTGAAGACGACAATGATGTAGGGGACATCTTTTTCACTTTTCCCGGGGGGCAAAAGACGTTTTCGAAAGCTTTGATTGGCATGTGAAGCATACAGAATGTGCTGCCCTACAAACCGGTCAAAACTTTCATGTACGACCAGCGCCTTGTCGGTATAAAGGGTCCAGCGAAACGTTAGCAGGCGTTCCAGCCCTTCGCTTTTTACCAGCACTTTGACGAGGCGGTCTTTGGGAAGGAGAAAGCTTTTTGTCTCCCTCCAAGGCGCTGCGTTCGCCCACAGCGCACACACCGCCAGAACGAGAAAAAACTTTCCCATTTTACCCTACCCGTTTTGAATCGAATCGAATCTTTCAAAGTTTAAGACCGCGATTATACCACCACAATTCTTATTTGATGCGATAGACGACACTGTAGAAGAGCGGAACACAAATCAGATTCAAAAGAGTCGCCCGTGCCAGCCCGAATCCGAGCGATATCGCCATCGGCTGCAGTATCTGCGCCTGACCCGAGGCAAAAAAGATCGGGGTGGTGGGCCCCGGAACCATCCGAAGCTGCGCTTCAAGCCGTTCTATCCCCTCTACCAGTTCCCCGTCATTTTTCCCTTCCAGCGCTATCTCGACATCATGAGCCACCACTCCGGTTCCCGATACCGTAAGTGAAAACGGAACGCAGAACAATAAAAAAAATGGTTCAGCAGCGGTTTATCCAGGGAAACTCACCAAAACGGCGCAGCATTTTTTTCCCGTCCTAAAAAAGAGTATCTAGAATCTGATTTTTGTACTTGAGCTCTTCCACCTTTGCATTGATCAGGCGGTTTTCCTCCAGCAGCGCATCATGCTCGTGGGTCAGCGTCGATATCTCGCGGCTTTTGAAATAGATTTGGGTATTGATGAAAATTTTGGGAAACACCACGATCAAAATTAAAAACAGCCCCACAAAAACATTCCGCAAAAAGAGGAGCCCCATCCCCTCCTTCGGGGCGATGATCTCACGGGTCTCTTCGAGGATGTCGTGTTTGTCCGTATTCATCGGTTGATCTCAAATATCCGCAGTTTCGCGCTGCGGCTTCGGGAATTCTGACGCAGCTCATCCTCCTGCGCGGTGAGCGGTTTTTTCGTGATGATTCTGCCGATCGCATGATTGTTTCCGCAGGTGCACCGCATCGCCTCGGGCGGGCAGATGCAGTTTTTCGCCCATTTGGAAAAACGGTTTTTGACCATCCGGTCTTCGAGCGAATGGAAAGTGATGATCGCCACCCGCAGACGGCGGATCGACGAGGCCTCGATCGCATCGAGGAGCCGCTCGAGTTCCCCCAGCTCGTCGTTCACCTCGATCCGTATCGCCTGCATCACCAACGTCGAGGGATGGATCTTTTTCCCTTTGGGCATCAGGTGGAAAATCGCATTGGAGAGCTCTTTGGCCGATCCGAACGGACGTCGCTGCACAATCGTTTCGGCAACGCGGCGGGCATTCGTCACTTCCCCGTATTCACGGAGTATTTTTTCCAGCTCGCTTTGCGAATAGGTGTTGACCACCTCTGCCGCACCGAGCGCCGCATCGGGGTCCATCCGCATATCGAGGGTATCGCTCTCGTACGAAAACCCCCGATCGCGCTGATCCAGCTGCAGCGATGAGACGCCGATATCGGCCAGGATACCGCAGATCGCTTCCCCTTTTTCGGAAATAATCTGCGCCGCAACCTCCGAAAAACGCCCTCTGCGTATCTCCACACGCCCACCGTAGGATTGCAGACGGCGGGTAGAAAAATCGATCGCGGTGGGGTCCTGGTCAATCCCTATGAGCGTGAGGAAAGGATTGTTCTCCAACAGCAGCGAGGTGTGGCCTCCGTACCCCATCGTACAATCGACCACGATCCCCTCTTTGCACGGCGCAAAGGCTTCAATCACCTCACGGTATAAAACGGGGATATGGGGAGTTTCCTGCACCTGTACAGCCTTTAGGGAATTATCGCCTTATAATATCTTAAGCTCACTAACATATCGTTTAAAATCGGTCATAACACGCGTTATCACTTTTTCCCTCCGCCAGATGAGGCGGAACTCCCGTTCGAAGCGGTGGGCTTTGATGCGGGCTTCGAACATTTTCCCTTGCCGGAGCTCTTCGGCTACGCTCAGTTTCGGCAGACACGAAAGGGCCTCTTTGTCGTGCAGCAGGTAGCGCTTGATCGCTTCGTTATGCTCGAACTCCATATCGATGTTCAGCTCTTTGTCAACCGGGACGATCTGAGAGAGAAAAATCTCGCGGGTCCCCGAACCCCGTTCACGCAGCACCCACCGTTTTGACGAGAGTTCATCGATGTAAAAAGGGCGTTGCGCCAACGCTGGATCGCTCCCGACTACGACCAGTTCATCGCTCATCAGGATCAGTGATTCGAGATCGCTCTCTTCAAACCGCCCTTCGACAAATCCAAGATCGCAGACACCGCTTCGGACCATCTCGATCACGTCGGTGCTGTTGGCGGTTTTGAGTGTTATTTTGACGGTGGCGTTTTGCGACCGGTAGTCTCCGATCCATGCGGGAAGGAGGTAGTTGCTGATCGTGACGCTGGCGGCCAGCTGCAGATGGCCTCCGCTCAAATCCGCTTTGAAAGATTGGTAGAGGTGATGCGCCCCCTCCACGATCTCCTGGGCATATTGGCGAAAATAACGTCCCCGCTCGTTCAGCACCAGACGTTTGCCGATCCGCTCATACAGCTCTTCCCCAACCTCTTTTTCGAGTTCGCGAACCGCCATCGAAACGGCAGAGGGGCTCATGTGCAAAACCTCGGCAACGTCGATCACCCTCGATGACTCGGCCAAGGCGACGAAAATCTCAAGCTGGCGCAATGTAAACATATTCTGTCCTCTCTATTGGCACCATTATATGATAAAATCCTTTTTATGGACAAACAACATATCAAACGCCAACTTGCCTCTTTTGCCCTTTCGATGTTCCGAAAAGATTTTTTCGGTATCTACCACGGTTCGCTCTCGGCCAAACTTGATACCAATCTTTTTACGATCAATACGAAAAATGCCATTTTCGATTCGATCGAAGATCACAGCCTGATCGATCTGTTTTTCAACAAAGACTACCGCTGGAAAGATGCCAGTATCGACGCGTCGATCCACCACGGAATTTACCGCCAAATCTCAGACGCAAAATTCGTCACCTTCACCATGCCTCCGTTTACAACGGCCTTTTCACTCAACCACAGCATCATCATCCCCAAAGACTATTTCGGGTTCAAAGAGTTCGGAAAAATCACCATCTACGATCCCAAAAAGTTTGATGACTGGTATGAGCGGGCCGTCAGCGAAATCCCCCACTATTTTCAGCAAAACAATACGGCCATCATGGTGATCCGCGGATACGGCGTTTACGCCTTCAGCCGCGACATCCATACGATGGTCCGCCAGCTCTCCATCCTGGAGAGAAGCTGCCGAATTCTAATGCTCGATCATTCCCAGGCGCGGCTGGACATCGACTGAAACCGATTCCACCGCCCCTTTGATCGCATCAAAAACACGCACCATTTCCGCTTCGGTAATGATGTATGGGGCCATCACATAGATGACGCTCCCAAGCGGACGGATAAGAACCCCCTGAGCAAGACAGAATTGATGGATCTTCAGCCCGATCCGCTCAGCGGGATCGAACCCCTCCAGTTCGATCGCCGCGATCATGCCGCACTGGCGCGTCTCTTTGACCCTCTCCATCCCTTCGAACCGTTTGAGCTCGCGCTCTATGAGGGCAATCATCGAGCGGTTCTTCTCAATCACGTTATCCGTTTCGAAAAGGTCCAATGTCGCGTTGGCCGCAGCGCACGCCAGGGCATTTCCCGTATAACTGTGTGAATGCAAAAATGAGCGGGCAGGATCGTATTCGCAGTAAAACACCCCGTACACCTCTTCGGTTGTCAATACCGCGGAGAGGGGGAGATACCCTCCCGTCAGCCCTTTGGAAAGGGCCATAAAATCGGGGGTGATCCCCGCCTGCTCGCACGCAAAAAGACTCCCCGTCCGACCGAACCCGACGGCGATCTCGTCGGCAATAAAATGGATACCGTATTGTTCGCACAGACGTTTCGCTTCGCTCAGATAGAGGGGATGGTACATCTTCATCCCCCCGGCACACTGCACAAGCGGCTCGACGATCAGGGCCGAAATCTCTTCGCCCCGCTCCATCAGCAGCTTTTCGAACGCTTCGGCCGCCTCGTAGGCCGCTTCCACACTCTGGTCGCTCGGCGATGGAGTCGTGACGGAACGAATCAGCAGTGGCTCATAGGTCTCCTTGTACAGTGCTACGTCCCCGACCGCGAGCGCTCCCAGCGTCTCGCCGTGATAGCTCTCCGAGAGGGAGACAAACAACGGACGCTCTTCCCCCCTGTTACGGTGTGCGTGATAGCTCATTTTAAGCGCCACTTCGATCGCGCTGGAGCCGTTGTCCGCATAAAAACAGCGTGTTAGCCCTTCGGGAGAAAGGGCCACCAGCCTCTCCGAGAGGCGGATCACCCCCTCATGGGTAAAGCCGGCCAGAATCACATGCTCCAGCCGCTCCAGCTGCTCTTTGATTTTCTGGTTGATATAAGGATTGCAATGGCCGAACAGATTGACCCACCAGCTGCTCACGGCATCGATGCATCGGTTCCCCTCAAAATCTTCGAGATAGACCCCCTCTCCTTTGCTGATCGGAGTCATGGGAAGAGTTTCATGATCTTTCATCTGGGTGCACGGATGCCACACGACCTTCAGATCCCGTTCTGCCATCTCGATGTTCTTCATAAAAACCTTTCAAATGTGCGTTATAATGTGATAACGTGTGTTAGCTATGGGCTCTTTTCATCCAGCTTTAATGGTAAACTCAATAAAATATCTGAATTTTACAACAGGATCGTTTAATATGATTACTTGGATGCAACGCCACCGGAAATACTTGGTCGTCACAATCTGGATTTCCACGATCGCCTTTGTCGGAGCTGGATTTGTCGGATGGGGGCAATACAGCTACGGAGACAAAGCCGGTTCAGTTGCCAAAGTAGGCGACATCCCGATTACAGCCGATGAACTTCAAAAATCTTATTCCGCCCTCTTCAACCAGTACAACCAGGTTTTTCAGGGGAAATTTGACGAGAAACAGGCACAGCAGTTCGGCCTTCAGCGTCAGGCCCTTCGCCAGCTTGTCAACCAGGCCCTGGTTTTGAACCTGGCCAATGAATACGGCATGATCGTAAGTGATGAAGAGCTGGCCGGCACGATTCAGGCCCAGCCTGCCTTTTTTAAAGAGGGAGCGTTTGACAAAAGCGTTTATGAAAAAGTCCTTTCCGACAACCGCCTCACCAAAAAAGAGTACGAAGAGTCACTGCGCAAAGAGTTGCTGATCCAAAAAACCCTGTATCTCCTCGCTTCCGGCACGAAAACGCTCGAAGTAAAAAGCATCGGCAATGCCTTGGGAGTAGCGGACAGAATCAGCTACAAACTGCTTACCCCCGATATGGTATCCGTGAGCGTTGATGAAGCGGAGCTCAAAGCGTTTTGGGAAAAACGCAAAACCGAGTTCAAAACCGAACCGAGTTATGAGATCGCCTATGTACGCCAGTCTCCTCTCTCCCTGGAACACAGCCAAAGCGATATCAGCGAATACTACGAAGCAAACCGCCAGAGTCTCAAAGATGCGGAAGGAAAACTTCTCTCCGCTGCCGAAGCGCACGATATGATCGTTGCCGGCCTGAACGACAAAGCAACCGAAAAAGAGGCACTCCGCCTCTATATCGATTACAAAAAAGGGGAACTCAAAGAAGCGGTCGTCCCGGAGAAAGCGACGATCACCGCTTCGACATCCGCATTTGATCCCCAGCTGACGAAAGAGATCATGGCCCTGAATGAGAAGAAAACATTTCTCAAACCCCGCAAAAACGGAAACGATTACGTTATCGTCAAACTCGAAAAATTCGTCCCCGCTCGTTCCAAAACATTCGAAGAGGCCAAAACAGAAGCTAACGGACTCTACCGTTCTGAGTTGGGAAAAACCAAACTGCTGGAGTTGGCAAAAGCAAGCCACGCATCGTTCAGCGGAACGACGACCGACTTCATCACACGCCTTGACGCCTCCAAGCTGGCGGGACTCAGCCCGATGGAAGGGTCGGAATTTTTGTCAAAGCTTTTCCGTTCCAAAGAAAAACAGGGTTTTATCCCTTTGGAAAACGGAAATGTTATAATCTATAACGTTTTGGAACAAAAATTGCTTGAAACAAAAGCAGTAGCAGATGAGACCGCCGTTGCACAACTGAAGGGTAATTTGTTGGATCAGGGAGTTGTAAAAGCTCTTGAAAACAAATACCCAGTTGAAATCTATGTAGAGGGGATTTGACTTGAAACGCACCGTTTTAGCCATTGATATCGGTTCGACCAAAGTATGTGCCATCATTGCCGAAATCGATGAAGACAACAGCACGCAGATTATCGGAGCCGGGATTTCAAAAGCGCAGGGGCTCCGAAAAGGGAGCATTACGAATATCGAGCTGGCCAGCAAATCGATCAAAAACGCCCTGAACGATGCCAAGCGGGTTGCCGGAACGGAACTGCGCAGCGCTGTCGTCACCATCTCAGGCGCCTATACGCGAAGTCTCAATTCCAGCGGAATCGTCAACATCCCGAACAAAGAGATCACCCTCAAAGAGATCAATCGGGTCATGCACACCTCGTTGTACAATGCCAATATTCCCAATGAATACGAAGTCCTCCATGCACTCCCCTACAATTTCAAAGTCGACGATCAGGATTTCATCGAAGACCCCCTCGGGATGAACGCGGCACGCCTCGAAGTCGAAACCCATATCATAACAACCCAGAAAAGCAATCTGAATAATCTGCGCAAAGCCGTCAGAGCCGCCGGCGTCGAAGTCGAAAGCGTCGTCCTCAGCGGTTACGCTTCGGCGATCGCCGTACTGAACCATGACGAAAAAGAGCTGGGCGCTGCCGTCGTCGACATGGGGGGCAATACCAGCAATATCGTGATCCATTCGGGACATGCGATCCGTTACAACGATTTTCTGGGGGTCGGCTCCAACCATATCACCAACGATCTCTCGATGGCGCTGCACACGCCTCTGCAGACGGCCGACAATGTCAAAATCAGCTACGGTTCGCTCTACGCGCCAAGCAACGACCTGATCGAACTCCCCGTGATCGGAGACGAAAACACGACACACGAGGTATCGCTCGAGGTCGTCCATAACGTCATCTACGCTCGGGTCGAAGAGACACTGATGATCATCGCCCAGTCGCTCGAAAAAAGCGGGCTCAAAGAGCACATGGGGGCCGGTGTCGTCCTCACCGGAGGATTTACGAAAATTGAGGGGCTCCGAGAACTGGCCGTCGCCATTTTCGACAACATGCCGGTACGCCTCGCCAAACCGAGCGATATGGGGGGCTTATTCGACACTCTAAGAGACCCCTCCTATTCCGGAGCCGTCGGACTCATCAAATACATGGCCGGGGGATATACTCCCTATGAAATCGACGTCAATAAACGGATGCGTCACGCCAGCGAAGAGCCGGCGACCCAGCCGCACATGCAATTTCACGAAGAGGTGCCGGAATTTGACATGCCTGCTGCGACTCCTCCTCCCCCCGAACCGGTGAGAGAAGAGAAAAAAGCGGACATCTCAAAGATGGTCAACATCGGATCCAACAAACCGGTCCAAAACGATCAACCCAACCCAATTGCCAAGTTCTGGAATTGGGCAACTCAACTTTTTTAATCACGTCAAGGAGCAAGCATGGAACCATTTTCAATTGAAGAATCAAAAACTCTCACGGGAGCACGTATCGTAGCGGTGGGTGTCGGCGGCGGCGGCGGCAACATGATCGGTTACATGCTCAGAGAGCAGATTCCGGGAATCGAACTTATTATGGCAAACACCGACGCCCAGGTTTTGGAACAGGGGAGCGCGGCAACCAAGATTCAGTTGGGCGCGAAATTGACCAAAGGTCTGGGTGCGGGGATGAAACCCGAAGTTGGGAAAGAATCGGCACTGGAGAGCTATGAGGATCTGGCTCTTGCGCTGCAAGGTGCCGATATCGTCTTCGTCGCCGCCGGTCTGGGCGGCGGTACGGGGACAGGTGCGGCCCCCATCATCGCCAAAATAGCCAAAGAAGTGGGTGCACTGACCATCGCCGTCGTCACCAAACCGTTCTCTTTCGAAGGGAAAAAACGGCTTAAACTCGCAGACGAAGGGCTCGAAGAGCTGAAAAAAGAGTCTGATTCGATCGTCGTCATCCCCAACGACAAGCTCCTCTCGATCATTGACCCCAAGCTGGGAATCAAAGAGAGTTTCAAAATCGTTGACAGTGTCCTCGCCCGCGCGGTGAGTGGAACATCGGGAGTGATCCTTGCCAGCGGCGACAACGACATCAACCTCGACTTTGCCGACCTACAGACGGTTATGAGCCACCGCGGCCTTGCCCTCATGGGTGTAGGCGAATACAAAGGGGAAAATGCGGCCTACGAAGCGATCAAAAATGCGATCGAATCACCGCTTTTGGACAATATGTCGATCACCGGCGCGCTCGGAGTCCTCGTCCACTTCAGCATGCACCCCGAGTTTCCGTTTATGGAACTCTCTGCGGCGATGGATGTCGTCCACAACAGCGTCGATGACGGTGCCGATGTTATTTTCGGTACGACAACCGATGAAAACCTTCCGCAGGATTTTATCCGTATCACCCTCGTAGCCACCGGTTTCGAGAAAAAAACGGCGCAGGGGATCAATAACTGCGAATTTGAAAACAAAGACGTTATTTCCGCGGTCGCTGCAAGCGCACAGCCGCGCGTCGTTGTCCGCCCTGCCATGGTTGTCGGCGGTGACTACAGCGAAGATTTCCTGGATGTTCCGACGTTCATGCGTCAGCAAAAAGATTAATTTCCCCCTCCATGCTCTCCTTTGACACGCTTATGAAGGCCAAAACACTCCTGGGCCTTCATGACAAAGCAACCCTCTCCGAAATAAAAACCCGCTACAAAGCCATGATGCACCAGTGGCATCCCGACAAACATCCCGAAGATCCCGAAGGGGCCCACACGATGAGCACCCAGATCAACGAAGCCTACGCAACCCTCCTCGAATACTGTTCCACATACGAATACAACTTTGATGAAAACTTTTTAAAAGAGCAGACCCTCACCCCGCAGGAGTGGTGGACGAAGAAATTCGGTGGAAGATAGTTACGCCGGAAAAACACGGCGTTAGCGCAGCATGTGGGATTTATTCCCTATGCGTATATAATCAATGAAACGCAATCGGCCCATTGGCACGGGCGTGGATAAACTGCTGAACGACTTCATTGCTTGAGGATCGGAAGGATGCTTTGTCCCCTGTTTCAACGATAACCCCGTCAAAGAGCATCGCGTAATAATCTCCCGCCTTGAAGCTCTCTCCGATATCATGGCTGATCAGCACCGACGTCATTCCGATCTCATCGCGCAGGCGGCAGATCATCTGGGTGATAAAATCGCTCGTGACCGGGTCAAGCCCGGAAGTCGGCTCGTCGTATAAAATGACCTCCGGTTCCAACGCCAGCGTACGGGCCAGCCCAACCCGTTTACGCATCCCGCCACTGAGCTCTTCGGGATAGAGCGGTTTGACAACCTTGGGGTCGAGCCCTACCATCGTGATTTTTTCATCGATTTTGTATTCGAGCTCTTTGGGGGTGAGTTTCTGGTGTTCCAGAATCGGAAATGCGACGTTATCACGGATATTCATACTGTCGAAGAGGGCGCCGTTTTGAAACAGAAACCCCACCTTGGTACGGATCGCGCGCAGTGTTTTCTCATCGGCGTTGTCGATCCGGGTCCCATCGAGGGTGATTTTTCCGCTATCGGGTTTGAGAAGCCCTACGACATGCTTGATGATCGTCGATTTTCCCCCTCCGGAGACTCCGAAAATAACGGTTGTTTTGCCCCGTTCAATCTCCAGATCGATCCCCCGCAATATCTGACGCGTACCGAAGCTTTTGGTAATGTTTTCGAACTGGATCATCGCTTCACCGCCATCAGGTAGGCTCGGCGTCCGAACAGGATCAACAGCATCAGAAGGAGGATTTTGAAATCGATTTCGCTTGCTTTGTGGAGCGTTTCAAACGTCTCATCCATCGTATTTTCTCCGCGTGCCTGGTACGCTAGGATCTTGGGGGTGTAGACGGCGCTGAACAGCAGCAGCGTCCCGACCGATCCCAGAGCGCTGAGAATGGCTACTTTATCGATCTGCATCACTTTGTAGCGGGAGATTTCATACACCGTGATGACGGCCGCCATGAAATAGCCCCAGTAGCTGAAACGGCGGAATATCTCCCCCATGATCTGCCCCTCCTCAAACCGCGAAAGGAGCGTCGTCGTCAAATAGAGTTCCGAATGAAACACGACCGCGGCGACAAAAACGCCCAAAATCAAGACAGATCCTGCCGTCATCCCCACCAGCAGGAGATACATCACATCGACCAACGCTTTTTTATTCATGAATAGCCTTTAGTATAAATCCTCGGTCCAGCGAGGCAAAATCGGTATAAAATTCCAACGATTTTACCGCAAAATTTTTAAGATACTCTTGCACTTTTTTTCGCTGGTCAAACCCCATCTCGCACGCAAATATCCCGATACGCCGTGCGTATACCTCATCCAGCAGGCGGCGTATGATCTCATCGCCGATCTCACCGCCGAATAGCGCGTTTTGGGGTTCATACGAGAGATTGCTTTGCAAAGGGGCATCGTGGGCTATGTAAGGGGGATTGGAGACGAGAAGATCGATCCTCTCGTCCACACATGAGAGGAGGTCCCCCTCGCGCAGTTCGATACGATCCTCCAGAGCGAAAGCAGCGATGTTGCGCCGTGCCACGGCCAGCGCCCGTTCGGAAATGTCGACAGCGATAAAGCGGGCATTCGGAAAATGAAGTGCCAGCATGATCGAGATGATGCCGCTCCCGGCCCCCACTTCGACAACGGTGATGTCGGCGGCCGCGTCGACACGCTTGAGCACTTCGTCAATCAGATGTTCCGTCTCAGGCCGCGGGATCAGCGATCCTTCGTCTACGTAAAATTCTCTGGAGTAAAAACTGACACGGTTGGTGAGGTATTCCAGGGGAACGTTTCGGCTTCGTTTTTCCATCCACTCACACAGTTTCGAATCGTTCTCGTCGATCATCTCATCCTGATGGGTAATGAAATAGAGCTGGTCTTTTCCCAGATAGGCCATCAAGAGCAGTTCTGCCTCACGGCGGGGAAATTCGACGACACCCCGCAGACGTTTGGTGACATCGTCGTGGAGTTCTTTCAGTCGTTTGGACATGGATCGCCATACCCCTCATCAGTATCGACACGGATATCGGCCCCAAGGGCGCGGAGGCGTTCGATGACCGGCGGGTGGGTCGTGTGAAAAAAACGGTAGAGAGGATGGGAGAGAGGGAAACTCTTGTTTTCGCTCACCAGTTTTTTAAGGGCGTTGACCAGATGTTCGGCACCGCCCAGCTCCGCACCGCTGCGGTCCGCCTCGTACTCGTTGTGTCGGCTCATCATCCCGAAAAGGGGCATAATGAAAAAGCTCACAACCGGCATGAGCAGCAAGAAGAGCATCATGACGATATGAGGGCTTTGGGCCACCCCAAGCTCCAGGTAAAGGGTTTCGGGAAGGTTCCCGAAAAAAGCGAACATCCCAAAAAGCATCGCCCCTACCATCGTGATGTTTTTGTACAGATCACCGTGGGCGAAATGGCCGAGCTCATGCCCCAGGACAGCGATCAGTTCGGCGGGGGTAAGCTTCTGGATCAGGGTGTCGAAAAGCACAACCCTTTTGCTCTTGCCAAGTCCCCCGAAGTAAGCATTGAGACGCGCATCGCGCTTGCTCGCATCGCTGACGAATACCCCGCTGCTGACAAACCCGGTTTTCGCCATCAGCTCTTCGATCTGCGATTTCAGCTGCGGATCTTCAAGCGGCGTCACCTTGTCAAAAAAGAGGGCCCGGATCGTCGGGAAGAGCATATTGATCACGATAATGACCGCCATGATAAAGGCGAAACTCCACAACCACCATTTCTCGCTGCCGCCGATGATGGCAGCGATCCCCCATACGACCAGCGATCCGAAAAGAAGGGTCAGAAGCGTGCTGATCAGGGTGTCTTTGACAAACTGTCCTGTGCTGGAACGGTTAAAACCATACTGCGCGTCGAGCTTGAATTTGGCGTACCAGCCAAAGGGAAGCACCACAAGCGCGTTGATCAGAATCAGCCCCATCACGGCACCTACCGTATGGATAATAGCGTTTTCTCCCATCCAGACGCTGTCTATCCATGCGATCATCCCGCCGATCCATCCCAGGAAAAGGAGGAACTCGACAAACGCTTCCGCCATCGAGAGCTTTTCTTTGGCGACCGCGTATGCCGCTGCGTCGCGATACTCACGCTCCCCCATCAGCACGGCCCCTTTTCGTTTGACCTGGTTGATGTATCCGATCTGCATGACACTGACATAGAGCCGCACCAGAATATAGAGCGTATAAACCGCAATTATAGCCGTAATCATTTCACCCCTTGATGATAAAAAAGGAGAATTGTACCATTACTTGACGGGCACTTTGCCGATTGATTCCTCAACCTGAATCGAATCGCTGGCATCGCCGTAATAGTACTTGGCTCCGACGATAAGAGCACCGATCAGCAGACCGGCAATGATAACGGTCCATACAATCCGTTTTTTCTCCCCTTTTAGGGTGTTGTAGTCCTCGATGGAACTGAGTGTTGGTTCATTGTCTTTCATAGGTTTTCTCCTGACATTTTTAGTAATAGATATCATAGCCATCTTATCCTGTATACGGTTAATAAAACCTCCCTATTGTGACGATTTAAGTTTTTTTATTGGTTTGTTTATTCGTCACATCCGGCGGCTTACGAAACAAGAACCGTACAATCTGTAATGAAATTTCATCACAAAAAAGATATAATGGCCGACTATTTTGGAGAATGTAATGTTTAATTTTAAATCAAGTTTAATATTAATGCTCTTTTTGCACTCGTTTTACGGACACGTATCGGCAGCTAACGCACAAACCATCGCTTTTGCACAGGATACGCTGGCCAATGACTTTCGAAAGGCGCAGGTTTTCGAGGTGCGCGACGCGCTGGCCAAGCACAGCCAAACGAAATTCGTCTATTCAGACGCCAAAGGGCAGACCTCGCTGCTGATCCACCAGATCAACCATTTCATCGACACGAAAGCCGACGTCATCATCGTCGGAACCAACGACGAAAAGGCGGTTGTCCCGGTGATTTCCAAGGCCTACAAAAACAACATCCCGATCATCATCCTCGACCGCGGAATCGATGGGAAAGAGTACACAACGTTTATCCATTCGGATAACGTCAGAATCGGGACATTAGGGGCCGAATACATTGCCGAAAGGCTCAACGGAAAAGGAAAAGTACTGCTGTTTGAAGGGCTTCAAAAAGCCGATGTGACCCAACTCCGGACCAAAGGGTTCATGGATGAAATCCGAAAATACAAAGGGATAACCGTCGTCAAACGAACCGGCAACTACCTGCGCAAAGACGCGATCATCGAGATGGAAAAATTGATCGCAAGAGGCGAAAAGTTCGATGCCATTTTTGCCGAAAGCGACAGCATGCTCAGCGGTGCCCGCCTGGCGATGCAACGCCACGGGATCGATCCTTCCACTTTGATCACGGTAGGATGCGACTACACCTCTGAAGCCCGCGATGCCATCAAAGCAGGGACGCAGAGCGGATCGGTCCTCTTCCCGCTCGGAGGGAAAAAAGCGGCCGAAACCGCTCTGCGGATTCTAAAGGGGGAAAAAGTTCCCAAACACATTTTGATACCGGTAAAAATGGTCACAAAAGAGAATATTGAGAAAGTAGATCCGATTTTTTGATGATGCGTATGTGGTATATGAAACAGAATTTAAAAAACAAGCTTTCGGTGATCCTGATCTCGTCCATGGTCATTCTGGTCGTCGTCCTCGGGGTCTATTTCGACTATTTTTTACGCAAAAGCTATTTTGAAACAGCCAAACAGCGGATAACCTACGCCTTTAACCGCATCAATCTGAATCTGTCCGAGCTCGAAAACGATTTGAAAAAAGGGGTAGCGTTCATCAAGGACGACGAATCGATGCTCGCATCCGTCGAACTGATCAATGCCTATCAGGACAAAAACAATTACGATGCGGTTTTGCTCGATGAAGAGAAAAAACAGATCGCCGAGCAGCTCCTGCACAGGGTCAAACTCTCTTTGAACGATACGATAGCCCTTTACGACCGTAATGAAGAGCTGATCGCCTACGTCCTGAAAACAGAACCGGGCTATTCTCTACATTTTGTTTCCTATGAAAACGGCCGTCCTCTCCTCTACAGCCGGCTGGAGCATGAAAACGACTACCAGCGCCGGGCATTCATCGAACACTGGCTCATCCCTTATAAACACGTCAATTACTACACCCAAAAAGAACTCATGAACCGTGCGATCATCACTTATCATTCCGGCAACGATGCACTGATCGTCACATCGCACCAAAGCCTTTTTACGGGAAACAAAACGCCACCTACGGCGCACATTGAGCTCTCGCGCCACCTAGGGCCTCCCTATTTTCAACATCTTTCGCAGGATTTGAATATGGAGATTGCCGGCAGCGTGCATCCCTCCCCTCAAAGCGCAAGCCACCTGATGCAAGGACCGAAGGACCCGCTCATCGAAATCGTCGAAAATCATGACAACTATCTCAGCAGCGGTGCCATCCAGACCCGAAACGGAGCGTATTACCTCACCGTCTCTCTGGAGAGGTCCTCGCTCTCCTCCACGCTGAACAAGAACCGCAGTGTTTTCATCATGCTTATTTTGGCCCTGACGGCCATCGCCGTATTGTTGCTCCGCTTTTTGTTCAATCGCAGCATTGCCAGGCCCCTGCAGGCGCTAATGGTGCAGGTCGATAAAATAAAGCGTCGGGATTATTCGGATACCGTTGTCGTCCGTACGGGAGACGAGCTGGAAACCATCTCAAACAACATCAACCAGCTGGCACGAACCATCGATGAGAGGGAAAATGCGCTGAACGTATCCCAAAAACAGCTGGAACATCTTTCGAACACCGACTCCCTGACCGATCTTCCCAACCGCCGTCTTTTCAATGCCCTGCTGGAGCATGCTCTGCATATTGCCCGCAGAAACCACCAGCAGATCGCTGTCGTTTTTCTGGATCTGGACGATTTCAAACAGATCAACGACACCATGGGGCACGATGTCGGAGATGAACTTCTCAAAGCGGTTGCCCTGAGGCTCAAAAGCTCCTTACGCAGCAGCGACACGCTGGCCCGAATAGGCGGAGACGAATTCAATATCCTGATTGAGGGGATAGAGGAGAGAACCCAGATCGCCCCGCTCATCCAAAAGATCCTGGACGATTTCAGGGAGCCTTTTGTCTGCAACGAACACCCGATTCGGACCACGACCAGTATCGGTATCGCCCTTTATCCCGAGGACGGAGAGGACATCGTCACCCTGACCAAACATGCCGATCTGGCGATGTACAAATCGAAAAACATGGGGCGCAACGCCTACAGCTATTTTTCGCAGGATCTCTTCGATGCGATCGAGAAAAAAACCCTGATCATCCATGAACTCAAAGCGGCGATCGATGCCCGCAGCGGTTTTTATCTGCTGTATCAGCCCAAAGTCTCCGTGCATGAACCTGAAAAAATGGCGATAGAAGCATTGATCCGCTGGAAAAGTGAGGCTCTAGGGCCCCTAACCCCCGATCGTTTTATCCCCATTGCCGAAGAATCCGGTCTCATCATCCCGATCGGGCGATGGGTTTTGGAACAGGCCTGCCGCGATTTCATCGCATTGTCCGAGCAGGGATACCGGTTTGACCATATCAGCGTCAACCTCTCCAGTATCCAGCTCCAGAAAAGCGATATGATCGCGACATTGGGCGACCTATTTGCCGCCACACAGATCAATCCCGCGCAGCTTGAGCTTGAAATCACCGAAAGCTACATCGCCACCGAGCAGCAAAAAGCGCTCACCACCCTCCAGGCGCTTCGCGACATGGGGATACGCATTGCGATCGACGATTTCGGAACGGGATACTCCTCGATGAGCTATCTGCAAAAACTCCCCGTGACACGCCTGAAAATCGACAAATCGTTCGTCGATGACCTCCCCGGTTCAGCAGAAAGCACAGCCGTAGCCAAAGCGATCATCGCCCTGGCCAAAACCTTCAACCTCTCGATTACCGCTGAAGGGGTAGAAACTGCCGAGCAGCTGGCGTTTCTGGCGCGGGAGGGATGTGACGAGATCCAGGGGTATTACTATTCCAGAGCACTCGAGATCGGTGCTCTCAAAGATTTCTACAAAAGTATGCATGCATAGACATCAGATCCCCCCAATGAGCTCCTCTTTTACCAGCGTCCCTCGAGCGTCAGGAGGATATGGGGTTCGGAGTTTTCGCGGTCCGTCTGGATCAGCGTCAAAACACCACTATCGTAACGACGCGTCGTCGTTTCGATCGTCGTTCCGGTCAGGTTTTTGAGGTTCACCCCCGCCTTGAAAACCGGGCTGAGCCGTTTGGTGACGTAGAGGTCGAGTGTGCCGTACCCTTTTTGCGATTCGGCGATCCCGTTTTCATCAACCGGGTCGTCATATCCCCCCACATAACGGTACGCCGCCCCCCATGTGAGACGATACGTGCTCAGGGTATGATCGATCCCAAGGTTGCACAGATAGTCGCTCGTCGCTTTGATGGTCCGTTTGTAGCCGTTGGTTTCGAGCGAAGAGTTCTGGAAAGTCGCGTTGGCGAACACCCCTACCCCTTCCAGATAGGCGTTCAGCGATTTTTTCATCTCCAGTTCTATCCCCCAGAGCCTCCCTTCCCCCGCGTTTTCGGGACGTTCGAGATAGCGACCGGTTCCGGAATCCAACGTCGTCATTTTCTCGATCTTGTCGTCGATGGAGCGGTAAAAGCCGCCGATCCCCGCGATCCCCTTGTCCTCGAAAAAATGCTCGTAGCGTAGCTCGTATCCCAGCGCCTCCTCCTCTTTGAGGTCCGGGTTCCCGGTCACGTCGGGGTGGTTCAGGTCGTTCAGCTCCAGTGAACTGTCGAGCGCGGGAGAGAGTTCGCTCAGCCGGGGAAGTTTGACCGTTCTGGCGACACTGGCGCGGAGATTGTCGTTTTCACCGAGGCGGTAGAGCACATGAAGCGAGGGGGCGAAATAGTCCAGACGCGACGAGGCGCCGAAATCACGCGACACCTTTTCGTACCGGAGCCCCGGGGTCACTATCGCATTCTCCCCGACACTGATCTCATCCTGGAGGTACCAGGATCCCTTATCTTCTCTCAGGCTCTGAGTGTAGGACGATGTTTCGACGCCGTTTTGGACTACTCGGACATCTTCTTTCTGGCTCAGACGCTTGAACTCTACCCCCGTTTTGACAAAATGGTCCCCCAGCGCTCGCGAATAGCTCCCCTCGCCCCCCACCATACGGAAAAAGGAATCGTCGTACTGGAGCTGATCGTTTCCACTACCGAAGGAGCGGCTCTCCCCGTCCGAATCGTTCTGGTGGAATTTGAGCTTCCATTCGGCCAGTTCCGTCCCCGAGAGGTGATGCGATCCGGAGAGTTTCGTCCAGAGCATCATGGCGTCACTCTCGTCGCGGTTGCGGATGACCCCGGAGAGCGTCCCGGCCGTATAGGTCGACTCATCGGAAGTGTTACGGTTCTCCATCGCCCCCATCGACGCATCGAAACCGTATTTCGTTTTCGAATCGGCGGCATAGATCAGCTTGGTCGAGAGGGTGAGGGAACGCAAGCGCCCCTCGCTGTCAGTGAGTTCCTCACTCACCGTCCCCTCATCGATGTGTCTCGAAGCGTCGTCTTTGTGGCTATTGTCCGCATAGGTGGCGTTCAGCATGTACGAAAGGGGGCCGTTTTTCCCCTCTCTTTGGGCAAACACCGATCCCATCGGCTGGGAGTTGTAGACCCCGCCGCTCAGTTTGGCGGTCGTTTTCCCCTCCGAGGCGGGTTTTTTGAGGACGATGTTGACGATCCCCCCCATCGCTTCGGCGGTGTATTCAGCCGAACCGTTGGTCATCACCTCGAGGCGCTCGATCATCTCCGGACTGATCTGCTCGAGGGGATTGCCCCGTTTCGTCGCCGTCACCTCCTCCCCGTCGATCAGTACCTTCGTGTACCCTTTGCCGGGAGCACCTTTTTTCTTCTTCCCTTCCGGGACGGTGACGCCGGGGGTCCGTTTGAGAATCTCCAATGCGTTCAGGTCGCCGTACTGAGCCAGTTCCTCACCCCGGATAATCCGTTTGGCGATCGAGTTCTCCTTGCGCTCCTCGATTAGGCTGAATTGCGCTTCGACGTCGATTTTTTCGAGCTGGAGATTCTCCTGCGCGCACGCAAGGGAGAGGGTAGAGGCAACCAGGAGGGGGAGACGGAAGAACACGTAAAACCTTTTTGTGATTCGGCGCCCGATGCGCCGGTTATTAGACTCAATGGAACCGTTATTATACTCTGCAAAGGATGAAGCTTGGGTTACCATCTTGTCCTGTACCATGCTCACGGCGTGTTCATGATGAAACTCATCCATGATAATTAATCGCATTTTTCAGCGATCGTCAGAAAGAGCACCTTGGCCAAAATCATCCATTTATTGATTATAGATATCATAAGAAAAAAATTATCTTTTACTTATTTTTATCTTAATAAGTAATGATAAAGATAATTCTGTCTTTTGTTTGTAACCAATAGGAGCTACAATACTCCATCTTCTTACAAGGAGTCACTATGGGTTGCGCTACCGGTGTCAAACCACGCAAAACCGTTCAGTCCGACGATAACGTCCAAACCGCTATATCACAACAGGAGATCAAACCGATGAGTTCAACAATGGTTCGCAGAACAATGCCCGAATTTGAAATGGACGCCTACGATGCCAAAACTGGCCACTACACTACCGTTTCCAGCGAAGATTACAAAGGCAAATGGGCCGTCATCTGCTTCTACCCCGCCGACTTCACCTTCGTCTGCCCGACCGAGATCGCCGCGATGAACGCCAAATACGACGAATTCCAGAAACTGGGAGTCGAGATTCTCGCCGTGTCGGTCGATACGAAATTCTCCCACAAACGGTTCGTCGAGACGGAGCCGATCCTCAAGGGGTTGAAACTGATGATGGGGGCTGATGGGAATCAGGAAGTGAGCCGTGCGTTCGGCGTCCTCGTCGAGGAAGAAGGGGTGGCACTCCGCGGCCGTTTCCTGTTCAATCCGGACGGCGTCTGCGTCGCCCAGGAAGTGCAGGCCGACTCGGTCGGGCGCAACGTTAACGAATTCCTGCGCCAGGTAGAGGCGTGGCAGCATGCGACCAAAACCGGCGAAGTGTGTCCTGCGGGATGGAGACCGGGCAAAAAGACCCTCCCCGTCAACACCGACGTCGAGCAGATGACGGGACGCGTAGGCGACTACATCACCCTCGAAGAGATTTTGAGCTAACCGCTCTTCCCCCTTGCGGGGGAAAACCCCCTCCCCTCTTGCTTTCCGAATTCTATCCCGATACCGGCTTACGCCAGCACCGTCATCTTACCGATCTCTTTGTCGGCAAAAAACTTTTCTTTTTCTTGTTTTAAAAGCTACAGGCATTGACAGACGCCCAGACACCCTCCGCTCCCCTCTTTCGACTGTCGGATCCCCTCAACCATCTGGGTGATCTGGCACTCGCTGCATCCGCTGAGCCCCTTGACGCACAGAAAGGGGATGTCGCATTTTTTGGCTTCCCGCTTGAAATGGTTCATCGAGTTGTGTTTGAGAAAATCGGTCAGCATGATGATCATGTCGGTATTATGGGGGAGGCTTTTGTGGGAGGTCGAGTTGCGGCGGCTATCCCAGGGGCACAAGGAGCTGGCGCGATTGTTCACTGCCATCGGCAAGGTCTCTGTGTGTGCGAAGGGTGCGGCACGGTTAGGAGATTATCGGTAATAAAAAATGAAATTTATCTGTACAAAATAAGCGCAAGCCGCGGAATAAAAAAAGTGTCTGCGTCATCCGGAGAAAATAGCGTAGAAGAAGATGCGCCCACACGAACTTGATGTGTGAAAAAAAAGAAGGAGTGGGCACGAGCGGAATTATACCCGATAAAACTTATTCAGGCGATAAATTTTATCGTTACTTGTGTGTTTTCTATTTCAAAAACATCTCGTAGCGGTACCGGCTCATCGGGGTATCCTCGCGGTTCCCCCACTCTTTCATCGAGGCATCGTAGAGACGGACATTCTTGTACCCGAGCACACCGCTGAGGACGAAATAGTTATAGGAAGTCTCCAGCCCCCCCGTGCAGTAGACGAGAACCTCTTTGTTCTTGTCGAGGCCGTACCCCTCTTTGAATACGCTCTCCAGCATCTCTTTGGGTTTGAGAATATACTCTTTGTCCACCGAATAGTTCCATGAATAGCTCATCCCCCCTTTGATATGGCCGTTACGCTTCACTGTCGGGGTCGGGGTGATCCCCAGGTACATGTCGCTCGGACGGGCGTCGATCATCGGAAGTTTCCCCAGATGGCTTTGGACGTAGGCCAGATCGGCGATTTTGCCGTTGTCGAGACGTGCCTTGAACGCGGTCGGCTTGATCGCGCTCGCTTCGGAGGTCACCGGAAGCGAACCGCTTTTCCATCCTTTCATCCCGCCGTCGAGAATCCCGACGTTTTTGATCCCGTGGTAATTGAGGGCCCAGTAGATGTAGCTCGCTTTGAGCAGGTCTTTGGGCTCATTGATCGGAGCGTAGAGGACCACTTCGCTCTTCTCGTCGATCCCCAGACGGGAGATCTCTTTTTCGATCTCCCCGACGCTTCGGACCGAGAGGAAGGTGCCGTTGTCGAAGCGCCATGCCCCGATTCCCGTGTGGGCGGCACCGGGGATGTGTTCGAGGTCATAGATTCCCCCTTCCGAGACTTCCACGATACGTACGGAGGGGTTGTCCAGATTTTTGCTGAGCCACTGGGAAGTTACCACCGGTTCTAGCGCGAACAGCGACACCACCCCGGCCATCAATGCGACAAATACTTTCATGTTTTTTCCTTTAAAGGTTTTCCCTATAATAGAAGATTTCTACTTAATCGATAATTTTTTTCCTTTATTAACTCTCCCTTTCTTATCGTATTTAAAATTCGTTACACCGCTGTTAAAATAAATGGATTACAATGGGAGGAGAAAACAAATACAAACTCCGGCGAAGAGGTCCGATATGATCTGGAACGCTTTTTTGCTCGCCCTGCGTGAAATCCGCCGCAGCGTCATGCGCTCGATTCTCACGACGCTGGGGATCGTCATCGGCGTCGCTTCGGTCATCGCGATGGTGATGCTCGGGGATGCGACCACGGCTTATGTCCACAACACCATCAGCAAACTCGGGACCAATATGCTGATCATCACCCCCGGACAGCAGCAGCGGGGATCTCCCGGCAGCGACACGACGGTCAAACGGTTCACCCACAGCGACGTTGCGGCGATGAAACGTGACCTGAGCGAGAGCCGCGGGGTCGCGCCGGTAGCCAGCACGACCCTTCAGGCAGTCTATGGAAACCGCAATTACACCTGCAGCATCGAGGGGAGCAACAACGATTATTTCACCGTCAGAGAGTGGGGATTCATTTCGGGGCGCCCCTTTTCCGACGCCGAACTCCAGGGGGGAAAGACGGTCTGCATTATCGGCGAAACCGTCCGCAAAGAGCTCTTCGCAGATCAGAATCCGCTGGATGCTTCCATACGGCTTGAAAACTTTTCATGCACCGTGATCGGCGTGCTGGAGTCCAAAGGCTCATCCATGTTCGGACGGGACCAGGATGACGTGATCATCGTCCCGATCCGCATGTTCCAACGTCGGATCAGCGGAAATCAGGAGATATCACGGATCATGATCGCAGCCGATTCCCCCCGGAAAATCGAAACGCTCAAAGAGTCGGCCGTCTCTCTACTGCGGGAGCGGCGGAATATCCAGTCCGGAGACGGCGAGGATTTCAATGTCCGGGACAGACGCGAAATGGTCGAAACCCTGACCTCGACGACACAGATGCTGACAATACTGCTGGGGGCCGTCGCGGCGATCAGCCTCCTCGTGGGGGGGATCGGAATCATGAACATCATGCTCGTCTCCGTCACCGAACGGACCCGCGAGATCGGGATCCGCCTCGCGATCGGAGCGATGGAGCGGGAAGTGCTGATGCAGTTTCTCGTCGAATCGGTTGTCCTCTCATCGATGGGTGGATTCATCGGTGTCGCATTGGGAATAGGAGCGGGTATCGGGATCAGCACCTATTTTGAGCTTCCCATCATTTTCAATACAACCATCACCCTCGTCGCTTTTTTGTTTTCGGCGCTGGTGGGGATCCTTTTTGGTTTTTTCCCCGCCCTCAAAGCAGCCCGGCTCAACCCGATCGACGCTTTACGGTACGAATGATTCGGACGATATAGATCAACACCACCACGCAAGGAGTAATGTATGAAAATCGGCTCTTCCCATCCCCCCATGAACCCTTATGCCCAGATGGGGCTGGGTCTGGACGAAACGAAACTCGAGGAGTTCAAGACGAAGATCAAAAGCGGAGAGATTTCCGGAAAAACCCTCTCTCAGGCCTATCTGGTTCAGTACACCCAGATGGCCCAGGAATATTCCTCGGAGAATTTCGAAGCCCAAAGCGCTTCGTTTGACATGGACAAAGTAAGGGACATTCTCGCAACAATCGATTTCGATTCGATCGGATACACCGGCAAACCGATCGCCGACATGACTCCCGAAGAGGCCAAAGAACTGATCGGAGAAGACGGATTTTTCGGGGTAAAACAGACATCACAGAGGGTTGCCGATTTTGTCCTTGCCGGCGGAGGAAATGATATTGAACGTCTGAGGGCGGGGCGCGAGGGGGTCATCCGGGGATTTGAGGAGGCAGAAGCGCTGTGGGGAGGGAAACTTCCCGACATCTCGTACGAGACACAGTCACGAACCCTCGCCCTCATCGACGAACGGATCGCCGAACTGGGCGGGAGCGTACTCGATACGACAGTTTAATCTAAATATCAAATTGCATTCACAGAACAAACATTTTTCCGTCATTCCCGTGAAAACGGGAATCTAGCTGGATCCCCGCCTTCGCGGGGATGACAGTGGGTTACTGCGCCGTTTTGCAATAGGGGCAGGTTTTGGCAGCGAGGGGAATCTCCATGCCGCACTCGGGGCACGTTTTACTCGTCGGTGCGGCTGGCTCCGGGGCCGGCTCTTCGGATTTGAGCCGGTTATACCCCTTGATCATCATAAACATCACCCACCCCAAGATGAGAAACGAGATCGTATCGTTGATGAATATCCCAAACTTGATGGCCGGAGCCCCCGCCGCGTCGAGCGCTGCGAGGGAGGCGTACTCTTTACCGTCCAGTGCGATAAACAATGAAGAGAAATCAACCCCTCCCATCAGCAGACCGATGGGGGGCATAATCACATTGCTTACCAAGGACTTGATCACCGTGGCAAACGCCGCACCGAAGATAAAGCCGACCGCCATATCGATTACATTCCCCGTCATAAGAAATTTTTTGAACTCCTGGAACATCGTGACCCCTTTTTATTTGGTAAATTTAGATGCATCTTTTCAGAGGATTAATCTCTCCCTCTTCCTTTATGCTTATGCTTGTGATGCCCTTTGTGCAATCCGTTATCGTGACGTCCGTCATAGTAACCATCTTCTCTTACAATCACACGGGTTGAACCGGACGTACGGGAAGGTTCATCTCTGCTCCCGGCAGCCGCTCCCAGCGCACCGCCGACGCCGCCGCCGATGATGGCACCGTCTTTGCCTCCGACCGCGGAACCTACAGCCGTACCCGCCGCTGCACCGATCGCGCTGCCTAGGACAGCGTTTCCGTCAATCTGCCCTGCGTCTAGACTCACCGCTGCAGCTAACATACCTGATAGAACCAATATTGTTTTGGATTTCATGTTCATTACTACTCCTTTTATTTTCGGTATATCTTATCATGACTATGTTACCGAAAAAACAACGCTATTCTTCAATACTGTCTCTTAAACGGTCACGAATCGATAAAAATTCGTCGAGATGGTCAAAAAAGATATCCACAAGTGCCGGATCAAAATGTTTTCCGCTTTCTTCTCTGAAAAAAGTGAAAATTCGCTCATCATCCCACGCTTTCTTATAAACGCGATCACTCCCCAAAGCATCGAATATATCCGCCAATGCCGTAATACGGCCGTAAATATGGATGTTCTCGCCGCTTAAACCTCTGGGGTAACCGCTGCCGTCCCATTTCTCATGGTGTTCATACGCAACCGTCGCGGCTAACCGCAGAAGTGGCCGATGAGAATGTTTGAGCATCTCATATCCGATTGCAGCATGGGTATCCATTATGCGCCGCTCTTCTTCGTCAAATCGGCCCGGCTTATTCAAAATGGCATCGGGAATCGCTACTTTCCCGATATCGTGCATCGGGGATGCTTGCTTAAGCATCTCGGCTTCATTTTCATCGAGGCCATAATACAGGGCAAGAAGCTTCGAATACTCCGCAACTCTTTTCACGTGATTCCCCGTCTCTTTGGATCGGCTCTCCCCGATTGCACCCATCGTAAAGACAACTTCACGCTGGGTATCTTCTATTTCTTTATTTAAAGCCGTAATGACTTCCAATGAATGATTCATTCCCATGGTCATCGTGTTGAAAGCGTCCGAGAGTTGTCCGATCTCATCGTCACGGTCAATCGAAACCTGCTGGGTATAATCCTGGGTCCGCGTGATTCTTTTGGCCGTGTTCGACAGGGTGATAATGGGACGGATGAGAGCTGTAGCGACATAATATGCGGCGATTGAAATAAACAATGCACCAACCATCAATAAGAGGACAAACCACTGCTCGTATTTGTACAGCAATCGATACGCAAACTCTTTCTTTTCTTCCAAAACAATCGTCATATTAGGCTTGATTGATAGTTTTCGAGAGACTTTCAACGGTTCTTCAAACACACTTGGCCGCAGATCAATTCTTCCGTCACGGTGAGCGATGTAATACTGACGCTGCAGTGAATTGGGAAAAAACGGTTTGAAATTCTCGACAGGATAGACAACGATCAGCGTGCCGATCTGCTGCCCGGTCAAGCTCGACATTATGGGGACGCTGAAAAACGGTTTGAGCGTCTCTTTTTTCAAAACTTTGCCGAAATCGCTCGAAGCGATGATGACATTGTTTTGATCAACAACATAAAAATCACCTTTCATGTTCATGTCATTTTTCTTTGCCAACAGCGTACAACTGATGCGTTGGTCCAGATCCTGGGTGTAGATATCGTTCATTACATCGGATTTGGCAAGAAATGCCATATCTTTTTGAAGTGAAGCAAGATGCTGGTCGATCCGCTCTACCGTCATACGCAATTGCGTATTCATCTCCTGCGTAATCGCGTCGTACTGTTCCTCACGATAGGAATTGCCTAACAACAGCATCGTCAAAGCATAGGGAATCAAGCTGATTCCTAAAAACAGGAGAATCGTTTTGAGCTTAAAACTCATAGACAACCTTTACACTGCTATCGACCATAACGGATGGCACATAGCCTATCGCCCCCTCGACGTTTTGAACGAATGCCTTAATCGATTCAAACGAAGGCTGCGTTAGCGGCGGGGTCACCCCTTTGAAGTGCTGTTTGATCCAATACGCATTGAGGCGATTTCGATCCATTTCCAAAACTTCCGATTCAAACGTACTCCGTAACGGATGCTGTCCCACCAAATTAACGGGAATAATTTTCTGATCTCCTACCGTACGGCGTTTATGCAAAAAAATATCCCGTATCTGCTGGGCGCTCAACGCTGAAAACGACACTTTATTCGAGGCGATCACACTGTATTCTCCCCCCGAAGCGGCAATACAAAGTCCCAACAAAAGCACCAGCGGTTTCATCAAAAAAGTACCGAGAAAGAAAATAAATAGCGATTTTCATCGCTGATCGAGTGCCACTGATACTCCCCTTTCAATGAAACCGGATACATTGGACGGTAACTGTACCCGAAAACCCCGATATTGTCTTTGTACCCTGTATAGTGGTCGTTAAAATACTCATAGCGGCCGATAAAAGCGTGTTCGGGGGTGTAGCGATACATCCCCTGCACATAACCCGAAACGGCGGTTGCCCTCTCGGAGCCGCCGTATTCGCTTTTGGCGACAATCCCCTCCGTCAGGATTTGCCATTTTGCGGAACAGTATTTTGCATTCGCCTGAAGAAACCGGGTACGCTGATCCGTCCGTGTGATGTATTCGCCGATGCTCCCTCCTCCGTTCCAACCGCCTGAAAACTCTTTTTCTACCGACAAACCGAAAAAATGCGTATTGGGGATATTGATGTAGTCATCATCCAAATCACGATTATCCTGTCCGAACAAATGATATTGCGTATCCTCCATCTCCGGAATGTAGCCGTTAATATCGATTCCGGTCAAAAATTTGGGAAAAAGGAGTTTGCTGTAGAGAGGGTTGGAGGTCGTATCGCGTAAAACATTGATAGGTTCTGCATTCCAATACCCGATAGGAGTAATCTGTTTTCCGAAGCGTATGTTAAAGGCATCGGCCATCCACAAATCACCGTATAGACGTTCGATATGAAACTGGCGGTTTGTCTCCTCCTCGCCATTGGTGAGGTTTTTAGAGTAAAAACCAACTGCTTCCAATTCCGCCAAATACGAAAGCATCGGATTGATTTCACCGTAGGCCAACAGAGCCAGGTCATCCATGGTGAATGTTTCTTCGCCATCTTTGGCTTCAAATTCTGTCGAAAAATACCCGCCGATATTCAACGCTTTGTTAACATGAACCCCCTGCCCAAAGATGTACGGATCTGCCTGTATCGTCATGGTTAAGCCTATCAAAACACTTATTCTTCGAAGCATCATTTCCTCATGTTTTCATAATCTTTTACTATGTACAATAGTATCACATCCGATGGGCAATCAAATGGTCAATGTTTATCTTTTAATAATATTTTAAAGTTTGTTTTGGCTAAAATCACTTCCCAAATCTATAAGGATTTTTTATGAAAGAACATCGTCCTCCGGAACCGGTACACGTCAACGGTATCCTCGAGCAGTTGCCGGACGGGATGTTTACCATCGATACGAATTTGATCATCAGATACGCCAATCCCGCCTTTTGCCGTCTCCTCGGATTCACTTTCGACGAACTGGTCGAATCGTCCATCACCGAACATCTGAACGATTTGGACATCCTCAACGTTTGCATGGACAGCCTCAATGCCACCGGCCGCTGCGAAGATCAGGAAACGACGTTCAGACGGAAAGACGGCTCGGTCGTCCACATCTCCAAAAACGTTCAGGCCCTCTACAATGACGACGGTTCGCTGCAAAGCATGCTGGTCAGCATACGCGATCTGACCTCGCTACATGAGTTGAACAAAGAGCTTTCCCGTTCCAAGTCCGATCTGGAACGCTACAGCAATGACCTCGAGGCGCTGGTCGAAGAGCGGACGCAGGAGCTGACCCACAGGCTGCTGCACGACTCTCTTACGGGGCTTCCCAACCGCCTTAAACTGATCAGCGACCTCAAAGCATTACAGCATCTCCCCCATGCCATCATCCTGGTCAATATCGACAGTTTCAACGAACTCAACACGTTTTACGGCCATCAGATCGGGGACGAGCTTTTGTGTGCCGTCGCCGCCGCTTTGGTCGATTTGGCATCCCAATGGGCGCAATCGCGCGTCTATAAACTGCCGATCGATGAATACGCCATCGTGATCCAAAATTTTTCTGCCCGATCCGATATCGAACGGTTTGCAACGAAGCTCTCCCATTGGATCAGCAACCATATTTTTACGGTACGGGATCAGGAGATCAGCCTTGCCGCAACCATGGGGATCGCTTTTTCCACCCAGACATCCGAAGACGAGATCAGTCTTCTGATCCGCTCCAACATGGCCCTGAAACTGGCCAAGAAAACGCGGCGTGACACCCTCGTGTACGATCATTCGCTCCATATCAAAGAAGACTACGAAAAAAACCTCTCCTGGATTAAAAAACTTCGAAGCGCCATCGAAGAAGATCGCGTTGTCCCCTTTTATCAGCCGATCGTGAATGCCAAAACGCTCAAAATCGAAAAATACGAAGCACTTGTGCGGATCATCGATGAGGAGGGGAACATCATCACCCCGTTTCATTTCCTGGAGATCTCGAAAAAAGTCAAGCTCTACCACCGGATCACGACGATTATGATCGACAAAGTCCTCGCCGCGCTTAAGCTCCATCCGGATCGAGTCTGCTCGATCAATCTCTCGATCGAGGACATCAACGATCCCTCGATGCGCGCCTACATCTTCGACAAAGTCAGGAAGTCCCCCCACAGCCGCCACATCATTTTCGAAATTCTCGAATCGGAGGGGATTGAAAACTACGATCTCGTCAACGATTTTATTACCGAAGTGAAAAAATACGGCGTCCAGATCGCCCTGGACGATTTCGGGGCGGGATATTCGAATTTTGCCTACATCGCCAGGCTCGACATCGACTGCATCAAAATCGACGGCTCCATTATCCGCGATATCGATCACAACAGAGCGTCTCAAATCATCACCGAAACGATCATCGATTTTGCTTCCCGTCTGGGGATCCAAACGGTCGCCGAATTCGTCAGCTGCGAGCGGATCTACGATTATGTCAAACAGCTGCCGATCGATTCGATGCAGGGATATTTTTTCGGCGAGCCTTCCGATTCTATGGCCGATGGGGAGAAACACAACCGCCGTTAAACTCCCATCCGCTATAATTCGCTTCATGAACAGCCAGCGTCCCCTTTTTCACATCGACCCGACCCCGACTCTGCCGACACGCCAATGCCGGGCATTGGCGCACCTGCTGGGTTGGGGCCTGAGCTACGGCAACTATCTGGTTGCGTTGTTCATCGGCTGGCAAAGCGACTGGTTTATCGGCGCGGGATCACTGCTGCTGGGATTTATCGTCTTCGGAATCATCCGGAGCAAACTCCGCAACGGCTCGATCCCCCCCGCGCAGCGCGAAACCCCCTATACCGATTACGCGATCGCGACGTGGTATCTCTCCCGCAATCATTGCATTCTCCTCCCTAAGGAATAAACTCTATGGCATTAGTCGATCTGCTCGGTGTTTCCAAACATTATGAAGCCCAAAAAATTCTAGAAAACGTCAACTTCCACATCGACGAGGGGGAGCGGGTCGTTATCGTCGGCAAAAACGGCAGCGGCAAATCGACCCTGATGAAAATCGTCCATGGCTCACTCGATGCCGACGAAGGGGAGCGGATCACCCGTCAGGGAATCGAGATCAAAATGCTCTCCCAGATTCCGAAATTCGAGCCGAATCACACCGTGCGCGAAGCGGTCGAAGCGGGTCTTGGGGAGCTCAGAACGGCCAAAGTCCGTTTCGATGAGATCTCGGCCCTTCTGGCTGAACAATACGACAACGCGGCGCTGCTCGAAGAGCAATCGCGCCTCACCAATTTTCTCGACCACCACAATGCCTGGAACCTGGACGACAAGATCGAGCGGGTCATGCACCACTTCATGCTCAAAGAGTACGAACACAAGCGGGTAGACCTCCTCAGCGGAGGGGAGCAGCGCCGCGTCGCCCTCGCCTCATTGCTCCTCCAAAAACCCGACATTCTCCTCCTCGATGAGCCGACCAACCACCTCGACGTCTACATGGTCGAATTTCTCGAAGAGCTGATCCTCAAAGAGCGGTTTACCCTCCTCTTCATCTCACACGACCGTTACTTTATCGATCAGATCGCGACGAAGACGATCGAGGTCGAGGATTGTTCCCTGCGCGAATTCAGCGGCGGCTACAGCCACTATCTGGAACAGAAACAGGAGCTCCTGCGGACGATGGCCCAGCAGCACGACAACCTCCTCAAGCTCCTAAAATCCGAGAACGAATGGCTCCGTCGAGGGGTCAAAGCGCGTCTGAAACGGAACGAAGGGCGCAAACAGCGGGTATTGCAGCTGCGCGAAGATGCCAAAAACAACCCGTCCAAAATCCGTAAAATGAAACTGGAGCTGGAGCGCGAAGCGAAACATTTCAACCGCTCCGATGGCGTAAACCGTCAGAAGATGCTGTTCGAGATCGAGCATCTGGGACTCAAACTCGGCGATAAAACGCTCATTAAAGACTTCTCGACGCGGATACTGCAAAAAGACGTCATCGCCGTCGTCGGTCCCAACGGAAGCGGCAAATCCACCCTCCTCAAAGCGCTCCTCGGACGCCTCAAACCGACCAGCGGAATCATCAAGACGGGGGAGCTCACGATCGGCTATTTCGACCAGCACCGCGAAATGCTCGATGACAACCTGAACCTCATCGAGACCTTCTGCCCCCACGGCGGTGACCGTGTCGACGTTATGGGTCAGGATTACCATGTCTACGGCTATCTCAAAAACTTCCTCTTCCCGAGAGAATTTCTCGACAAAAAGGTCGGCGTTCTCAGCGGAGGAGAGAAAAACCGCGTCGCCCTGGCGCTGCTCTTCACGAAAAAAGTGGACTGTCTGATCCTGGATGAACCGACCAACGACCTCGACATCCCCACCATCAACATCCTCGAAGAGAAGCTCCAAAGCTTCCCGGGTGCGGTTATCCTCGTCAGCCACGACAGATATTTCGTCGACAAGATCGCCAAAAAGCTCTTCATCTTCAAAGGGGACGGCACCATCGAGGAGAGCTACAAACCCTACAGCGAATACCTCGAAGATGAAAAAGAGTTCAATGAGATGGAGGCGATGGAAGCGGAGTTTGCCAAATCCGAAGCCGCTCCGAAAGCCCCCGTTACCGAAAAACAGAAAGTTTTGAAACTGACGTTTAATGAGCAAAAAGCGCTGGAAAAACTTCCCCAGGAGATCGAAGCGCTCGAAACCAAAATGGACGAGCTCAACGCCTCACTGGCCGATCCGAAAAAATACGAAAAAATCGGCATCACGGTACTGGCCGAAGAGCTTGAAAAAGTCAAAGCGCTTTACGAAGAGAAAGTGGATGAACTGCTGAGCATCGAGGAAAAAGTCGAGGAGATCGAAAAGAACAAGGGGTAAGCGCTGTATCGTCACATGTGGGGACGATACAGCTTTTTGGTATACAGGTCATCCAAAACGGTAATCAGTGCCAGTGCATCTCTTTCCAGTTTCTGATCGTGCGGCACCGGATTCAGCCGTTTGTTGTCGTAGCGGAATGTCTGCGGCGCTTTGTCGGGTTCCAGTATCGCTACCCGGTCGCGGTCGCGCAGCGCGAACGCATCGTTGAACATCATAAACGCCACCTCTGGGTTTGATTCATCGAACATCGAATGCCCCAGAATCGGGTAGGTCAAATCGACCCCGACGAGATCCAGAGCCGTCGCCAGGACGTCTGGCTGGGTTGCGATACGGTCAAATTTTTGGGGTTTCACCCCCTCCGACACGATCAGCGCGGGAATGTGGAACATGTTCACCGGCACGGTATCGTCCCCGTAAACCCTCACGTTGTGGTCGGCCACGACGACGAAAACAGTATCCTTGTAGTACGCCTCTTTTTTCGCCATCTCGAAAAAGCGGCCGATCGCAAAATCGGCGTATTTGATCGCGTTTTCGGCGCTCTGGCGCTGTTTGCCCGGAATGAACTCGATCTTTCCGTCCGGGAGTTCGAAGGGGGAATGGTTGGACTGCGAAAACATCACGCTGACGAATTTTTCCCCTTTGCGGGCGTGTTCCTTGAATTTTTCATTCGCCTTGACGACGAGGTCCTCGTCGCACACCCCCCACGAGCTGACGAAGGTCGGGACATCGAAATCTTTCTGCTCGATCACCTCATCGAACCCGTTCCCCATATACCAGGCGCGCATGTTGTCAAAGCGCCCCTCCCCTCCGTAGATGAAACTCGATTTGTACCCCAGCGGTTTGAGAAGCGATGCGACCGTGAAAAAACCGCTTTGCGATTTGTTCCGCTTGACGACCTCTTCCCCGGCCAGAGGGAGCCATCCCGACGTCATCGCCGCCAGTCCGCGAATACTCCGGGTGCCGTTGCTGTAGAGGTTGGTAAAAACCAGAGCCTCTTTGGAGAGGTTTTCCATGTTGGGGGTGATCGCCGCATCGCCGCCGCTGAATCCGACGAACTGCGCCCCCATCGATTCCTGGATGAAAATGACCAGGTTTTTGGGTTTGTCGGAGGGAAAACGGGTCTGGACCGTACGGCTGAACGGGAATGTCTCCCCGAGGGGGAGATCAAGGCGTTCGGAGACCCGGGCATAGGCTTCATCCCGGTCGATCTTCCCGTACCGCTTGAGGATTGATTCCTCGTTGCGGTAGCTTTTGTACGCGTACCCGATGCTGTATAGAGAGTTTTTCGCGATCTCGTTGGCCATCCGGTTGGTGCTGTAGAGGGCGTCGGAGATGTTGGCCGGGCGATGGCCGAATGAGGAGCGGATACCGATGAAAATGAGCGCGCCGACGAAGGGGAAAAGGATCGCGCGTTTCCACCATACCGACTGTATCGCCCCCTCGAAACGAAACAGGGGGAACCTGCGGTACAACCAGAGCGCCATCCCCAGCATCACCCCCGCTACGGCAAGCTCGAGCGGGTACTCTTTGAGAATCATCGAAGAGACTTCCTGAGGATATTCGAGGTACTCGACAAAGAGGTAATTGGGGCGGACGTCATACTGCGCAACAAACGGGAACGTCGCGTTTTCGACGAACAGAGCGATCAGCAAAAAAACAAGGACGTAGGCGTGGAGGAATTTCCCTCCGGCCCCGGCAAATCGTGCGGGGGTGAATGCCATGACGAGGGCGGGGATGATCAGAATGATCGACACCGCCATCGTATCGAGTTTGAGGCCGTAAAAAAACGACAGCAGCGATTCGGCAAAAGCCATGTCGGTCATCCGGTCGTCATAGAGAAAATAAAGCCCTGCCCTCCCGACGAAGAAGAGGAGGATGAAGAGCATATAAAGTTTAAAGAGCTCGCGGATCACTAAGATTCCTTTGCCGTTGTTATGTAATAAGTATTATAGTGGCTTATAGCCAATGCAAAATTAATGGTGTTTCTCATGATTTTCTCATCCCGATTCCATAGAATTAGCCCTATCAATCGAGGGAGAGAATAATGAAACCATCTTTTATGAGTGCACTCCTGCTGTCTTCGCTCGCGCTGCATGCGTTGGCAGCTTCTTCCGTACAGGTTCCGACTCAGCAGCACTTGAAATATACCTTTGGCAATCATAAAAACCACCCTGTTCAGAAGCTCGAGGAGAAACGCCATCTCCGTTCTCTCGCGCCGCTGAGCGAAGAAGATGTCGAAACCCGTTTGAAAGAGGAAGGGTATACCGTCCACCGCATCGAGCTACGAGATCTTTCTTCGGAATTGATCTATCAGGTACACGCTACCTCTTCGGCCCGACAGCAGCTCAGGCTCATCATCGATCCCGCCACAGGCGCCATTCTCAAGAGCGAGTCTCTGCAATGAGCGCCCGCCTGAGTTTCATTCTCATTCCCGTGATGGGGTGGTCGATAGGGTTCGGCGACTTTACGCACAGAGTTTATGAGCATTCCGAAGAGCTGGTCGCCGCGCAGGGACACATCCAGAGAATCGGATTCGAAAAAGCCTCCTCCCTCTCCGGCGAGCCGGCGGCACTCGAAGCCTCAAGCCGGCGTATCAGAGGAGATGACAGGACAGACAGCGGCACCGAATACGCAATGATGCTGGACTGGTCGTTCAAAACACCCGCCTACAAGCAGTCCCTGAGGCGGGAATGGGACGCGAAAAAACGCAGTGCACACCATCAGGACAATGCCCTGCGCGCAATGATCGGCGTTGCGATGAAATACGAATGGCTCTGCTACGAAACGGCGGCGGAACGGGCAGCGATTCATGCGGACAAAGCCGCCATCTCCTCCAAAGCGTATGAAGCCGGGCTGAAACAGCATCAGGCGGGAAGGCTGTCGCAAATGGAACTGCTCCGGCTTGGGACCGAGGCAGAACGCGCACAGAGCGAATACAGACAGGCCTCCATGGAGGCCGAACACCTCCAGCACCGCCTCCGTACCCGCTCGATGATGGACGAAACGGTCCTAATCGACGATATGCCTTTTCGTTTTGTGAACGACATGCAAAAAGTGTTGGGAATGGTCGACGCTGCCCCTTCCGTCACAGCGATACAGAGACAGCTGGACGAAATCGACACCCAAATCCTCACTTTGCGAAACTCAAGGGTCGAATCGTATTCCGTGGGGGTGGGAATGACTCAGGAACCGACTCAGAAAAGCGTCGACGTGCGGCTGAGCCTCCCTTTTGAATGGAGCGATCGTCGCGAAAACAAGATCGCGGCCCTGATGAGCGAAAAAAGCGCTCTCCTCCACCAAAAAACACTGACGGCCGAAAAGCTCAGCCGGGCCCTTGCGGGAATGATGAAACAACTATCCGAGCGCGAAGCGCTCCTGGAACGCTCACACAAAGCCGAACAGCAGTACCGGTCACTGTTTACTATGGCACACAAAGCCCTGGAGGGAGGGGTGATGAACCAGTTTGAATACCTCGCCGCAAAAGGAGCCTACTACGATGCGCGGCTGCGCGGCGTAGAGATTCGCGAAGCGTACCTTCGCGAGCTTAATACCATCGAAACACACTTGGGGAGAATCATAGAATGAAACTGTTTTGGCTTAGTTGTCTATTAGGGGCCTCTTTGGCGGCCCAAATCCAGATGAGCGACGTGCAGATCCAAAAAATGGGAATCAAGGTTCAAGAAGTCCGCCTGATCCGCTCCGAAGCGATGGGACCAATGATCGGAATGATCGATTACAGTGACAAAGGAGCCAAAAATTATACCCTGGGAGCCGAAGCGAGCGTCGTAGAACTGGCCAGGCACAAAGGAGACCCGGTGAAAAAAGGGGAAGTGATCTGCAAAATCGCTTCGAGCGAACTCCTGTCGTCATTGGTGGAACGAAACGATCTGCGCAACCGGCTGAAACTGGCACAAGAATACGCACGCAAGGACCGTCAGCTCTATGAGGACGGGGTCCTGTCGCTCAGAGAATCCCAAAAAAGCGCATTGGAAGAGAGTACCCTTCACGCCAGAATCAAAGAGATAGAGGGGCGCTTTGCCTTCGCCGGAGCCGACATGCACTCTTCGGACGGTATGAGTTTTACCATCCGGGCGAAACAAAGCGGTGTGCTGGCCGAAGCTCCCCTGAAAGCGGGAGAAAAGATCGAACCGTTCCGCCCCTATCTGAAAATCGTCTCCGCCAAAGAACTCAATGCCTACATCAAAATACCTCCGAAACTGATCGGTTCGGTCTCCAAAGGGGCCGCCGTACTCGACAGCCGCGGGAACAAAGTCGGAACCGTCATGTCGTATACCACATCGGTCGATGTCATGAACAATACCGCCACAGCAGTAGCATCTATCAGCCATCCCGATCACACCTACCGTCCCGGAACATCGTCGGAGTTTTACGTCGCGGCACCGATCAGTGAAAAATGGGTCCTCCTCCCCCGCTCTTCGGTGAGCAAATACAAGAAAAAAGACATCTGTTTCGTCAAAACACCAACCGGTTTCGAACCTAAAACCGTAGAGATCAAAAAAATCTACAAAGAACACATCGCCGTATCCGCAGAAGGATTCACCCCGCACACCAAAGTCGCCAGAGAGGGGATCATCACTCTCAAGGGGGCTTTGAGCGGAATGGGGTTTGAATGATGCTCTCGTCCATTATCGAATTCTCGCTGAAACAGCGGCTGGTCGTCCTTCTCCTCTCTCTTGCCCTGTTCGGGTACGGGCTCTATTCGTTTTTCAAAATACCGATCGACGCTTTTCCCGATATCTCCTCGACACAGGTCAAAATCATCATGAAAGCCCCGGGAATGACCCCCGAAGAGGTGGAAAACCGGGTCGTCAAACCGCTTGAGGCAGAACTGCTTGGGCTGGAGAACCAAAAGCTTCTCAAAAGTACCTCCAAATATGCGATCGCCGATATCACGATCGATTTCAACGACGGCACCGACATTTACCGCGCCCGCGCACAGGTCTCCGAAAAACTGGCCTCACTCCTGCCGATGCTCCCCAAAGGGGTGGAGGGGGGGATGGCCCCGATCACGACGCCGCTGGGAGAAGCCTTCATGTTCACGATCGAAGGAGAAATCAGTCCCAAAGAGAAACGCGAGCTCCTCGATTTCGTCATCCGCCCCGCTCTGCGAGGGGCAAAAGGAGTGGCTGATGTCAATGCCCTTGGGGGCGAGGCGCGTTCCATCGTGATCGTTCCCGATCCTCTCTCGATGCGCCAGCTCGGCATTCCGATGAGCATGCTGCAAGAGACTCTCGCCAACAATCTCAAAAACGACGGAGCCGGACGGCTCGACATGGACGAAGAGAGTTTCCTGGTGAAGTTTGAAAGCGGGGTCAAAGACGCCGCCGAAATCGCCAACATCACGCTCCATTCCCACAGCGGTCCGATCCGAATCGGCGATTTCTGCGAAATCAGAGAGGATGCACGGACCCGGATGGGGTTCGTAACGAAAGACGGCATCGGGGAAGCGACTGAAGGACTCGTACTGACGCTCAAGGGGGCCAATGCCCGCGAAACGATCGCACAGATCAAGGAACGGCTGGAAAAACTGAAGCCTCAGCTCCCCACGGGTGTGACGATCGTCCCCTTCTACGACCGCAGCTCGCTGATTGAAAAAGCCGTCGGAACTGTCTCGAAAGCCCTCGTAGAAGCAATCGTCCTCGTCATAATTCTCCTCATGCTCTTTTTGGGCGATCTGCGCGCGGCGATCGCCGTGAGCGTCATTTTGCCGTTTTCCCTCGCCATTGCGTTTGTGATGATGTACTATTTCGGCCTCAGCGCCAACCTCATGAGTCTGGGCGGTTTGGCTATCGCGATCGGGATGCTGGTCGATTCGGCAGTCGTCGTTGTCGAAAATGCATTTGCACGTTTGGGAGAACACGACTCGACCCTTCCCAAATTGCATAACGTATACCGGGCAACCAAAGAGGTCAGTACCGCAGTGTTCAGCGGGATTTTGATCATTGCGGTCGTTTTCCTTCCGCTCCTGACACTGGAGGGGCTGGAAGGGAAGCTGTTCGCCCCGGTCGCGATGACGATTGTCTTCGCCCTGTTCGGCTCGCTCATCCTCTCCCTGACGCTGATTCCGGTGGTTTGCTCGCTGATTCTCAAAAGTACCCCCCATGAAGAGACCCGACTCGGAGCGTTTTTCAACCGCGTCTACGCACCGATGCTCGACTTCGCTCTTTCCCGGACGAAACTCCTCTTTGGCGGAGCAATCGCGTTTCTGATCGTCAGTTTCACCCTCTTCGCATTCGTGGGAAAAAGTTTCATGCCAACCCTCGATGAAGGGGACATCATCCTCGGAATCGAAACCCCCCCATCCATCTCGCTGGAAAAATCGAAAGAACTGAATCTGGCGATACAGCGGACCATCATGGAAAAAGTCCCCGAAGTTCAGTCGATCGTCGCAAGAACGGGATCGGACGAGTTGGGGCTTGACCCGATGGGATTGAATCAGACCGATACCTTCATCACTCTCAAACCGCAAGAAGAGTGGGAAGCGGCGGGCAAAGAAGAGATCAAGTCCAAAATTCAGAATGCGCTGAGCGATTACAGAGGTATCAGTTTCGGATTCACCCAACCCATCGAGATGCGTATTTCCGAAATGCTGACCGGATCACGGGGCGATTTGGCCGTCAAGATTTACGGCCCGGACATCGAAACGCTCAACGTCCTCAGCGAAAAAGTGGCCGATACCCTCGAGGAGATCCAGGGGTCAACGGAGATTTTCACGACGCTGAACGAAGGGGTGAACTATCTCAGTGTCCGTCCGAACCGGATCGAAGCGGCTAAAATCGGCGTAGATACGGCCGAACTCGACCTGTTTTTGAAAATCGCCTTGGATGGGATCGTCGTCGACGAGATTCCCCAAAACAATGCACGCATCCCGGTGCTTGTGCGAATGGACGGTGATGCAAGCCATGACATTGAACGGTTCAAATCACTCGAGCTCCCACTCGCAGATGGGTTTTCAGTCCCGCTGCAAAGCGTCGCCCAGATAGAGACCACCGAAGGGGCACTGAAAGTCGACCGTGAAAACGGTGAACGCCTCAGCGTCGTCCGCTCCAACGTCGAGGGGCGGGACCTGGTCGGATTTGTTGACGAAGCAAAAGCAAAAATATCCCAAAACGTCCACCTCCCCAAAGGGTACCGGATCGTCTATGGAGGACAGTTCGAAAACCAGCAGCGCGCGGCGGCCAAGCTCATGACGGTGATCCCGATCAGTATCGGAGTTATTTTCCTGATCCTTTTCTTTACATTCCGCTCGGTGAGTTCCACCCTTCTCATCCTGCTCAATATCCCGTTCGCCGTTACGGGGGGGATCATTTCGCTCTATTTCAGCGGGGAATATCTCTCAGTCCCAGCATCGGTCGGATTTATCGCGCTGTTCGGGATTGCAGTCCTCAACGGCATCGTCATGGTCAGCTATTTCAACGCGCTGCTAGAGAGCGGATACACTATCGATGACACGGTCGCCGAAGGGGCACGCAGACGGCTCCGGCCGGTTTTGATGACGGCATTCATTGCCGCGCTGGGGCTGTTGCCGCTGCTGTTTGCCACCGGAGTGGGAAGCGAGGTCCAAAAACCGCTGGCCATCGTTGTGTTGGGAGGGCTTGTGACCTCCACAATCCTGACTCTTCTCATTCTGCCGCCTGCCTTTAAAATGCTCCACCTGAGAGGTCAAAAATGAAAACCGTCGACATCTATTGTCCCATCGCTTCCAAAGACGCCATCGTCGATTTCCTCCTCTCGCAGGACAGAGACGACTTCTATTTTTTTGCCTGCAGCCGTTACGGAGCAAGCGCATTCTTGATCAGTGCCGAAGAACAGGTGAGTGCGCGCTCACAGTTTGGGATGTTTCGACTGATCAGCAGCGATGCACAGGCGTTGACGCTGGCCGAAGGGCTTAAAGCGCATCTTAAAGAGAAAACGATCAAAATAGTGTCCTATGATATACACGAGCTGTAAATGCGACTCCTGATTGCGGACGATGAACCCGAACTGCTGGAACTGTTGAAACTATCCCTTCACAACAACGAATGGATTATCGATACCGCTGCAGAGGTCGAGGAGGCAAAAAATTTCCTGGATGCTTTTTCCTACCAGCTGTTCATTGTCGACAGGACGTTTCACGGGCGGGACCGGGTCAAAGAGCTGATCACCCATGCCAAGACAAGGAATCCCTCGACGGCTGTACTGGTCCTCAGCGCGCTGGGAAGCATCGACGACAAGGTGGAGGGGCTGGAATACGGTGCGGACGATTATCTCGAAAAACCGTTCGATATCAAAGAGCTCCGTGCCAGGCTAAACGCCCTCGCCCGCCGTTTCGCCCCTGCACTCATCCGCTTCGAAGGGATTGAGATCGATCCCAAGCACCAGAAAATCAAAAAAGAGGGGAAAAAAGTGATCCTGAGCCAAAATGAGCACAAACTCTTTTTCCATCTCCTCGGCCGTGGAAGCGTCGTCTCGCGTGAAGAGATCATGGACGCACTGTACGATAATCCCCAAAACATCACTTCCAATACAATCGATGAACTTGTGGGACGGGTCCGACGCAAACTCCATCCCTCTATCATCAAGACGATCAAAACCAGAGGGTACCTCGTTGAAATTTGAATGGGCATCATCTCTGAAGTTCCGCATCACGATGATTTTTGCGCTGGGAATGGCGATCGCCTTCAGCATCAACTGGATCGTAGCGGTCAAAACGATACATACCGAAAAAGCAGAAGATGTCGAAACCGCTCTCAAACATCTCCTGATTGAAAGCACCGATGAATACATTTCAACACCGCTCACTCCAAACAGCGATTTGAGTTTCCTGTACAACATCCCCCATATCGAAATGCTCCTGAACGATTCGGAAGTGAGCCGGCTGCAACTGGTCGTTACCCACCGCCCCTATTCCGCAGCTGAAGGGCTGATCGTCTCTTCGGTCCCTCTTTCCAACGGGTATTATCTCAGCGCCTCCAGCGATCATCAGAAAATTGACCGTTCGGTCCAAAAATACGGGGAAAAACTCTTGATCCGTTTCCTCTTTTCACTACTTCTCGTCCTTGCAGTCGTGGTATGGGTTCTGGACTACTACATGCAACCGTTGGGGACACTGGCCCGGAAAACACGGGAGTGGAAAAAAGAGACGCCGTTTGATCTGGAAGAAAAAGAGGCCGCGATAGAGATCCGGGAAGTTTCGGCCGCATTCGCAGCCCTCGTCCGAAAGCTTGAAGGGTACCGACAGAAAGAGGCCGAGCTTTTCAAAGAGGCCGCCCATGAGCTCAAAACCCCTCTGGCCCTGATGCGCTCACGCCTTGACGTCTATGAAGCGAACGAACACTATGCCAAAAGCAGATTTATCAAAGAGATCGGCCATGACATCGAAAGACTTACCGGCGAGCTGAAAAATGTGCTGTTTCTGGAAAGTTCGGATTTCGAGGAGCCGGTCCGAACCGATCTAAAACCCCTTATCGAAACCCTTCTGCGGAAAATGGGAATATTGATCGAGAGAAAAAAGCTCTGTGTTGAGACACCCGAGGTGATGTTTCCCGTCTTTGCCCCTGAAAAGCTTCTTACCAAAGTGCTTGGAGCGTTGCTCGAAAACGCCATCACCTATGCCACTGAAACGAGTACATTACGGATAGAGGCCGATCCGGGCGGGCGAACCGTTTCTCTACAGAACACGATCGGAAACGAGAAATACCTTTTCAGTTCCAAAATTGGGGAAAAAATGCTTAGACGCCTCTCTGCGGAAATAGGGTTTGGCTACGAAATCGTCCAAACCCCGACAACCTATACGATAACCCTCTCTTTTCAGGGCAGTTAAGGATCAGCGTCCCCCTTTTCCGCCGCCCATGCCACCGCTCTGGCCTTTGTGCAGCCCCTGCTGCAGCCCCTGCCCCTGGCCGTAACCCATCCCTTTTCCCTGCTGTCCCATCTGCTGGGAAACTTTTTCGGGGGTGCGGCTGAACTTTTCCTTCTGCTCTTTCGTCATCGTCTTCTCGCGGTTCATCAGCTCGTTGTGGAGCTGCTCGCGTTCCTGCTCGCTGCGAAGCGTCCCGCGCTGCTGCAACAGCTCATCGGTCTTCATGGTTTTGAACCGGTTGGTGTTCTCGTTTTGAACTTTTACTTGTTCTTTGACTTTTGCTTGTTCTTTGATTTTTAACGGCGTTTCCGCCATCACAGCTGTTGTCAAAAGAACGGAAGCGGATACAATGCCCATCCATGTTTTCATGTGAATCTCCTTGTGGCTGAATATACACATTGTAATGGAGAATTGTTAAAAAACGATTAATAATTTCAGTCCGTCTCAACCTCGATGACGAATTTGTCTTCCATAAACTCTTTGGCTTCTTCCTCTTTCATCCCGGAGGACTGGAGAAGAAAATTTTGCACCTGAGCCATCGTGTAGCGCTCTTTGTTTTCCCCTTTCAGGACGATTTCATCCGCTTCCCCTTTGAGAATTGCGATCATGGCACGGATCAGCTCTTTTTCAACGACTCCCGATGTTGTAGCGAGATCGGTTTCAAACCGTTTGGCTATGGCCGCGTTGATCGCTTTTGAAGCTTTGGCCCGGTCGTTCATCTCGGCGGGCTGCAATCCGAACTCTTTGAGGAAAAGGGTTTTTTCCTCAGGGCTGAGTTGCAGGGCGAAACTGTGGACTGACTCGTATGTCACATCGGAGATGGCACGGTCCTCCGCGCTCAACGAAAACTCTTTCAACACCATCGAATCGGGGGAACTTCCGGCGATATCGCTCGCTCTCATTGCAAATTCGATCGGCATGATCGCATTGTCGATCCGAAGCCGTTCGATGACCAGATTGTCGATCAATGCCGAAGAACCCTCTATCTGCGCTTTCAGCACCAAACTCATATTGCTCAGTTTTTCGAAGGTATTTTGCTGAAACGCGTTGCTGACGTTTTGGGACACTACCTGGGCGATCAGCGCTTCTGGAAGCGCCACATCGTCGATTTCGATATCGATGCAGGCTTTCACCGATTTCCCCTCGCTGAATCCTTTGAGGGCTTCAAGATCCTCCACGTTCCCCAGACGAAGCGCTTTGATCGAGAGCTGATCCTGTCCCATGACGGAGAACCGGATCCCTTCGATTTCACAATCCGTGGAGAGGATGCCGCTGCATTCCAGGGTCTCGTAATGCATCTCTCCTCCAACAAGGGCAAGCCCTTGCCGGTACTCGTCGATCGATTTGACCAGTTCCTCTTTGACCAGGCCGTTTTTGTAATGGACCAACGCGCTTCCGGCCACGACCAGTACGGCCGCCGCTACGGAGAGGTGAATTTTGTACCGTTTAAGTGCTGAGCGCCAGTTTTTCGGGCTCTCCTCGCTTGATTCCTCTTGTGCTATACTCTCTTCGTTCACATGTTCCCTTGTTAATTATTCTGCATCGATTATTATGCCAAAAGTTTATTGCCAGTAATCCACAACTTTGGAAAGAACCGTCACTTCTTTGATGAAATGGACGACTTCCTGATGGGCCGGGTGAGGAGCGTAAACATCCAGCCCCTCCTGATTCTCAAACGTCGAAACGAGCACCATGTCGAAAGAGCGTTCCGAACGGCTGATATCGATCCCCACTTCCATACTTTTGAGGGTGTCGATTTTACCAGGGAGCGCTTCGAGCATCTCTTTGACGCGGGACATGTTGGTCTCCTTGTTCTCCTCTTTGAACTGAAACATGACGATATGTACTAACATTTTTATAATTTCCTTATCTTTGTATTAAATCCTGCAGGCTTTGCAGCGGCGGTTTCCCCTCCAGTATCGCATACACCTCCGCGGCAATCGGGAGATAGATTCCCCGTGCCTGGGCTATCTCGTGCAACGCGTAGGCGGTTCCGATCCCCTCGCTCACCTCTCCGATCGTTTCGCACACGGCCTCTTTGGTTTTCCCCTCGGCCAGTCCCAGACCGACGCGATAGTTGCGTGACATGGAAGAACTCGCCGTCAGAAACAAATCCCCCGCCCCGCTGAGCCCCAGGAAACTGTCGGTTTTCGCCCCGTAGGCACGCCCGAACCGCTCCATCTCGACCAGCCCCCGCGCGATCAGGGACGCGGCAGCGTTGTTCCCGAGTTCAAGCCCATTGCATATCCCTGCCGCAATCGCGATGACGTTTTTATACGCTCCGGTAATTTCGGCACCGATAACATCATCACTCGTATAGGTACGGATGAAACGGGGGAAAAGAGCGGCAAATTCATCGGCGAGCGTTTGCGAACGCGAGTTGATCACCAGCGCGGTCGGGAGAGAGCGGATCACCTCGGCGGCGAATGAAGGGCCGGAAAGAAACGCCAAATTTTCTTCGGGGAGGTATTGCGCATAGATTTCGTTTAAAAAACGGCCGGTTGAAGCTTCGATCCCTTTGGCAGCGACCAGCACTTTCTGCCCCGTGAACACGAAGTTCTCTTTCAGCCATGACGCTACCTGCTGCGCGGGAACGGTGATGATCAGGTACTCGCATTCGAGCACCTGTGAGAGGGGTCGGAAATTGGGCCAGTCGCGCGGGGTGCGGGAGGTGATGATCACCTCGTTTTTTTCCCCCATCGCAAAAGCAAGGGCCTCGCCCCATTTGCCCGCTCCGATCACCCCGACTTTTTTCATCCTTTTTCCCCCATTGCTTGGCTCAGTGCCGCAATTTTATCCTCATATCCGGCGACAATCAAGAGATCCCCCCCATCGATGTGGTGATTGTGCCCTTTTGACGTGAAACTGAACGCTGCCGAGAGCTCGTGATCGACGACCGCCAGTACCAAAACGTCGAATTCGCTTCCCCAGTCGATATCGTACAGATGTTTCCCCACCAGGAACGATCCCTCGGGTACGGCCAGCTGGACGATTTTGAGGGGGCTGTTTTCGTAAAGAATATCGTGCAGAACCCCCCGCACCGTCGGCTTTTCGAGCATTTCGGTAATGATGCTGGCCGTAATCTGCTGCGTCGCCAGTACCTTGTTCGCCCCCGCGCTTTTCAGCTTCGCGGCGCTCTCGTTGTCCTGCGCCAGCGCAATGATGGGCAGATGTTCAAAAACCGAGCGGAGCGAAATCGTCAAAAAAACGTTTTCGGCATCGTCTTCCAGCGCGCAAAAAACGCTCAGCCGCTTGGGATCGAAACGCTCTTCTATACTGTGCCACTCTTCGCTCAGATCGAATATCTCCGCTTCAAACCCCTTCGCTTCCGCCGCCGCTTTTTCGGCATCGTTCATGACGAAAACGGCAATAGCATTGTATTCCCCCGCTATTTGGAGGGCAATCTCTTTGGCGTACTCGTTGAATCCGAAGACTATCGCGCTGCGCTCTCTCATCGTCTCCCTTTCTGATACAGGAGTGCCTTGAACTCATCGATCAGCGCACGGTTGCCGATGACGATCGCCACATCCCCCTCTTCGGGTGCACTTTCAAAACCAGGGTTGAAGGCAAAATCGCCAGAATCCATTTTATAGAGCCCCAGCACGATCAGCCGGTTATGAAACAATACGTCCCGTGAGATGTCAAAAAAACGTTCCGCGCTGAACGAATCGAGAGCGATCTCCTCGATGAACACACCGCTGTTTTCACTCCTGAGGGCATGTATCACCTCGAATGCCACCGGACTGCCGCTCATCTCCTTGCTCACCAGACCGATGAGCTCCTGGGTATAGATAATCTCATTGATCCCTGCCAAAGAAAGTTTCCGACGGTTTTCACGGTGTACGAGGATGGAAAGGAGTGACACACTTTTGGAGAGTTCGCGGATCGTGAGGGCGGTGTAGACGTTGAGGATATCGCTCTCCTGCACGAGTATCGCCGCGATCACCTGAGCATCGAAACTGACGCGAAGGCTCCGGTATGAATTGAGGCTTGAGGGATCATACGAAAGGGCCAAAAAACCTTCCCTCTGCGCTTCGGCGATTTTGTCGGGATCGCTGTCGAGAATGACCGTTTTTCCCCCTTTTTTTCTAAAATGCAGAGCAATCTGCTGCGCAAGAGGGGTATAGCCGCAGATCAGGTAAAAACGCCCCAGCTTGGAGACGTCCTCTACCAGCTTCTCTTCTTTGATAGCATCGAGCTTTTCGGTAAAGGCCGATACGACGATCGAGGTCGCGAACGAGATGACGGCGATACCGGCAACGATGATTGCCATCGCGACCCACCGCCCCTCCTTCGTCACCGGAACCAGATCGCCGTATCCAACGGTGAAGATCGTCACAACGGACCAGTAGAGGGCATCGAAAAGGGTGTTGATCGGAGAGCCCGGATTGTTCGCCTCCATCACATAGATCAGGATCGATGAGACGGCAACGATGACCGAAGCAAAAAGCCCCAGCGTCGCGATCTCGAATTTTTTGGAGGAGAGGATCGAGATGAATTGGGTCAGGCTTTTCGTGTAGCGGAAAAGTTTGAAAACCCGGAAAAGGATAAAAATCCGAAGCATCCGGAGCTCGTGGAAAAATGGCATGATCGCAAACAGATCGATGATCGCCGAGGGAGAACGGACATACTCCAGTTTTTTGCCCAGTACCTTGCGCAGCGCCGATCCCCACCGGAAAGGGCGCTGCAGGAAAAGGTCATGTTCATACCGCTCGATCAGGAGGCGGGAGCTGTCGCTGTAGACCCAAAGGCGCAGGAGATACTCGACGAGGAAGATCAACGATATGACGTAGTTGTTGAAAAAAAGCCATTCGTTGCTGACATCGTGTTTGACATGGCGGATCAGGATATAGACACTGATGGCGATCAGCGCCATCATCGTGTAATCGAGGATTCTTTTGTAAAGGTAATCGTGATTTTCGAGCAGATTGTGAAAAAACTTCTTGGTACGGCGGTAGGGCGAAGATCCCTGAAGATAAAAAGAGACTCCTATCAGCGCCCGGCCGACCATCCAGCAGAACCTTCTCTACTGGGCCAGTTTGGCTTGGAGAATATCATTGAGCGTGTTCGGGTTGGCGGAGCCTTTGGAGGCTTTCATCGCCTGCCCGACGAAGAAACCGAACAGTTTGTCTTTGCCCGATTTGTACTCGGCCACTTTGTCGGCATTGGCGTTCAGGATCTCGTCGATCAGCGCTTCGAGGGCACCCGTATCGCTCACCTGCTTGAGCCCCAGTTTTTCGATCGCCGCATCGACGTCGCCGCTGCCCGATTCGAGGAGATAGTCGAGAATCTCTTTGGCCGCCTTGCCGCTGATGACGCTCTCCTCGATCCGCTTGACGAGGGTTCCGAGCGTCACGGCGCTGATCGGTGAAGTTGACGGCGTAACACCGCCGCTCAAACGTCCCGGAAGCTCGACGGTGAGCCACGTGACGGCATTTTTTGCCGTGATCCCATCAGAGAGCATCGCTTCGAAATAATGGGCAGTTTCGAGATCCGCCGTAATCACCGCCGCATCGTATTCACGAAGACCGAATTCGCGGACGAAACGCTCTTTTTTGGCATCGGGGAGTTCTGGGATGTCGCGAATCTGCGCGTACATCGTATCGTCCACGACCACTTTGAGGAGGTCGGGTTCGGGGAAGTAACGGTAATCCGCCGCTTCTTCCTTGCCGCGCATGGAGCGTGTCTCCTGCTTGACCTGATCGAAAAGACGCGTTTCCTGAACGATCTCCTCTTCATACATCCCATCTTCCCACGCCTCGATCTGGCGCGCTACCTCAAGCTCGATAGCCCGCTGGATAAAGCGGAAGCTGTTGATGTTCTTGATCTCGACGCGTGTGTAGAGTTTCTCGTCCCCTTTGGGACGGATCGAGACGTTGACGTCGACGCGGAAAGAACCCTCCTGCATGTTGGCGTCGCTGATGTCAATATAGCGGACGATCGAGTGGAGCTTTTTGAGGTACAAGATCGCCTCTTCGGCCGAACGCATGTCGGGCTCGGAGACGATCTCCAGCAGCGGCGTCCCCGCACGGTTCAGGTCGACCTTGGAGATCGCACCCTCGTGGATGTTTTTCCCCGCATCAGCCTCGATGTGGGCGCGGTTGATACGGATCGTTTTTGATTGACCGTCTTCGAAATCGATGACAAGATTTCCGTGCTCAACGATCGGCGTATAAAGCTGCGTGATCTGGTATGCGCTGGGGCTGTCGGGGTAGAAATAGCTCTTTCGGTCAAAGAAGCTCGTGCGGTTGATCGTCGCATCGACGGCTGTACCGAACATCCCCGCCTTGCGGAGCGCCTCTTTGTTGAGAACGGGCAATGCTCCGGGAAGCGCCAAACAGGTCGGGCAGGTGTTCGTGTTTTGTTCGTGGTTGAAGCTGGTAGGACAGGAGCAAAAGAGTTTGGACTGGGTGTTGAGCTGGACGTGAACTTCCAAACCGATAATGGTTTCAAACATACAAAAAATCCTTATGGGACAAAATATCTTATCGATGCAAATCCGCAGGCACCGCACTTTTCGACGGCGTTGATCTGCTCTGTCGTAACGATTCCGCCGAGGGCGAAAACAGGTATATCTATTTTAGCCACTATTTCTTTTAAATCCTCTAAACTCTTGGGCTCCCCTTTACCCGGAGAGGGGAAAATCGGGCTGTAGGTGATCGCGTCGGCGCCGAGGTTTTGCCCCCTGAGCGCCTCGTCGTGGGTGTGGGTGCTGATAATGACGTAAAGACCCAGTGTTTTCGCCTCGGCGATCGCCTCGAACTGCGTAGACGTCAAATGGACGCCATCGGCACCCAGTATATGCGCCAGGCGGTAATCTCTGTGCAGCAGCACATGAGCCACGTCATGGACGCGGCATACTCTTACAAACGTCCGGGCAAGCGCATCGTAATCATCGCTTTGCTTGTCTCGCAAAAGGACAAAATCGGGGAGTGTTCGGGAAAAAACAGCATGGAGGGAGAATTCGAGAGCATCCGGAGTGCTCCCGTACAAAGAGGGGTCGGTGATCAGATAACTTTTCACTCGTCCTCGGCAGAATCCCGGGGTTTGAGACTGTCTCGCAGTTCTTCGAGAAGCGCGGTTTGTTTGATCAGCATTTCATGACGCTCTTTGTACATCGACATCGTTTCCAATACCAAAATCAAAAAGAGGGCGATAAAGATGAACATGAAGGTAAACATGAGTGCGGGAACGATACCGAGGAAAACGAAAGACTGGAAGGTGACCCAGGCGCCGATAACGACGAAAGCCCAGGATACACCCCCGAGGAAGCTCACAAGTGCGTCAAACGTACTTCGCTTCATGTACGACTCTTAGTGGTCGTCGTGAAGAAGTACCGCACCGCCGAGGTAAACGTAGGTGAGCATCATAAAAATGAACGCTTGCAGGAACGCCATGAACGTCAGCAACGCGAACGGAATCATCGGCAGCAACCATGGAGCAAGCATCAGGATGACCATGAGGAACATGTCGTCCCCTTTGACGTTACCGAACAAACGGAAGCTGAGTGAAATGATACGGGAGATGTGCGATACGATTTCGATCGGGAACATCAACCATGCGAGCCACCATACGGGACCCATGAAGTGTTTGAAGTAGCTGATCACACCGTTGCGGCGGATCCCTTCGAAGTTATAGTATACGAATACGACCAATGCCAGAGCAAGGGTGAAATCGAGGAATGCACTCGGTGCTTCAAAACCGGGAATGATCCCGATGACGTTCGCGATACCGACGAACAGACCGATCGTCGCTACGAGGGGGAGGTAGCGGCGTGCTTCCGCTTTACCCATAACATCGGCACCCATCGCGAGTACGCCGCTCAAGTAAGCTTCCATAACGTTTTGGGCACCGGTTGGGACCAGACGGAGATTAGATGTCGCCATTTTCGCGATCACGAGTACGATAGCCGCCGTAAGCAGCATGTGCGTGAGGAAAATGAAGCTGTGGTCGTGGCTGATAAGGCCAAAGAAGGTAAACAACTCACCCATAGGTAGCGTCCTTTGCGTAGAAAATTAGCGGGATTTTACCGCTTTTGAGATTAAATTCCTATAAACTCAGACAATACGGCTCATCACGGGTGGTCGAAAAGTGATCATTAAGGGAGGGGTGAGGGGTTATTTCCCCCCTGCACCGAACGTGGTGTAAATGTATTCGGCCATTTTTTCATCCGCGATTTTCCCTTCGCGCGCTTCGATATGTTTCAGATTTTTCTGCATGATGGAATGGTAGGACTCACTGTCGTAATCTTTGTTTCTCAGATCTATCAGCTTGCGCAAGAGCTCGTCCTGGGAAAAGGTATTGAGCGGAGGGGCGTAGATATTGCTTTTTTCCTGGGATGAAGTGCCGGCTGCTGCAGCTTTTTCAGCGCTCATGCCGGCTTGTTCTTTGAGTTTCGGTACCCCGTCTGCTTTGATACCGTGACAGTTGGCACATCGGGTTTTATAAATATCGCCCGTTTTTTCCATTGTTTTTGCAGCGCAGAAACTCGAGAGCAACACAGACGCGAGAGCGGCAACCATTAATCCACGTGTTTTCATTTCCGACTCCTCGATGGTAGTATCACAAATGATAACGTTTAAAGTTTAAAAAAGTCTTATACTCTGCGTGTCGTTCCCAAGCTTATAAGCTCAAATGGAGAAGCTCTTTACGGGCGGCCGAAATGTCATCAAAGATTGCCTGTTTAAGAGCCTCGAGGCTTTCGAATTTTTGGTTTTTGCGTAAAAATTTGACAAAACTGACCGAGGCCTTTTCGCAGCTACCGATGTTTTCACCCAAAATATGGCTCTCTACCGCGTAGCTCCCGTCCGTCGTGACACGGTGCCCTACGAAAACGACCGAAGGGTGGAAATGCTCTTCGCCGTCGATGCGGGTCAATGCCGCATAGACCCCCTCGTAGGGGAGCAAGAACCCGGGGCATTCGAGGTTGATCGTGGGGACGAGCTCCGTTTTGCCGATCCCCTGCCCTGTGACCACCGTTCCCTTGATCGTATAATTGTGCCCCAGAAAGCGGTTTGCCCCGGACAAATCGCCGATCTGGATTTTGGCGCGGATCTTGTGGGAATGGACCGAATCGCCCTCGATGCAGACCTGCTGAACCACTTTTACTTCGCCGCCGAACAATTGTCCCAGATCGGCATGCGAATAACGGCGGTTCTTTCCGAAATGAAAATCGTAGCCGACGACGATTTTACGCAGGCGGGGGAAGCGCTTGCAGAGCATCCCGATGAAATCCTCCCCTTCCAGATGGCGGATATCGTCCAGCGAATAGTAGACGACCGGATGATGGGTATAGTGTTCCCGCTCGTTTCCGGGGGTCAGGTTGGCGTATCCCGTCTCGATGACGACGATCGCCCCGTTCTCCCCCAGCTCTTCGAAGAGATGCTGGTGCCCCACGTGCATCCCGTCGAATCCGCCGATGGCGATGGTATCAACCTTTGACAAAGCCATAGCATGTCTCCTGGTTTCCCTCTTTGCCGCTGATGTGGGCCGCTTCTTTGGCGATCATCTTCCATCCGAGCAGCGCGCACGCATCCTCCAGACGGATCATCGCTTTGCCGATCGCTTTATCATCCTTGACGACGCCGTTTTTGTCCCGCTTGACTTCTCGCCCGACCTGAAACTGCGGTTTGAACAATAGAACGATGTATTTCGCGCTCAGGCGGTCGATCGATTCGAGGATCAGTTCGAGGGGGATAAACGCGACGTCGCAGGTGACGATGTCGAACGGTTTTTCGCTCGCGAACTCTCTAATGTCAGTGTTCTCGAACACCCGCACCCGTCCGTCGGAACGGAGGCTCGGGTGGAGCTGATCGCTTCCGACATCGACGCAGGTCACATCGCTGACGCCGTTTTCGAGGAGTACCTGCGTGAACCCCCCCGTGGAGGAGCCGATGTCCAGCGCATGCAGTCCGCTCAGGTTCCACTCCGTATAGGGGAGGAACCCTTTGAGCTTGATCGCGGCGCGGCTGACGTACAGCTCCGTGTCGGTCACTTCCACCTTCATCTCGTCGGTGACGTCAAAGGAGACCTTGTCGACGATCTTCCCCTCGACGATCACGGCGTTCTCCTTGATCAACTGCTGCGCCTTGTTCCGGCTCTCGACGAGCCCCCGCTCTACCAAACAACTGTCTAATCTCATAGTTTTCCTATCTTTATCTGTCTCCAAATTATAGCGCAATGGTTGAGTAAGGAGCTGAAATCCGCTACCATTCGAAAAACATTTCAGGGGGGAACGATGCCAAAGGTTCATGTCATAGTGATCGGCGGGGGGTATGGCGGTATCCGCGCGGTAGAGCACCTCTCTCAGCACTCGAATATCCGCGTCACCCTGATCGACCAGAACGCCTACCACTACATGCAGGCCGAAGTCTATGATTTCATCGCCAACAAGGTCGATATGTCCCACATTATGATCGACCTCCCCTCGCTGGCCAAAAGTTTCGGACACGTAAATTTTGTGTGCGAAGAGGTCCTCTCTCTCGATCCCACGGCACGGAGCGTTACAACCTCCCATCATACCCTCACCTATGACTACCTCATCATCGCCACCGGAAGCCGGACCTATTTCCCGACCTTCATCCCGGGGCTGCGCGAATACACCCACGGGGTCAAGAGTATCCCCAGCGCACTCGATTTCAAACAGCAGTTCGAGCGGGCGCTGTACGAGCGGATCGACGCGCAGCATCAGGGATGCGACGTCAAACCTTTCAACATCGTCATCGGCGGTGCGGGGCTCTCGGGGGTCGAGATCGCCGCGGAAATGGCGGCCTACGCGAACCGTTTTTACCGAAACGGCAACTTCGGATGTCAGGGGGTGGACGTCTACCTCATCGACGCGTACGAGAGCATCCTGTTCGGGATGGACCCGTTTCTGATCCGAAGCGCCCATGAGCGGCTGGAGAAACTGGGGGTCCATGTCTGGCACAACAACCGCATCAGCGAGATACAGGAGAAAAAGATCCTCCTCGACAGCGGCCAGGTGCTCGATTTCGAGTTCATGATCTTCACCGGCGGGGTGTGCGCATCGACTCTCACCGAACGGCTCGGCTTTGCGATCAACGCCAAAGGGCACCTGATCGTCACCCCCGACCTCTCGATCGACAACCATCCCGAAATCTTCGCGATCGGCGACGTCGCCAACATCGGCGATGAAAACGGCAAGCCCTACCCGCCGACCGCGCAGCTGGCCGAGCGGAGCGCCGAACACGCCGTCGCGATGATCCGCGCCGATCTGGATAAAAAACAGCGTTCAACCTTCCGTTACAAAAACGGCGGCGTCATGATCGCACTGGGCGGCGAGTACGGCGCCGGGCTCCTCCCCGGCGGTATCCGGGTCAAAGGATACCTCGCCTACCTAATCAAAAAGGCTATTTTTTGGCTCTACACCGCTCCCCTGCGTCGTCGGAGCGCCATCGGGAAGAGACGATAGGGCTCGAAACTCGCTCTCCGTGAGGAGCGTCACCCCCAGTTCCACCGCCTTGTCGTACTTGCTCCCCGCATCTTCGCCGTAGACGACGTAATCGGTCTTTTTCGAGACTGACGAGGCGACTTTCGCCCCCAGAGATTCCAACATCCCTTTGATCACGTCGCGCGGGACGGACATCGATCCCGTAATCACGACGCTTTTCCCCTTGAACGGGTTCTCGGCCGCTTCCACCTTCACGGGGGCTACGGGATTCAGAATCGATCTGAGCCTTTCAATCTTCTCGCCGTTGACCCGGACGAATTCGAGGATCGATTCGACCATCTCCCCCCCGAATCCCTCCAACGCCAGAATCTCGTCGCGGCTGGAACGTTCAAACGCCGTTCCGAACGCGCCGCACAGCGTCTTGGAGGCGACCTCGCCGATATGCTCGATCCCCAGAGCGTTGATGAAGCGCCAGCAATCGCACCCCTTCGCCGCTTCGATCGCATCGATCAGGTTACGGCTCTTTTTCTCCTTGAACCCCTCGAGCGAGAGGAGCTGATCCATCGTGAGGCTGAAAAGATCGCTCACCTCATGCACCATCCCCGCCCCGTGGAGCGCCTCGACGATCTTCTCCCCCAGCCCGTCGATGTTGAGGCACGCTTTGGAGGCGAAATAGATGATCGAGTTCACGACCCGCGCTTCGCACCCCATGTTCTGGCATTTGATCAGCGCCCCCTCGTCGAGGAGCTCGGAGCCGCAGACGGGGCAGTGCGTAGGTCGGGGGATGATCTGCTCACTCCCCGTCCGCTCACTTGCTATCACCTTGACGATTTTGGGAATCACGTCACCGCTTCGTAAAATAATGACCTTATCCCCGAGTCGGATGTCCTTGCGTTCGATCTCGTCGAAATTGTGCAGCGTCGAGCGCTCCACCGTAACCCCCTCGATATCGACAGGCTCGACGATGGCGACAGGGGTGACGACGCCGCTGCGCCCCACCTGCATAATCACCTCTTTGAGAGTCGTGAGTTTCTCGATGGCGGGAAATTTATACGCCGCCGCCCAGCGGGGGTTTTTGACCGTATATCCCAGCTCGTCCTGCACGGCTATCGCGTCGACCTTGATCACCATCCCATCGAGGAGCATCGCGAAATTGTCCCGCTCGACGCGCATCTCATGGTAAAACGTTTCGATCTCCTCGGCACGTTCGCACAGGTGCGTCATGTGGGGATTGCGGAACCCCAGACCATAGACCCACTCCATCCGCTCCGAGAGATTTTTGATCTCCAGCGTGTTGGCTCCGATGCCGTAGGGCATAAAGACCAGACGCCGCGACGCGGTGATACGGGTATCGAGCTGTCGGAGGCTCCCCGCCGCCGCATTGCGCGGATTGGCAAACAGCGATTCGCCGTTTCGGAGCCGCTCCTCGTTGATCTGCTCGAAATCGTCCTTGAAGATAACCACCTCGCCCCGTATCTCGATCCGTCCCGTGTACCCGATGGTGAGCGGGATCGACTGGATCGTTTTGGCGTTCTGGGTGACATCCTCCCCCTCTACGCCGTCGCCGCGCGTGATCGCCTGCACCAACACACCGTTATCATAGATCAGGTTCAGGCTCGCCCCGTCGAATTTAGGCTCGCAGTAGAAGCGGACATTGCCGTAGCTTTTGGTGATGCGGTTCACCCACGTCTCCAGCTCCTCGCGATTAAAGAGGTCTTCGAGGCTCCACATACGGCTGAGATGCCGCGCCTTGTCAAACTTCTCCTGCGGCACGTCCCCCACCCGCTGCGTCGGCGAATCGGCAAGGATGTGTTCGGGGTGCTCGTGCTCGTAGGCGACGACCTTGTGGTAGAGGATGTCGTACTCCTCATCCGTCGTGATCGGGTCGTCAAGGACGTAGTAGTGGTAGGACTGTTTTTTCAGCAGCTCAACGGCGTTTTTGTATTCGGTTTGGGTCATTGGTCCCTCTCGTCTTTATAATCTTCGTATTTTGTCAGCGCAAACACTTTTATCTCATCATCCACGATTTTATAAATAATCGTATACCCTTTAAAGATCAGATCGCGGATGTTATCGTCGTTATAATGGATCGAGCGACGGCAACGGTAGGGAAAATCGCTGAGACTGTAACACTCACGTAAAACCTCACGGCGAAACGTATGCGCCGCACTTTTTTTATCCTCGGCAATCTTTTCCAAAACAAACTGAAGTTTGGCGATAAAAGAGGGAAGAATTCTAACTTTCATACGAGTCAATAATCCGTTCGAGATAGGCATCTACTTCTTCTATCGAATAGCTCCGTGAACTGTCGATACTCTCATGCGATTTTTGAAGATACTCTTTCTCACTCATCGTGTTCCAATAGCGATAATCACGGAGCTGTTCATATTCGAGTGCGCTGAGGACTACCGCTTCGGGTTTGTTGTTTCGCAGTACACAGATTTTATCGACTTCGTGGTTAGCGAGTTTGGAGAGGACTGCTCCGAAATTTTTGGCGACATCGGTCGAACTCATCATTTCGTTGGGTTTATAGGCTACCATCGTATTCTCCCGTATAATCTTACGGAATATTATACAGGAATTTCGGAAAAATGATGAATCGCGTCATTCCCGCAAAGGCGGGAATCCAGCTTTTAAAAAGTAGCCTGTCCCCTTTTTCTAACATCCCTTCGGGAGCGCTTCGCTTGTTTTGGTACTTTTCTCGCTAAAGAGAAAAGTAGGGAATCTCTTGCCGGCACAAAAAAAGTAACAATGAGCTTTTCTTCCCATTGCTATACATTCCCAAGCTAGAGGTTGGGAACGAGAAGGTTGTTGATTTTTGCAACTAAAAAGTAGCCTGTCCCCTTTTTCTTTTTCCCATAGTTATCTATGAACCATAATGAAAACGGCATTGATGGATAATCACCATTTTCTCTTTCGGCTCATACACCAAACGATGTTCCTCATCGATCCGTCGAGACATCAGCCCCGATAAATTCTCTTTGAGTCGTTCAGGTTTTCCAATCCCCTCTAGTGAGGTCGGATTACGCAACACATCCTGAATCAGCTTATTGATTCTTTTGAGTATCCTTCGATCATTTTCTTGCCAAAATAGATAATCATCCCATCCATTATCCGTCCAACCGAGCATCATGCCTCGATCAACTCATGTGTTTCGATCTCTCCGCGTCCTGATTGTTTGAGCGACTCAGCTAAACGCGTAGCATTTGCAGGTGTCGAAAGAAGATACGCCGTCTCTTTGAAACTGTTGTACTCTTCGATAGAGATCAAAACTGCCGCCGAACCGTTTTTACGGGTGATAATCATCGGTTCAAAATCGTCGCATACCTGATCGAGGATGGATTTGAAGTTATTGCGGGCTTCGGTGT
>CAYXWQ010000003.1:0-107856 GCA_964468865.1 uncultured Sulfuricurvum sp. | reverse complement strand
GTACGTGTTGGTAGATTTCTCTACTTTCTTTGTACCAATTATTGTAGCCAGATCAGATTTGAGGTGGAACTTTTTGAAGGTGTCGTTCGCGTCAGCATCGAAAGCCAGCAGGTACCAGTACCCGTCGAAAAATGCCAGACGGAGGGGTCCATTCCAAGGTTACCGAAACCAAGAAAGCTTTCTCTAAAACTTTCAGTATGGCAATATTCAGAAATTGTGGCTTATATGATAGGTTCATGGAGATCACATGAATGATCTAAATTTTATAAATCAATTCTTTACATCTTTAAATTATAATAGTATACTTTTGTAATTTACAATATAGGTATTGAAATGTTTACACGTACTGCAATATCGATTTTACATGAAGCTCTAACTATATCGCCGGCAGTTTTGCTGAGTGGTGCACGTCAGGTCGGTAAATCCACATTGTGTCTGGGGCAGGATCGCGAATATCGTGTGTTCGATGATTTGAGCGAACGTGAAGCGGCATTGAATGACGGCATAGGGTATGTAGTATCTTTGCCTAAACCGGTTACACTTGATGAGATCCAAAAAGTACCGGAAATATTGGAAGGAATTAAAATCGATATCGATAAAAACCGTGTAAACGGTACGTTCCTTTTGACCGGGTCGGCCAATGTGTTAGATATGAAAAAAGCCAAAGACACCTTGGCCGGAAGAATCATTGAAATCGTCATGTGGCCTTTATCGCAAAAGGAGATCCATAGCAAACACGAAGAAAACATTATCGATGCTTTATTTGCAAATGGTATTAGCGGGATTAAAGCAACTGAGGTTTCATACGACAGTCTCTTAAAGGCGATTCTTTATGGTGGATATCCGGAAATTCAAAAAATAGAATCTGTAAGAGGAAGAGCGCTGTGGTTCAACTCCTATATCAGTACCTATGTGGAAAGAGATATTCGTGATGTTGGCGAACTGAGGGACATCAGTGCCTTTATTAAATTCTTTAACATCATTGCGCCAAGAAGCTGCGGTCTTTTGAATAAATCCGATATAGCAAGTGATGCAGCACTGACTGAACCGACCATCAACAACTATCTTTCGATGCTAGAAATGATTTATCAAATATCGCTGCTTAAAGCCTATAGTTCGAATGTATCCAAGCGGTTTATCAAATCGCCGAAACTGTATATGACCGATAGCGGAGTATTTTGCCATTTATTGGGAATTGCCGGTATAGAAGAGCTGCACGAATCGAATCATAAAGGCAATGTTTTTGAAACGTTTGTATACGGAGAACTTCTCAAACATACAAGCTATAGCATCTCGCAGCCATCACTCTTTCATTACCGAACCAATGACAAAAAAGAGATCGATTTTATTCTTGAAAAAGGGAATAAAACTATTGCAATAGAGGTTAAAGCATCTCATACAGTTAAAAAAGAAGATTTCAAACATATCGTTGATTTTCAGGCAAAATCATCTCAAAATATTTTAGGGATTGTTTTATACTCTGGTGAGCACATTTTACCGTTTGGGGACGAAACAGGCGAACGGTATGCTGTACCTTTGAGTGTTTTCTTCTAAATCAAAAATGATATGTGGCAGTCCACTGTATGGGTTTGGGTAAAAAAGAGAAGGTTGCCGAAACCAAGAAAGCTTTCTCTATAGCTGTCAGCGCGGCAATATTTAGAAACCGCAATCTATATCAATAGTACATGGACAGCACATGGAATTGATCGAAATACGATGAAAATTTTCGGGTGTTTGCCAAATATGGTAGAATGACAATAAATAAAAGGGAACTTGATGCGTAAAGATGAAGCACTTGATATTTTGAAGCAATTTAAAATTGATTTTGCAGATAAATTCGGTATCGTTCGCATTGGTTTATTCGGTTCAACCGTTCGAAATGAAGCAATGACGGATAGTGATATAGATGTTGTTGTCGAAACAAAAACTCCGGATATGTTCGCTATTGTTCATGCCAAGCAGGCATTGGAAAATCTTTTTCATTCGAATGTAGATGTTATAAGATATCGAGAAAAGATGAATCCTTACTTGAAACGAAATATTGAAAAAGAGGCTGTCTTTGTCTAAACAAGAACAAGTTCAGATGATCTTGCAACAGATCAATGAAGCATTGCAGACTATTTCAAAACGCTTTGAGCCTGTAAAAAGTGTTGATTATTTCACAGATTCCCCTGAAGGTAAAGAAAAACTCGATGGCATTTGTATGCAGCTGATAGCCATCGGTGAAAGTCTCAAAAAAATAGACAAACTTACCGATAAGAAATTGCTTCAAGCATATTCAGATATAGATTGGACGGGTGCAAAAGGAGTACGGGATATTATTTCGCATCATTACTTTGATATCGATGCGGAAGAAATCTATTGGATTTGTGAGCAACAAATCGGACCGATGCAACAGACCGTTGAAAAAATGATTGAAGATTTAAATAAAAACATTCAATAATTTCCTTCTTTTTTATGAATTTTTTGTATCCAGAAAGGCCTTATTTCGACTGACTCACAACGTCCCTGCTGCAAATTGTGGAGTAAAATAGGGATATCATTAGGGATACAAATAAACAAAAAAATCAATTTTATCCATCATATAGGGCTTTTATAAATCCGCCCACTGGTACCACTCCTTATCAAAAAACTTCAATAATATCATGACTTAATCGATCGTGCTGTTGGAATATGCTTCGATTTCAAACCAGTTGTCGCGGTAGGGTCGCTTGCCCTGTATCCATGCTACCAGCATGGCGGCAGCATAGAGGGGGATGAAAAATGGGCCGTACCGTTCGTACTGGCGAACGTGTATCCGTTCGTGTTCACGGGTTTTGTCCAAAGTCTTTTCGTCAGCGCCCAGAACGACGTGACCGAGAGCCAGAGCCAATGCTTGCCCTTGCAGTAAGACCGTATGTTTAAGGAGAAACCGCACCAACGGACCGTGAACTTCGAGAACACCGGATACTATCCGGTTTCTTCCTTTCAAAAAAGGGTTTAGAGAAGCGATGATTAGCCCGGCCAAGGTGTTGGGGGATGCCCACAAATAAAAAAAGAAACGGGCCAAAATGTTTTTATCCTCTATTTTTAAGGGCATTATACCTGTGCTCACATACTTCTTGCAATACTCCTTTGGATCATCAAATTTATCTACGATCATATCTTGGTCGATAAAAAGGAACAGCGTTTGCTGAAACGATATGTATAAACCTTTTAGAGGAAGACGCATGAAAAAGCTGTTGAAGCGGTTGTTTCGAACCAAAAGGCCCAAAGAGTACCATATCACGAACATTGCCTTCGGCTGTATCGAATGAGGGTGGGCAATGCGTAACCCTTTGGCAGAATATCGCGAAGAGGTGATCGAGGCGATCGTGGAGCTTGAACACTGCAGCAGCAAAGAGGCGGCAAAAAAAGCCGATCAACATCCAGAGAGCATAACACACGGTGCCCGGTACCGTATCAGCCCCTCGCTGGTTGCGGGATCGATTCTGGGGATCAATGACTGCTGTATTTCTAATACTCCACAGAAGCAATAGATCATAACGGCAGCAGGGAACGCTGAGAATAAAACCACAGGGCTTCAATGGCTACAAATTGGACAACCAATATGATCCAAAACACATTCCGGTATTTTTGGCTTTTGTGACGGAATATTTTTTGGGCAAACACCGCACCCACACTTCCCCCCATCAAAGCCAGGGTGAATAGGGTTTTTTCGCTGATCCGGCGTCGGTTGGTGCGGGCGAGAAATTTGTCATATCCAAACACGAGAAACGTCATCAGATTGAAAAAGACGAAAAGTAGAATAAACGCTTTCATATCGTTTGCGGCTTTTTGGAAAAAATTAAAGAAATATGATTCATCCCGAAAGTATAGCCTGAACCATGTGAAAGGCTGGTACAATCGTATAAAAAGTATCAAGGCAATCTTATGACACCCTTTAGCTATCACAACCCGACCCGCATCGAATTCGGTCCCCAGAAAGAAGACGATATCGGCGAATGGCTGAAAAACGATGGAATCAAGCGGGTACTACTCGTTTATGGTACCGGATCGATCAAGAAAAACGGTCTCTATGATCGTGTTCTTCATTCCCTGAAAAACGTTCACATCGAATACGTGGAACTTTCAGGGGTGGTGAGTAACCCGATTCTTTCCAAAGTCAATGAAGGGATCGATTTGGCCAGATCTTTCAATGCCCAAGCGATTCTCGCCGTCGGAGGCGGATCGGTCATCGATACGGGCAAAGCGGTTGCCGCAGGAGTGCCCTATCATGGTGATGTATGGGATTTTTTTACCGGAGCCAAAGATCTGGAATCGGCCTTGCCGGTCTATACGATCGTCACCCTCGCAGCGGCAGCCAGCGAGATGAACGGCAACTCGGTGATCACCAACGAAACCACCAGGCAAAAATACTCGATCGGCTCCAAGCTCCTCAACCCGACACTCTCGATCATCAATCCAGAACGGATGATGTCGGTCAGCAAAGAGTACCTGGTCTATTCGGCATCCGATATCATCGCCCATGCGATCGAGACCTATTTTACCGCCGCGGACCATCCCCGTTTCCAGTCGCGTCTGGTTGAATCGATCGTCAAAAGTGTGATGGAGCTCACAGACCGCCTGATCGAACATCCGGAGGATTATCACGCCAGAGCCGAATTCGCGTGGGTCTCCACCCAGGCGCTCAACGGCCTCACCACCTCCGGAACGGGCGGCGGGAATTTCCCGAACCACATGATCGAACATGCCCTCTCGGCACTTTTTAACATTCCGCACGGGGCAGGGCTCTCGATCGTCGTTCCGGCATGGTTGAGCTGGCACAAAGAGAGAAACCTTTCGCAGTACGAGCGATTTGCCAAAGAGGTCTTCGGAAAATCCAGCGCGGAAGAGGGGATAACGATGCTGAAGCGGTGGTACGGTTCGATCGGCACGCCGATCACCTTGGCGCAGGCCCATATCCCAAAAGAGAAGATCCCCGAGATTGCAAAAAATGCCTATGAACTCGGAGTCGTCTGGGGGATGGGGGAAGAATATTCGGTTCAGGATATCGAAGCTATTTTGGAAAATGCGTGATGATCCAAACGCCCTATCTGACGGTAGACGGCATCGTTGAACGCCAATTCAAAAAATAAAATCTTAAAGAAAAAAGCGGAGACCCTTGCGGAGACCTTATGAACCTTAAAGTGCTTGAAAGTACGTAAAATAGGGAGATTGAAGTGGTGACCCCAAGGGGATTCGAACCCCTATGGCCAGAATGAAAATCTGGAATCCTAACCATTAGATGATGGGGCCACTTCTCTTGTGTAAGAGACAGGTTTAACCTGTGACGGAATTATAATAGGTGGTTTCTGAAAAATAACTAAAATTGGAGAAAGTTTTGAAACTTCCCGCAGGGCGGGAAGAGGGGGGAGGGAAAATCAGTCGTTGTAAAAAGAACGGAGAGCGCGGATGATAACCGCATTTTTGGAAATACTTTCTGCTTTCGCGTTTTCGTCGACAAGCTCGTAGATATCCAAAGGAAGTGAGATAGAGAAGGTTTTGGTTTCAATCTTTTTGCGTTTGGAGACCAGTGACGTGATGTTCTGGAGCATTTCCAGGATTTTTTTGGTATCGATCGGTTTTTGGATGAAGCTGTTGACACCCACTTCGATCGATTCGGAAATTTTCTGAATGTCGTTACTCGCTGAAATGACGATGATGATCTGATTCGGATTGATCGCGCGGATGCGGCGTGCCAGTTCGATACCGTCGATTTCGGGCATGATGATGTCTACGAAGACGATATCCGGGTTGATTTTTTCATACATACGCAGTGCTTCGGCACCGTTGTAAGCAGAAGTGACTTCGCTGAAAAAGTTTTTGAACGTTGAGCTCAGAAGATCATTCGCGACAACTTCATCTTCAACAACAAGTGCGGTGAGTTTTTTGGTTTGTTCGGTAAGCTGAATCAAATCGACATTGGATGACATTTTTACTCCTTGTAGTTCAATGATATGTTAAAAAATATCATTGTGTTTTCCTGTTGGTATTATAGGTAATATTTTTTAGCATTCCCTTAAAAAAACAATATTAATATTTATCACAATAAAAACGGTTTTTCTGCGTTCCAGGAGAGATTAGTATTTTTTAAACTGTTCGAGCCAGTCCTGATTGGATTCATTCGTTTTTTCCTGCTGGCGTAAAAGCGAATCGATGATGTTGCGCAGAGTCGTTTCATCCATAAAGTGTAGAAGCTTCGGATCGATGTAAGTCGGTTTGAGACCTTCATAACGGTTGAGGAGGTTTTGGATATCGTTGATCAATTGTTCTTTGGAGGATTTCATAAACGTTATTTTATCGCAATAAATGTACGCATGACGGAGAGATTTTTTTGATCCCATTTTGATGCCATCTTCTATACAATTCCACATCCCGTAAAAAGAGTCTTTCTATCCAAATCGTAACACAATCAGAAAGCGCTTTTTATGGGAGGCAGCATTCACCGCTCGATTTTCTCAACCCCATCCACGGCACTGCATACAAATCGATACCCCATACCCATCTCCGTTTGAATGTATTTAGGCGCTGTTGTGTCCACCTCGATTTTTTTGCGGAGAATGTTGATGTAGGTTCGCAGATACTGCATTTCATTTTGATATCCGACGCCCCAAACCTCTTTGAGTATTTTCATATGGGGGAGAACCTGATTGGGATGGAGCATCAGGTATTTGAGCAGATTGAATTCCGTCGGCGTCAGTTTGAGAGGCTGATCCGCTTTTATGGCTGTGCATTGTTCCAGATCGATCGAGATGTCATTACAGGTGATAACATTGCCCGTATTCTGCGTCCCTAAGAAGCGTCTGAGCGTCGAACGGACACGGGCCATCAGCTCATGCGTCGAAAACGGTTTTGTCATATAGTCATCTGCGCCCGCATCGAGGGATGCAATGATTTCGTTTTCTTCGGACCTCGCTGAAACAATGATGATGGGGATGGAGAGATCGGAACGTATCGTCTTGATCAAATCCTTGCCGTCTCCGTCAGGGAGTCCGAGATCGAGAAGGATCAGGTCGGGATTGCGTGTCTGAACCTCGCGCAATGCATTGTGCCGGTCTTTTGCCTGGATGGTTTTATATCCGTATTGCTGCAATGATGTAGCCAGCAAGCGGCTGATGGCTTCGTCGTCTTCCACGATCAAAATGAGTTGTTGCGGTTTCATTCGGCTTCTTTTTCAAAAGATTCGGGATGCTTCAGTATGGGGAGGGTCACTTCAAAACTGATTCCGTTTTCACTGTTATAGGCTCTGATATCGCCATGATGGGCTTGTGTAATATCTTTGCATATCGACAATCCGATCCCGCTGCCCGAAATGTCGGCACTGTTTTCCGGACGATAGAATTTTTCGAATAACTGGGCAAGATCCTGTTGCGGTATCGGATCACATTCATTGAAAAAGAGAAGCCTAATGCTCTTTGAATCCGCTGTGAAGGCAATACGTATCGATTTTTCCTGACCGGAATGTTTTAGGGCATTGTCCAGAAGATTGACCAAAAGGCGGCTCAGGAGACCGCAATCACCGAAGAAGAGTGGAAAATCGGAGGAGATTGTGACCTTCAGAGGACGATCGGCGATCGGAATGCGAAACTCATAGAGGGCGACACCGATCAGTTCTTCGAGATCGCACCACCCTTTTTTAAGCGGGGTCTGTGCGTTTTTCAGGCGGGCGCTGTCGAGGAGATTGCCGATAAGGCGGTTCATCTGGCGGCTCGATTCGATGATTTGGGCCAGCGATTTGTACCGTATCGCCGGATCGATCGGGCGGCTTTCCAGCAAAAAGGTCGCGTTTCCCATGATAGAGGAGAGAGGCGTTTTTAAATCGTGGGAGAGGGTATTGTAGAGGATTTCGCGGACGGTATTGAGGTGAAGCCGTTTGGCCTGGAACGTGATCGTGTATCCGACAATGAAGAAGATAATGAAGCTCCACAGATAGATCAGTTCATGAACCCATAAAACAAATTCCGGCGGGAGATACAGGGCAAGTAGGGCGATAGAGAGAGTGGTGACTATGGTTGTGGCAACAAAATTTCCCTGAAGAGCGATGACAATGACAGGGAGAAGATGGATCAAAATAATATTGATCGTCTCGAGGTTTTCTCTGAAGAGCTGGGAGAGAAGGGTGATACAGACGAAGAGGATCAATGAGACGACATAGTGCCTATAGGGATAGAAAACATTCATTGAATTTTTCTCACAACAGATGGATTGTGTCATTGTATAACCGATTGTTGAATTTTACTCAGAGTGAAGAGGGGAAAGACACTTTTTTGATACGATTTTTATACCGTTTGCTCTACCATTGCACCGTTAAAATCTGCCATAACGAGGGAACCCGTGAAAACGAAAAAAATCACTAAAGTATTGATTGCCAATCGCGGAGAGATTGCTCTGCGCATCATCCGGGCGTGCAAAGAACTGGGGATCAAGAGTGTCGTCGCCTTTTCCGAATCCGATATGTACGGTGTTTGGGTGCGCAAAGCCGATGAATGTTATCCGATTATCGGGGACCCGGTAGCGGCCTACCTCGATTATGAGCGGATCATTTCACTGGCCAAAAAAGCCGAATGTGACGCGATCCACCCAGGCTACGGATTTCTCTCTGAGAGCGCCGAGTTTGCCCAGGCGTGTATTGACAACGGCATCATCTTTATCGGACCGAAACCGGAGCACGTGGCTCTTTTCGGTGATAAGATGGCCTCCAAAGTGGCGATGCGTGAAGTCGGGGTACCTATGCTTCCGGGAACCGACGAACCGATCGACAATATCGATGATGCACAGAAAATCGCAGCGGACATCGGGTTTCCTGTCATTATCAAAGCGGCATTCGGAGGAGGAGGCCGCGGAATGCGGATCGTGGAAAAAGCCGGTGATTTCAAAGAAATGTATGAATCGGCAACCAAAGAGGCGCTGCGTTTTTTTGGAAGAGGGGAGGTTTTTATTGAGAAATATCTCAAAAATCCGCGCCACATCGAAATCCAGATCGTTGCGGACAAATACGGCAACGTTGTCCATCTCGGAGATCGGGACTGTTCCATTCAACGCCGGCATCAGAAGGTGATCGAGATAGCTCCTTCGCCGCGGCTTAATGAAGCGGTACGCCGCGAACTCTATCGCGTTTCGACCAAAGCCATGTTCCGCCTGGGCTATGAAAGTGTCGGAACGATCGAATATCTTGTCGATGCTGATGACAATTTTTATTTCATTGAGATGAATACCCGTATCCAGGTCGAACATCCCGTCACGGAAATCATTTCCGGGATTGATTTGATCCAGCGTATGATCCGGATTGCCGAGGGAGACCCGCTGAAGTTCCTGCAAGAAGAGATCAAATTCCGGGGCTATGCGATTGAGTTTCGGATCAATGCAGAGAACCCGAAGCTCAATTTTGTCCCTTCACCGGGGCTGATTACGAACTATCTCGCACCGGGAGGACCTGGAGTGCGGCTGGACAGCATGGCGTATACCAACTACCAGATTCCGTCCAACTATGATTCGATGATCGGCAAGCTGATCGTATCGGGGCTGACATGGGAAGATACCGTCCGCAAGGCGATGCGGGCTTTGGATGAATTTTTGATCGAGGGGGTACCGACGAATATCCCGCTTCACCGCCAGATTGTACGCGATCAGGATTTTATAGACGGTAAGCTCGATACGGGGTATCTTGATACGAAACTGAGCACCTTCAATCTCGAAGCGATTCACAACATGGAAGACGAAGAGGCGAAAATGAAGCAGATCGAAGGGATTATCAAAGCGATCAAAGAACATAATTTGGTTGTCCGGCATTAAGTGATGAAAGCCTGAATGGCTTCATCACCGGCTTTTAGAAACATTTGATTAACATAATATATATTCTATTTAAAATCCATTGTACACGAAATATCGTACAAACCCCCGCTTTCCCTTGAAATCGGTGTCGTATTTGAATATACTCCCGGTCTTTTTTTTACAGTCGACAAGGAGACCTATTGGGAAGCGAAAAAGGTGCCGCCAAGGCGCGGAAAATCAGAGAACGGCAGGTCCGGGCTAAAATCCAGTCGGCGATGAGCATCCACATGCTCTACGGCAAAAAGCCGACTGTCCGTTCCATCGCCGAGGAAGCGCAGATCAGTACGGCGACGGCGGCCAAATATCTCAGAATCATCAACGACAAACCCTGAATCCCGTCCGTGTATCAGTTAGATTATCTATCTGATACGCACCTCAGAACAGCCGCCCAATTTTGCGAAAACCAATCCAGTACATGAGCCCTCCGACCAGAATGACCCCCAGAAAATAGGGCCACAGATCGATCCACTCCGTCCCCCTGTAAAAGATGCTTTCAGTCCCCTCGATATAGTAGCGCAGCGGCGAGAACAGCGAGAGGGCCTGCAGCGCCGGATGCATCGCATAGATAGGTGTCCAGGCTCCGCTGAGGAAAATCAGGGGCATCATCACGAGGATCGATAGTTGGGCGACCTGCATCACGTCACGGGCGATCGCTGCAATAAAGAGCCCTATCCCCGCGCTGACCCAGACGTAGAAGAACGTGAGGAGGGCAAACGCCCAGAACGAGCCGTTTAGAGGGGTCGAAAAGACCCCCAGCACGATGAATCCCAGCGAGATGACGACCCCGGAGAGTATGATCAGTACCTGCGAAAACGATTTGGCGAGGATGACGAGCCTAGGATCGACCGGCATCAGAAGCATGATGTCCCAGGTCCCCTGCTCTTTTTCCCTGACGAAGACGACCGCGGTGAGGATGACGCAGAGCATCGTGGTGACGGAGAGAAGTTCTGTGAGCGCCATGAAGGTATGGTTGTCGGCATTGGGGTTGAACAGCTTGTGGCTGGCGATCTCGACTGCCATCCCGAGTCGGGAGAGCTCCAGCACGATGTTTTGCAGGTAGCTCAGCGTCGTGTAGGCCTGCGACGCTGCGGTAGCGTCGAGGAGGACGTTGAGGCTGCTTTTCTCGCCGCGCCGCCAGTTTTTTTCGAAGTCGGGGTCGAATACGATTCCCACGATGATCTCCTTGTCGAAAATGGCGCGGCTCAGCGCCTCCTGGGAGGTGAAGCGTCGCGGCGGCAGGAACTCCGGGGCATGCAGTTTGGAGAGGATTTTCTGGCTGATCCCCCCTCCGGTGTAGTCGACGTATCCGACGGCGACGTTGCGCGGTTTGATCTCGATTCCGCTGCCGGAGATGTAGACGTTGACGGTGAAGGAGTACAGCACGACGAGGACGAGCTGCCACGAACGGATAAAGGCGAGGAGCTCCTTGGCGACGATGGTCCAGAATATCCGGTTCATCCGAGCTCCTTTTTGAGCAGCAGGCGCCCGAGTCCCAGCAATACGGCGGCATAGAGGACCAGAATCAGGAAGTAGGAGAGCGTTTTGGCCGATTCAAGCCCCTCCCCGATCAAAAAGGCGTCATAGAGGATATGGTTGTAATACATGACGGGGAAGATGTGGGCTTCGATCTGCGACATCCCGCTCATCGACGAGATCGGCATGATGATCCCGGAGTAAAGGAAGCCCGGGATGATCGTGATGATGACGGTGAGGACCACCGCGACGATCTGGGTCCGCGTGACGACAGAGATCAGCATCCCGATCGCGATGCTGATTAGGAGGTAAATCTCCGAAACGCCCCAGTAGAGGAGAAAGCTTCCCCTGAAGGGGACGTCGAAGACGTAGACCGCCCACAGAAAGAGGATGACGATGTTGAGCGAGTGGAGCAAAAAAGCGGGGACCAGTTTCGCGATCAGGAACTCTCCTTTGGAGAGGGGGGAGGCGTAGAAGTTGAAGATGGTCCCCCGCTCTTTCTCCTTGACGATGAGGAGTGCCGCGAGGATTGCGGGGGCAACGAGGAGTACCAGGCCGATCAGCCCCGGCACGATGGCGTCTTCGTCGCGCATCGCCTGGTTGAACATACTTCGCTGGTTGATCGTGATGAGATTGGTACTACTCGCAGGTGCCAGTGACGCCGCCGCGTCGAGGATAACCCCCTTGGCATAGTTTTCGATCGTACTGCCGCGGCTGGGGAACGCCGCATCGACATAGATGCCGATTTGGGTCGACTGGCCGTGCAGGAGCCGTTTTTCGAACGATTCGGGGATGATGATGATCACGTCCGTCCTCGCCTGTTTGATACTGCGGAGCGCGTCGGACTCGTCGGAGGGATCGACGCTCACGTCGAAATATCTCGAATGTTCGAACTTGCTGATGAGGCGGTGGGAGAGGAAGCTGCGGTCGTTGTCGATGATGATTGCGCGGGCATCGGTCACTTCCATCCGGATTCCGTACCCGAACAGCAGCATGATCATCGTCGGCAGAAGATAGACCATGAGGATGAACCGCGAACGGATCAGTTCGGTGAGCTCCTTGGCGATGTAGGCCCTGATCACCCTCGCCTTCATCGGTAGTACTCCAAAAAGATATCTTCGAACGTTTCGGCTCCCGGATGGGCGGCATAGAACCCCTCCAGCGTATCGTCCGCCACTTTCGCCCCGTCGCGGAGGAGCACGATGCGGTCGCAGTATTCCGCCTCGCTCATGTAGTGGGTCGTGATGAGAATGGCGATTTTCCATTTCTCTTTCAGCGCCACCAGAAGCTCCCAGAACTGCGATCGTGCGATCGCATCGACGCCCGAGGTGGGTTCATCCAGGAAGAGGACATGGGGGTCGTGCAGGAGGGCCGCGGCGAGCGAAAAACGCTGGTTTATCCCCAGCGGTAGCTGCGAGGGCATCTCGTCGAGGTACTGCGAAAATCCGAGCTCGGAGGCATAACGGGCTGTTTTTTCAAGGGCATTTTGCCGGGGAATGCGGCGGATGGCGGCAAAATAGAGGAGGTTTTCGCGCACCGTCATGTCGCTGTAGAGGGCGAAATGCTGGCTGACGTAGCCGATGGAGGCTTTGAGCGTGCGGCGGTCGCGGGCGTTGCGGACCGGTTTTCCCAGCAAAAAGAGCTCTCCGCCGTCGATGGGGTGGAGCCCCAGCAGCATTTTGATGAAGGTCGTTTTGCCCGCGCCGTTCGCTCCCAGAAGGCCGAGGATCTCACCCCCGCGCAGCCGCAAATCGATCCGGTCGTTCGCGACGAAATCCCCGAACCGTTTGGTCAGCCCCCTCGCCTCCATGACGATGTCATCAGAAGGGGGGCTTTTTACCTCGCCGCTGAGGGTGACCGGAGGAAGGAGACGGTTGTTTTTGAGGGCGTTGACGAAAAAGAGGGCTTCCAGGGTCGGCTCGGCATGGGGAATATCGAGCGGCTGCAGCGAATAGGTCGCATCGAACGTACTCATCCCGCCACTCCCGGGAGTCGGTAGGTAGCACATGGACCGGACCGTTTCGAGCAGCTCCGCCGCCGTTCCCGAGGCGATGATCTCCCCCGTATCGAAGAGGAGCAGCCTGTCCATCCGGGCGGCTTCTTGCATGTAGGCGGTGCTGACGAGGATGATTGTCCCCTCCTCGCGGCGTATCTGGTCGAGGATTTCCCACAGTTCGATCCGGCTGAGGGGATCAACCCCCGTCGTGGGCTCGTCCAGGATCAGGAGTCTGGGGCGGTGCAGGAGGGTGCAGATCAGGGAGAGTTTCTGCATCATCCCTCCGCTGAGCTCCCCTGCCCTGCGGGCCGTGAATTTCTCAAGCCCCGCCATCCGCAGGAGTCGCTGACGGTACGCCAGAAAATCCCCGTCGAGCTCAATTGCGCGGATGTCGGCAAAAAAATCCAGATGTTCCTCCACGCTGAGCATCTCGTAGAGTACCAGCCCTATCCCCTGCGGCATCAGGGCGCAGAGGGGTTTGAGCGGTTCGGCCTCCCCGGCCGAGCGGTAGCTGACTCCGTTGAAACGGATGGAGCCGCTGAAGTTTCCGACTCCGGCGATGGCATGCATCAGGGAGCTTTTCCCGGAGCCGTCAGCCCCGATGAAGCCGATGATCTCCCCCGCATCGGCCCTGAACGTCGCGTCGCGGATCGCGACATGGGTTCCGTAGCTGACGGTGACGCGTTCTACGCTGAGATACTCCATGACGCGCGCCCTTATTCGGGGACTTCCCGCAAAGAGCCCGGCAACGGGGTGCCGTCTGTGGAGATGACCCCTACCCCGGGAATGCCCAGTTTGAGTAGCGGATCGGGAGTGAGGGGGCGCAGATGGACGGCATAGACCCGCTGGATACGGTCGCTGGCCACCGAGACCTCTTTTGGGGTGAATTCGGCTTTCTGCTCGATCCGGGCGACTGTGGCCTCGATCGCTCGATCAGGGGAAGCATCGAGAAAAATGACCGCATTGTCGCCGATTTTGATCTTGCCGTTTTGGAGCGTGTCGACGAAGATTTTCAGATAGAGGGTGGCGGGGTCGATCAGCGTCACGATTGGGCTCCCCGCACCCACCACTTCGCCGGTGTGGGCAATCGTTTCGACGAGGAACCCGCTTACCGGAGAGCGAAGCTCCATTTCCCCTACGACGGCATCGATCTGGGCTTTGGAAGCTTTGAGAGATTCTATTTCGGCCGCGACGGCTTTTATCCCCTCCTCCATCGCCAGGGTTTTGCGCTGGGCGGCTGATGCCTCGATCTGGCCGCTCTGTGCGATGGTGATCGCTTCGTCCAGCTGGCTCCGTTTAAGCTTCAGAGCGGCCAGGCGGTCCTGCTCGCTCTGAAGCTTCAGCGACGCCGTCTCCAGCTGATACGATTCGACAAGATGCCGTTCGACCAGGTCTTTCGCCCTCATCCAGTCGCGTTCGCTCTGCTCGACGAGGCTTTTCTGGGTCCGGATGTTCTGGTCGAGTTCGTCGCGGTTGCGCAGAGTGATGGCGAGATTGGCATCGGCTTTTTTCAGAGACTGCGGGAGACTCTGGCGCAAAATCTCCAGCTCGATCTTCTGGGCCCCGTACGAGCGTTCCCTGGCATCGAGCTGCGCCTCTATCTGCGCCTGCTGCGCCCGGTATTCACGGCTTTCCAGACATGCTATGACATCCCCTTTGGAGATTCTGTCTCCCTCTTTGGCATAGATGCCGCACAGTCGGCCGGCGTATTTGGCATTCAGATTGATCAGATCACCGTCCATTCTCCCTGACCCTTGTATCAGGTTCTCGTCCAGCACCGGGGGGTGCAGTTTGAGATAGATCAGGAACGCGGCTGCAGCGAACAGGGACGCCACTACAATGCCGGCCCAGTATTTTCTGAGGAATAGAACCATTTTTATCCATTCGATCGAAGTATTCTCAGACTATCTTATAGCTTTCCACCTTAACTCAGTATCAATTAATAGGAACGTGACTATATTACAATAAGCAATAAGGAGCAACGATGAAATGGGTGTCTTTGCTGATCGTCCCTCTTTTGGGGTGGGGCCAAAGCTACGAGGAGGTCATCGCCAGAATCGACGGGGCCTATGCGGTGCAGAGTGCCGAGCAGCTTGAAAAAGCGGCCTTGGAGAGCTATCGCGCGGCGCAGGGGAAGCATCTGCCTTCCCTGAGCGCCGAGCTAAGCACTCTCAAACTCAACGAGACCCCCACCGTCGCGTTCGGCCTTTCCCCGATGCAGATGGGGACGAGAAACAAGGCTTTGGGGGCGTTGACCCTGACCTATCCCCTCTTCAGTGGGTTTGCGATCAACGGGTCGGTCGAGAAAGGCAGGCTCAACCATGAAAAAGCAGCCCTTCAGGTGGCGAATCTCAAAAGGAAGCTCTACCTGCAGGCTACCTCCCTCTATGCCTCCGCCTCCGCATCCGATGCCGTCATCGCCGCACTCGAGGAGGCCAAAAATGCGATGGACTATTCCTACCGCAAAGCCAGAGGCCTCTACGAGAATGGACTCCTCGCCCCCGCAGCGCTCTATGCCATAGAAGCCAAAGGCTACATAATCGACGCCGAACTTGCCGAAGCGCGGAACGAAAAACAAAGCGCGCTGAACCGTCTCTCCTACCTCGCAGGCGAAGAGGTAACATCTCCCCTCCTCCCTCCCGGCTCACTCCTCCCCTCCTCGATCGGCGAGATCAAAGAAGCGGCCCTCAACGGACGCGAAGACCTCATGGCGCTGGCCAAAGCAGTCGGAATGGCCCGCAGCGACACGGTGATCGCCCGGAGCCGTTTTTATCCTGCGGTCGTGCTGAACGCGGCGCTCAAGCGTCAGGGGGACACGCTCGAACTGAACGGCGACGGATACACCAACGCAGACCAGAGCTATGCCGGTGTCGGAGCATCGTGGCATCTTTTCGACGGTTTTAGCGACTGGCATACCGTACAATCGTCCAAAGCGGCCGAAATGGCGGCCGTTGCTGCGTTGGAGGACTACAGACACCAGATCTCGATGGAGATCGACAACACCCTGCTGCTGATAGAGTCGCTCCAAAGTCGCCTCAAAAGCGCTCAGATGGAGGTGAGGGCCGCATCGGAATACGCAAAGCTCACACAGGGACGTTTTGAAAACCGCCTCTCCAGCGCCGACGAGCTGAGCCGCGCAATCGCCGACCTGGCCGAATCCAAAGCCAAAGCGGCTACCATCGAAAGCGAACTTTTTACGCTGAGTGCCGCTTTGTGGCTGGAGGGGGGACTGGAATTGTACCGCCTCCGCTTTCTGCCGTTTCTGTGATGTGGTACAATGAGCGTTTTTTCAAACAAAGGATGGAGAGACGAATGAGAAAAATGATTGCCGCTTTGTGCCTCTCGATCCTGCCGTTTGTATCGGCCGTTGCCAAAGAGGAGATCCGCTTCGGTGTTTTTTCCTACATGGGGGATGAAAAGACACGCGAAAAATACCAGCCTCTCGTGGATTATCTGAACCGGCATCTCGAACCGAAGGTTGTCCTCGAGGTGCTGAGCCAGGAAGAGATCAACGACAAAATCGCACAGGGCGAACTCGATATCGTCACGACCAATCCGACCCATTTTCTCGTCATTCGGCAGCGTTACGCTCTGAGCGGGGCCATCGCCACGCTGATCAGCGCCAGCGATGATGGAACACCCTCCAGCAAACTCGGCGGCATCATCATTGTCCGGCAGGATAGCCCTGTGCGGGGGCTGAAAGATCTGCAAAACAAAACGATCGCGGTTCCGAGCACGAAGCATATGGGGGGATATCGGGCTCAGGCATACGAACTATACAATGCAGGTCTCAACCTCTCGGCCATAAACGATAAAATTATGGAAATGCACGGTTCCCATCAGGAGGTCGTCAACGCCATCCTCGAAGGGAAAGCGGATGTGGGTTTCATACGCGACGGGATACTCGAAAGCATGCTTAAAAACGGGGAGCTCATGAGAGATGAAATCCGTATCGTGAACGAGCAGCACGGAAATTCGCACCCCTACAAAGTCTCGACGAGACTGTATCCAGAATGGCCCGTTTTCGCCCTCCCCCATGCCGATCATGGGGATGTCAAAGCGTTTCTGGCCGCCTTGCTTTCATTGCAACCGGATGACGAGCCGGTGCGAACGTCGGGCATTTACGGTTATGAACTTCCCGCGGATTATCTGAGTGTCGAAGAGCTTTCGCGTGCGCTGAGGCTCCCCCCGTTCGAGACGGTCCAGGATATTACGTATGCCGATATCTGGGAACAGTACAAAATTGATATTTTTGCCGTCATCATGGCATTGATGGTGGCCGCATTTTTTTATTCCAAAGAACGGCGGAGGAAGAAACTCTTCGAATCGCTCCTCTCCAACATGGCCGACGGTGTCTATGGCGTCGATGACGAAGGCAATTGCATATGGATCAACCAAAAAGCGCTGGAGCTGGTCGGATTTTCCGAACAGGAGGTGCTGTACCGGGATCAGCACGCCCTTTTCCACCATCACGTAAACGACGGCTGTCCGGTGCATCTTACCCTGGAGGATCGCAAGCCGCGTTATGAGGAAGATCATTTTGTCCGCAAAGACGGTACATTGTTTCCCGTCAGTATCACGGTGGCCCCCACCGATGACGGCGGCGCCATCGTTGTATTCAGGGATGTCAGCGACCTCGTCAACAAGCAAAAGGAACTGAAAAAAAGCGAAAACCTTTTCCGGATGCTGTTCGAAATCTTTCCCGACCCCATCGTGATGCTCGATCCCAAAACGCTTCTGCCGATACAGTTCAATGCGTCGGCACATCTCCAGCTGGGATACAGTGCCGAAGAATTTGCGCAGCTTCATCTGAACGAGTACGAAGCGGCCGAAACTCCCGAGGAAACACAAAAGCATGCCGAAACTCTTTTTACCACCGGGAAGGATGAGTTCGAAACGCAGCATCGGGCCAAGGACGGCACCATGCTCGATATCATCGTATCGGTTCAACTGGTTCAGTTTGAGGAAACCCCGTATCTTTTGAGCGTATTCAGGGACATCACACCGCTGAAAGAGTACCAGCGAGAACTCTCCCGCCAGAAACAGCGCCTCGACGACATTATCCGGGGGACTAATGCCGGTACCTGGGAATGGAACGTCCAGACCGGCGACGTGGTGTTTAACGAACGATGGGCCCAGATGATCGGCTATACCCTCGACGAGCTTGCTCCCATTTCCATCGATACGTGGCTGAACCACACCCATCCGGATGATCTGGCGGAATCGCAAAAGCGGCTCGAGCAGCATTTTGGCGGCGAGCTGGACTACTACGAATCCGAATGCCGGATGAAACACAAACAGGGGCATTGGATCTGGGTGCTGGATCGGGGGCGCGTATCGTCCTGGACCGAGGATGGGAAGCCGCTGCTGATGTCCGGAACCCACCAGGAGATAAGCGATCAAAAATGGGTGGAAGATGCGCTGCGCCAGAATGAAGCGAGCCTGAAAAAAGCGCAAAAGATTGCCCATATCGGTAACTGGGAGTTCGATCTGCGGACCGGCCACCTCTCGTGGTCGGATGAAATTTTCCATATTTTCGAGATTGACAAGAACCGTTTCAACCCCTCTTACGAGCTGTTTATGGAAGTGATCCATCCCGACGACCGAGAAAGCGTCAATAAGGCCTATCAGGAATCCCTGAAAAGCAGGCAAAAATATACGATAGACCACCGCCTGCTGATGGAAGACGGACGGATCAAATGGGTTAGGGAAGTCGGCGATACCGAGTATGACGAATGGGGAACCCCTATCCTCTCCCGGGGGACAGTGCAGGATACCACCGAACAGGTAGAGATAACGAAAGAACTGGAAGAGGCAAAAATTCGTGCCGAGGAGGCCAGCAGTGCGAAAAGCCGGTTCTTGGCCAACATGAGCCATGAGATCCGGACGCCGATGAACGCCGTGATAGGCCTCAGCGAGCTGATGCTTGATACACCGCTCGATCCGAAGCAGCACGACTATCTGGAAAAAATCCGCGGTTCGTCGAAGATGCTACTGGCGATCATCAACGATATTCTCGATTATTCGAAGATCGAAGCGGAAAAACTGGTGATCGAACACAAAAGTGTCGAACTTGAAAACGTCCTTTCCCAGCTGCGGGTCATCTTTTCCCAAACCGCCCTCAAGCAGGGGCTGGAACTTTATTTCTATTTCAAAAACGACGTTCCGGGGATCATTCTGGGGGACGAACTTCGGATCGATCAGGTGCTCAGCAACCTTTTGAGCAATGCCCTCAAGTTTACCCACAGCGGTTACGTCATACTCCGGATCATCCTCAAAAAACGGATCGACGATCACCGTGCCATTATTACCTTCAGCGTCAGCGATACGGGGATCGGGATGAACGAGGAGCAGATGGAACACCTTTTCGAGCCGTTTACGCAGGCGGACAGCTCGACTACCCGCCGGTACGGGGGGACGGGGCTGGGACTGGCGATATCGAGAAAACTGGTGAACGCGATGGGGGGAGAACTGAGTGTGAACAGCCAGAAGGGTTCGGGGACTACCTTTAGCTTCGACCTTGAAGCCGAAGTGGTATCGTGGTCTCACAATCGTCCCCAAATCATCCAAAAACCCTGCCGTATACTGATCGCAGACGATCAGGAGATTTCACGCCTGATCCTCAAAGAGATGGTCGAATGTTTCGGATGCCGTGTGGACGAAGCGCACAACGGAGAGGAGGCCCTGAAGATGATCATGCAGGCCGATTCGGAAGCCGAGGGCTATGACATCCTGCTGATGGACTGGCAGATGCCCGGAAAGAACGGCAAAGAGGTGATAAGCGAACTGGGCATCAGAGTCAAGGAAGGGAAACTTAGACACAAAGTCCCTGCCGTCTTGATGGTGAGCGCTTACGCAAAAGAGCATATCGGTCTGGAGGAAGGTCTCGTAAACGGCTTTTTGTCCAAACCGGTGACCGCTGCGGCTTTGTTTGATGCCATCGGGGAAGCCAGAAGGGGAACGCTCCGAAAAATCGGAACGCAAAAAGCAAAAGCGTTCCCTGACCTGAGCGGTGTCACGGTGCTCCTGGCAGAGGACAACGAGATCAACCGGGAAGTGGCCACGATGATGCTCCGCAGAACGGGGATCACGGTCGAGACCGCCGGCAACGGCAAAGAGGCGGTCGAGAAGTTTTTGTACGCCCCGGAGCGGTACGATCTGATTCTGATGGATCTGCAGATGCCGCTCATGAGCGGGTATGAGGCGACGACGATTATACGCGAGCACGATCCGTATATTCCCATCATCGCCCTCACCGCTGCCGCGATGGTCGAAGACAGGGAAAAAGTCCTGGAAGCGGGGATGAATGATCATCTGGGTAAACCGATCGACAGCGATGATCTGTACGCTGCAGTAGCGAGATGGCGCGGTGGTGATATCTCCAGAATGGCGCATGAGCCCAAGCGTGAGCACGGCGAGCCGGTACTGGATCTCGAGTTCGCTTCAGAGATCGTCAGCGGCAACGAGGAACTCCTTTCCAGGCTTCTGTTCAGATTTCTCTCCCAGCTGGAGGGTGAGTTCGCCGATATCGGCGATCTCGTAGAACGGGGTGACCCCGCGGCGCCGTCGCAAATCCATGCGCTCAAGGGGGTCAGCGGCAATCTGGGGGCGATGGCTCTTTTCGCCCTGTGCAGCCGGATCGACGCAGCGTATAAGTGGGGGCATGAAGTGAGCTCCGAAGATGCGGTCCGTTTGATTTCCGCGATTCGCGAACTGAAACAAACGATCGAAATGCTGCCGATAGCCCTCCATGAGGACCAGGAAGAGTCCACTCTGAGCCACGAAGAGATTAAAAAACTTTATAATCAGATTCAAAAGGATATCCAAGAGGGAAATATGGTACAAATAGAGCAGCAGGAAAGTTTTTATGCAGGGCTACACAAATCAGTCGATGCGGGTGAACTGCACAGATGGAAAGAGGCGATGGACGAGTATGATTACGACACAGCCTTGGCTATTATGAACGGGTGGAATATCGAATGAAAAATGACACGAAACCGACGATTCTGATTGTAGACGACATGGCAGCAAACATCGGCATCCTCTCCGATCTGCTGAAAGACGATTACCGTATCAAGGTTGCCAAGAGCGGCAAAAAAGCGCTTGATATCGCCAAAAGCAAAGAAAAACCGGACCTGATTCTCCTCGATATCGAGATGCCTGAAATGGACGGGTATGAGGTGTGCAAAGAGCTCAAAAGCAGTTCGGAATGCAACAATATCCCCGTTGTCTTCATTACGGCGAAAAATGATGTCAAAGACGAAGAGTACGGGCTGAACCTAGGCGCTGTCGATTACATCTCCAAACCCTTTCACCCCACGATCGTCAAAATCAGAGTACGAAACCACATCGCGCTCAAACTCAAAAGCGATATGCTCGAAGCGCTATCTATGTATGACGGACTGACCCATATCCCAAACCGCCGCTATTTTGATGAAGTGTATGAAAAAAAATACAGAGAAACGATGCGGGATCGCAAAACGCTGGCCGTGTTGATGATCGACGTCGATTATTTCAAGCTCTACAACGACCATTATGGCCATGGCAAAGGGGATGAATGTCTGATTAAAATTGCAGCGGCCCTTCGAAAAAGCCTCAAACGGCCGACCGATGTGGTGGCCCGGTACGGCGGGGAGGAATTTGTCGTACTCCTCAAAGATATTGATGAACCGGGGGCAAGACAGGTCGCGGAAAGTCTGGTAAAAGCGGTAAGCGCTCTGGGGATTGCCCACCACTATTCAGAGACGGCCGATCATGTGACGATCAGTGTAGGGATGGCGTTCAAAGACGCCCAGAACACATCGCTGACCAAAGAGGAGCTTCTCAAATATTCCGACGATGCGCTTTACGGTGCCAAAAGAAGCGGGAGAAACCGCGCCTCTTTTTACCAATTGTAAGAGACTTTCAAGGGCAAAAGAGAACTGAATCAGCGGCGTTCGTAGTGCATGTCATGGGCACATGCTACCGCTTCGTTCGTGACACGTCCGCCATAGGTGTTGAGTGCTTCGCGGATCGAGCTGTCTTCGATCAGTTGGGTAAGGGACATGGAAGCGATTTTTATGGCGTACGGCAGGGTCGCATTGGTCAGCGCGATCGTCGACGTACGCGGATACATCCCGGGCATGTTGGCGACACAGTAGTGCACGATACCATCGACTTCAAAGGTCGGATGGGAATGGGTGGTCGGACGGGAAGTTTCGAAACATCCCCCCTGATCGATCGAGACATCGACAATCACGGATCCTTTTTTCATCCTTCCCAGCATTTCACGCGTGATCAGTTTCGGCGCTTTGGCTCCTGCGACCAATACAGTCCCTATGATCAGGTCGGCTTCTTTGATATTATTTAATATTTCACTCTGGGTTGAGTGGAGCAAGGTCACGCGGGGACTCATGATGTCGCGCAGGTAATGGAGGCGTTCGGTATTGATGTCCAGCATGACCACTTCTGCGCCGAGTCCGGCGGCCGCGTCGGCCGCTGATTTGCCGGCCACACCGGCACCCAGGACGACGACCCGTCCGGGTTCGACTCCGACCGCACCCCCAAGAAGCTGACCTCTTCCCCCGTTGTAGCATCCCAGATGGACAGCCCCGAACAGCGTCGCCATCCGCCCGGCGATCTCGCTCATGGGTTCCAGCAGCGGGAGGCGGTGACCGATACGTAGCGTTTCATACGCCAGTCCCGTTATTTTTTTTTCGCACAATACTTCTGTTAACCGTTTGTCAGCCGCCAGATGGAGGTAGGTGAAGAGAATCTGTCCTTCTTTGAGGCGGGGATATTCGATTTCGATGGGCTCTTTGACCTTCATGATCATTTCCGCCTGCGCGTAAACATCATCGGCGCTTTCGACGATGACCGCTCCGGCATCGAGATACGAACGGTCGTCAAACCCGCTCCCTACCCCTGCCTCCGACTCAATCAGGACGCAATGGCCGTGTTTGATGAGTTCTCTCGCCCCTGAGGGGGTGATTCCGACTCTGAATTCGTCGATTTTGATCTCTTTTGGGATGCCGACAACCATCTGTTCCTCCCTGCTTTCGAAGATTTGATCCTGAACCATCATACCATATTACAAAAATTTATCCCTTTTCAACCCGGATGCAGTTTTTTCCGTCTTTTTTGGCGCGATAGAGGGCTTTGTCGGCACGTTCCATCGCGCTTTGGAGATTTTCATCCGGCTTGACCTCGGTAATCCCGAAACTGCAGGTGACATGGACAATCGTTTCGAAACTGTATTCATCGATTTTTTTCCGTATATGCTCGACGATCTTCATCACCATATTCGCATCGGAATAGCGCTGCAGTATGGCGAACTCTTCGCCTCCCCACCGGACAAATGTGTCTGTTTTGCGGATAGATTTGGTGATGAGTTCGGTCAACTCTTTGAGAACGGAATCGCCGACATTGTGGCCGAAGGTATCGTTGATGCTTTTAAAATTGTCGATGTCGAACAGCAGAAGATAGAGGGCGTAACCGCTGCCGGCGTTTTGCTGATAGGCCTGGAAAGCTTCTTCGAACAGACGACGGTTTCCGATTCCTGTCAGCGCATCGGTCGTGGCCATTTTGAGCAGCCCCTTTTCCCCCTCGCCTACCAGCTCCATCAGTGAATGCAGCATCGACGATTCGTTTCGGATCATCGGAGTCAACTGCGTATAGCACAATGCAAGCAGATGGCGTCTGTCGATAATACCGACAATCTTATTTTCGTTGACCGCGACGATTTTGTCGTATTCGGCGTTGTGCATCGTGTCGAGGACATCCCCGACGTTGAGAGTCGTCGCGACGGTTTGAAGCGGCGAGCTCATAAACTCTTTGACCGGAAGTCCCAGGTTGTCGCAGCTGCGCAGCCCCCGGACCAGGTCTTTGAGCGTCACTATCCCGACGGGAGAAGACTTTCGGGTAATGATGACGCTGTCAGTGCAGCGGTCCGAAAAAAAAGCCAAAACGTCTTGCAGAATCGTGTCATCTTCAAAAACACCGCAGGTATGACCGGCAGCAAAAATCTCTCCGATCGGCGTGGAATGCGTGAGTATCGACATATCTGAAACCATTTAACCTTCTTTGCTAATCTATAGAAATATTTTTTAATACAGAATGTTATCTGCCCGAGTATTATAGCAGAGAAAAGAAGAATTTATTTATCGCGATACGGTTTCGGTTCGAACGGTATTTTTGCCGTCATATTTTGCGCGGTACAGAGCCCTGTCCGCTCTTTCAAAGGCACTTTCGATGCTTTCACGGGGACGGATCGACGTTACGCCGAAACTGCATGTGAGATGGAGAATGGTGTCGAAAAGGTATTCGTCGATCTTTTTGCGGAGCTGTTCTGCGATTTCCGCGGCCTGCTGCAGATCGGAAGAACGCAGGAGTATCGCGAACTCCTCCCCTCCCCATCGGACAAAAATGTCCGATGTCCTGATAGAACTGCTCACCAGGGCCGTCAATTGTTTCAAGGCGGAGTCTCCGATATTGTGCCCATGCACATCGTTGATCTTTTTGAAGTCGTCGATATCGAGCATCAGCAAAAACAGTTCGATGTCGTATCGTCCCGAAAGCTTTTGATGAGTTTGAAAAACCTCTTCGAACATCCGTCTGTTCCCTATCCCTGTCAGCGCATCGGTCGTGGCCATCCGCAACAGCCTTTTTTCTCCGTCGTCTACCAGATCCATCAGCGAATGGATCAGGTGATACTGATGTTTGAGCAAAGGGGAAATTTTAGAATAGCACAGCGACAACAAATCGCGGCGGTCCATCATGCCGATAATCGCGTTCTCTTTCCGGATGACGATTTTGTCGAACGATGCCTCATGAATCCACTCGATCACATCGGAAATGTTTTCCAGGGCATCAAAGGTGTGCACCGGGGATGTCATAAAGTTTCGTACGGGCAGCAAAAGATTTTCCCACTTCTGCAGTGCCCTCACCACGTCTTTAAGGGTTAAAATGCCGACCGAGATGGCTTCTTCGGTAATGATGACGGCATCGACGGCCTGGTGTGAAAAATATTCCAAAACCTCCTGCAACGTGGAATCTCCATCGAACATCCCGATATTAGGGGCGGTTTTAAAAAGATGCCCTACCGGTGTCAGGCCGGTTAGGGATGCCATATCTGCACTCATTTTCCCCCCTTACATATTGCTTTGGATATTGCAGTGGTAGATAAACCGCATCAAATCGGGGGCACGTTTTTTGATCGCCTGCATTTCATTGAAATACTGTTTGAGCGGCACGCCGTAGAGGCGTTTGAAGTCATTCAGGAAATGGGACTGGTCGTAATAGCCATTCTCCCGGACGCTGAGTGAATCGTAGTTGTCTTCATAAAGAGACTGGATCATTTTTTTGCGTTTGACGGTGATGATGTAGGTAGAAAGGTTGATGCCGAGGTATTTTTTAAAATAGCGGCGCAGGGAATTTTCGGAAATACCGAACTTCTCGGCTACGACCTTGGTTGCATTGGTCGGCAGATGGGCAAAATTGGCATTGACGTAACGGATGATCTCCTGAGTAAGTGCATAGGAGGGATCGGAGGTTTCTGCGCTGAGGATGGTGTCAATGTGCCGGATAGAGGTTTCAACGGGGGTATCCGGGGAGAGGTCGATATCCAGAAACGATCCGGAGACGATACGGTCGACCATGGAAGCGATCGGCATGTCGGTCAGCTTGTACAATCCGCACGACGTCAGGCGGATCACGGTGAGTTTTTGCCCTTTGCTTTTGAAGGTGATTTTTATTTTGGGCGCATGGATGAATTTACCGCAGACGATATGGCCGTCGTATTCATAGAGCTGGCCGTCCACATCAAAAGTGATAACGGCACAATGGTTGTTTAAAATAATATGTTCGTGAACCGAAGGGGCTCCGATAAAGCGAAAATCCTGCTCTTGGGGGTACGTTTCGACGGGAACATAATAGACCGAATCGATAAAAGGGCTTTCGTGGCAAATAATATTCATTAAACAGATTCCTTATTAGTGCGCTAATCATAAATCACCGGGAGGAAAATGTCTTGTAAAATTCCGCCAATTAGAAGAAAAAAATTACTAAATGATGATTTTTATTCTAAATATGGGTGATTGCCCCACCTTGACTTTCGATTTACTTATGAGTTATGATGTTTTGAAGCCATCTTTTTAGTACGTATATATCTTACCATACAGGTCACTAAGATGAAACGTTTTCTACTCCTTTTTCTGCTGTTCCTGTCAACCCATTTGGCCATGGCATCTGTCGTTGTCACAGTAGAAATAAACGGGGCAATCGGTCCGGCTCATCCTGTTGTCCTGAAAGAAGCGCTGAGGGTTGCACAGGAACAAAACGCAAAAGCATTACTGATCAAACTCGACACCCCAGGCGGTCTGTCATCGTCGATGCGCCAAATGATACAATCCATCACTAACAGCCCTGTTCCGGTCATAAGCTATGTCACCCCAAGAGGGGCGCATGCAGCCAGCGCCGGAACCTATCTCCTCTATGCCTCGCATTTGGCGGCGATGTCTCCGGGGACCAACCTCGGTGCGGCCACCCCGATCAGCCTGGCTCAGCCTTCGACGTTTCAGGAAACCAACGCCACGTCAACGGCCGAAAAGAAGGCTCTTAATGACGCGATCGCCTACATCACCAGCCTGGCCCAGATGAATGAGCGCAACGTCACATGGGCTGTCAATGCGGTGGAATCGGCACAAAGCCTCTCTGCACAGGATGCTCTGCGTCTGGGGGTGATCGACATCATCGCCGACGATACAGCATCCCTCCTCGAAAAGATCGAGGGGAGGACGGTTAAACTGTTGGGAGTCCCGGCGACGTTGCATACCGCAGGCAGTGCGATCGTTGTGTATGAGCCGGACTGGAAAAACCGTTTTCTCGCAACCGTGACCGATCCCAACATCGCCTATATCTTGCTGCTGGTGGCGATTTATGGGATATTTTTTGAAATGATGAACCCCGGTTCCATCTTTCCGGGGGTGATCGGCGCGATCAGCGGCGTCATCGCCCTCTTCGCCCTCAACATGCTCCCTTTCAGCTATGCGGGGTTGCTGCTGATCATGTTGGGGATCGCATTTATGGTTGCCGAGGTTTTTGTCGCCGGATTCGGCATCCTGGGGATAGGCGGGGTTGTCGCCTTTGCCTTCGGTTCGCTGCTGCTCTTCGATACCGATACCCTTGGCAGTTCGATCTCCCTCTCCCTCGTCATCGCTTTGAGTCTGATCAGCCTCGCTTTTTTCATGCTGGTGGCGAACCTCTTTCTCCGCTCACGGTCGGCCAAAGTCGTTACGGGAGCCGAAGAGATGGTCGGTGCCGACGCCGAGGTCGTCAAGTCAGACGAAGAGGGGTATCATGTTCTGTGTCACGGAGAGATATGGCGTGCGCACAGTGATACGTATTTGAGCGTCGGTCAAAAAGTTCGCGTTGTCGAACTGCACGGCCTTATTTTGAACGTCACACCAACAGAGGAGTAAACCATGTTTTTAGATATTCCGGCGATTGCCATTTATGCCGTTGCCCTGCTCATTGTCGTATTGCCGATGGCCATCCGTATTCTGCGCGAATACGAACGGGGGGTCATTTTCACCCTCGGGCGTTTTACGGGGGTCAAAGGGCCCGGGCTCATCATCCTGATTCCCTACATCCAGCAGATGGTCAAGGTCGATTTGCGGATCGTCGTTCTCGATGTCCCGACGCAGGATGTCATCTCCCACGACAATGTTTCTGTCCATGTCAACGCCGTCGTCTATTTTCGCGTCATCGAACCGCAAAAGGCGATCATACAGGTGGAGGATTATCTGGCCGCGACCAGCCAGCTGGCGCAGACGACACTGCGCTCGGTACTGGGTGGGCATGAACTCGACGAGATGCTGGCGGAACGGGAGAAACTCAATTATGACATTCAGGAAATCCTCGACAAACAGACCGACGCATGGGGGATCAAAATCTCCAATGTCGAGATAAAGCACATCGACCTTGACGAGAGTATGGTCCGCGCCATCGCCAAACAGGCCGAGGCGGAACGGGAACGGCGTGCCAAAGTGATCAATGCGATGGGAGAGCTCGAAGCAAGTGAAAACCTCCTGGCCGCAGCACGAAAACTGAGTGAAAATGATCTGGGGATACAGCTTCGCTATCTGCAGACAATGAGCGATATCTCCAATGACAAGACTAATACGCTGATCTTTCCGTTTCCGACCGATTTAAACCGGTTTCTTAAAGCGACTATGAAAGAATAGCCTGCAGCGTGTCAAAAGATAAGGTTGTGACCGAAGAGAGCGGCGTCATACCGGCATTTGCCGCAGACTGCCACCTGGGAAAACTGGCGAAGTATCTTCGTATGATGGGATTTGACACCCTCTATTTTACCCATATCGAAGACAACGACCTGGTTTCCCTTGCCTCAGCGCAAAACCGCATTATTTTGACATGCGACCGAGGGCTGTCAGAGCGGAAAAGCGATGCCAAACTCTTTTTTTTCAACACGATGGATACCAAACAACAGCTTCGATCGCTCATCCGTGCTTTTCATCTCGAAAAGTACCATGCGCCTTTTAGCCGCTGCATTGTGTGCAATACGCCGCTGCAGGTAGTGGAAAAAGAAAACGTAGTCGACAGACTCCCCGAAAAAGTCAAACTCCATTTTTTCTATTTTGAGTATTGTCCTCTCTGCGACCGTCTCTACTGGCACGGAGACCATTACCGGCATATGCAGGAGTTTCTGCAAAGCGTAATGCCCCGTTAGGCACCATGCAAGGCTCTATTATCAAACCAAAAGTTTCCAAAAGCTATAATGGCGAAAATTTTAGACAAGGATATTGTCTTGAGAAGTCATTTTTGTACCGATTTATCTGAACAAAACGTTGGAGAAAACGTTGTTTTGTGCGGCTGGGCCAACAGCTACCGCGACCACGGCGGAATCGTATTTATCGATCTGCGTGATAAAAGCGGCCTGATCCAGCTCGTCTGCGACCCTGCCGACAATGCGCATGCCCATAAAATTGCCAGCGAAGTACGTGACGAATTCGTCCTGATCGCTCATGGCCGTGTCCGTGCACGCGGCGAAGGGCTGGTGAATCCGCGCCTTAAAACCGGAGCGATCGAAGTGGTCGTCGAAGAGCTGATCATCGAAAACCGCTCCGAGCCGGTTCCGTTCGTGATCGGCGACAACAGCGTCGGTGAAGAGACCCGTCTCAAGTACCGCTATCTTGACCTGCGCAATCCGAATGCGTTCCAGACGTTCCAGATGCGTTCAAAAGCGGCCATCGCAGCGCGAAATGTTCTCGATAAACTCGGCTTTTTGGAAGTGGAAACCCCGATCTTGACCAAATCGACGCCGGAGGGGGCACGCGACTATCTCGTCCCCAGCCGTGTCCATGAGGGAGAGTTTTACGCCCTCCCCCAGTCTCCACAGCTCTTTAAACAATTGCTGATGGTGGGCGGATTCGACCGTTATTTCCAGATCGCCAAATGCTTCCGTGACGAAGATCTCCGTGCTGACCGTCAGCCCGAATTCACTCAGATCGACGTCGAGATGAGCTTCTGTAACCAAGAAGACGTCATCCGTGTCGCCGAAGAGCTGATCACGGGGATGTTCGCCGCTGCGGGACACGCCGTCCACACGCCGTTCAACCGGATCAAATACGCCGACGCGATGGAGTGGTACGGTTCGGACAAACCCGACCTGCGCTATGACCTCAAAATGGTCGACGTGATCGATATCTTCACACGCTGCGACAACGAGATTTTCACCGGAATCGCCGCGAACCCTAAAATGAACCGGATCAAAGCGCTGCGTGTTCCGGGTGCGGACCTCGTATTTTCCAAACGGGAGATGAAAAGTTTCGAAGATTACGTCCGCAAATTCGGCGCCAAAGGGCTGGGGTACTTCCAGATGAAAGAAGACGGCCTCAAAGGGCCGCTGGAAAAATTCTTCGCCCCTGAAGATTTGCAGCTTCTCGTAGACCGTACGGGGATGGAAGTGGGCGACGTCGTCTTCTTCGGTGCGGGAGACAAGAAAACCGTGTGGGACTACATGGGCCGTTTCCGTATCTTCATCGCCGAGCACGAGAAAATGAACCTGATCGACAAAGACCGCTTCGAATTTGTATGGGTTGTCGATTTCCCGATGTTCGAGATCGAAGAGGGGCGTGTCAAAGCGCTTCACCATCCGTTCACGATGCCGCGTGATTTGAACCACGAGCATCTCGAAGACATTGAATCGATCGCGTACGACATCGTCCTCAACGGAACCGAGCTGGGCGGCGGATCGATCCGTATCCACAAGCAGTCGTTGCAGGAACAAATCTTTACCCTTTTGGGTATCGGCGAAGAAGAGGCACAGGAAAAATTCGGATTCCTCCTCGATGCGTTGAAATTCGGCGCCCCTCCGCATGGCGGTTTCGCAATCGGTTTCGACCGTTTCATGATGCTTCTTTCCAAAAAAGACAGTATCCGCGACGTCATCGCCTTTCCGAAAACACAGAAAGCCTCGTGCATCATGACCGATGCCCCAAGTCCGGTCGAAATCACGCAGCTTCGCGAACTCCATATCCGATTGCGCGAAAGTGCCAAATAACCGATGAAGAAACTCTTTCTGATCATCGGTGCCCCCGGTTCGGGGAAAACGACGGATGCGGCCCTCATCGCCGACCGAAACGTCACGTCGATGGTTCACTATTCCACCGGCGATCTGCTGCGTGCCGAAGTGGCCAGCGGGAGCGAGCGCGGTCAACTGATCGACAGCTTTATCAGCAAGGGGCTCATCGTACCCATCGAGATCGCCGTTGAAACGATCACGCAGGCGATCAAAAATGCCCCCAGCGACGTTGTCCTGTTTGACGGCTACCCGCGCAGCAACGAACAGATGAACGAACTCGACAAGTTTCTCCAAAACGACACAAGTATCGAGCTCATCAGCGTCATCGAGGTGGTCGTCAGCGAAGCGGTTGCCCACGATCGTGTCCTCGGACGTGCCCGTGGTGCGGACGATGACGAAAAAGTTTTCAACAACCGGATGAAGGTCTATACGGCCCCTCTCGCGGAAATACAGAGCTTCTACGAAGCCAAAGGGCTCCTCCATAAAATCGACGGCGAACGCGGTATCGACGCTATCGTCGACGATATGGAAAACTTTATTCAATCCAAAATCTAATTGATAGGAAGTAATATGAAAATTATTCTTTTGGGCGCTCCAGGTGCAGGAAAAGGGACTCAGGCACAGTTTTTGACCAAAGCGTTCGACATCCCCCAGATCTCGACCGGAGACATGCTCCGCGCTGCGATCAAAGCGGGAACCGAACTCGGCACGCTGGCAAAATCCTTCATGGATGCAGGCAAACTGGTGACCGACGAGATCATCATCGGACTTGTCAAAGAGCGTATCGCGCAGGATGACTGCCGCAACGGTTTCCTCCTCGACGGTTTTCCCCGTACCGTTCCTCAGGCAGACGCCCTCAAAGAAGCGGGCGTTGCGATCGATGCGGTTATTGAGATCGACGTTCCTGACTCGGAGATCGTAAAACGGATGTCGGGACGCCGTGCCCACCTGGCATCGGGCCGTACCTACCATATCCTCTACAACCCGCCGAAAGTGGAAGGAAAAGACGATGAAACGGGAGAAGATCTCGTTCAGCGCGACGATGACAAAGAAGAGATCGTCCTGGACCGTCTCCGCGTCTATCACGAGCAGACGGCTCCCCTGATCGACTATTACAAAGCGTTTTCAGCTGCTGATGCTTCGGTCAAATACGTCACGATCGATGGTACGCAGCCGATTGATACGGTTGAACAAGAGATTATCAGCCGTCTCAAATAACCCCTCTTCCCGCCCTGTGGGGGGATTTTTGCCTATGCCCTATTTTGTCTATATTCTCCGCTGCAGTGACGGAACGCTCTATACCGGTATCACCAATGACCTGACGAAACGACTGTCTGATCACAACTCTTCCGCTGCAGGCGCCAAATACACCCGCAGCCGCCGCCCTGTCGATCTGGTCTATTCAGAAACCTGTGCGGACAAAAGCGCGGCTTTAAAGCGGGAGATGGCGATCAAAAAACTGTCCCGATCGGAAAAAAACGCATTGATCACGGCCGCAACTGCGCTATAATCTTTCCATGAAAACACCCCATTTTTACGCAATTATCATCGGTTCCGAGATCCTCAACGGCCGCCGTACCGACAAGCATTTCAATTTTATACGTGATGCCCTCCTCGCTCGGGGACATGTGCTGTATGCCTCTTTGACGATCAAAGATGACCCGGCATTGATCCGTACCGTATTTGAAATGGTCCAATACGACCCCGATGCGGTGATGTTCAGCTTCGGAGGGATCGGCTCTACTCCTGACGATCTGACCCGCCAAATCGCCTCGGATGTTTTCGGCGACGGCATCCTCTACCCTCATGAACAGTTTCACTCCGATATCATTGAGCGGTTCGGCGATGCGGCATTTCCCCATCGGATCCACATGGCCGATCTGCCACATAAAGCCGGATTGTTGCACAACGTTATCAACAACATGTCGGGGTTCCATCTGCAGGAGCGCTATTTCTTCATGCCGGGATTTCCCGAAATGTCCCATCCGATGGTGGAAGAGTCACTGGAACGTTTTTATCCCTCCGCACGCCCGATCTACCGTAAAACCCTGATCGCGCAGACGAGCGAGAATACCCTTGTCGACATCATGAAGCAGCTACCGGAGGAGGTTGATTTTTCCTCTTTGCCGATGTTGCGCGACGGGCAAGCCAGTGTCGAGATTTCGGTCGCATCTGAGGATGAAGATAAAGCGGCGCAGTGCCTGCAGCTATTCATCGATGAGCTTCTATCCAAAAAAATAGATTACGTTTTAATATAAATTATTAAAAATAAATTCTTTTTATGATATGTCGATATACACTCTAACTATTGTGAGCGATTATCGCCAAGGAGGAAGGGATGAGTATGTTGGAATATCTGCTGGTCGCGTGTGGGTTCATGGCAGTCATTTATCTGTTTTACCGCCACTCTTTTTTAAAAAAGCCGAAGGGGAAACACCCTTTCAAACCCCCTTTCACCCTCAAAATCGAGGGAGATCAAACGTAATGGCGCTCGTAAAGTTTGCTGCGTCCTCTTTGCAGAGGCGTCACTCTCCCTTTTAATTTCTCCAGCCGTTCCAGCCGTTGTTCCGTTGTCGGATGGGTTCTGAACCAATTGGCAAACGAAAACTTTTTCCCGTCAAACGGGCTGATGATGAACATGTGGGCATTTTCGGGAGTCGCTCCGTGCACTTCTCCCCGAGCGTTGTAGTTGGTCAGTTTGATCAGTGCGCTTTGCAGCCATTCGGGATGTCCTGTCAGCCGCGCCGCCCCTTCATCGGCCATAAATTCCCGCGAACGGCTGATCGTCATCTGGATCATCGTTGCGGCGATCGGGAGGAGTATCGCCATCACGATCATCAGTATCGGATTACCCCCGCGGTTGTCACGGCTTCCGAACATCGCCCCGAACTGGAGCATATTGGCGATAAAAGCGACCGCCCCCGCGATCGTCGCCGCAACCGTAGCCACCAGGATGTCCCGATGCCCGACATGCGAAAGTTCGTGAGCCATCACCCCTTCGACTTCATCTTCATTGAGCAGTTCCAGCAGCCCTGTCGTAATCGCGACCGCTGCATTCTGCGGGTTTCGCCCCGTTGCGAAGGCATTGGGGATATGGTCGTGTATGATGTAGACTTTGGGCATGGGCAGGTTGGCCCGCTCGACGAGCCGTTCGACGACGCGATAGAGCATGGGCGCTTCGCGGGGATCGACTTCGACGGCATTGTAGTGTTTGAGGATCATCTTGTCCGAAAAATAATAGGCGTAAAAATTCATTCCGCCGGCGAACAGCAAGGCTATGAACATCCCCGTCTGCCCTCCCAGATATCCGCCGATGAATACCAGAAGGATGCTGAGGGAACCCAGCAGTAAAAAGGTCTTAATCTGTTCCATTCTTTTCTCCCTGCAATAGAGCCAAAATTGATTTTTTATGCATTTTACGGGCAAAATCGGTTGCACTGAAGCCGTGGCTGTCACGGGCATTCACGTCAACGCCGAGTTCGAGCAGTTTTTTGATGATGTCAGTACGTCCGTAGCAGACCGCCCCCATCAACGGGGTAAACCCGCTGTTGCGCGTTGCATGGTGCACATCAAACCCCTCGCGGATCAACCGCTCGATCAGCTCCAGATTGTTGTAAGTTACTGCCACGTCAAACACGCTGACCCCTTCGTGATCGATATGGAACAAATCGGCACCGCTGTCGATCAGAAGATCGATGATCTCCTGGTCACAGTGATAGCGCATCGCAAAACATAAAACCGATTCGCCGTTTTCTTCTTCACTGTTCGGATTTCCGCCGTTTTTGAGGTATTGCTTGATGCCGAGGTAATTGTTGGCTTTTAATAATTCAATCCACTGTTCCATTGATTTCGCTTTTTGTCCGTAAAATTAAATAGCAGTATAACATGCAAGATTCAACTGAAGTCTAGTCTCTTATGCTAAAATTCCCCATTAATTTTGGCAAAAGTGAGAAAACATGGAAATTTTAGAGACAGAAGCGGCATTCAAGGCGTGTGTTCAGGAAATTCAAAACAGCGCAGGATACAAAAATCCCCTCGCATTCGGGATCTGCCGCGTTGATTTGGGACAGCAAAACAGTGATAAAGTACTCCAAGCGACCTATCCCCACATCAACTGGAACGAAAATTTCGGAAGTGCCGCGATTTTTATCAAAAGCGCGCAGGAACAAGGGTTTAACATCGATTTTAATGCTGATGAAGTAATCATTCCTGTTACGTTGAAATTTTTAGAAGGGTGTTTAAATGCATTTACCCCTTATTCTGACGAAGCGTACGGCGATGCGCACAAAAATATCCAAGTGATCTCAGCCCTCTATAATCAGATCAAAGAGAGTGGTATGCGTGATGGCGAGTTTCGTCTGGTTATCCTTTTCAATGACGTTGCCTGCATGAGCGTTGAGGGAACCTATCTCAAACTTTACGCCCTCTCTACCTCCAAAGCGGCTCTTCGCTCTCTCAATCTTAACGGTGCATTCGGTGCATTGCATAACGTCGCATGGTCGGATGGTCAACCGATCGAACTCGAATGGCTACGCGAAAACGAAATTGAACTCAAATTTGCCAACGAATATCCGAAAATCGATTTCGTCGATAAATTCCCGCGCTACCTCCAGCACATCATACCAGCCAACAACACCCGCATCCTGGATGACTCCAAAGTTCGTTTCGGCGCACAGCTCCATGCAGGTACCACAATCATGCCGGGTGCCAGCTATGTCAACTTCAACGCGGGCACAACCGGTGTCAGCATGGTAGAGGGGCGGATTTCGAGCTCTGCCGTGGTTGGTGACGGTTCAGACGTCGGAGGCGGCGCATCGATCCTCGGCGTTCTCAGCGGCACCGACGGTATTCCGGTGACCATCGGTAAAAATACCCTGCTGGGTGCCAATTCCGTGACCGGGATTGCTTTGGGGGACGGATGTATCGTCGATGCGGGGATCGCCGTACTGGCCGGGACGAAGTTCTCTGTGACTCCTGAAGAACTTGCCAAAATCAACGAAGCCAATCCGTCCGCACAGCTTAGCGGAACCTCGTTCAAAGGAAAAGATCTGGTTGCTCTGAACGGCATCCACTACCGTCAGGATTCGACCACGGGTCAGCTCCTTATCCGCCGCTCTACCCGCGAAGTAAAACTCAACGCTGATCTGCACTAATTCATTTTCCCCCTCTCCCTTTAAGGGGGCAGGACATATACTTTTAACTATAATCTGACCTATAAGGGGCTTCCAATGATAAGCTCAAATGTCTCTTCGATCCTTTCGAATCAAACCTACATGAACAATAATGCCCATAACGTGGCAAATGTCAATACAGACCGTTTCGTTCCGCAGAACACGACGATCAGCGAAACACAAAACGGAAACACGCAGGCGAATACATCCTCTGCCACCGACAACGGGAGTGAGCGCTCCCAGACCAATCTCGCCAAAGAGCTGGCCGATCAGCTGACGATCGAAAACGTTCAATCGGCCAACGTGCAGGCGATCCGTACCCGGGATGACATGATGGGTTCCCTTCTCGATATCAAAATCTGATGCGCGTCACAGCGCTTTTCCCTTCTTCTTTTTCGGGGGCTTCGCCCCTTTACTCAGTAAAACCGGGTGTTTGGTAAAAATGTTCATACTGATCACGCGGCCGAGCATATTGTTGTCCGGATCGAACTCTTCGAGTTCCACCCCGAGTTCAAGGGTACTGATGACGGCTTTTCCGACAATCTGACGTCCTTTCTTCCCTGTCTTGTCGATCGTTCTGATCCCCCACACGTTGTGCATCATCAAAACGTTCTCCTGATATGTCCCTACATAGAGGAGCACGTGCCCTTTCAGATAGACGATCGTCTCGAAAGGGATCCCTTTGGTTTTGATCATGGAGAGCTTTTCTTCGTTGGAAAGTCCCTCGAGGGAGATCACTTCGCCCCGGCGGGCCTGCGATGCGGAATTGCGGGGAAGCCATATGCCAAAAGGGGTGTACATGTCTCGGATCATCGACGAGCAGTCCCGTTCACCATACATCCCTCCCCACCCGTAGGTGTTTTTCAGCATCTGCCCGCCAAGTCGGATCAGACTCTCTTTGTTCAGGGGGGTGACACCGACACGGGCCGCTGTTTTGGGAATCGAGACACTTTTGAACGATCCGTTTTTATCGTAGGCAAGGGCATAGTATTCGTATCGCTGCTCTTTTTCCATCGGAAGGAGCATCCCGACCCGCGAATAGGCGACGAAGCGGTTGGCGCTGTCGTAAAGAGGGACATTGTCCTCGAGGATAAAGAGCTTTTCGCTGGTGCGGACCGTCTGGGCCATTGCATCGTCGATCGGGGCGATCCCATCCGAGGGGACCCACCCCGAAGCGCTGTTGGAAAAGACATAGCTCCATGCCCCGTCTAGGGAGGTATGCGAGATGAAAAGAGGTTCATTGTAGTTGACGCTGCTGTTTTGAAGCATGTCGAAAGGATACCCTTCCCCGGGAAGAGAAGGATCTCGATAGAGCGGCTTGGGGGTCGGAAGGGCTCGCAGATCCATCCAACGCAGCGCCACCGCTTTTTGGTTGAGCGTCCCAAACGCTTCGAAGTTGGCCTGCACTGCCATTTCCTGGAACCACATGGGCGGGAGGGGACGGAGGTTGCTTCCGTATCCGCCCCGGAATGAACGAAGCGGCCATGATGCTTCCAGTGCGGTTATCGGCGGAGCGGTGTAGCTCCACGGCGTGTAATAGGCTTTGTCGAAGTTTTTCTGAATATCGAGAAGACTTTCACGGTCGATACCGTTTTGTTCCACATAGGGGACTACCGACTGCTCGAAGCGTTCAAGGTCGTTGATTTTCGGACCGAGGACGGGAGAACTGACTTCCAGCTCCTGCGGAAGGGTGCAGCAATATGGATCGGTCCGGCTGCGGGTGAGGGATGAATCCGGGAGAGATGATTCGGCTTTCTGAGCGGGGGCAAACGGAGGTTTCTGTGCGGGGGTATGGGTGCTGCACCCTGTGATCATGATCATTATGCCGCCGAACCACCATGCCGTTTTCATCATTCCTGCCCTATTCCACTCCTCCGAACCGTCCGACGACTCTGCCGATGATTTCGACTTCGTCTTTGCGGGCGATATAGGGAGGATAGTCTTTGTTATCCGAAATAATATCGAGTTTTCCATCAAGGCGTACTTGGATCCGTTTGATAAAAAGGCCGTGCTCGGTCCGGATCGTAAAAATTCCACCGCGGCTGACGTCGGTCTTCGTGCGGTTGACGAAAACGATGTCATTGTAGCTGAATGAGGGTTCCATCGAATCACCGGATACATTGATCGCTTCGATATGGCGAAGCTCCCCCTCCCCTCCCAGCGACATCGCAAAGTTTTCTTCGAGCATCAGCGGCTCGAATTCCAGTTCCTCGTTGTCAGCTCCCCCGCCTGCCGAGGCATTGACCGATGAGAAATATCGGACCATGTAAAAGCGGTTGGTCGGTTCGATCAGGCTTTCGGGCGACTGGTTGTAGAGGAGCCAGTTAATGGCGATAGAGCGTTTTGCGCAGAAATCGAGCAATTCGGTAAACGGGATTTTATTCCGTTTTTTCATCGTTGCAAAATTCATTTGCGAAATATCCAAAAGTTCCGCTATGTCTTTGTCAAATACTTTTTTATCCGGAAATTCGGATGAGACGATATCTTTGATCGTTTCGACGATTTCATTAAATGTTTTCATTTCGACACCCTTTTACGGTAATGGATAGTGTATTCTAGGAATTATGCCATCTTTATGCTTATTATATGACAAATTGACATATTTATTGAGAGTGTTTCTGATTTTAAATACTCTTTGTCATATAAATTTTCCCATTCAAAGGAGAAATCATGGCAAAGGTTATTCGTAAAGCAAGCGGGTGGATGGATCGTTTTGAAATGAAGATGGGTGTTTGGGCGGAAAAAATCTTCTGATGGGAAGGCGGATTACTCTCCGCCGTCGCCGTCGCCGCAGCCGTCGCTATCGTCTTTGGTGCACGGTTTGGCCGAACCGTTTTTCTCTTTTTGTTCTTCTTTTGCCAGGCGGGAAAGATGATATCCTCTAAAAATATAGACCAGAAAGAGGACAAAGAGAATAACGATAACCGTATCTAGAATCTGCAACATTACATTAACTCCGTATACGCGTCAAAATTTTGCTTGATCGCTTCGTACAGGATGATCCCTGTACTGATGGCGAGGTTGAGGCTGCGTCCCTCTTTGGTCATCGGGATGGTCATCGTCTGATCCGGATGGTTTTCCAGAAGCTCTGCGGGGAGTCCCGATGTCTCGCTTCCGAAGAAGAGGAAATCTCCTTGTTGAAACGTGAATCTAAAATAGGGGCGCTCGGTTTTGGTCGTGGCGAAGAAAAACCGTTCCCGATTCGGATGGGCTTCAAAAAATTCTTCGGCCGATTCCCAGACTTTCAGATCAAGCTTGTGCCAGTAATCCATTCCGGCGCGACGGAGCGCTTTTTCGCTGATATCGAATCCCAGAGGTTTGATCAGGTGGAGCGTCGAACCCGTATTGACGCAGAGGCGGCCGATCGCTCCGGTGTTATTGGGGATTTGTGGAGTGACGAGAACGATGTTAAACATTAAAATATGATCGTTTTGTTGGCGTGGACGAAGATACGGTCTTCGAGGGCGAGCTTCAGCGCTTTGGAGAGGACAATCTTTTCGACGTCACGGCCCGATCGCTGCATCTCTTCCCAGCCGTAGGCATGGTTGACATGGATGACGTCCTGGGCGATGATCGGCCCTTCGTCGAGGTTGTTGTTGACGAAATGGGCTGTCGCCCCGATGATTTTGACACCCCGTTCATACGCCTGCTTGTACGGGTTCGCGCCGATAAAGGCGGGGAGGAATGAGTGGTGGATGTTGATGATTTTGTCTTCGTACACCTCGACGAAACGGGGGGTCAGAATCCGCATGTATTTGGCCAAAACGATGTAATCGATTTCACCCAAAGACGCAAGCTGTTTCAGAACGCGACGTTCGTGTTCGTCTCGGTCACATCCTTCATGGGAAACGGTGTAGAAAGGGATGTCAAATTTGGAAACAAGAGGTTCGAGAAAGTCATAGTTGGAAACGACACCCAAAATTTCGGCATCGAGCTCTCCCGCTTCGTAGCGGATCAAAATATCTCCCAGTGCATGGGATTCCTTGGTCGCCATCAGGACAATCTTTTTTTTACGCGGTGCGATGACATCAAGATGCGCATTGGCAGGCAGTGCCGCTTTCAGCTCGTTTTTGAGCGCAGCGGGATCGATTTCACCGGCAACGACGCTGCGCATGAAAAATTTGTTGTGGGTTTTGTCTACAAATTCATTATTGGAGATGATATTCAGATTGCGATGAAAAAAAATGCTTGATACTTTGTAGACCAGTCCTTTTTCATCATGGCAATGGATGAGTACCCGATATTGTTCGTTCATTGTTTTAATCCTAAAAGAGATACACGGCTATGATTGTTTGATCGATTCAAGACGGCTGTCGATGGTGCCCAAAAGGTATTCGAGGAAGTTGAGCGTTAGATCGACTTTGGCCTCCAGTTGGACGTTATTAGGTGACTGGAAACCTTCAAAAAGGACAAGAAGGCGTTCACGTATCCCCTCCAGCATCCGCATTTCGTCTTCGCGCACGGAATGAAAGCGTGCCGGTTCCTCTGTTTTTGGCGTCTCATTGGCAGAAAAAATCTCTTCGTTATGAACGCTTTCTTCTTCGAAGGGTTCCGGAAATGTCGTCAACTCTTCGATTTCTGCCAGTGTGGATAAAATGACATCTTTTAATTCCATGCGCGAAGCAACCACCTTTCAAACTGGATAAACTCGGCCTCTTCGTCCATCTGGACAAAAAATGCTTTCATTTCGTTGTTGACCCCAAGAAATTTTTTGCGCATCCCCGAGAGGCGGCGGATGGCGATTTTAGCATCCGAATTGTTGGGGTCTTTTTTCAAGATCTCTTTGTAAATCTCCAGGGCATCTTCTTTGAGCCCCTGAAGTTCGTATATGTTGGCGAGGGTTAGCGTTTGCATTTGGCGGCAAAGTTGGCGATGATCGAACCCATTTCGCTGGTTGAACAGATCTCTTTTGCATCAAAATTCGCTAAATCACGGGTCCGGTACCCCTGTGCCAACGCCTGTTTGATACCGTAATCGATCCGATCGGCCGCGCCATGCTCGTTCAGTGCGTAGCGCAGCATCATAGATGCGCTTGCGATCGTCGCGATCGGATTGGCGATCCCCTGCCCCGCAATGTCGGGAGCCGAGCCGTGGATCGGCTCGTATACGCCGATTTTGGCTCCAACAGAAGCCGAAGGAAGAAGGCCGATGGAGCCGGAGAGCATGCTCGCTTCATCGCTGAGGATATCGCCGAAAATATTTCCGGTCAAAATAACGTCAAACTGTTTCGGATCGCGGATAAGCTGCATCGCTGCATTGTCGACGTACATGTGGCTCAGTTCCACTTCGGGATACTCACGGGCAACCTCTTCGACTACCTCGCGCCAGAGCTGGCTGACATCGAGGACATTGGCTTTGTCGACCGAACACACTTTTTTGGAGCGTTCCATCGCGATCTTGAACGCGACATGGGCGATACGGACCACTTCGTCGCGGCTGTAGACCATCGTGTTCCATCCCTTGTTTTCATCACGCCCTTTGGGCTCGCCGAAATAGATCCCTCCGATCAGCTCGCGAACGACCATCAGATCGACCCCTTTGACGATTTCAGGTTTCAGGGAGCTGGCGTTGACAAGTTCGTCATAGACGGAGGCCGGACGGAGATTGGCGAATACTCCCAGCTCTTTGCGGAAGCGGAGCAATCCGCTTTCCGGGCGTTTTTCGCGCGGGAGGGTGTCCCATTTTTGTCCGCCGATGGCACCGAACAGTACGGCGTCGCTGGCAAGGGAAACGTCGATCGTTTCCTGCGGGAGGGGATCGCCGGTCATGTCGTAGGCGCAACCCCCCATCAAAACTTCGCGGTAGTTGAACTCGATATCCTCGCAAGCGGCGACGGCGTCGAGGACTTTGACCGCTTCGTCGATGATTTCAGGACCGATTCCGTCCCCTTTGATCAGTGCAATGTTATAGCTTTTCATTCTTTCTCCTGGGCGGTAATTTCGGCTTGTGCGTAATTCATGAGGCCGCCTGCGGCGATAAGCTCCTGCATAAACGGCGGGATGGGGATAAAGTTATAGACTTTGCCGCTGGTCAGGTTGGTTATCGTCCCCGCATCCATGTCGATACTGACATTTTCACCCTCTTTGATCTCCAGAGATTCTGGCAGTTCGAAAATGGGGAGCCCCATATTAAACGCATTACGGTAGAAAATACGGGCAAATGTAGGGGCGATAACGGCAGCGACACCGGCAGCTTTGAGGGCGATGGGAGCGTGTTCGCGGGATGAGCCGCACCCGAAGTTTTCATCGGCGACGATGATGTCGCCGGGAGTCATTTTGCTCACGAATGCCGGATCGGCATCTTCCATAACGTGCTTGGCAAGCTCTTTGGGATCGGAAGTATTGAGATATCGGGCGGCAATAATGAGGTCTGTATCGATATCTTTACCGAAATTCCAGACTTTCCCTTCAATTTTTTGCATCGAAAATCCTATTTAGTGACATAAAATTGGAGCGATTATAGCCAAGATGAGTTAAAGATGTCCTTTTTCGTGTTTCCCTTTCGGGAGAAATATCCGCGTTTGACATGCCGGCTTTGCTCAACGGTTGCCGGTTCCGAAGGATCTAACCTTCGGGGGCGGCATGGTTAGTTGGAACGAGGGAGGAGGAAGGACTCGATGGCGCATGCCACCCTTTTGGAGAGGTCGGCGGCTTTGGGATCAAGGTAATCGATTTGGAACCGGTAAAGTTCCTGGTTGTCTTGCTGGAAGGAGATCAGAAGATATCCGCTGAAGGGTTTTTTGGACTTGCTTTTTTTGTTGGGGTCTTGTTTGTCATTTTCGATCAGACTGTAGGCGATGATGAGAGGATGATCTTTCGGATCAGGCGGGGTCCCGATTTCCCGAATAAAAAGGACGTCGATATCAGAAATCGTCAGGGAATTGATCAGATCACTGGGCATATGGACCGAGTATATCTGCTCGCCCTCCAGCCGGTAATTTCCCGTTTCCAAATTGGCATAGCCCCTCTCGCGCAATTGCGGATGATCCTGCCATTTGTCATAGCAAACGACTTCTTTTTGGCACTCGGGCCGCGTGTCGGTATTCAGGATAAAAAATATCCCCGCTGCAAGGATGATCGCGATCAATGCCCAGAACCAAGGGCGTCCTATGAGTTTCATGAGATATGTCTCCTCTGTGATAGTTACAAACCGTCGGGTTTATGATAGTGCAGTACAGCCTAAACAAATATTCAATATTAAGACTAGAATGAAAGTGCAAAGAGGAGTCTTGTGAAACTGGGATCGGTTCGCGAACACTCCGACGAGATGCGGAGGTTTGTTCGATCATTTCTCCGGAACAAACCGGATAGAGGTATAGTTGACGCAGTGACGCGTATTTTTGGGTGTCATGTATTCCCCTTCGAACACATGTCCCAAATGGCCTCCGCAGTTGGCGCAGACGATCTCGACACGCCGACCGTCGGCATCCGGTACCCGTTTGACCGCTCCGGGGATCTCATCGTCAAAACTGGGCCATCCGCAGTGGGAATCAAATTTGTCATCCGTACGGTACAGGGGTGCATCGCACTGCCGGCAGACATAGGTCCCTTTTCCTTCGTTTTGAAACTGATGATAATTTTCGCCGAAGGGACGTTCTGTCCCCTTGCGCAGGATGACGTATTCCTCTTCCGGGGTCAGTAGATTGTAGTCACTGGGAAGTTTTTTCAATGGTATTCCTTTTTCTGCGTTGAGCGTCGATGCGACGGCCAAAAAGATAAACGATAGTACTGTCTGTTTCATAAAATCCCCTTTTAGCCGTCGGTTAGGTTGTGTGAGCAAAGATTATTATAATCGAGTGAAAAGTATGTTTAAACTATTTTTCTACCGTTAGCCCGGTGAGGCGTTATTAACTTATAATCAGTAAGATTGGTTACCCCTTTCTCAGGAGTTCTGCATGAAACACGATGTCTTATGGCACCATTTAACTTCCGAACAGGCTCTGGAGGAGACCCTAAGCTCTCCCAACGGCATCAGCGCCGAAGAAGCCGCGGTGCGACTTGAGCGTGAGGGTCCGAACCGTCTTGTACCCCCTCCGAAGCGAAGCCCGTTTATCCGTTTCATACTCCATTTTCATAACATACTAATCTATGTTCTCCTCGGTGCCGCTGTGGTGACGGCTTTGCTGGACCATATGACCGACACCGTCGTCATCCTGGCCGTGGTCATCGCCAATGCGGTCATCGGCTTTGTCCAGGAGGGGAAAGCAGAGAAAGCGCTGGATGCGATCAAGCAGATGCTCGCCCCGCACGCCGCCGTCATCCGGAGCGGCAAACGGATCACGATAGACGGGGAAAAATTGGTGGTGGGCGACATTGTCTTGCTGGAAGCGGGTGACAAAGTACCCGCCGACATGCGCCTCATCAAAGTGCACGGTCTTCAGATCCAGGAAGCGCTTCTGACAGGGGAATCACTGCCGGTCGAAAAACAGACGAAGCGGGTAGACGAAGACACCGCGCTGGGAGACCGCACCTGCATGGCATTCAGCGGCACAACGGTAACGGCGGGGACCGCGCATGGGGTGGTGAGTGAAACAGGTTCCCATACCCAGATTGGACGGATCAGCGGATTGCTGCAGAATGTGCATACCCTCACCACCCCGCTCGTGGAGCAGATGGACCGGTTTGCCAAATGGCTTACGTTTTTCATTCTGGGATTGTCGGGAATGATTCTGGCCTACGGGCTCCTCGCAACCGAGCAAAGTTTTGATGAACTTTTTATGGCGATTATCGGGCTCGCCGTCGCAGCGATACCCGAAGGGCTGCCGGCGGTTCTCACGATCACCCTTGCCGTAGGGGTTCAGGCGATGGCAAAGCGAAACGCGATCGTACGGCGGCTCCCCGCGATCGAGACAATCGGTGCGGTTTCGGTCATCTGTACGGACAAAACCGGGACCCTGACGCGCAACGAGATGATGGTCTCGACGCTTGCGATGGACGCAAAGTCCTTGCAGGTAAAGGGCGAGGGATACGCACCGGTCGGCAACATCCTTGATGGCGAGAAGCCGATCAATCCGCTGGAGAATGATCCCCTGAAACGGATCACGCAGGTATGTATCCTGTGCAACGACGCCGAACTGATCAACGATGCCGCGGCCTGGAGTGTCGAAGGGGATCCGATGGAGGGGGCGCTGCTCAGTTTCGCCGCCAAAGCAGAAGGCAACATCTCTGGAACCCGCGGCGAATATCCGCGCACCGATGCGATCCCCTTTGATTCGAAGCACAAGTACATGGCGACACTCCATCACAGCCATGATCCGGAACCGGAAGCGTACATCTATGTCAAAGGGGCTCCGGAGAGGCTGATCGAGCTGTGTGACTACGTACTGGACTCTGGGGGAAAACGGATTTCGATGCAGAAAGAGGAATGGGAACGCCGTGCCGAGGCCATCGCTGCACAGGGGCAGCGGGTGCTGGGGCTAGCCTATAAGCATGCGGAGACGGACCAGACGGCTCTAAGTCATGACGATCTCAAGGATGGGGTGGTTTTTCTGGGACTGCTGGGGCTGATCGATCCTCCCCGCCAGGAGGCGATCACCGCGCTCGAGGAGTGCCACCGCGCGGGAATCGGTGTGAAAATGATCACAGGGGACCATGCCCTCACCGCATCGGCTATCGGCAAACAGATCGGCCTCACCCACAGCGACCATATTCTCACGGGAACACAGATCGACGATCTGAGCGATGCCGAACTCTCCAAAGCGGTTTTGGAAACCGACATTTTTGCCCGCACCACGCCCGAACACAAGCTCCGTCTGGTCACGGCTCTGCAGGCCCACGGAATGACGGTGGCGATGACGGGAGACGGTGTCAATGACGCTCCTGCCCTCAAACGCGCCGATGCAGGGATCGCCATGGGAAAAAAAGGGTCCGAAGCGGCCAAAGAGGCCTCCGAACTTGTTCTGGCCGATGATAACTTCGCCTCTATTGTCGCAGCGGTTCGCGAAGGGCGGACGGTCTACAACAACATCAAAAAAGTGATCAGCTGGACTCTCCCGACCAATGCGGGGGAGGCATCGGTCATTATCCTCGCACTGCTGTTTGGGATGATGCTGCCGGTAACGCCAATCCAGATTCTGTGGGTCAATATGATCACCGCCGTGACGCTGGGGATCGCGCTGGCTTTCGAACCTGCGGACGCCGACACGATGCGCCGCGCGCCGCGTGCACGCAACGAAGCGCTGCTTGGAGGCGAATTGTTATGGCATATCACCCTTGTCGCCATGCTCTTTGTTGCGGGAGTTTTTGGAATGTATCACTATGCGGCAGCCGAGCATGACGATATCGACTATGCACGGACCGTTGCGATGAACACACTGGTCGTCATGGAAATTTTTCACCTTCTCTATATCCGGAATGTCCATAATATCCATCTCACTCTCGATGCCATGAAAGGGACCAAAGCCATCTGGATCGCGGTGGGGATCATCGTCGCAGCCCAGATCGCCATCACCTACCTCACTTTTATGCAAAGCATTTTCGAAACCAGAGCGCTTGAAGGGGTGGATGTACTGCTGATCCTCGGTGTGGGAGTTGCGCTCTTTGTCATTGTGGAAGCGGAAAAACAGATGCGGATCCGTTTTTCTCCTAAGAGTTAATACTGATTAATATCAGCGTTTGAGGCTGTTGGTGGTGGCGAGCATTTCGTCACTCGTCGTGATGACTTTGGAGTTGGCATCGTAGGCACGCTGCCCCGTGATGAGGTCGGTGAGTTCGACAACCAGCTGGACGTTGGAAAGTTCGACGAACCCCTGCCGGATCGTTCCGAGCCCCTCTTCTCCGGCAATCCCCTCGACCGGCTGGCCTGAGCTGTCGGTCTCAACGAACAGATTGTCCCCCATAGCATGCAAACCGGCCGGATTGATGAAGTTGGTCAGTGCAATCTGCCCGATCTGTGTCGCCTGAGCCTGCCCGGGCTGGGTGACACTCACGATACCGTCGACGCCGATGCTGATGTCGATGGCATCTTCGGGGATAACGATCTCGGGGACGAGACGGTAGCCGTCGGAGTTGACGATCGCACCGTTTTCATCAACCTTGAATGAGCCATTGCGGGTATACACTTCGGTTCCGTTGGGGAGCTCGAGTTTGTAAAACCCTTTTCCCGTGATGGCCATATCAAGGGTGTTGTCGGTTTGTTTGAGGCTCCCTTCGGTGAAGATCTTGTTGATCGCCGTCGGGCGGACCCCAAGCCCCACTTCTATCCCGGTGGGGGATTTGGTCGTATCGCTGGTCGAGGTTCCGGCGTACGTCATTACCTTGTACATCAGATCGGCGAATTCGGCCCGCGATTTTTTGTATCCCATGGTATTGACGTTGGCGATGTTGTTCGCCGTCGTGTCAATTTGGGTCTGCATCGCGAGCATCCCCGTCGAGCTGGTATAGAGTGATTGCATCATGGTTTAGGTCTCCTTGGGGTTATCGTCGCGTTACGGCGAGTTTTTCGATGGCGTCACGGTTGAGATCGTTCATCTGCGAATCCATCGCTTTTTGATACATGCCGACCAGACGGTTGGCCTCGACGAGAGCGATCATCTCATTGACGGCGTTGACGTTGCTTTTTTCGACAAACCCCTGCATGACGCCTCCGCTGTCGGCCAAAGGGGCCAGAGGATCGGCGGGATCGGGGATATAGAGGGATTCTCCCTCCTTGTTCAGCATCCTGATATTTTGAGGCTCGACGATCATGAGCTTTTTGTTTGCGACCATTTGGGTGTCTCCGGGGGCATTGGTCATGATCTGTCCGTTTTTGTCGATTGTGGCGATTGTATAGCCCGGATTGAGCGTGATGGGGGTTCGATCGGCGGCAAGGAGTTCATGCCCCTGCTTTGTGACCAGCCTCCCCTCCTCATTGAGGGTGAATTCGCCGTTGCGGGTGAGGCGGACTCCCTGGGGAGTGTTGATGGCGAAAAACTGCCCCTCTTTTCCCAGAGCCAGATCGAACGTGTTGTCGGTTCTTTGCATCGATCCCAGCGAAAAATCGGTGTACGCGTCGGTGATCTGAGGGACACGGCTCATTGAACGGTTGAAATACTGCGCCGCTTCGGTCGTATGGTTTGGGATTGGAAGTTCATCCTGCGCTTCTTTTAAAAGGCGTACAAAATCACCCGTAATCAACTGATCGCGTTTATACCCCGCAGTATTGGCATTGGCTAGATTGTTCGCTATCGTGTCCATGCGGTTGAACTGGGCTACCATTCCCCCCGTCGCCGCATAATATCCGGTCTGCATCGATCATCCTTGTGCGATAATTATGAAGGTATCAGCAACAAGTGTTCCACAATATTTTCAAGGGGTATTTTTCAGATGTTCATAAGCATTTAATAAAAATTTCGGTATAATCCACTTCTTTTTAAACCGTAAGGGAGCCCTCCTCGAATGAGCGTCAAAGATCTAAACAAACACATCGAAACTCTATTCTCCGAACACAAATCGAAAAACTGTCTCACGTATGAAGCGATCGTCGAACCCTTCGACAAGCAGCCTACCCTTGCGCAGGCCAAAAGCGTCCTGAAACTGGCGCAGAAACACAAAATCTGTCTTTTCACCTCCTCCGAACACGCCAAAATGCTCAATCAGCAGGAAGCCGCCGCCAAGCGTGCCGCACAGCTCAAATACATCGAGGAAGCCAGCGGTGATGAGTTCGACATCCTCAAACAGCATGAACTTCTCGAATGGTCGCGCTCCGATTCTCCGGTACGGATGTACCTACGCGAAATGGGACAGATCCCCCTTCTGACGAAAGAAGAAGAGATCGAAATCTCCAAACGGATGGAGATGGGGGAAGGGATCATTATCGATGCGATCTGCTCGGTCCCCTACCTGATCGACTTCATCCTCGATTACAAAGACCCCCTTATCAACCGCGAACGGCGTGTCAAAGAGCTATTCAAAAGCTTTGAAGACGACGAAGGGGACGATAACGGTGACGAAGAGAGCGACGATGAGAATGACGATGACGAAGGGAGTGAAAAAGCCCCTTCGGCCAAAGACAAAAAACGGGTAGAAAAAGTCGTCACCTCGTTCAAAGCGCTTGACAAAGCGAAAAAAGACTGGGCCAAAGCGACCGAGAAGATGCTCGATGAGCGTCCGATCGACGAGATGGACGGCGAATACGTCCTCTTTTTCCTCGGCGTCAGTTTCAAAAAGAAAATGCTCAAAGAAGCACTGCTGAACCTGGGGCCGACCTCGAAACTGATCAACGAGCTGGTCCGTTCGATGGAAACGGCGCTCCGGAGCGACGAAGGTTTCGACCGCGAACTGAAGCGTCTGGAATACAAGCTTCCTTTGTTCAACGACCAGCTCAAGAAAAACCATACAGCGATTCTGGCCAAGATCTGTGATCTCTCGAAAGAGGACATCGCGGCAAAAGTCCCCGAAGCGACGATGGTCAGCACCTACATGGAGATAAAAAAGCTGATCCAGACCAAAGAGGCCTCCAAAGGAGGTTTCAACATGGAACCCGAAAAGCTGGCCGATATCCTCGAGCAGATCAAGCGGGGTAAAAGCATCTCCGAAACGGCGAAAACGCGGATGGCGAAATCGAACCTCCGTCTGGTTGTCTCGATCGCGAAACGCTATACCAACCGCGGTCTGCCGTTCCTCGACCTGATCCAGGAAGGGAACATCGGTCTGATGAAAGCGGTCGACAAGTTCGAATACCAAAAAGGGTACAAGTTCTCGACCTATGCGACGTGGTGGATCCGCCAGGCGATTAGCCGCGCCATCGCCGATCAGGCCCGAACGATCCGTATCCCGATCCACATGATCGAGACGATCAACCGGATCAACAAGATCATGCGCAAACACCTCCAGGAGCACGGAAAAGAGCCGGATGTTGAAACCATCGCCGAAGAGGTCGGATTGTCGGTTGAGAAGGTCAAGAACGTCATCAAAATCACCAAAGAGCCGATTTCGCTCGAAGCGCCGATCGGGAACGAGGAAGACGGACGTTTCGGGGATTTCATCGAAGACAAAATGTCGATCTCCCCTTCCGACGCTGTGTTGAAAGACGATTTGAAAGTACAGATCGAAGGGGTACTCGAACAGCTCAACGAACGTGAAAAAGCGGTTATCAAAATGCGCTTTGGGATTATGGACGATGAGAGTGACCGCACCCTCGAAGAGATCGGTAAAGAGCTCAACGTCACCCGTGAACGGGTCCGTCAGATCGAGTCCAGCGCGATCAAAAAACTCAAACACCCCAAAGTGGGTCGTAAACTGAAAAACTACATCGAGGACTGATGACGTTCGATCAGCAATGGATTGAATACGATTTCAACCCATTTATCCTCTTTAATTCGAGCGGCAAAATCGTATCGCTCAATACCGAGGCGCAATACCTCCTCGGTGCCGTCGAAGCTTCCGCCATCTACAAAATCGCCACCACCTACGCCAGCTCCTCTTTCGGATTCAAAACGACGTTTCTGGAACTCGAATTCGGACGGTTCAAATTTTTCGGCATCACCGTCGGTTATGAAGACGAAGAACAGATTGGTATCCGCCTCTATCAGCTTCCCTCCTTCCAGTTTACGAAACAAAAACCCGAGGGGAAGTTGATTAACGTCTATACCCTCATCGACCTGTGCATCAGCTCCAACTCGATCGGGAATCCGACCCGTTTTCACAAAGAGCTCGATCCCACCATCCCCGAAATCCGTCTGCAAACGGAACTCTTTATCAAGCTCCTCAACAAGATCTACATTTCGATGGCAGGGAACGAGAAGATTCTGACCCGCCTCTTTTTCCGGGTGGGGGAGCATGTCAAATTTGACAGCGAGAAGTACTCTCTTTTTTCAATCGAGATATCGGCCGAAAACATCGCGCGCAAATACCTTCCCGAGATTGCCCATCTGGCGGAAGAGAACAACCTCTTTACCGACATCAAGGAGCAGAAGATTACCATCAACGTTCCGATGATTCTGAAGTAGACGGCTTTCCCCATTCTCTGCATGAGTATCACGGATGTATCAGATAGATAATCTATCTGATACATGCCAAAATCCTCAGGCGTTCTCTATGAAGAGCCCTTTGGCGATCAGGTAGCCGATCGGTATCCCCGCCGCCAGTCCGACCAGATACGAAAGGACGTTCAGCGCTCCGTTGTTTTCCAACGCGATGAATCCAAGGACGAGAAAAGCGTACGGTACCAGCCGGTACGCCGACACCCAGGCTGAGGCATTTTTCGTCGTATTTTTGACGATACTGGCACGCTGGCGCGCTTTTTCCTCTTTGATCAGCTTCTTGATGTCCTCGATCTCTTCGGCCCGCTCCTCTTCGTAGAGATCGTACGGATCGTCCATCATGTCGATGACATCTTTGTTGTCTTCGGGGTCGACATCGGCCACCCGGCGCGTAATCATGTTTCGGTATGAATAGAGGCTGCCGATTACGATCAGCATCGACGTGGCCATCGCGACGGTGAAGTTCGCATAGACCATGCCCGAATAGAGCCACAGCGGCAGTGTTCCCACAACCGAGACAGCAAGTATCAGGAGCGGTTTTTTAATCCTCGTCATCGTCGTCATCGTCTTTTCTGGGTTTTCCCATATTGTAGCGGGGATCGCGGGAGAGTTTTTCAAACTCTTTGTACTGTTTGCTGTAGGCTTTGAAAACATTCAGGAACGCGGCTGCGATACCGATCACGACACCGATCCACAAGAGCCAGTCGATTCCGAACAGTTTTTTGAGCCCCAGCCCCAGCGCAACGCCGATCAGTACGGCAACGACCATCGAAATACCCAGTGAAAGGGATTCCGCCCCTTCGATGATCGGTTTTATACGCGGTTTGTGCTCTTCGTTGCTCATTTGATCTCTCCAAGGATTTTATCGGCCGCTGTAATCGTCTCTTCGATCATCGCATCGGTGATCGCCGTGGCGATGAATCCCGTTTCAAACTGCGAGCAGGCGAAATAGAACCCCGCTTCCAGCATCGCCGCGTGGAAACGGGCGAAGCGTGCCGTGTCGCTTTCCAGTGCGTCGGCGAAATTGGCGACGGGTTTGTCATTGAAAAAGAATCCGAACATCGATCCGCGCACGTCAGTCTGGAGACCGATATTATGCTTTTTCGCCGCTTCCGCGAATCCTTCCATCAACCGTTTGGCCCGCTCCTCGAGGACGCCGTAAATCCGAGCGTTGGATTTGATCTTGCGGATAGATGCGAGCCCTGCAGCCATAGCGACCGGATTTCCGCTCAGGGTTCCCGCCTGATAGACGCCCCCTTCCGGCGAGAGGTGGGCCATGATGTCGCGACGGCCACCGAAAGCACCGACAGGCATTCCGCCGCCGATCACCTTGCCCAGCGTCACAAGGTCGGGTATGGTTCCTGTGATACTCTCGGCACCATGCAGACACGCACGGAAACCGCTCATCACTTCGTCGAAAATCAGGAGGGCACCGTATTCGTCACACACTTTTCGAAGTTCCGCGAGAAAATCTTTGGTCGCGGGAACGAGTCCCATATTCCCGGCTATCGGTTCGATGATGACGCACGCGATCCCCGGGCTATCTTTGAAACACGCTTTTACACTCTCGATATTGTTGTATTCCGCCAACAACGTATGCTTCGTAAAATCAGCAGGTACACCCGGTGAGCTAGGAGATCCGAATGTAGCCGCACCCGAACCCGCTTGAACGAGAAGTGCGTCGCTGTGACCGTGGTAGCACCCCGTAAATTTAACGATATCATCACGCCCCGTGAAACCGCGGGCCAGACGGATAGCACTCATCACCGCTTCGGTTCCGCTGCTCACAAAACGAATTTTCTCGATTGAGTCATAAATAGAGATAATCAGCTCTGCAAGCTCCGACTCCGCTTCGGTCGGGGCCCCGAAACTAAGTCCGTGTTTGACTGCCTCGATGACGGCGCTCTCAATACTTTCGTCACGATGGCCGAAGATGAGCGGCCCCCAGCTCTGGACATAATCGACGTAGCGGTTGCCATCGACGTCGATCAGATAGGCCCCCTCCCCGCTTTGGATGAAACGGGGTATGCCGCCGACGCTTTTAAACGCGCGTACGGGGGAATTGACTCCTCCGGGGATCAGGTTTTGGGCCTTTTCAAAAGCGCTCACAGAGTGTTCAATATTCATTCGTTGTCCTGTCGCAATAATCTTTTCGCCATTATATCGAAGAATAGGTTGTCCAAACAAAGGTGAATGCGATAAAATAACGAAAAAACATAAGGCCTTTTATGCAATTTCACGTCGACGCGACCTGCGGCAATGCCCGAGCGTGCACCATCACCACGGCACACTCCACGATCCAGACCCCTATTTTTATGCCCGTAGGGACGGTCGGCAGCGTCAAAGCGCTCGATATGAACGACATGACGGAGATTCTGGGGACGCAGATCATCCTCGCCAACACCTACCATATGTATCTGCGCCCGGGGGACGAAACGGTCAAGCAGCTCGGCGGACTGCATGGCTATACGACCTACCCTAACAGCTTTCTGACCGACAGCGGCGGGTTCCAGGCGTTCAGCCTCAGCGACATCTCCAAACCGACCGAGAGCGGCATCGAGTTTCGCAGCCACATCGACGGCTCAAAGCACTTCTTCACCCCCGAAAAAGTGATCGACATCCAGAACAACCTGAACAGCGACATCATGATGATCCTCGATGACCTCGTAGCGCTGCCCGCCACTCAGGAGCGGATCAAGACCTCGATCCAGCGGACGACCCAGTGGGCGAAGCAGTCGATCGAGTACCACAGAGCCAACCAGTCCAAAGGGATCGGGGTGAATCAGAACATCTTCGCGATCATTCAGGGGGGGACCGATTTTAATTTCCGGACCCAGTCGGCGCAGGAGCTGTGCGCGATGGATTTTGACGGGTTTGCCATCGGCGGGCTGTCGGTCGGGGAGGCGAATCAGGCGATGTACGACACCGTCGAGCACACGACACCGCTGATGCCCAAAGACAAACCCCGCTACCTGATGGGGGTCGGAACCCCCGAAGACCTCGTCGAGAACATCGAACGGGGCGTCGACATGTTCGACTGCGTCATGCCGACCCGGAACGCCCGCAACGGGACTCTGTTCACAAGCTTCGGAAAAGTGAACATCAAAGGGGCCTCTTACAAATTCGATGCTCAGCCGATCGATCCCACATGCGACTGCTACACCTGCAGACGTTACAGCCGCGCCTACCTGCACCACCTCTTCCGTTCGCGCGAGATCACTTTTTTCCGACTTGCATCGTTACACAATTTGCACTATTATTTGACCTTGGTAAGAGCGGCCCGCGAAGCGATTATCGCCGGAAAATTCGTAGAGTTCAAAAAGGAGTTTTATGCACGCCGACAATCCTAAAATGACCCTTGGGGTCAACATTGACCATATCGCGGTACTGCGCGAAGCACGCAAGATCAATGACCCAGATCCGCTGATGGCGCTGGGGATATGTGCCCAGAGCGGCGCGGATCAGATTACGATCCACCTGCGCGAAGACCGCCGGCATATCCATGACGAAGATGCGCGTCGCATCATCGCCGCTTCCCCTCTGCCGGTCAATCTGGAGTGTTCGATCGATCCCTCCATCATCGAGATCGTCGGCTCTCTGCATCCCCACCGTGCGACGCTCGTCCCCGAAAAGCGTCAGGAGGTGACGACGGAAGGGGGACTGGACGTCGTAGGGCAGTTTGATTTGATATTAAATGCTATAAAAATGTTGAAATCAAACGGCATCGAGGTTTCGCTTTTCATCGATCCCTCTCGCAAAGCGGTGGAAGCATCAGAACGGCTCGGCGCACAGTGGGTGGAACTGCACACCGGCAGCTATGCCAACCTCTATGCGATGCGTCACAGCTCCCTCCCCCATTCACATCACGCGATCGAATCGCTGAGGCTCAGCCGGAGTGAACTCGACGAAAAGATCGGATCGGCCTACAGCGATATTGTCGATGCGGCCAATTACGCCCGCTCCCTCGGGCTCAAAGTAGCGGCCGGACACGGTCTGAACTACCAGAATGTTTCCTATATCGTCCAAATCGATACGATCGAAGAGCTCAATATCGGCCAGAGCATCATTGCCCGCTCGGTATTTACCGGCCTCTCCCAGGCCGTAAAAGACATGAAAGCCCTATGCCAGCGCTGAAAACCCTCGCGATAAGTGTCGGCGACCTGAACGGTGTCGGTTTTGAAATCCTTCTCAAAGCGCACGATGAGATCAAGCAGATATGCCGTCCCCTCTACTGCATCAGCCTCAGTATGGCCCGCCAGGCGGCCGGACTCCTGGATGCTGTACTTCCGGATGATTTTGAGTGTCATGAGGTTGCGGGGGAGTTCGTGATCCGTCCCGGAACCGTGGAGAGTTCGAGCGGACGCTACTCTTACGAGTCGTTCGTCGCGGCGGTGGAGCTGGCCAAAAACGGCCTGGCCGAGGGGGTCACGACTCTGCCGATCCACAAGGAAGCGTGGATGATGGCCGGAATCGGCTACAAAGGGCATACCGATGCGCTGCGCGATTTTTTCGCTCAGAACGCGATTATGATGCTCGGGTGCGACAAACTCTACGTGGCCCTGTTTACTGAACATATTCCGCTGCGCGACGTCGCTTCGAGTATCCAGAGGGAAAAACTGGTCTCTTTTTTGATTCAGCTGTATGAGAGCACCCGCACGGGTTCCGCCGCGGTGCTGGGGCTCAATCCCCACGCCGGAGACCACGGGGTGTTGGGAGACGAGGAGCGCGAGATTGAAAAAGCGATTGCCATCGCCAACACCCGGATCGGAAAAGAGGTGTTTTACGGCCCGATCGTCCCCGACGTCGCTTTCACCCCCCGATTCCGAGCACACTGCCGGATGATCGTCGCGATGTACCATGATCAAGGGCTGGCACCTCTCAAAGCCCTCTATTTCGACGAGAGCATCAACGTTTCGCTTGGGCTGCCGATCATCCGTACTTCCGTCGACCACGGAACGGCATTCGACATCGCCTACCGTCACGAAGCATCCGTGAGCAGTTACCTCAATGCAGTACGCGCGGCGATCGGCTTTGCTGCGGCAAAAGGATAGACCATCAATCCGCGTATTGTTTCCGAGATCGTCGAGCTCTTTGATCAGATATTGCCCAAAGAGCTCTATGCGCACGATGTAACCAGGGAACATTACCAAGCCATCCTCAAAAAGCTGGGGATCAGCCAAAACGAAGAGCTCTTCGAAGAGAAAAAAGGGGCTCTGACCAAAGGATTGGTCGAGTTTTTCTCCCGCAGCTTTCAGCCGGTCAATGTCGAACTCGGATTCGACCGCTGCACAATTACAAAACAATTCACCGATCCCTCCCGCCCGGAAACGTTCGACCGGATGCTCCATGCCAATACCCTTCTCCTTCTTGAAATAAAAAACAAAAAAGAGGCATTTCATCCCCTCCCCTATCTTCTCTCCATCCCCGAGGAGAGCCGATCTCTGGTAATGCAAGGGTTCATTGAGCGGGGGGAGAGCATGGACCGCGCACGCCAGATCACCCGCCAGCAGATCGATGCGGTTTTCGGTCTGGACGAGAGGGATATCATTTTCTTTTTGCGGGGGCGCATTTCGGTCCGCTATTTCACCCCTCCCAAAAAGTTTGCCGAGGGGGTCGACAAACGCTTCGGAGGCGAGTCGATCGAAGAGATGGAAGCGATGTATGCGGCCTATTTCCCCAGCGGGGCGTGGGGTGCGATCGAGCCGATTCTGGATGAAGTGATTGAGGACAAACTCAATTTTTCACTCATCGACAATGCGACATACACCAAAACGTTTATCCCGGTATTCCGCTCGATGATCGAAATCCTTTTGCTGGACATCGTCAGTGCGGATCACCGCAGCAGGATCGAGGGATTTACCGGATACGTTCTGCGTCACCATTTTCATCCGATATTGCTCCATACGGCCAGAAACCTTTTGGAATGCGTCGAGAACCGGGACAAAAATGCCGAGCAGTTCATCAAATATTTCAGCGAAGAGGTAGTGATCGACGCAAACGGCAACAAGATCCAAAAATACGCGGTCGTCGATAGCAAACAGCAGCGGTGGCATTACCATTCCATTCTCTCCGTGATGATGCAGTACAAACAGGTGAAACTGAAAATTGCCTCACACAAAGAGGCGATCGTCGATGCGCAGGAGAGGGTCAACGAATGCGAAGCCGAAATTGCGGCAGAGAGAAATAAAAAATACGCGCTGATGGACAAAATAGCCGATGTCGAGGCGATGATATCGGATGCTGAAAACCGGTTTTTCCAGCTCAAAGGGAAAACGCCAACCAAAGAAGAGGAAGCGTTGTCGCTGAAATCGGATATCGCCCGCCTCGGTGCGCGGCAAAAAGAGCTGCACGGGCGGCTCAAAAACAAAAAGGCCCAGCTTGAACTCATCAACAGCAAAATGGTCAACAAAACCAACGAACTCGCGCGCCGGCAAAAAAAACTCGCCGATGAAAAGAAATCATTGCAGGCAGCCTTCGAACAAACCGCTCCGATCCGGGAGTCTTATGAACTCGTGAGCGAAGCCCTCTCCCTGGTTCTCGCCAAACGGTGATTATTCAGGAGAGACGGTCTCGGTAATCCTCGTAACCGAATTCGCGGACGATGTTCAGTTTCCCCTCTTTTGTCCAGATCGCCAGAGACGGGAGTCTGATCCCGTTGAAGGTCGTGTTTTTCACGAAGGTGTAGTGGATCTGATCTTCGAAAATGATTTTATCCCCGATTTTCAGCGGCTGATCGAATGAATAATCCCCCATGATGTCCCCCGCCAGACAGGTGTTTCCCCCAAGACGGTACGTATAGGGCTTTTCCCCCGCTTCCCCGGCACCCCGCACCGCTGCGCGGTAGGGCATGGCCAGGGTGTCGGGCATGTGGGCTTCGGCGGAAGTGTCGAGGATCGCGATGTCCATCCCGTTGTGGACGATGTCAAGGACCGACGCGACCAGCGGCCCCGTTTGCCATCCCACCGCTTCGCCGGGTTCCAGATAGACGGTGATGTTGTTGTGGCGTGCTTTAAAAGCGCGGATCACGTCGATCAGACGGTCGACATCGTAATCAACGCGGGTGATGTGGTGCCCTCCCCCGAAATTGACGTATTTGAGCCCGTCGATAAAACGGCCGAACTTTGATTCAAATGCTTCGAGAACCCCTTCGAGGGCGTCGACATTCTGTTCGCACAGGGCGTGGAAGTTCAGCCCGTCAAGTTTGCCGACGATGCTTTCGTCGAAATTGGCCAGCGTCGTCCCCAGACGGCTGTAGAGGCCACAGGGATTGTAGAGATCGACCGGGCTGGAGGAGTATTCGGGATTGACCCGCAGCGATACGGAGATATCGGGGTTTATCCTTTTGACACGGTCATAATAGCGGTGAAACTGTGCGGGGGAGTTGAAAACGATGTCATCGCTGATTCGGGCGATCTCGTTGATATCCTCGTCCTTGAATGCAGGTGAATAGGTGTGGACCTCTTTGTTCATCTTTTCGCGTGCCAGTTTGGCCTCATGCAGTCCGCTGGCGGTGCATCCTTGCAGGTATTGCCCCACGAGATCAAACGTCGAGTGCATCGCAAACCCTTTGAGGGCCAGGATGACTTTTGCCCCCGACTCGCGCTGTACCCTCTCCAGCGTCCGGAGGTTGTTTTCCAGAAGCTCCTCTTCGCAGATGTAACACGGGGTATGGGGGAGCGCTGAAAAATCGATCGCCATCTCTGAATCCTTAGGTTTTAATGGCGTGATTGTAACATAATCGCTATTTTGGTGTACAATGGATGCAACACATTTCAGGGAGGTTCAGATGAGTTCTCCGGTCTATGTCCATATCGCCAGAGAGGCTATCCGCTCGCATTTGGAAGGTTCGTCTCTTGATAAGACCCCTTTTCTCTCCGCATCGAATCTCCTCGCCGAAAAAGGGGCGGCTTTCGTGACCCTCACCCTGCACGGGCGTCTTCGGGGGTGTATCGGTTCGCTGATCGCCCACAGGCCTCTTATCGACGACGTGATCGCCAATGCTCAGGGAGCGGCGTTCCGGGATCCCCGCTTCCCCCCTCTCTCATCCGACGAGTTTGAGGAAGTCGAGGTCGAAGTCTCGATTCTGACCCCTCCCCAGCCTCTTTCGTACCGCGACACTGCCGAACTGAAAACCATGATCCGTCCCGGCATTGACGGTGTCATCATCCGTCACGGCAATTACCAGGCCACTTTTTTGCCGCAGGTGTGGGAGGAGTTGAGCGATTTTGACACTTTTTTTACCCACCTTGGGATGAAGGCCGGCATCGGAAGCGATCCGCTCTCCTACCATCCCGAAGTGTATCTTTACCAGGTCGAAAAATTCAGCGAGGAGGTTTGAGAATGAATATGCGAACTATGAGCGTGGCGGGGAGTTTTTATCCCGCACAACCCGGCGAAATCGAATCGATGATTTCCCGGTTCAATACGATTCTGGAAGCCCATCCCGAATCGAAAAACCGTTTTGACACGCTGCGCGGGCGTGCCGTCATCGTTCCCCATGCCGGGTGGATCTATTCGGGCTTTACTGCCAATATCGCCCACAGCATCCTTTCGCATTCGCATCCGGACACGGTCATAGTCATCGGCCCTTCGCATCGGGTAGGATTTGAGGGGGTGAGCATTGTCAAAGCGGATCACTACCAGACACCGCTGGGGGAGTTGCGAATCGATACGGACATGGTAAACGACCTTCAGAACCGCTTTGGGCTCCCCTGTTTCCCGGATGCCCATCACGAGCACAGCACCGAAGTACAGATGCCGTTTATCAAGCACTATATGGGGAATGCCAAAGTAATCGAAATGGTTTACGCGTATGCGGATCCCTCTCAAATTTCCCCTGTCATCGATTATCTGTTAGGTCTCAAGGACACCGCCGTTGTCATCAGTACTGATCTGAGCCATTATTATTCGCTCGAACAGGCCAAACGTCTCGATGCCATCTGTCTCGAAGCGATCCGCAGCGAAAACACATCGCTGCTTCATCAGGGGTGTGAAGCGTGCGGGGCTATCGGTGTTGAAGCGATGCTGAGCGTCGCGAAAAAAAGAGGACTCGAAGCGGTACTGCTCGATTACCGGACCAGTGCCGATGCGAGCGGTGAAACATCGAGGGTGGTAGGATATGCGAGTGCATTGTTCACCGAAAATGACTCTTTTTAAACTAAAACCATTTGTTTTATTCTATAATAAAAAATAATTCATGACCGTGGTGGCACAATGTTCGCAACAGATATTTATATTGGAAGACAGCCGATCTTCGATATTCATGGGAAATGCGTCTCGTATGAACTGCTATATCGTCATAACCACGAAGCGGACGATGCTGAATTCACCGATAACTCCAAAGCCACTGCCCGCGTCATCATCAATCTTATCCACAACATAGGGCTCTCCTCGATCATCGGCACCAAAAGGGGCTTTATAAACGTCAACGAGCAGATTTTGATGAGTGACATACTCCTTTCTCTTCCCAAATCGAAATTCGTATTCGAAATACTGGAATACACGCAGGTCACCCCTCCCCTGATCGCAAGGGTGGGGCATCTGCATTCGCTGGGATACCGATTTGCACTGGATGATTTTTTTTACACGGACGAGAATCTCGACTATTTCCAAGGTATCTTTCCATATGTCGACATTGTCAAAATCGATCTTCTCGAAACCGATGAGTCCGACATCGAGCCAATCGTTGAAAAGTTCAAACCCTACGGTGTTGCGCTACTGGCTGAAAAAGTCGAAAATATAGGGATGTTTGAACGGTGCAAAAATGCCGGCTTTACCCTGTTCCAGGGATATTTTTTTGAAAAACCGAGCATTCTCAGCGGCAAGAAAATCGAGCCTTCGGTCACGAATGCGATCGACATGATCAATACGCTTCACACTGAAAAAGACGTGGAGGTGATATGCCAAAAATTCTCACTCTATCCCGAACTCACCTTCAACCTGATCCGCTACATCAACTCTGCCGAATTCCATTTCAAACGGAAAATTTCGGGCATCAGGCAAATTCTTTTGCTGCTGGGGCCTGCCCGTCTGCGGTCATGGCTTGGTCTGTTTCTCTACACAGAGTTGGAAAATAAACTCTTCCGTGAAGCGATCATCGATGCGGCGAAATTTCGTGCAAACATTATGCGCGAACTCGTCAAGGCTCACGGCCGATCCGAATTGGTGGATGAAGCGTTTCTGACAGGGAGCCTCTCATTGATCGATACCTATCTGCAAGTTGACATGGCCGACATCATCGGCAAAATCAATTTGGGAGAACCGATTACGGATGCGCTGCTGGAACGGAAAGGGTACCTCGGAAAAGCGTTGATGATAGCGGAAAAACTGGAAACAACGGAGCACCTTCAAACCGTTATTGAAAATTTGGCTCCGAAGATAAAACTGAGCCAAGAGGAGATTTACACGCTTTACAATGAAGCGTGCAGGTTTACGGAGTGACTCAGCACTCCATCTCGATGACATTCCAGGGGAGTCCCTGTGTGTTCATCTCGTCCATGAACGGATCGGGATCCATCTGTTCCATATTGAACACCCCTTTTCCGCTCCAGATTCCCTGCACCATCAGTTTGGCGCCGATGACGGCCGGGACGCCCGTAGTGTACGAGACACCCTGCGATTTGACTTCGCGGTAGCACTCTTCATGGTCTTTGACCTGATAGATGTAAATTTTTCGTTTTTTGCCGTCTTTGAGCCCTTCGGCAACAATACCGATGTTGGTTTTACCTTTAGTGCGCGGCCCCAGCGATGCGGGATCGGGAAGGAGCGTTTTCAAAAACTCGATCGGTACGATCTTCATCCCTTGGTGCTCGACCGGCTCGATACCGAGCATTCCGACGTTTTCTAGGCATTTCATGTGGGTTAGGTAGCTCTGGCCGAATGTCATGAAAAAGCGGATCCGTTGGAGCCCTTTGATGTGTTTGACGAGCGACTCCATCTCTTCGTGGTAGAGGAGGTAGCTGTCTTTGGGACCCACTTCTGGGTAATCCCACACCTGCATGATCTCCATCGGCTCGGTTTCGATCCATTTGCCGTTTTCCCAGTAGCGCCCTTTTGCGCTTACTTCGCGCAGATTGATCTCAGGATTGAAGTTCGTCGCGAACGGATAGCCGTGGTCTCCGGCGTTGCAGTCGAGGATGTCGATCGTGTGGATCTCGTCGAAATAGTGCTTCTGGGCATAGGCGCAGAATACGTTCGTAGCGCCCGGATCGAATCCGCTCCCCAGCAGTCCCATGATCCCGGCTTCTTTGAACGCAGCGTCTCTTTCCCACTGGAGTTTGTACTCGAATTTCGCTTCATCAGGGTGCTCGTAGTTTGCCGTATCCAGATACGGGGTTTTGGTCGCGATACACGCGTCCATGATCGCCAGATCCTGATACGGGAGGGCGACATTGATTAAAATGTCAGGCGTATATTTTTGGATCAGTGCGATCACTTCGTCCGTGTTGTCGGCATCGACGGTCGTGATTTCGATGGCCCCTGCGGGAAGCTCGCTTTGGATCTCTTCGCACCGTTTGAGTGTGCGGCTTGCTAAAATGATACGATCGAATACGGTATTGTTCATGACACATTTGTGTGCCACTACGCGCCCTACTCCGCCGGCGCCGATGATGAGTGCAGTTGCCACGGCATATCCCCTCTGAATAAAATAATGAATATTATAAAGAAAACTCTCTTACGATTGGGTTACAGATAAAATGCGTCGAGCAATACGAATCCCCACACGAATGCAAGCATGGCAAGAGAGAGAAACACGAGTGCGGCCCCCGCGTCCTTTGCCCGTTTGGCGAGCTCATGGTGTTCGAAGGTGACCAGATCGACGGTCCGCTCGATCGCGCTGTTGATGATCTCAGCGATGAGGGGAATGAAAAGGGAAACGCTTAGTATGGCGCTATGGACGAACGAGAGGGGCAAAAACCATGCGGCCGCCATCCCCCATCCAAACAAAAGGAGCTGGAGGCGGAACGAAGGTTCGTTCCGTGTCACTTCTACCAGGCCGTTAAGAGCATAGCGGGTGTTTTTGAAAAGCGTATAGTCGGGTTTGTTAAGAGCCATAGGTTTCCTTCAGAATGAGAATCGCATTATACACCGTTTCGGGATCCGCATCGATAGGAAGCGGGGTGCCGTAGATGATCCTGACGTTGCGGCGGAACCATCCACGGGAGGCGACATGACGGCGTCCGGAGCGGGAAAATAGACTGCCGTAGATGCCGTCGATGTAGAAGGGGACGATTACCCCCTTCTGACCTCCTGCGATGACACGATATCCCGAATGGATTTTTCCGATTTCACCGTCATGGCTGATAGTCCCTTCGGGAAAAATGGCAACGATTTCGCCGTTTTTTAATCGGGATTTAGCCTCTTTGAACGCCTCTTTGGCTCCGCTTTGGGAGATCGGGATCACTTCTCCCAGTTCCATGATGGGGCGGATGAAGCGTTTTTGGTAGATCGAGCGCTCCATCAGATAGCGGATGCGCCGTTCTACTCCTACCTGAACCAGTATCCAGTCTATCCAGCTGATATGGTTCCCCATCATCAGCACGGGCCCCGATTTTGGGATGTTGTGGGTATGCATCGGGATGATGTTGTAGCGCAGCGCCAGAATGTTTTCAAAAATAAGCCATACGAAATAGTCTTTGTAGTGTCCCAGTACCGCCAGCGTGAGAAAAACACCAACCCCCAGCATCGCGTAAAAAAGCATCATCGAATCCCATCCGGCGAAGGCAAAAACGGTAGTGAAAACCAGAAAAACCGTCATGAAAAGATTTTGCACCCAGTTGTTTCCCGAAAGGACATACGAGAGATGGGCACTGGGGGTTGCGGACTGGATCAGGGCGTTGAGCGAAACGATCATCATCGCCCCGCCGATACCGAAACCGAAGAAAACAAAGCCGATCATCCCCAGATTATGGGTCAGCGGAAGGATGAACAGCATCAGCGTCATCATAACCGCGCCCGCCGCGATGAGCCCTTTGTGGAGGTAATGACGCGAGAGGCGCGATGCTATAACCGATCCGGTAATGATGCCGAATGCCGCCAGCGCCATGAGCCCCTGGACCAGAATCGTATTCTCGATCCCCAGCGTCCGCTTGGCATACGCGCCGAATGCGGCCAGGATTACCTGCGATATCGACCAGAAAAGGGAGAGAAATACGATCGCATTGAAGATCTCGCGTTTCCGACGCAGAAGGATGAGGTTTCGGCGCAGATAGTGCCCGGATAGATATTTTTTAATATCAAATGCAATCTTCCCACCGTTACCCCTGTCGATCAGCCGAAGGGTCAGCAGATATTCGATTACACTCCCCAGCACCAGCAGCCATCCCAGCGGAGCGATCTGGCGGAGGATATCTGCCTCGCTCGAATAGGGTTCGTGCAGAGAAGTTTCAAACAGCACCGTGTAGGCCATGATTCCCGACAAAATCGCGACGGTCGTCACCGACTGAACCAGGGCGTTCAGAGGCGCGAATCCCCGCTCGGATGCAATCTCCTTGATGTACCCGTATTTCGCCGGTGAATAGATAGCGCTTTGCGCGGCCAGAATCAGTGTCAGGAAAAACGCGCTCCAGAACCACCCCTGATAATAGCTGAGTGTGATCAGCAGCGTAATAAAAACGGCCGCCAAAGCGCCGTATCGCATCACTTTGACTTTGGAAAAACGGTGCGAGAGATAGCCTGATGGGGTCAGAAGGAGAATAAACGGCAGAAGAATCAGGGCGTTGAGGATTGCCGTGTACATGATCTGGGTCTGATCGTCATAGATTTTAAAAACGGTATTTTGGAGGATGATCTTGTGTCCGAGGTCGGTAAAGGCGTTGAGAAACAGGGCAAAGGTGTAGGGGAGCACCCCTGCGATATGAAGGATGCGGCTCATGCTGCCAGTACCGTACTCCATCCCTCGTATTGGCCGTGCTGTTCCAGAGCGGCGTCAAAGAGGAGCGCGGTGGATTCTTCTACCTGTTCGTGCGTTACAGGCTCGTTTTTGGTCAAAACCGCCCCGTAGGCGTAGTCGCTTTCATCGTCGCCAACCTCTTCTTTGAGGGCAAAACCGAGTGCCTGCAGCGAAGAGACGGCCCGTTCCATCGAGCTTTTCGTCTGAAAAAAGAGATAATGCTCCACGTCACGGGCGATGGTGAGATCGTCTCCCGCTTCCTCGAGCGCTTCGATCGTGTGGCGGTTTTGAATCCGCAGCATCGCATACGCGTCGGGGTAAAGGCGTTCGAGGTACATTTCCCATTTGGTGTCCCGCGAGGTTCCCCGCTCGTAGGCGAAGCCGCCGTGGCGTGTCATGACGTCGCTACTGAGATTTTCAAACCGTTTCCCCTCGGAGGCGTAAAAATAAAATTCCACCCACCCTTCTTTGGTGATGGTACCCGCATACAGGGCTCCAAGCGACGCGTTCAGCGTGTTTTTCAGATCTTCTGTAAAAGCACTGAACGAGGCTGACAAAGGATCGGAAGATTTGACGAACAGCCACAGCAACCAGGAACGCTCCTCCTGCGGCGCCTCATCGATGAGATCCAGCTCGACATCGCACCGGTAGGGGATATTTTCATCATCGATGAGTTCATAATATTCAACCATACATCCAACCCTTGTTTTTCTGCAATTATAGGGTTTTTATACTTGATTTTCTCCGATGTAGCTTTTGTGCAGCTTCACCCTTCCGGCGAGTTCTTGAATAGTGGTGGTATCGACAGGAATATTTTGACGGTTTTCGATCGATTCCGCCAGTCTCTGTATCTGCGCGCTTGCTTCGGCGACGACGCGTTCCAGGTTTTCCCGTACCGTTCGGGCTTCCTGATGATCGTACGCTTCCAGTGTCACGATCAGTTCGCTCAGTTTCCCTTTTGCGCTCACCAGCTCGCGATGCAGCGCTTCGGCGGAGGCAAAAAGACTGACAAGCGGCTTGAGGGAATCGGAGAGTTCTTTGGACTGCGAGGTTATCTCTCTCATCTGTTTGGTGGATAGGACCATCTGCTGCATGATCATTTCGCTTTGTTCGCGGGATCCTTTCAATACGGCGTCGTTTTCCAGCAGCGTGGTCACCATCGCTTCGCTTTTGGCCCCGATCGTCTGCAGCTGACGGCCGAATTCATGAACGATCCGCCCCAGTTCCTGGTGTAGCACCCCGATCGTCCGCTCACCCACCCCCTGAGACTCAATATGCACGAGACGGTCATGGATCTCTCCCAGACGACCGAAAACCTCTTTGGTTTCGTCATCGCTTTGGCGAAGAAGATTTTTTAACTGGTTGAAATGGTCCTGTTCGGCAATCCGGAGCAGATCGATGTGACGGTGGATAACGTTGTCGAGCCCAGGAACCTCGGTGAGGGTAAACGTTTCGAATTTTTCCATCGCAGTGTGCTGCTGTGCCAGAAGAGACTCGATTTTGGAAACAAACAATTTCTGATTGGCCTGAATGACATTCAGAGCGTCGATCTCTTCTTTGAAAACCGCTCGAAGCTGTTCATGCGTCGAACGCTCCATCTGCGCAACGATTTCCAGCCGCTGATCGAACATCGCGACGGAGTGCTGAACCACGCCCAGATGGTCGGCGAGCTCTGCGATGGCGGTGCGATCGTCATGGTCATGCCGCACCGAAACAGAGCGGCTCATAACACTCATTACGGCTGAAAGTGCCACCCCAAGAGCAAGGGGTATCAGCGACTCTTTGATGACGGCAAGCGTACTGAGCTCATCTGCATAGACGATAAAATGGAGCAACGCTCCGACAATTCCGAGCCCCAGAACGATCGGGGCATAATCGATCTTGTTCGGCTGTTTGTACACCGCGCTGTGGCGCAGAAACAAGGCCGCCATCACCACGGGGATCCCCAGCAAATCGGTAGTGATCATAAGTTACCCTTTATGGTTCATGATGCGCAAAAGCTCCAGAGGTTCTGCAGCGCAATAATCCCCCTCCCCTTCGGAGGAAAATCCCCAGCAGGCGAAAATACCGGTGATCCCTGCATTTTTGGCTGCATCCATGTCTTTGGTATTGTCTCCAATCATCCAAGCATAATCCGTACCCGATTGGTACCGGTGGTGATCGAGGTGCATTTGGATGATCTGTGGATGCGGTTTGGGAAGATCGACATTGTCGGCTCCGAGGATCAGGTCAAAATAGGGCTCAAGCCCCAGATGGCACAGCATCCGCTTTGCAAACACGCTCGGGGCATTCGTCGCCACTCCCATGGCGAATCCCTGATGTTTCAAGTTTTCGAGCAGGGTCCCAATCCCCTCATAGGGGGTAACGTTTTGCACGCACTGGTCGTAATAATGCGCTTCAAACAGGGCCCTGGCTTCGTGTTCATACACTACTGTACCGTAGAACATTTTGGCCAGATTTCGCGAAGGGGCGTTGATGATGTCGACGACCGTTTGGACGCTCAGGGGTTCGAGAGAATAGCGCTGTCGTCGTACATGGTTGATGGAGAGGGTGATGTCCAGCCCAGAATCGATCAGGGTTCCGTCCATATCAAATATCGCGATGTGTGCCATACTGTGCGCTGTTCTTTATTTCATTTTTTCGTAAAGTTCTTTCAGCGCCTGGACAAAAAGGGGATGATCATTCGGGCAGCGGCAGACGCGGTACTCCTCGAAGCCGATTTCGTGTGCTATTTCGGCATATTCGATGGAGAGTTCGAAATCGGTTTCTGAGTTGTCGATCGTAAATGCGACGGGGACGATCACCACTTTTTTTGATTTCAGCGAACGGAGCATCGTCTCCAAAGACGGCTCCAGCCATTTCATCGGTCCCACTTTGGACTGATATGCCAAATGGACGTCGTGGAAACGGATCCCCTCTTTTTCCATCAGCTCGCGGATCAATGCGACGTGCGCCACGACATGGCGCTGGTACGGATCCCCTTCATCGACAATATTTTGAGGTAAACCGTGTGCGGAAAAGACAATCTCATACTGTGACGCATCGTCGCCGCGAAGGGCTTCCAGCACCCGCGCTACAACGGCTCGGTTGTAGGTCATATGGGCAAAAAAATGTTTGATTTCAACAGTGATGACATCCCATCCTATCGCGTGCGCCGTCGTTTCGAAGTCATCGAGGGATGATTGTGTCGTGGTGGTCGAATACTGCGGATACAGAGGGATGAGATAGACCTTTTCGATCCCCTGGTTTTTCAGGCGGGTACACACCTCCTGCGCCATCGGCGGCGTATAGCGCATCACGAAATCGACAACGACTTCTTCGCCGACCTGATCCTGAAGTTTTTCAACCAGCGAGCGGGTCAGGGAGACCAGTGGAGATTTACCGCCGATCTTACGATATATCTCCTGGGATTTCTCGGCACGGGTCAAGGTAATCATCCCTGCTACGAATTTGCGCAGCATGTTGCTTTTCATCCGCAGAATATACGGATCGTTGAACATATTGTGCAGAAACATTTCCACTTCGTTCAGGTTGTTCGGGCCGCCCATGTTGAGCAGTACAATCGCTTCTTTCATATTGATACTGTTATCCGTCTGTTTTTGAAGAAAGTGTACCATAACGCTCTGTTAAATTTATCAACTATAAAAAAAAATAAAGCTTTTCGGTTTATAATGATCGCAACGCTGAAACAATCAGGGGGTAGGATGCTCGCAAAAAAGATATTATTATCACTTGCATTGCTGGCGATGTCGGCCCAGGCAGAATCACAGAGGCGTGAACCTTCGCTCTTTTTAGAGTACGAACGGGCACTGAAAAAAGCCAATGAGACACCCAAAGACGAACTGACCCCCTTTATCAAAACAACACCTTCTCCCGTATCGGCCATCAAACCTTCTCTTCCGGCCAGACCTGTCGTCAAAGCGGTCGCCGCTGCAGAAACGCCCATCGTCCCTATGTTGAAAAACACGAAGGTTGAAACCGATACGATCGGACATGACGAAAACCCTTTTCTGGTCGCATCAAAACCTGCGCCGGTCGCTTCATCGGCGCTCTGCCCGGATCCGGCAAGCGGCGATCCCGCTTTGATGGCGGGGACCAATGCAATGGTCAAAAATCTGAAAAACGCCAAAAACAAAGTTCTCTCAAAAGCCAAAGAGTTTTTGGGGACCCCGTACGGTTTCGGAAACAAAAACGGCGAACGGACCGACTGTTCGGGATTCACTCAGCAGGTGTTCGGGCAGTTTGGCCTTTCACTCCCCCGCAGTGCGGCAGAGCAGGCGCGACTGGGTGAAAACGTCGACCTGGACAACCTCGAAGTAGGCGATCTGCTCTTTTACCGCACCTATAAATCCGATCCCTCGCACGTGGCCATCTATGCGGGCAACGGCCAAATCATACACGCCTCTTATTCGGCCAAAAAAGTGCAGTACGACTCGATCGACAAGGATTATTACAAGCAGCGTTTTCTCTACGCCAAACGGCTGCCGTTTCCAGAGAACAACTACGTCGATTAGCCGCTCCGATGTCCGCTTTATATTCCCAGCTTGATCGTCACTGGCTCTGGAAAGAGATATACACCAAACTCTCCCTCTCATCTCCGGCCTATGCGTACTGGAACGAAAGCCGGCACATCAAGCTGAACCGCTATGTCTTTATCGAAAAAAACACCCTCCCCTACAGATACGCCCACATTCAGGAAGATTTGACCGACCTCTCGGGGTACCTACCGACACAATACGCCGCCACGCAGCTGGGAATCGACAGTCATGTTTTCGGCTACAAAAAGATGCGGCTGCACCATCAATTCGAATACAAGTTCGTCAACGACATCAAATTCGTCAATCTCAAACGATTCTTCATCGAAAACGGGATTAAAATTGGTAAAAGCAGCTACGTCCATCTCGCACGCCTCGATGATCTGATCATCACCGCCGATTGCCGGTTTTACCGGATCGACGATCATTACGGTGTCATCGTTTACGACTGAGTCTTTTTAACCCATCGTTTGAAAAAACGCTCCGGCAGCAGTTCGGGGCTGATCTCTTTTCCTTCACGCAGATGATCGGTCAGAATCTCCGCCAGATAGGGGGCGAGGACGAACCCGTATCCTCCTGAACCGTTGATCATGAACAAATCGGGATAAAATGCAACTCCCCCATCCTCTTCGCTTTGATGTGCCAGGGTCGTATCGCCATCCACCAGCGGACCGAGGATGGGAAGGTAGTCGTTTGATCCGGAACGCAGCCCAGTGTAATCGGCAAGAATTTTAATATTACTTAATTTTAAAGTCTGCCCCGCTTTGTCGATGAGTTCGGCCCGTCCCGCTTCGATATCGTAGGGTTCATCCTTGTTGAAGGGGGAATAGTGGACATTGTGGGTGGCACCGATCGCCATCACCCCCTCTTTCGACGTCGGAGAAACCGAGACATAATGGTGGAGGATACAGGGGAGCTTCGTGTCGGTCGTAATGTCGATGCGGTGTCCCCAGATACCGCGCATCTGGATATAGGGAAGCGGCAAAAGCTTGGGATAGGCACCGATGGCGAGAAGGAGGTATTTTCCGCGGATGCCGGCTGCGTCCCAGCACTCCCCCTCATAGGCGGGCGATTCGACTTTTCGGCGGTAGAAGTCCACCCCCTCGCTCATGGCGCGGCAGACATCCTGGGCGTTGACAACGGCGGAGTGGTCGAAAAAGACTGAATTCTCATCCGAAACGTCAACGTTCAACATTTCCGTGAGTTCTTCGGGGGGTTCGGAGAGCGCCAGATCGGTCCATTCTCTGAAAACACGGAGTTTGTCGGCATCCTCGGGCGTTTTGGCGATGTGGAACAATGGGCGCTCAAGAGTTGATTGGGGAAAGTATTTGGGGTAAAATGCCATCGCATGGGCGTGCGCTTTGTCCATCAGCTCTTTCAGAGGGCCTGATTTGGAGATTTTGGGGGCGATGAAGGCACCTGCTGCCCCGCTACCTCCGGCGGCGATCCCGTCCTGATCGATCAGAGCCACGTTGAACCCGGCGCGACGGAGAAACCAGGCGCTGGCGCACCCGTTTATCCCGGCTCCGACGATGATCACATCATAGGGTGATGTTTTTAATGTCGGCAATCGCGTAGATCTCCCGGTAGATCATTCCCACAAGCGCTTTACGGTTTGCGCGGACATTCAAATCTTCGGCATTGACCATGACGTTGTCGAAGAAGGTATCGAGGGGCGCTTTGAGTGCGAACAGCGCATCGAGCCGTTCTTCAAGGGTTGCATAGCCGCTTTCGATGGCCGCTGAGGCTTTGGCGTACAGATCACGCTCCGCATCGTTTTCGAACAGGGCCGTGTCGATGGTGAACGCCTTGTCCATCGCTTCGTCTTTGAGGATGTTGCTGACCCGTTTAAAGGTCGAGAACGCCTCTAGGAACGAATCGGACGCCGCGATGGATGAGACGGCGCGAATTTTACGATCGATGTCGAGAACATCGAGTTCAACAGAACCCTCTTTCGCCACAACTGCTTGGATAATCGATGGGTTAACCCCAGCATACGCTCCCGCAAGACGCTCGATAACAAATGTTTCGATATTCTTTTGGTAATCTCTTTCTTGCGGATAAAGTGCCTTCACATTTTCACGTCCGATGAACTCCGAAAAATCGAGCGGAATGTTGTGTTTGAGTGCGATACTGATGATACCGTTGACCGCACGGCGCAGTGCGAACGGGTCGCGCGATCCGGTCGGGATTTCACCGATGCTGAACATACCGATCAACGTATCAAGTTTCATAGCGATGTTGACGACCGCGCTGAAAGGTGTACCGATGTCTTCACCTGCAAATAGATACTGTTCTTTGATGGCGTCTGCAATGTTTGAATTTTCATTCGGATTCAATGCTTTGAAATAATAAGATCCCATTAAACCTTGCAGTTCCGTAAATTCGTACACCATTTCCGACATCAAATCAGCTTTTGCGTATTCGATTGTACGTACAAGAGATGCTTCATCCATTTTGATATCGTGCGTAAAACAATCATGTGCCAGATACGAGACGATTTTCTTCTCTCTCTCGATCTTATCGGCCAACGTCCCCAAACCGTTCATAAATACGACTTTCTCCAGCCCGGCCGTACTCAATCCTTTTTTCAGGTCATTACGGTAGAAAAACAACGCATCAGAGAGACGCGGGCGCAAAACCCGCTGATTCCCCTCGACAACATGGCTGAAATCATCGGTCAGAGCATTGGATACGACAACGAACGCGTTGATGAGTTTCCCCTCTTTGAACACGGGGAAATAACGCTGGTGCTCTTTCATCGAGGTGATGATGACCTCCGGCGGGAGTTCGAGGAAGTTTTCATCGAATCTGCCCAGCAGCGGTGTCGGGTATTCCGTGATCGCGACGACCTCGTCGAGGAGGTCCTGATCGATCTCGATGGTGATGCCGTGCCCTTTTTCCAGCTCGGCAAACGCTCCCAGAATCCGTTCACGCCGCTCGGAGGGATAGAGGATTACCGAACCGGATTTCAGAAGATCAAAATAGTGATGGATCGATTCGACCTCTTTGGCCTCGAAATGGCTTATGCGGTGGACGTAGGTATGCGCAGACGAGCGGACATCGAAAAGTTCGACGTCCACAAGCTCTTCGCCGAGCATCACGTTGACCCAGCGGATCGGGCGGATAAAGCTTTCGTGGCTCGAGCCCCACCGCATCGATTTGCCGAAGCTGAGGCTTTTGATCCACGTCGTGATCATCTCTCCCAGGATCTCGGTGCTGGGACGTCCCGGTACGGTTTTGGCATAGTACAGCACCTCTTTGCCTCCCTTTTCGGCGCGGGAGAGCTGATCGAATTCGACGCCGCATTTTTTCGCAAAACCGAGTGCTGCGGGAGTCGGGACCCCCTCTTTGATCGCGATCTCGACAGGAGCTCCGTAGAACTCCTCGACGCGGTCGTCCTGCACACTTTTGAACTCACGGTGCCACAGAACAAGACGTCTGGGGGTGTAATAAAATTCAAACTCGCCCATCAAGGCGTTTTTTTCCAGAACGGCCGCCCATTTATTCTCAATTTCATTGAGTTCTTTCAGGAGCGGTACCGCCGGGAGTTCTTCAACACCGATTTCAATCAAAAGAGGTTTTAACATCATTGCATCCACTGTACGTATTATTGAGAGGCCGATTTTACCGCCAGATTGGTTAAAAATCGCTGTTGCTTTGGAAAAAATTAATTCAGAGATAAAGTATCCGATTTAGGGAGGATTAAAAGTTTGGAGGTGTACAATGCCTTCATTCATCTCAATAAGGAATTTCAAACATGCCAACAATTAACCGTTACGTAGACATCAGCACTGTAGATCGCGAAGCCAAAAAAGACTATATCGATCGTCATTCTCCTTTTATCCACTGTGCCTCCACGGCGAAAAAAGGTGAAAAATTTGCCGTTACCGTGAAAATGGGGAACGAATACTCTCACCCGGACGATTTCGATCACTTTATCGCCAACATCGCACTTTATAACGGCGAAACGCTGCTTGCACGTGCCGATTTTGTTCCCGGAACCCTCGGAAACGAAAAAAACCATGCGGAAGTGACGTTCAACATCGTTCCTATGGGGAAAAAATTGAATCTTGTCGCTCACGGCTACTGCACCAAACACGGTGTTTGGGAATCAACTCCTGTAGAAGTTACCGTAGAAGAAGCCAGCTCTTGCTGCGGCGGCGGACACTGTTCGTAACTCCCTGACGTGACCCCTCGGGGTCAGGTTTCTTTTAGCTGGCTTTAACCCCCTTTCCTTTATACTCCCCTAAAACCTGAAAGTATCAAACGTGGACTCCTATCAAAATCTTGCTTTGCTGGAAAATCTCTACCGATTGCGTGCGCTCGGATATACGTATGTCGATCCGGTGACCCCCAACCGACAGACCCGGACCAGTGTTCTCCCTGATTCGCTTATGCAACTGGAAGAGACGATCAAACAGTGCTATCTGTGCGATCTGAGCAAGTCGCGCCGCCAGAGCATGAGCGGATACGGCAATCCGCATGCGCAGGTGATGTTTGTGGATGCCTACGTATCCGCCGCCGAAGATGAGAGCAACAGCTATTATGCGGGACGCTCGGGCGCCATGCTGCGCGACATGATCGAAAAAGTGCTGTTGCTCGGAATAAACGATGTCTACATGACCCATGCGGTCAAATGCAAGCCTTTCGGATTTCAAAACCCATCCCAGAGCGAATGCGGCAGCTGTTCGTTGTTTCTGACCAAACAGCTCGAGCTGATACGCCCCCGCATCATCGTGACCCTCGGGCCCGAGGCCTATCGGCTCGTCATGCACGAAGAAGACGATTTTGAGCGTGTCCGCGGCGAAATCATTCCGATGGGGGATGCGCTGCTGATACCGATCTACCATCCTCTTCATCTGATACGAAATCCTTCGCTGAAAAAAGAGGCTATGCGCGACCTGCAAACCATCAAAGGACAGCTGCAATGAGATTTTTGCAAACAATGACTATGCTTTTTCTACTGGCCGTTACGGCATACGCTGAGCCGGTCATTTTTCATAAAAGCTCCCAACAGCCGGATCGTTTCGAACACTCGCGCGAAAGCGGCCAAGGGATGAAAATCGCGGTTCTCTCCTCGTCCAAAGTGATCGGCAAATATTCCCAGTCGGTCTACAACGTGTCCCTCGCAACGCTGATGAGCTGCAAAAATGACGGTTACGAACTCAAACACTACATGATGCCCGACGAATCGGCCGGTTCGATTTCCGCAGTACTCAAAACCATTGCCCGGGAAGGGATGGACGCCATCCTCGCACCCCTCACCTCCGGCGGTGTCAAAAACCTGCTAGAGCAAAATCCCTCCATGCCGGTCTTTGTCCCGACCGTCCACAAACGCGATTTTCCGTATGCATCGGACAACATCGTTTTCGGCGCCATCGATTATGAACGTCAGATAGAGGCGCTGCTCCCCTATATGTCCGAATCCATCGCGATTTTTTACGACAATTCCACCGTGGGAAATCAGCTCAAAACCTCCACCGAAGAGGTCTTTTTGTCCCACAAACGCGACAAGAAAACGATCAGCAGCTATCCCGTCGATCCCAAAGGGGAGAAGATCGTCACCCATCTTTCGCGCCCGGCGTCGTTTTCCAAAAAAAGTGTCATTCTTCACTTGCCGGTTGTCAAAAGCGCCCTGCTGACCGCCCATATGACGTTTACGGGTGTCAAAGAGCGCAATATACTCTCCACACAGGTCAACGTGGATCCTTCCCTGTTGTCCCTCACCCAGTACAATGACCGCAAAAACATGATCCTGGCCAACTCGCTGGTCGAATTCCCCGCCGACATTTATGAGACAAACATGCTCATGAACAACGACATTGTTTTCGACTGGGTCCATTATGCCAGCAGCGTCGGGATCGATTATCTCGTCTCTGCCCTCACCTCCACCCCGCGAAAATATACGATGCGCATCGCCAATGCACAGGTACTCTATCCCATAGAGCTTCTGCGGGCGAAAGAGTTCGGTTTTGAACCCCTCAACCCCTAACCCGCTCTTCCATCAGGCCGGACTTTTCAGCCACCTTGATGCCGCTCATATCGCCGCTATCGAACGTATCAGCACGCTCAAGCATTTCGGTGTCGGGGAAATCCTCTTTTACGAAGGGGAGGAGAGCCGCTCTTTTCATCTGCTGGTGGAGGGGGAAGTGATCGTTTTCAAATCCTCGGCGGCAATGGAGACGATTGTCGTACACCGTTTCCGCGCCCCGTCGCTGATCGCTGAAGTGGCCTCTCTGAAACGGATCCCCTACCCGGCATCGGCAGAATGCACTCGGGAATCCACCGTCATTCAGATCGACCGTGACCCTTTCTTGACCCTTCTGGGGCAAAATCCCTCTTTGAGCATTGCCCTGATCTCTTCGCTGACGCAGAAGATATCGGTTCTGGAAGCATCCTTACAGCGTCACAGCGCCCCCAACGCAATGGCGAAGGTGGCACGGCTGATACTCGACGAACCCGAACTATTCGAACGGCTCAAAGGGATCGAAATCGCCGATCTGCTTTCCCTGACCCCCGAAACCCTCTCCCGCACCCTCAAAAAACTGCGCGAGCATTCCCTGATCACTCTGAAAAAGCCCAAAGGGGTTTCCATAAACGATTATGAAAGTTTAAGGGGTATTGCGGATAATAATTATCCCATAAGAGATTCGGTGCTATAGTTTGGTATATTTATATCATAAGGGTTTATTATGAAAAAAATTCTTTTGGCGTGGTCACTTCTCACTGCCCATCTTTACAGCGCCGACATACTGGAACTCGTATCGCTGCTTGATCGCAACGATACGGCGGCATTCGAATCCAAAATCCAAAACGCCATTGACGCCAACGCCATGCGCGAAGACAATAACAAAACGATTCTCATGTATGCCTGCTGGGTCGGGAATATGGAGGCCGTTCGGTACCTCGTCGAAAAAGGGGCGGATGTCAATGCGCAGGATGCCGGAGGGGCGAGCGCCCTGCATCTGGCCATCTGGAAAGGGAACAACCCAATCGCCCTGTACCTGATCGAGCACGGCGCGTCGGGAAGTGCCATGAGCGCGGAGGGGATGACGCCGCTGGATGTCGCGATGATGCGCGAAAACCGCGAAATCGCCGAAGCGATCGAAAAAAAAGCCCCGAAACTCAAGCCGCTATTGCAGCGATAGGAAAAGATCCTTTTCCTCCTCGGGGATCTTCGTCATCTTCCCCGAAAAATCGATGTAAACGAGGACGATGGACATCTCAAAGAGCAGCTCTGCATCGCGGTAAACCCGCTGCAGGAGCGTAAAAGAGGCTTTTTTCATCTCAAGCAGAGACGTTTTGACCTCCAACACATCCCCTAGTTTCGCACTTTTTAGGTAGTCGGCATCGATGTGTTTGGCGACAAAGTGCCCCCCTTCCAGAATCGGAGAACGCCCCCTGTCGAAAAAGAGATGGCTCCGCGCCCGTTCGCAGAAATTCAGGTAATTGGAGTGGTAGACAACTCCGCCTACGTCCGTATCTTCATAATATACCCTTATCTGCATGCTAAACCCCCTTGTTTACGGCATTTCAAAGCTGTTAAAAATAAAACGTCACCAAAAACGTCACCAAAATCTTTGAAACTTAAAGCTGTTATTGAATTATTTTTTGTGTATTTTACAACATAGAAGAAGCTATTGTTAATACTATAACTTTTTAATTCTATCAATCTCTTCTTCTGTTAATACAACATCAGATACTTTATACAGCTCTTCTTTTTTGAATTGATTCATTATTATGCCTATACGATATTCATCAATATCAATCACTTTATCATCAATGAAAAGATTATTGTCATCTAGGTCCATATTATTTGAAACCATATAGAAAACGATAAACGAATGGAACTCTTTATAGATGCTGTCCAAGTAATCTTCATCATCTGATGAAAGAACATATGGATTTTCTTTAAAACCACTCTCGCTAAGGTCATCGATATAAGTATCAAGATGGTGCCTACTAGTTGCCTTCGAAGAGAACAGTTGTAGGTTTTGATAAATGGAATGACCCCTATTTAGTAGACAGCTTGGTTATCCGTCAACACCTCATGGTTTCTTGATTCCGAGAAGTATCTTACCTCAAATTCGTTGGGAGACAAATAGCCCAGATAACTATGGCGTCTTTTGGGGTTGTAGAACATCTCGATATAGTGGAATATTTTGGATCTGGCTTCTTCTCTCGTCATAAATATCTCTTTCCTGACACATTCGCGTTTCAAGGTTTTAAAAAAGCTCTCCACGACGGCATTGTCGTAGCAGTTGCCCCGTCGGCTCATGCTGGGGATGATGTTGCAGCGTTTGAGCAGACTTTGCCATTCGTAGGAACTGTACTGTGACCCCTGATCCGAGTGGAGCAAGACAGGTTGCTTGGGATGTTGGCGTTTGGTCGCCATGATAAGGGCATCCATTGCCAGCGATGTGGTCATGCGATGGCTCATGCCCCAGCCGATCACTTTACGGCTGAAGAGATCGAGCACCACCGCCAGATAGAGCCACCCTTCATAGGTTCGGATATAGGTGATATCGGTCACCCATGCCTCGTTTGGATGCTGGACGTTGAAGCACTGCTTCAGGTGATTCGGATGGGCCTTGTGCAGGCTCCCCGCCTTATGGCGAGGTCTTTTCTTCAACGTACCCGCACCGTAAAGCCCGATCAGCTTCATCAGACGTGCGACCCGTTTTTTGTTGACGGTAACCCCTGATTCACTCAGGTCTTTATGGATGTTGCGATACCCGTAAGCGTTATTGCTCTGAGCATACGCTTCTTTGATCTGTTCGGCCAATACTTTATTGGCTTTGTCCCGTTCTGACTCAGGGGATTTCACCCATGCGTAATATCCGCTGGGATGCACCTGCATCGCCTTGCACAACCGCCGAACCGGGTACACCGGCTCATGAACCTGTATAAATGCGTACTTTATCCTGGGTTTTTGGCAAAGTACGCGGCGGCCTTTTTTAATATGTCACGCTCCTCGGTAACCCGTTTCAGCTCCGCCTTAAGCCGTCGAATCTCGTCATTGGCCACCTGCTGCTGCCCAAACTCTTTGGGATGTTTGTATTGGCTCACCCACTTTTTTAATGAATCGGGATGTACTCCCAACCGCTCTGCAACCTCTTTGACCGAATAATTGTTGCTGATTACCTGCTTCGCAGCCTCTTGTTTAAACTCTTCTGTATATCTCGGTGGCATTCACTTCTCCTGTTCGTTGTACGAGTCTACCTAAATAGACTAAATCAACGAATAAAAAAGTGTCTACTCTTTGGGGGTCATTCCATCCATTATTTTTAAATTCATCTAGAATTTTATTATGCAGCCCTTCTAAAAACATTTTCACCCTTTTTTATAATTTTAACCATTAAGCACCTATAGATCAATCAATAATAACAAATGAACACTTTATTTCCGTATTCTTTATCATGATTGATGGAAAACAACATCACTTTCCCTTCAAATAGCTCGAAAGCATTTTTTCAAAATTTTCTTGGATGTACTCTGGTTCGATAATACGGACATTTGGCATCCAATATTTTAATATCGGGTATACCTCTTCATCGCTCGTCACTTTGACTACTAGCTCTGCACTTCCATCGGGCTGTTTGTAAAGCTTTTGATTCTTTGCGACAGGCTTGCGCTCGAAATAAACCACAACTTCTGCATCAACCCATAATCGTACTTCGTATGGTTCAACGCTCGTTGAAAACCATACATTCAGAGAATTTTCCAGTCTTTCAATGATTTGAGGGTTATGCTTAAAAAGCATCTCGCTGATCTCACAACTGTTTATATTTTTAATGTAAAACTTTTTAGTATAGTCATCGTGCTGCGCTAGTAAATACCAAAATCCCTCATACACGATCACTTTTATAGGTCGGACATTGGTGTACTCTTTAGGTGCTTTTCCACCGTATGGAATATACGATATTGCAACTTCACGCTTTTGCTCGATGGCTTTTTCAAGACGCATCACGATATCAAATTTACTGCCGATATCTTCGATATCGAGACGAGTATAAAACGGTGATTTGATTTGACGCTGTAAACGCTCTAGTAGTGGGTGGGCTTTTTTATAAAAATCGACGCCTATGTCTTTGACCATGCTCTCCAACATTTCCAGAACCATATCCCCATCGTTTTGAGCACGACGAGAGAGTGGTTTATGGTAGCGTTTTTTGTCCTCTCCCCGTTCGACACGTCCTGGATACATCTGTTTGAGTTTGTCAAAATCACGCTGAATAGTTTTGGGATCAACGTTCCACTCTCGTGCAAGCTCCCCGATGGAGAGTTCTTCCCCGTTTTCGAGACGTTCAAGTATCTCTGCGTGACGTTTGTGCTGGAGTGGATTGCCACGTGATCCGTGATCGGCTAGGATTGCCATGATACCTCATTTGAATAATTGTGGAATTATTATAGCGGTATTGGGGACAAATTGTGTCTATACGCTATCACCAATCTTGTAACATACCGCCCAACCGTATGTTTACAGTATGAGTAATTACATGGACATAAATTGTCTTATTTTAATTTTTCAAGACTCCTGTTTATTCTGAAAATAATTATTAATACGTTGTTGCAAAATTTCCAAATAGGGCATAAGATCGTTGACAGTCTCTTCTGCCATTTCATCGCACTTATTAGGGTCGAGCAATTCAAAAATACCATCACCGAAAAAATTTCTTTTTTGACCAAAATACTCATAATGCTTATTTGCTTTAAATGGCTCATTAAGTAGCTTTACACATGTACTACTATCTTGAATAAAAGTACCATCTAGTTTGCATGGATAGCATCCAATATACAACTTGTCATTATAATTATCATACGCTAAAGCAAAATTAAACAATTTACCTTTAGCGTATTCTGCCTTATGATACATCCAAATAATACCTACACCACTTTTTTGACGATTCCGAATACGTTCAAATATTCCATCGTCTTCAGTATCTCTATAAATTAAATCATATTCACTCAACATAGGAACTAGTAATTCATTTACTTTTTTCCAGAACTTTAATTCAATTTTTGCTTTTACTTCAGGCAATGCCTTACTAAGTTTATCAGCCACTATAAGGTTGCTATCTTTTAATAGTAATTCCACAAGCTCATTATCCATTGTTTCCTCATTTTGATTGGTTATTTTTCGTAGTAATTTTGAATATTGTGCCAATGTTTCTCGAACAGCTGGAAGTACTACACTCTCTTTAGTACACATCTCAATCCACTTTAAAATATGAGAAGAAAATGATATTTTTTTATAAACAACATCTTCCTGCGTAAGTTGATTTCGTGTGCTTATTTCTTCTGCATCATTACCATCAAGAGTAAGATAGTAAACTTTTGCTTTCTTCCCCAGTTTCTCTGCACGACTATTTATATGACTTGCATAATCTACAAGCTGTTGATGTTGATCAGATGCGTAAATCTTCATTTCGATGGCTATAACATACTGATCATTTTCGATGGTAAAATCAATACGACGATTTTCATTTGTTGGGTCTTCTCTCTTAACTTTTAAATCTTTACAATTGAAAACTTCAATCTCAAGCGCTTCTTTAGCAAATAAACGAAGATAAGTATCTCCCTGCACATGTGAACCTTGAGGATTGATAAAGTCATAAATAAATGCCGAGTGTGTTTTTACCTCATAGTGTTCCATACCCAAAATACTGAAAATATTAAATTTTCCGCCTATTGCTTTATCAATGGCATCATGTTTCTCAATAATTTTTTCTGTCTGTCGTAATAGACTATTTATTTGAGTATTCAAATTGTATGCTCCCACTTGCATTTATTATAGTTTATCATATATTATTTACTGCAACCATAGCTCTTTTTTCAAATCCAGTAGCAACAAGCGTAATATGGATAAAATCAAGCGGCAAGCTTTTGTCTGTTGTGGTACCAAAAATAATATCAGCACTATCATCAATACTTTTATGAATGACTTCTAGAGCAGAACTGATGTCCATAAATGGGTATTCTGAATGCATATGAAAGCGAACTAAAACGCCTGATGCTTTTTTGATTGGCATAATAAGTAATGGAGACTTCATTGCACTATTAATCGCTTCAACTGCGGCATTCATTCCTCGGTATTCTCCAATACCAATAACAGCAATTCCTCCACGACACATAATCGTTTTCAGGTCAAAAAAATCGAGGTTAATATCGTCTTCACCATTAGCAAGAATCACACCCGATATTCCATTGATGACTTGGGCATATATACTGTCGATACTCGAGAGAGCTTTGTCATTAGGGAAAACTACTACCGAATCTACCACGCTTTTTAGTGCTTCATAAGAAAAAGTTTTGTCAACTATAGCGATTGTCAATGCACCTGCTTCTTTTGCAATCTTTGCAATGTGAACTGATACTATTTCAGTATCACTACTCATTACGATGAAAACAATATCAGCGCCTTCTAAAGTTTCACGAAATTTTTCATGATTCGTATCTTCATCCATATTTACAAGAATCAGCTCAATGCCTGGCATTTGTTCTTGAAACATATCATCGGTTATCTTTTCATTATTATCCCTGACATCAACTACCACGATCCGAGGTTTTATTACTTTATTTGATTTAATAATAGTAAAGTGTTCCATATTTTCCATCCTCAATTAATATAAAAAGGAGTTTATCAGACCATTAAGACATTATTTGTCTTAATATAGTAAAGATAGGAGTAATTATTTAAAACTTTACACGAAAAGTTGGACATTATAAGTCTATATTTTTGATTACTATCCATACAATCTAAATGTAAAGGATATGGAATGACATTTGATGAACGCACAAAGTGCAAAGCTTTGATTGAGAAAATATTCCAACGGCAACTCAATAAGCCTATTGTTTATCATCCAACGATTATGCGAGAATTTAACGAGGAGGAGCGAAACGTTATTTTCGGTGGTCCATATACACTTGAAGATTATATTCAAGAGGTTGAAGCGGTAGTTAGATTTGTCGAACATGACAACATTACCAGTCCAAGAATCATAATGGGTGCGTGCAAGATGATGATACCTCGTGAAATCAGCGGCTTTTATGATTGCAAACTCCAGATTGAACTTTGGATCAATATTACGTCTGATGAGTTTCTGATCGAGTCTTACAGTGAGCGCAGAAAGCTCACCAAGGAAGAGTTTCTCGATCTCTACCGTTAAAATCACAAAATGCTCATACAAAATTACTGACAAGCCCAATCTACAAAAACGAAGTTTCTTTTCATTTTTACCATTCTTGGATCATTTTGAAGTCTTAGAGAGAGAAATTGAAAATTGATCCTACCGTATTCTTTCATTGCCATATGTGCAATCTTATAATCATCACGTAGTCGTTCTGATGCATAAGCAAAATTAAAAATATCACATTGCATCGCCTTTAAAACCACATCTCTATCATCTCTTAATGCTTCAGAAGCATATTGCAATATTTTACTACCCTGCCCAACGGCTTTCATCACAATATCCTTGTCATTTTTGTACGCTTCACTCACAGATTTGAGTGCTATACCCTCTCGTTCCACAGCATATACAACATGCTCTCTTTTATTTCGCAGGTGTTCAGAAGCAAATCGATAGTTACGAGTGCCCCGTATCTTGATGTATAGTTCCTCATCCTGATGAAAATGTTTGGGCAAAAATTCATATAACTCGCAAAGGCTCGCTTCATTTAACGTGACAGCAAACTCTTTTCGCCACTGTTTTGATAAGTGCCTATAAACATCAATCGAAATATTCAGCGCTTTTTCAATAAATTCACGATCATCTTGCAATCGTTTTGAGGAAATTTTAAAAATATCGACACCAAATTTTTTGATTCCATCGAGCATAAACTGTGGATTGTCTCTCAGTTCTATCGGAGCCTTGATGAAATCAGAAATAGTTTGAATTTGCATTATGACTCCTCTACATTTTTGGATTTATTAATTGAATCCATATAATGTGACCACATCTCACGTAATGAGCTGTCAATATTGCTGAGCCATCGTGTTACATTGTTCCATTCATCAGCCTTAATATATTGCGTAATCCATACTACGTCAGACATCACTTCGTCGCTATCGAGATGTTTTGATGTTGATTTTCGGAGCTTATGGAGCTCTTGAAGAAAAGTGTCCAATCGAGCACGTATCTCTTTTGATTGCGATTTATTCAGTTCTACTCGTAAATATTGAGCTTCTGTACAAAGCTCTTTGATTTTCTCATAATTGAGACGTTTGGATTTTAAGGTTGTTTCACTGGTGGATTCGTAGACTATATCAATTTGAGGGGGATTTGTATTATCGGTCATGCTGTTTCTCCTGTCTCTTTTAAGAGAAACAGTATGCTTTATTATCTGGACAACATTTGTCTTATCTAATCTGGATTTATAAGTGAAAAATTCAAAAATTCATCGTAAAAAGCCTATTGTTTTAACCTGTTCTTGGTTTTTTATAGAAACTTCATCACTGATACGCTCAAGCAACTCTTCAGCTGATCTGATCGAAGCAAATCGACCCTGCCGACGTACTGCTGCAAAATCTCCAGGAGTTAGCATAGCCAAGTTTTGTATCTCTTTTTCGATCCTTGTAGAGATCTCTTCGATGCCCATCATTTTTGCTTCGATAGCGAAGAGTTCCAAAGCTTGCATGGGTTTGAGATATCCAAATTCTAACTTTAGATCAAATCGTCGCAGTGAAGCTTGATCTAGACCATCCATCAAGTTGGTAGTTGCAATAAAAATCCCATTATAATTTTCCATTTGAACAAGCATCTCATTAACCTGAGTTACCTCCCATGATGCTTTTGCGGTTCTTCGATCTTGCAAGAAACTGTCCACTTCATCAAAGACCAGCACCGCACTCTCATCCGTGGCTTCACGAAAAGCTCTCGCAATATTTTTCTCTGTTCCACCAACATACATTGAAATCAAATCCGAACCTTTTTTGAGTAAAAATGGTTTATCAAGCTCACGCGCGATCCATTTCCCAAACGCGCTCTTGCCTGTCCCCGGTACGCCATATAGACATAGTCGAGCACTATTACTGTCTTTAATGCCGCCTAACAGCCGTGTCAAATCCATAGAGGTATTGACATAGCTAGGATCATAAGAGAGTGGGAGCTCTCCCTCTATTGTTTTATTGATACCGCCTAATCCTTGAGCCTTTAACGTGTTATCTATCAGCATTTCAAAAGATTTAGACGCATCTGATGTCTGATCTTTGATTGCCTCCATAACTTTTGCTGCACGGGTTATAATCGCAGGAGCTACATGTTCATTGTCCGCGATAGCTTCAAGAGATTTGGTTTCCAATAAAGATTCTGAATGGGCTTGAATGATATCACGTCGCTTGGATTTTGGCGGGATAGGTACTTCAATTGCCATGTCAAAACGTCGTATAATCGCATCATCCATAGATCTAACGCTGTTGGTAATCCAGATGGTAGGTATGGCGTTTGTTTCGAGGACTCTGTTTAACCATCCCTTGTTATTCTGTCGTTTGCGCATACCAAAAAGTCCATCATGTTCTGCACTGATAACATCTTCTATTTCATCAAACATTAACATAATTGGCTTTTGACAAAAAAGACTTTGGGCCGTACGATATGCACTTAAACGTCGAGTCCCTTCAATTGGATTTTCATCCTCGTCTGCATAGCTGACCTCATACAAGCTCATGTTAATCTTTTGAGCAATTGCCTTAACAAGTTCTGTCTTACCTGTACCTGGACGACCATAGAGTAAAATATTGGTTCCAGACTTCTTATTCTCAATGCTATGGCGCATATAGGGAACTAAAATCTCAAGTTGTTGAGAAAGATGAGGGTATTCTTCAAGCGTCAATGTGGTTTTTTCACAACGACGTACCACATCTCGAATCATCTCTTCGATGTCATCATCACTTGACATCATCTTGTCAGCAAATCCATTTGATGTAATATCAATTTTATTTTTCATGGCTCGACTAGAAGCACGATCAATAGCAATAAATGAATTTTTTACCAAAGTTGCTTTTGAAGAAAAGACTTCTTTTATTGCTTTACGTGGATACCCCAAAATAACAGAAAGACAATGCTCAAATTTATCACTTGTCATCTCATTTAAAAGACGAGCACAATTTTCAAGAATTTCATAATAATGTAAATAAATACAAAATCGTAAAACATCAATCTCTATGTTAGTGAGCTCAATGATTTTACATAGTTTATTAATATTGTTTTCGAGAATAGTACAAGTACTTTTAGGGCTATTATCAATGGTATATTTTAATTCTTCAAGCGCACTTATTAGCATCGGGCGATCTTCTCTATCATAGTCTTCACCATAAGGTTCAAAACCAAAAAAATCATTCAAATCATCGTAAGGCATACGATGATCACCAATTAGCTCTTTATGCCCACCTAGCTTTAAAATTATTGTCAACATCCATCTTGCGACAAGATCACGGCTTTCTGGTTCTACATGGTAGGTATCTGAAATAGTTAGTTTGAGGTTTATGTCGATCATAATAGCTCCTTATGAGTTGTATGATCGTAGTATGGAAGGCTTGCTGGACATTATTTGTCTTTACTTGGTCAAAAACAAATAAGCTTTCCCTTAGAATTGCAGGTACGAACTTCATTTTCACCAAGACAACTGCCTCTACTCTGCCCAATCAAAAATATTAAAAATTAAATTACATTAGAAACCGACCATACAACAGCAATTATAAATCCCTGAGTCAGGTAATCATCATCCAGATACTGCTACTTATTAAAGCTCATAATGGAAAGAAAAACAAGAAGAACTGGAAACGATTCACTGTAGATGAGCAAATAGAGTACATAAACCATGTTCTAGCGCTTCAAACATTAATAGCAAGCCGTTTGGGTGTATCTTTAGTTAACAACGTATTAGAGTCGTTATTAGCGCGATTAGTGAAGGTTTATAATTAGATGGATGACTCTTGATTAAAATCAATAGTTTTTCAAAATAAAAACGTCCCCAAATACGGTCACTAAATTTCGCTTAATTTCTTAACATACAAGAAAATTATTGAGTAAAGAAGCCTTTATTTCCCTCTATTTCCGGCAATTACAGGCAAAGAAGTGTAATCATAATAGACTCTAATAACCAATTAAATTCCTTTTTTTACGAAAATATTTAAACAATAAAGATACCATAACCAATGAATAATTATGCCATAACGCAAAAGAGGTAATTTATGGAATCGGTCAGCAGCTCTTCGGGAATGTCTCCGGGGATTTTCGCCATGAGTAAAGCGATGGATGTTCAAGCGCAGAGTGTCTTAAAACTTTTGGAAAGTATCCAGCCCGTTCCCGTCCAAAGCGGCGGCATGTCGGGTTCTGATCTGACGGGGATTGGTACCCTACTCGATATCAAAGCATAAACTGCGACTCCCATAGGAGGCCTCGACACTTCTATGACGATTTACATCCGCATCCGCCGGCCATCCCGATGACGAAATGATCGTCCACTTCGACAAGGGTGAATTCGTGTTTGCCGCAGAAACGGCCCTGCATAGAGTCCAGCTGCGTCCGGGCAGCATCCGAAGCGGCATCTTTGGCTTCAAAGGTAGTGATCTGGCTCATCCCCTCTTTTTTCGCGCAGCTACACAGTTTTTCGATAATGACATGATGTTCCATATGAATCCTTTGTAGATAAATTGAGAATATAATGCATATGTCATTCCCGAGCAGTTCACACACCATTTACTCATCCGCCCACCGAACATGATAAAATGTCTCTATCTACGAAAGGGAAATGCCAACAGATGAAGACAGATACCCCATTTGCCCATGCCCTGAATATCACTCTGATATACATCGCGACGGGGTTTGTGTGGATCTACTTTTCCGATGGATGGGTCGAGTTTCTCGCCCATGAAAATGCCACGCAGATCCATCTGATGCAAACGTACAAAGGCTTTTTTTATATTTTAATCACTGCGATTCTCTTGTTTGGAACCGTGCATTATTTTCTCAAAAAACAGGAGCGTTCCCATTCTCTTCTGAAAACAATCATCGAGCGTTCACCGGATGCGATTTTTATCAAAGACAATGAGGGGCGCTACCAGGTTTTCAATTCCGGAGCGGAGGCTATGGTCGGAATCACATCCGATCAGGTTCTCGGCAAAACCGATGCGCTCCTTTTCTCGCCAGAAACCGCCGATAAAATCCGCCGTGACGATGAGCGGATTCTTCTGCGGAACGAAGTGGTCAGTTATGAAGAGAAAATCGTCACCTCCAGCGGCGAAGAAAAATATGTGTGGGTCAGCAAAGGACCCCTCAAAGATTCGCAGGGAAACGTTTATGGCTTGTTTGGAATCTCCCGCGACATCACCGACCGGGCCCGGTATGACAGAACGATCGCGGACACCAACGAAAAACTCGATCGGCAGGCACATACCGATCCGCTGACATTCCTCCCCAACCGTCTGAGCCTGATTGAATACCTTAACCGTCAGTTCAGCACTCCCGATGCCCTCCCCTTTTCGCTGATCTTTTTCGACCTGGACGGATTTCAGGAAATCAACGACTCATTCGGTCACCGATTCGGGGACAAGCTGCTGGTAGAATTTTCCCATCTGCTCGGGGAGGTCTTTACGGATGAAACCGATTACATCGTCCGTACAGGAGGTGACGAATTCGTCGTGATCGTTCCGACCGTTGATGAATCGGTGATTACTTTTTCTCTGAACCGGCTGATCAAAGGTCTTTACCAGCCGTTTTCGATCGACGGAATCCAGGTTTACACCTCCGCCAGCATCGGTATCGCCAATCATCCCCATGATGCGCAAAACGCCGAAGAGCTGCTCCAATACGCCGATGCCGCGATGTATGAAGCCAAGAAAAAGGGGAAAAATACGTACCGGTTTTATGACCCGTTGTATACCTACCAGACGGTTGTCCGGACAACCGTTTCGGCGAATCTCAAAAAAGCGCTGAAAGATGGCGGCCTCTACCTGAAATATCAACCGCAAATTGATCCGCGTACCCGCTCCGCCATCGGATATGAAGCATTATTGCGCTGGAACTCCCCCGATGGCGACATTCCCCCAGCGACATTTATCCCGATATGCGAAGAGAGCGGTTTGATCCTCCAAATCGGCGAATACGTGCTGCGCGAAGGTTTCCTGCAGGCACTTCGGTGGAGCCGATCCGGCCGTTTGAAAGGACAGATTGCAATCAACGTCTCCGCACGTCAACTCATTCACAGCCATTTCATCTCTACACTCGAAACAATTCTCGAAGAGACCGGATGCGATCCCCGATGGATCGAACTCGAAATCACCGAAAGCTCGATTCTCGAAAATCCCGAAAAAATGATCGCAACGCTGGGGATTATTAAAACCATGGGATTCAAGATATCCATCGACGATTTCGGTACCGGGTATTCGTCCTTGTCGTATCTCAAGAACCTCCCCGTAGACAAGCTCAAAATCGACATCTCATTTATCCGTAACATCCCACATGAGCCTAAAAACCAGACTATTGTCAAAACCATCATCTCGCTGGCCAAAGGGTTGAATCTCGAAGTGATCGCCGAAGGGGTCGAGACGAAAGAGGAACTCGACTTTTTGGTCGCCAACGGCATCGATATGGTACAGGGATACTATTTTTACCGTCCTCTTGATTCTAGAGAGATTGAAAAAACAGTTATCTGACCGCGCATACACAAAAAACTTAACCAAAAATCCCCACAGAAGCGTGGCGTTGACGAAAATCAATGAAGAATCCCCCAAAGGGGGACTTTTAGCGGACGAGATCGAAGAAGTAGTCGGTTGTGGCGATACCTTTGGTATCTTCATCCAACTGATCCAGAACTTTGTTCGTGATCCAGGTGAGGAGGTTCAACGCTCCATCGTACCCGCTGATAGAGTAGCGGTGGAGGTGGTGGCGGTCGAAAATCGGGAATCCGATGTAGATCAACGGAGTCCCGGTATCGCGCATCAACTCTTTGCCGTAGCTGTTTCCGATCATGAAATCGACCGGCTCGGTGAAGAGGAGTGAACGCATGTGCCACAAATCTTTGCCCGCCCACACGTGGAGCGAATCTTTCGCCGGAGAGGTATCGAGCAATGCTCTCATCTCTGCTTCCCAGCCGTTCGGTGCGTTGTGGCAAAGAACATGAGTCGGTTCGGCACCCATCTCTAGGAGGAACGATACGGCTCCGATGAGGAAGTCGGGATCACCCCAGATCGCGAATTTTTTGCCGTGCATGTACGGATAGCTGTCCTGCATCGCATCGACGAGGCGGCCACGCTCGATTTTGAGTTTTTGCGGTACTTCTGTTCCGGTCAGTTCGGCAAGTTTCATGACGAACTCATCGGTACCTTTGAGGCCGATCGGATTGCTGTGGCCACCAGCATGTTTCCACCGTTTTTCGACCATTTTCATCGTTTTGGACGTGGCGTATTTTTGCAACGAGATCGTTGCGCTCGAGTTGATGCAATCTTTGGCGTCATCGAGTTTTGTTCCGCCCTGGAACATTTCGTAGTTACCGGCCGGCATATCCCACTGATCCGAGTGGTCGCCCAACATGATATAGTCTGTGCCGAACGCTTCTACGATGCTTTTGATCGAACGGAGGCTTCCGATATACGTTTCAAAACCGGGAATGATGTTGATGCGCTGCGCAGTCTCCCCTTTTTGCCCTTCGGTCAGTTGAGACATGATACCGTGCATCATATTGTCATAACCCGTGATGTGGCTTCCGACGAACGACGGAGTGTGCGCAAACGGGATCGGGTATTCGGCCGGGAGGAACTCTCCGCCGTCTTCTTCTTTTGCCGCGATGATAAACGCCATCAGGTCATCCCCGATGACTTCGGCCATACAGGTTGTCGAAACGGCGATCATTTTAGGTTTATAAACTGCCGCACAGTTTTTAAGCCCCTCTTTCATGTTCACCAATCCGCCGAATACCGCCGCATCTTCTGTCATAGAATCCGAAACACAGGGAGTCGGCTCTTTGAAGTGTTTGGTAAAGTACGAACGAAAATAGGCGACACATCCGTGTGAACCGTGAACGTACGGCATCGTCCCCTCGAATCCGAGCGCAACCATGACGGCCCCGAGAGGCTGGCATGCTTTGGCCGGATTGACGGTGATCGCTTCACGAGCGAGGTTTTTCTCACGGTAATCCCATGATTTCGTCCACTCGGCGATTTCATCCACTTTAGAGGGGTTGATGGCGAGCATAGAGGACTCAAATTGTTTCTTGTTGGCGAGTACGTCTGCGTACTCCGGGCGTTTAAACAGGTCTTTCCCGTTTACGATTTTTTCTACTTCTTGCATGATTATCTCCTTTTGTATGGAACGCCGACCGAACGAAGTCCGGCCGGCTACGCTAACGCTGAGTTTGCTTCGGCAGCAGGCCCGCGCGCCCTTGGCGCTTGGCGAGAGTCGCCTCGGCAACTCTCACGTCACCCTTCCTTCTCCCATGGTGCTTTTGAGTGCGCCCATACCGGAGAGTTGATCGCAAGATCCATATCCTGGGCGAAGATCGCGAATCCGTCGTATCCGTGGTAAGGTCCGCTGTAATCCCATGAGTGCATCTGGCGGTAAGGCAGACCCATTTTCTGGAATACGTACTTCTCTTTGATCCCTGAAGCAACAAGGTCAGGCTGAAGTTTTTTGACGAATGCTTCGAGTTCGTACTCGTTGACGTCATCGTAGATGACGGTCGATCGGAAAATCTCTTCTTTGGTCCGTTTGTAGTCGTCATCATGAGCGAACTCATACCCCGTTCCGATGACTTCCATACCCAAATCTTCATAGGCACCGATAACGTGACGAGGGCGGAGTCCGCCGACGAACAACATAACCGTTTTACCGTTCAGACGTGGTTTGTATTTTGCGATGACCGCATCGATCATCGGTTGGTATTTTGCGATGACCTCTTCGCATTTCGCCTGGATAGTCTCATCAAAGAATGACGCGATTTTGCGAAGCGATTTGATCGTTTGGGTCGGTCCGAAGAAGTTGTACTCTACCCAGGGAATCCCGAACTCTTTTTCCATGTGACGGCTGATGTAGTTCATTGAACGGTAGCAGTGCAGCAGGTTCAATTTCACTTTAGGGGTCAGCGCCATCTCTTTGAGCGTCGCATCCCCTGACCATTGAGCCACGACACGAAGACCCATTTCCTCTAAAAGGATACGGCTCGACCATGTGTCACCGCCGATGTTATAGTCTCCGATGATCGCAACGTCGTACTCGCCGGGCGTCACGTCAGTGATATCGATATGGCTGAGATCGCCTTCGAAGATGTAGTCACGAACCGCGTCGTTGGCGATATGGTGACCGAGTGACTGGGACACCCCGCGAAAACCCTCACAGTTGACCGGAACGATCGTTTTGCTGATCTCTTTGGCTTTGCTTTTCGCTACCGCATTGATATCGTCCCCGATCAAACCGATCGGACACTCCGATTGAACAGTGATACCGTTGTTGAGCGGGAAAAGCTCTTCGATCTCGTCGATACACTTACCCAGTTTTTTGTCTCCACCAAAAACGATGTTGTTTTCCTGGAAATCGGAGCTGAAGTTCATCGTAACGAACGTATCGACACCGGTGACACCGATGTAATAGTTACGGCGACCCGCACGGCTGTACTGACCGCATCCGATAGGACCGTGGCTGATGTGGATCATGTCTTTGACCGGACCCCATACAACCCCTTTTGATCCCGCATACGCACAACCGCGCTGGCTCATGACGCCGGGGACGGTTTTTTTGTTGGAGCGGACATCACCGCATGTTTTTTGGGCTTCATCGTTCGGAGTTCCGACACCGAGGTGTTTTTCACGGTTTTTGGCCGCTTTCTCCGGATACGCTTTCAAGACCTCTTCAATGGCCGCTTGTTGTTTGGCTTCTAATGTTTCTGGACCCATAATACACCTCTTCCTTACGCGACTTCGATGCGGAATTGTTCCATCGAATCGAGGTTTTTGCACAGTGCCATTGTCTCATCATCCGCCGCATCAACGCGTTTCGCGATCTCGGACATCTGATAACGGTTCATGTAGATCATGTACTTTTGCTCTTTGTTTGGGTTCTCTTCTTTGAAGTAATGAACCATTGCACGGAACAAGAATGTCTCTTTGTTCGTATAGCTCAACCACAGCTTGTCTTTGTCTTTGGTACCCATCAAAAGTTTGATTTCGTTGACATCGCTGACATCCACGTCTTTGAGTTTTTCGATTACTTTTTCATCCGGAACTTTATTCCCCATATCTGCTGGGAAGTGAAAACCTAAAATAAACATCTTTTCTCCTTTTTCTGTTAGTTTCTTTTCATTAAGATGTTGGAACGTCATCGGAGCAAAGCCCCGATGACTACGTTAACACTGGGTTTACCTCGGCGGTAGGCCCAGTGCCTTTGGCATGTACCCTACGGGGTTACGGTATATGTCTTCACGTCATCCTCGGGCTCGACCCGGGGATCCAGCTGGATTCCCGCTTTCGCGGGAATGACAACAATTACGCCTCTGCCGCTTTACCAACCTGGGTTTCGTCCACTTCGTCTTCAAGGCCGAATTCGAGGAGCAAGTCTTCGAGTTCATCCATGCTGACCGGAGTCGGGATGATTTTCATGTCGTTGTACACGATCTTGCGGGCAAGCTCTTTGTACTCTTTCGCCTGATCCGAACTTGGGCTGTACTCGACAACCGTCATACGGCGGAGCTCCGCGTGCTGAACGATGTTGTTACGCGGTACGAAGTGGATCAATTGTGTTCCGATACGTTGAGCAAGTTCTAACGCCAGATCGTATTCGCGGTCTGTCATACGGGCGTTACAGATGAGGCCAGCCAGACGTACTCCACCGGTGTTGGCGTATTTCAAAATCCCTTTAGAGATGTTGTTTGCCGCGTACATCGCCATCATTTCACCTGACATTACGATGTAAATCTCTTGTGCTTTACCTTCACGAATCGGCATGGCGAATCCGCCGCACACAACGTCACCTAGAACGTCATAGGAGACGAAATCAAGCCCTTCTTCATCGTATGCACCCTCTTCTTCGAGGAAGTTGATCGCCGTAATAACACCGCGACCCGCACACCCTACTCCCGGTTCCGGTCCGCCGGATTCCGTACAGTTGATCCAGCCGCCCGGAGTTTCACGATCAAATAGGCCTTTACCCCAAAGACGGGCTTGTTCCATCTCGACATCTTCGATGGTTCCCATTTCCGCCGCAAGAGAAAGGATGGTATCCTGCGCTTTCTCATGAAGGATCAGACGGGTTGAATCCGCTTTCGGGTCACAGCCGACGATCATGATATTTTTACCGAAGTAATGTGACATCGCTGCCAGTGTATTTTGAGATGTGGTAGATTTACCGATCCCACCTTTTCCGTAAAATGCGATTTGACGCAAGCTAGCGCTTCCAGCCATTTTAAACCCCTTTGTTTTGAACTTCGCTGTACTTGATGCAAGGGGTGTTCTACGGTTTTTTGCGACATTTCGTATATCGCAGCGACAAAATGACATTTTGCAGACAAATTTGTAGGAATGGGTTTTGCAGCATGTATAAACAACAATATTGATTAAAAAATAATCCATTTATTGCATTTACAGAGCGTTCGAATAGATATACTGCATCGGATTTCTGCCTGATCGAGGCAAAACATCAAATAAACCGGCACTCCACCAACACATTACCAAAGGGGAATCATGACACCGAAAGAATACACTCTGCACCGCCTCTATCAGGCCCGTACCGCCCACGTACGGTGGGTCAACGGAATCAAACTTCTCGTCTCGGGGATCGAGGTTTCTGAAAGCTCGATCGAACTCAGTCCTGCCGACTCAGATTTCGGAAAATGGTTCTACGACGAAGCGATCCGATTTTCGCTGGGAATCAGCCAGATGGTGCTCGATGACATAGAAACGCTGTTTCTGGCCATGCACGACAGATACACCAAAATCTACCCGATCTATTACGCGCCGAAGAAAAAAGCGTTCTTGGGCGCTCTACTGGGTGGCCGTACAAAAGCCAGCGATGCGGAAACAGAGTATTCACTCCGCAATTACGAAGAGATTGTTTCTCTGTCCGACAAGCTCAAACATAAGCTCCGGGTTTTCGAAAGCCAGCTGCAGGGCATGGGAGAGGAACGCTTCGAACACGTCGCATTGCAATCCACAACTCCTGAAGCCGCCGAGGCAACCGCACCCGTGAGCAAGAATCCGACATTCGCCGATAGCGATCAAAGCTATTTCTATGGCGCAAGAGGGAGAGGCTGAGCACGGTACAACATTCCCATGCGGCTGATGCGAAAACCGTACCGCCCGTAAAAAGAGAGGGCGCGAAGATTTCGGACGTCGACCGCCAGGGCCAGTCGCATCAGGTGTTGCCGTGTCGCTTCGGATAGCATCGCTTGCAGTAGTCTGCTCCCAATCCCATTTCCACGATGGGACATGGTGACAACGACATCCTCGATCAGGCCGACATATTCCCCTACCGCAGTGGAGACGAAACGCTGCATTGTGGCCATTCCCACGACGCTCCCCATCGCATCCGCGACCAGCAAGGTCGCATCCGGATCGTTCAGCAGGAGTTCGAGCCCCTGCCGCTGTGCGCAGGGATCTATGGCGAAATCGTCTTCGATCTCGAAAAGCTCGCCGAGCAGAGAAACCATGTCGTCGATATCGGCAGCCGCCGCACGCCGTATCGTCATCGCCCCGTTTTCATCCGTTCGAGGATCTCGCCGAGCTTGTCGTGGCGCAGCTGAATGAGCCGCTCGATCTCGTCATAATCGAAGTTTCCGAAATACGCCATGTCAAAGAGTCTGAGAAGGGCTGCACGGCAGCAGCTCTTGTCACACCCGGTGACGAGTTTTTTCGCTTTTTTGTACGGAAGCGACGTTTCCTGGAAAATCGTGATCGCTTCGGCGACGCTTTTGCCGCCGCATTCGCAGATCTCCGTGGCCAGCACTTCTTCTTTCGTCGCCATGATTCACCCCTCAGAGGGAGTGCTCCGCTTTGTATCTGTTGGCCGCTTCGACGGCGTTAACCAGTTTTTCCGCCAGTTCCGGCATTTTGACATGGTTCGTCCACACCGTATCCTCGACGATATCATGGATCTCGGAGGCGATCTCAACCGCTAAACGCTTTAGCTTTGCCAGCTCTTTTTTGTGATCGATTGCTTCGGACATAGTGTGCTCCTTGTTTTAATACGTTGCATGCATAATGCGTTCACAATGAAAATGCATAGATGTTTTCGAATCTGACGTTTCGCGGCTCGCCATAGGCCATATGCAGAAACATCCCTTTTTGCTGAAAGTGGTACTTTTCGAACAAAGCGACCGCATTTACATTGCCAAGCGGGACGTCGGCGAGCACTTTTTTCAAGCCCCGAAAATAGAGCACCCCCTGCATCATCTTCTCCGCTTCCTCTTCAAACCCTTCGCGGCACTGCCACGGCCCCAGATAGACCCCGCGCGCGTTGATGACGCTGGAATGCTGAAAAGAGTTCGGGAGGGCGAATTTGAGCGAGCTGTTGCGCTCCATCTCATCGAGGAGGAATCCCATCCGCTCTTCGCCGAACGTTTCTCTGTCTACTTTTCGGATGATGGCATCGAAATTGCCGCCGTCGAGCTCTTTGGCCTGTGCGTTGGTGAAGCTGAACGGAGGGACTTTCCCGACGTTGAGAAAGCGACCCACGTCCATCACGCTCTGAAATCCGTACCCTTCGAAAAACCCTTTCAGCTGCGGATTGGCGTGGAGGTACAAAGAGGGATGCTCATTTTTGAGGACGCCGAACAGCGTATCGAACAGACGCCGCCCAATCCCCTGCTTCTGGTGGCTGGGCTTGACCATGAAATATTTGATCATCGCGCTCTTTTCGAATTCGACGGCCATCACCGCCCCGACCAGTATTCCATCATCGTACGCGCCGTAGCACAGATGCGGGGCATGCATCATCATGAGCTTGACGTGGTAGCCGTCCAGCAGCCATCCCGTCTCTTCGGCGATCCTGGTCAGTTCGGCCACGTCGGCGTGTTTGAGCCACCCTATGAACATAGTGCTTCCTGATAGAGGGATTTGAGCTCGTACGTCTCCAGCACCCGCTTGCGCGAGGTGACGATCTCGCGGATTTTCGGGAGGAGATCGCGCAGGACGCCGCTCTCGGCGGTGATCCCCATGCGATCCAGATGATAGCGGATCGTCGCGCTCCCAGAGTGCTTTCCGATCGGAAATTCGCGTACGCTTCCGACCTCTTCGGCTTCGTACGGCTCGTACGCGTGCGAATCTTTCATCATCCCGCTCGCATGGATGCCACTTTCGTGGGCAAAGAGGTGTTCGCCCACGATGGGGGCGTTGGGGGAGAGGCGCATATTGGCCGCATCGGCCACGGTGGAGACGAGGTCGCGGATCATGAGAGGATCGATGATTCTCGCCTCGCCGTAGAGATGTTTGAGCGCCATCACGACCTGCTCGAACGACGCGTTCCCCGCCCGTTCTCCCAGCCCGATGACGGTCGTGTTCATCGATACGGCTCCCGCGTCGATGCCGCTGAGGGCGTTGGCGTTGGCGAGGCCGAAGTCGTTGTGGGTATGCATCTCGATGGGGAGCAGATCGTAATCGCACAGCGATTTGACGATGTTGTAGGTCTGCGTCGGGGTCATGATCCCCACCGTATCGCAGTAGCGGAAACGTGACGCGCCGCATTCGCGTGAGAGCTCCATCACGTCGCGGATGAATCCGATATCGCCGCGCGAACTGTCCTCGCCGCCGATACAGACGAACAGCCCCTCTTTCGTCGCGGCGCTGACAACCCGTTCGAGTTCGCGCAGGACTTTGGTTTTTGATCCTCCGAATTTAACCCCGATCAGCAGATCGGAGATGGGAATGGAGAGATCGACGGCGCGGACGCCGCACGAGAGGGAGGCTTCCAAATCTTCCATCATCATCCGGTTCCACGTCATCATCCGCGCCCCGAGCCCCAGAGCCAACAGCTCTTTGATGTCGTCGCGTTCACGCTCGCCCATCGCCGCAATACCGATTTCGAGTTCGTCCGCACCGCACGCATCGAGCAGCGTCGCGATACGGAGTTTTTCGGCGGTATTGAACGCGACGTAGGGAGCCTGCTCCCCGTCGCGCAGTGTAGTGTCGTTGATGAGCGCCATAGTGATTTCCTTTCCCGTTCCCGCCATCCTCGGGCTTGACCCGGGGATCCATCTTAAAAATGCAAAGCTGGATTCCCGCCTTCGCGGGAATGACGATGTGTTAATTTACTTCCATTTCTTCCGGCAGGTTAAAATATTTTCGAGTCGCTTTAAGCACCGAGGCTTCGATCGGCTGGTACGCGTAATCTTGATCCGCAACAATCCCAGCTGCCGCCAAATCCCCCTGAGGGCATCCGCCGATTTTGGCCGTGAGGATCAGCTTCACGTCTTTGAGACGATCCAAAATTGGCTGGAGCGGATTCGTACCGTCCGGCCCCGCACAGTATTCGGCTTCCACTTTTCGGTGGTGGATAAACCGGATACCCTTGTCGCCCGCTTCGTAGATCAGGAATTCGCGTACGCTTCCGAAGTGCTGGTTGATCATCCCCTCGCCCGCCGTCGTGACGGCGACGAGGATCGTATGGCCGTCGGAGCTGAGCTGCTCTTTCTCCTTGCGTACCCGCTCGTTGGCCTGATCGAGGAAGAACCTGAACTCTTCGATTTTCGCCTGAGCCGTCTGACGCGCTTCGAGATCGTATTTGTTCACGAGTTCGTCAAAGCTGAGCCCCGAAAAGGTGTCTTTCGTAAACTCCGCCCCGCGGTCTTCGCCGATGAGGCCGACCGCATCGGCGCGGCACTGGCGGCAGTGCTGCATCAGCTTCATATCCATGCCGCACGCTTCCTGCACCTCCATCTGCTGCTGGTCGGTCGCGCTGGGGATACCGTCGAGGGCGAACGCCGTTCCGAACTCCGGTTCGGAGAGGATCGGCATGATGTTGTGTAAAAATACCCCGATCTCTTTGAGCTTTTTGGAAACTTCGGGGAGATGCTTGTCGTTGATCCCCGGGATCAGAACCGAATTGGCTTTGATCAAAATTCCTTTCTCGACACATTTGCGCATCCCCTCAAGCTGGCGTTCGAGGAGGATTTGCGCCGCTTCTTTGCCGTAGTAGCGTTTGTTGTTGTAAAAAATCCACGGATAGATCTGGCTTCCGATCTCGCCGCTCACATCGACGGTGTTGATGGTGACGGTGATGTGATCGATGTTGTGTTCCACCATTTCGTCGATGTAGGTGGCCAGTTCCAGACCGTTCGTCGAGAGGCAGAGTTTGAGATCTGGGGCGAATTTGCGCACGAGACCGAACGTCTCGAACGTTTTTTTAGGGTTTGCCAGCGCATCGCCGGGTCCCGCGATCCCCAAAACGCTCATCCGCTGAACTTCGCCGCCGACGAGGAGCACTTTCTTCGCCGCCTCTTCGGGGCTCAGACGCTCCGAGGTGACCCCCGGACGGCTTTCGTTTGAGCAGTCGTATTTGCGGTTGCAGTAATTGCATTGAATATTGCACGCGGGAGCAACCGCGACGTGAATACGGGCATAGTGGTGGTGCGCACCCTCAGAGTAGCATGGATGATTGTGGATCTTTTCCTTGATGTCATCGGGCATAAAAGCTTCGCTATGGCTTGACGAACAGCTCATGATAATCTCCTAATGTATATGTTCAATGATCTTGCCTCATCCAGCATCTAATCATTTTCTAAACGGAGTTAATGCAAGCGATGTTCTATGGCTTTAAAAAGAGAAGAGAAACAAAGAACGACGTTTTTGTCATCCCGGCAACATTTCAGACGTGCAGAATGAAAATTGCATCGGAAATACCAAACCGTAAAGAGGAACCATGATCGTAGCCATTCCTATGGATACGCGCGAACGCGTATACCACTACAATCCGTGCAGCAGCACTCTGTTCGCTCTCTACGAAGTCACCGGAGAGCGCAAAGACATCCGATACCGACATCTGCAAAATAGAATCAATCCGTGGGAAAAATACGGGGGAGAGATGGTGCACGATCCGAAAATGAAAACGTGCGAATGCGAATCCCTCCTGGCGCAAAATCCCGGCCACATCAGCGAGCACTACGTTTTACTCCAGGCAATCGGCAAATGCGACATCCTCATTGCCGATCAATACTGCCTAAATACCCTCTATGCGATGAAAAACGTCGGTATCAAGATCCACAAAGTCCCCCCGTTCGTCAAAACCGCCGCCGAAGCGATCGAACATTTCGTCATCGGAACCGAAATCGCCGAGCATCTGCACTGCGTTCATCAAGTTTGGACGCCATAAGAATACAAAATGCATTTAACCGCTTAACAGCCCAAAAAAGGAGCACGTTTTGCAGATCCGCTACAACACGTCCACCGTACAACTCGACGACATCCCCCTCGATCCGGGCTATGCCTCCGAGCGCGTAGAACTCAAAAACGCGTCCGAAGAGCGCTTCAGCATCGGCGGCCAAAACGGCGCGACACAGCTGATCGTCACCACGCCGTTCGTCGATGAGGAACTGCTCGTCCAGCTGGCCGAGATAGACACCCTCCTCACCCTCAATGCGCTCAGCGGTATCACCAAAGCGCTCGTCGTCGCCACCGATAAACATCACGATCCGAAACTGCCCGAATGGCAGTTCGGAATCGATGAGGGCGAAGCGTTCGGGGATTACTACGGCATACGCCTATCACCCGGCGAGCTCGGCGGGGAGTTTGCCAAAGCGCTCTTCGTCATCTCCAAAGACGGCGCACTCTTTTACGACGAGCTTCTGCGCGATCTGAACGCACCGTTCGACACGGCCAAAGCGATCGTCAAAATCGCCGCCGCCCAAACCTGCTACACCGGAAAAGGATGCCACGGATGAATACCCACATCGAAACGATCAAAAAAGAGCTGCGCAACCAGACCACCATCCCCTACTTCGCGCTGGGAGTGTTTGAGGGAATTATGACCAAAGAGGGCGAAGCCGTCCCCCATGACAGCGACTCGCTGATCCTCGCCATGAACGGCGGACGCCCTATGGCACCGCGATTGATGTACGAGTATTCGCGCGCCGCGATGCATCTGGAGCAGCGCCGCGGCGCCCTATACATGACGCAGCTCATCAACCACATCTACACCAAGCCCTTTGATCCGATGCCGCTACACAAAGCGATCGTCGATATGTCGCCGCGCTACATCATCGACACCAACCGCGATACGAAACTCCAGGAACTCTTCGCCTTTACCCCGCATTGCCTCATCATCGGCAAATCGCGGATCATGGGGAACGACTACCGCTACGAAGTCTACGAATACGACGTCGAGAACCAGAAGTATTTCCTCGTAGACGATGAGGTGCTCGGAACCGCTGAAAAAATCCTCTTCAAACCGATGGGCTCGCCTCTGCCCAACCCCAGCTTCGTCATCAGTGACGCCGACTACGTCGACTGGCTCACCGAAGCGATGGGAGGCTACGCCGTCCCCAAAGTGCTCAAAACCTACCGCAAGACCAAAAAGTACCTTTTTCTGGGGACCTCTTTCGACCGCGACACCGACCGGATGGTGGCAAACGAACTCACCCTCGATCTGGAAGGGGGATACGTCATCACCGACCGCGAACTGGGGAAAAAAGAGCAGAAGTTTATCGAAAAACACAACCTCGAAGTGATCCCGATGTCATTACAGGAGTTTATCAATGCGTTTGTTTAATTCTCCGTCATCCTCGGGCTTGACCCGGGGATCCATCTCCCAAAAAAAGCTGGATTCCCGCCTACGCAGGAATGACAGAAACCATTAAGGAGTCCCTTATGCCATACATCCCAACCGTAAAAGACGTTTCACCGCGCGGAGAGCGTTATTTCGACCTCTTCTCCAAACTCTTGGGCGACCGCGTCATCGTCATCACCGAAGCGATTGACGACCACATGATGGGCGTTATCGTCTCGCAGCTGCTCTATCTGGAGGCGATGGACCCGGACGAGCCGATCCACATGTACATCAGCTCCCCCGGCGGTTCGGTCATGGCGGGACTGGCCATATTAGATACTATGAACCTGATCAACGCCCCCGTCTACACCTACGCGATGGGGCTGGTCGCTTCGATGGCGGCAGTGCTCTTTACCTGCGGGGAAAAGGGGCACCGCTACATGCTCCCCAACGCCGAAGTGATGATTCATCAGCCGCTGGGGGGCTATTCGGGTCAGGCGAGTGACATAGAGATCCACACGAAGCATATCCTGAACCTCAAACGCCGCCTCTACGTCATCCTCTCGCTAGCGAGTGGGCAAAGCACCAAAGTGATCGAAAAAGAGTCCGACCGCGACAACTACATGGAGGCCCGCGAAGCGATCGAATTCGGTCTGGCCGATGAAATCCTCACCAAATTCACGCCGAAGGATTGACACATGAGCACACCTGAAAAAACCTGTTCGTTTTGCGGACGGAAACAAAGCGAAGTCAAAAAGATGTTCTCCTCGGAGACGACCCATATCTGCAACGAGTGCGTCACCACCTGCTCGGCAATCCTCCAAAAAGAGGTACGTTACGAGCAACGCGGAGAGCTGCAGCTCCCCGTCCCGGAGAAGATCGTCGAATTCCTCGACAAATACATCATCGGTCAGGAAGAGGCGAAAAAGGTCCTCGCCGTCGCCCTCTACAACCATTACAAACGGATCGAAAACCCGGTCTACAATAATGTCGAACTCGAAAAGTCCAACATCATGCTCGTGGGGCCTACCGGAAGCGGCAAGACGCTGCTGGCCAAATCGCTCTCCAAGATCATGCAGGTCCCCTTCGCCGTCGCCGACGCGACCGCATTGACCGAAGCGGGCTACGTGGGCGAAGACGTCGAGAGCATCCTCTCCCGCCTCCTCGCCGCCGCCAACTACGACATCGACCTCGCCCAGCGGGGGATCATCTACATCGACGAAGTGGACAAAATCGCCCGCAAAGGGGAAAGCTCCACGATGGGGCGCGACGTATCGGGTGAAGGGGTACAGCAGGGATTACTGAAAATTCTCGAAGGGGCCGAAGTCTACGTCCCCGTAAAAGGGAGCCGCAAAAACTCCACGACGGAGACGGTGCTGTTCAACACCTCGCACGTCCTCTTCGTCTGCGGCGGTGCGTTTGTCGGCCTCGTCCCCGACACCCACACGAAAAAAACGAACAAAGTGGGCTTTGCCAAAAGTTCCGGCGACAAAACCGCCAAACCCAAAAAGATCGATGCCAAAGCACTGGTGCACTACGGCATGATTCCCGAGTTTATCGGGCGCATCCCCGTCGTCGCACAGCTGGAAGAACTCACCAAAGAGCAGATGATCCAGATCCTCACCGAGCCGGACAACGCCCTTATCAAACAGTTTCAGGCGTTTTTCGACATGGACGGCATCGAGCTGAATTTCGAGCCCAAAGCGCTCGAAGCAGTAGCGCAGAAGGCGATCGATAGAGGGGTCGGAGCACGGGGATTACGGGGAATTATCGAGGAAGCGATGCTGCCGTTACAATACAGCTGCCCGTCGAAAAAGAATTTGCAGAGCGTCACGATCACCGATGCGGTGATCGACGATCCGACCCAAGAGCCGATTTACACCTACAAGTCTGAAAAAGAGCAAGAGTAAAAACCCTCTCTTTCTCATTCCCGCGCGAGTGCGGGATTCCACCTTTTATTGTAACTTCTGAGTTACCAAATCATTGACCACCTGAGGATTTGCTTTTCCGCCCGTCGCTTTGAGCACCTGCCCCACAAAGAAACCGAACAGTTTGGTATTGCCCGCTTTGTATTTTTCGACGTTGTCGGGGTTTTTTGCGATGACCTCATCAATAATCGGCAAAATCACCGCTGGATCACTGATCTGCACCAGCCCCTGCGCTTCGACAATCTGGGCCGGATTGTCACCGCTTTGCGCCATCTCTTCGAAGACCTGCTTGGCAATTTTATTCGAGATGATCTCGTCATCGATCATTCTGACCAGTTCGGCGATCTGCGCGGCGGTGAATTTCAGCTCGTTTGCGTCTTTTTCTTTGAGTTCTCGCGCCACTTCGTTGGCCACGATATTGGCGATGGTGACCGGACTATGATTGACCGCCAGAGCCGCTTCGAAGAATGCCGAGAGCTTCTCATCGCGTGCGAGGGTATTGGCCACTTCGCTGTTCAGTTTCAGATCGAGTGTGTATTTATCAAAGCACGCCTGCTCGGCTTCGCTCATCGGAGCGACTTCACCGTCGATCTGCACTTTTTTCTCCGGCCTCTTACGCTCGATCTTGGCCGGGGCTTCGCCCTCTTTGGCCTTTTTGTTCCACGAGTCTTTGAGCCCTACGATTTTGTTAAACACGGGTGCTTCGTCGGTATAGTCGACCGGATCGGCGTAAAAATACCCCTGACGTTCGAACTGGAAGCGCACGTCGGGTTTTTCGGTGATGACCGCAGGTTCGATCAGAGCGTTTTTGATGATTTTGAGCGAGTCGGGACTGAGGTCCTCGACCCCCTCCGGTGCTTCGCACGAGTAGAGGCGGTCATAGAGTCTCACCTCGACCGTTTTAGCCGTGTTGGCATCGACCCACTGGATCGCGCTTTTGACCTTGATACCGCTCGTATCGGAGCCGCTTTTGGAATCGGGATGGTACGTCGCGATGATCTCTGTGATGTTCCCTGAGGCGTCTTTGATCACCTCTTTGCAGGTGATGATGTAGGCGTGTTTGAGGCGGACGCTCTGTTCAGGGGTGAGACGGTAAAAGCCCGCAGGGGGATTTTCGCTGAAATCGTCGCGTTCGATGTAGATCTCACGGGAGAACGGAAGTTTTCGTGAGCCCTCTTTGGGGACGTCCTCGGGATAGTAGGAAGCGTCGAGTTCTTCGCTTCCCTCATAGTTCTCGATTGTCACTTTGAGCGGGTCGAGGACGCACATCACGCGCGGCACTTTGGTGTTCAAATCATCTCGGATGCAGAACTCCAGCTGTGCGACATCGACCATCGAGTTGGCTTTTGCGATACCGATCTGATGACAGAAGTTCAAAATCGACTCGGGGGTATACCCGCGTCGGCGCAGTCCCGCGATGGTGGGCATACGGGGGTCGTCCCAGCCGTTCACATACCCTTCGTTGACCAGTTCGAGGAGCTTTCGTTTGCTCATGACCGTGTAGTTGATCCCCAGCCGTGCAAACTCGTGCTGATACGGGCGCGGGAGTTTGAGTCCCAGCGTATCGAGAACCCAGTCATAGATGTCGCGGTTGTTTTCAAACTCCAGCGTACAGATGGAGTGGGTCACCCCCTCGATATAGTCCGAGAGGCAGTGACCGTAATCGTACATCGGGTAGATATGCCATGCATCGCCCGTGCGGTAGTGGTGGGCGTGTCGGATACGGTAGAGGAGCGGATCGCGCATCTTCATATTCGCCGCGCCCATGTCGATCTTGGCTCGGAGGACGTGTTCGCCGTCTTTGAATTCGCCGTTTTTCATCCGCTCCAGCAGATCGAGGTTCTCTTCGACACTCCGCTCGGCATAGACACTGCGGCGTCCCGGTTCGGTCACCGTCCCGCGGTACTCACGGATCTCCTCTTCGCTCAGGCTGTCGACATAGGCCTTGCCCATTTTGATAAGCTGTTTGGCGTATTCATAGAGTTCAGGGAAATAATCGGAGGTGTAGCGTACATTCCCCTCCCACTCGAATCCGAGCCACTCTACGGCATCTTTGAGCGCTTCGACGTAACGGGTGTCTTCCGTCGTCGGGTTGGTATCGTCCATTCGAAGATTACAATGCCCCTTATAGTCCCGCGCGATACCGAAGTTGATCGCGATCGATTTGGCGTGTCCGATGTGGGGGAAGCCGTTTGGCTCGGGGGGGAAGCGGGTCACGATCTCACTGTATTTGCCCGCGTGTAAATCCTCTTCGACGATGGACCGTAAAAAATCTTTGCTCTCGTTCATAAAAAAAACCTTCTGAATATTTATACTATTAGTCTTCTTTTATAACCTTCTTGGAGATGGATCCCCGAGTCAAGCCTGAGGATGACGAAGGGCGTCATTCCCGCGAAGGCGGGAATCCAGCTTTGATACAAATGTTAGGTTATGATAGAAATCTATTATTAAAATCCGTATTTTATCGAATTCGTCTCATTATAACGATACCGGGAGAGTGATTCCCGTAAACAAATGGCTAAAAACTGATCAATTGCAGAGTAATGCGGAAATTCCACCTCATTACCCACATTTGCATATGCGTAATCGGTTAGGTTATAATCACCGTATGAAACGACAAGAAGTACTCAAAGTATTGGAATCGTACAAACAAAGCCATGCCGACGAATTCGGGATCGTCCGTATCGGCGTATTCGGCTCTGTCGCACGCGATGAAGCAACGGACGAAAGCGACGTCGATGTCGTCATCGAGACGAAACAGCCCAATCTTTTCAAACTCTCCCGCATCCGCCTCGACCTCGAAGAGCTGATGCACACCCACGTCGACCTCATCAGCTACCGTGAAAGCATGAATACGTTTTTGAAAGAACGCATCCAAAAAGAAGCGGTCTATGCCTGAAAAGGCTCTGCTGATCGAAACTCTCACCCAGATTCACGGTGCTACCGAGCGCATCCTCAAACGCTTCGAACCGATCCAGTCTCCCGATGATTTTTTAAATGACGAAGCGGGTCACGAAAAACTCGATGCCATCTGTATGCAGTTGATCGCCATCGGCGAGAGCCTCAAAAACGTCGACAAAATCACCGATAAAAAACTGCTATCCAATTATCCTGCGGTGGATTGGAAATCGGTCAAAGGGATGCGCGATATTATCAGTCATCACTATTTTGATCTTAATGCTGAAGCGGTGTTCGATGTGTGCAAAAATGATATTCAGACTTTGAAAGAGACTATTGAGCAGATTCTTAAAGATATAATGGTGTAGCTCTTATTCTTATGTTTCCAATCTCCTCGCTATGGCGCGATAAAAAAGGTAATCCCATTTATGAAGAATGATATAGACCTTGACAAATTGGAAGTCATCAGTCAACGCCTATTAGAAAAGATTGAAAAAATTTCTACAGATGAAGCATCAACATTAGTAGAATTCACAAATTTCAGATTAGTGTTAAATCAAGAATCTGATAGAGGATGCGTATTGATGGCTGCTGCATTCATTGAAGACAAAATTGGTCATCTAATCGAATCTTATTTGGCTGATGATAAAAAAATACGCGAAAGATTTTTGAAAAACAATGGACCTTTAGCTACATTTTCCAGTAAACTTGATCTAGCCTTTTTACTCGGTCTGATTCCAAAAAATATTTTTAATGATTTACACCTTCTTCGCAAAATTAGAAATGAATTTGCTCATAGTGCTTCTTTAATGACTTTTGAATCTCCTTCAATCAAAGATCGGGTATACGCTTTATCTGTGCTCAGTAAAGCCTTATTAAGAAATGCTCCAAAAGCATATTTTTTACGATCGATGACGACAATACTCACTTTTATCAATATGAAAATGAATACTTTTCAAAAATGCACAATTGATATAGATTTCGATATTTCTATTTTTGATGATAGTTTAAAAAAAGTAGAAGATGCTATTCAAAAAAATAAGTAATCAACCCCCCTCTCGAACAAATCTTGCAACCCCTCCTCATAATCTCCGACACACTGAGGACAATCTATGAAACGTGTTTACCTCGACAACAACGCCACCACCAAACTCGACCCGCTCGTCAAGATGAAGATGCAGCCGTTTTTCGAAGAGCTTTACGGCAACCCGAATTCCCTCCACCAGTACGGGATCGAAGTGCGCCCGTATCTGAACGAATCGATCGGGTACATGTACGACGCGCTGAATGCCCCCGACGAGGACGACATCCTCATCACTTCGTGCGCGACCGAGAGCAACAACACCGTCCTCAAGGGGATTTTTTTCAAACACATCCTCCCCGACCCGGGCAAAAACCACATCATCGCCTCGGCAGTCGAGCATCCCTCGGTGCTGGAAACGCTGCACTTTTTGGAAGAACAGGGGGTCGATGTGACGTTCGTGGACGTCGATGAGTTCGGCTATGTCAGCGCCGAACGGGTGGCCGAAGCAATCACGGATCGCACGATCCTGATCTCGATGATGTGGGCGAACAACGAGACGGGGATGATCTTCCCCGTCGACGAAGTGGCCGCCATCGCGAAAGATCGTGGAGTACTGTTTCACACCGACGCCGTGCAGGCGATCGGCAAGGTCGCGGTAGACCTGACCAAAACCCCCGTCGATTATCTGACGTTCTCGGCGCACAAGTTCCACGGTCCCAAAGGGATCGGCGGTCTGTACGTCAAAAAAGGGCGCGAGCTTCCCAACCTCCTGCACGGCGGGGAGCAGATGGGGGGATTGCGCGCGGGTACTCTCAACGTCGCCTACATCATCGGGATGGGGCTGGCGATGAAACAGTCGGTCGGAC
>CAYXWQ010000002.1:0-113688 GCA_964468865.1 uncultured Sulfuricurvum sp. | reverse complement strand
TGATCATGGCGCTCCCCATCAGCATCGTCGTTGCGGTCGCCGGGATTGCGGGGACGATGATGCAGATCGGGTTCAATTTCACGACCAAGCCTCTCGTCCCCAATTTTTCCAAACTCGATCCGATCAAAGGGTTCGCCAACCTTTTTACCCTTCATAAATTCATGGAATCGATCAAAATCACCCTCAAATCGCTCACGGCTCTGGGGATCGGATTTTTATTTTTCTGGTCGTACATTCAGGAACTTCCCACCGTAGCGCTGTTTTCGCTGGAAAACCAGATGGGATGGCTGAGAGACAAAGCGATCATTCTGGCCGCCGTGATGCTCATCATTATCTTCGTCTATGCCGTGATCGATCTGTTTCTGACCCGGAAACAGTATTTTGACAAACTGAAAATGTCGAAGCAGGAGATCAAGGACGAGATGAAGAATATGGAAGGGGATCCGCACGTCAAGGCGAAAATCCGCCAGATCCAGATGCAGGCAGCGCGGAAGAGGATGATGTCGGCCGTTCCCACGGCCGATGTCGTCATCACGAACCCGACCCACTATGCCGTCGCCATCGTCTACGACGAGACGAAACATTTCGCCCCCGTCGTCGTGGCCAAAGGGGTCGACAACATTGCGATCCAGATCAAAAAGGTGGCCCGTGAAAACGGGGTACACATCGTCCAGAATCCTCCGCTGGCCCGCTCTCTCTACAAAGAGGTCGAGATCGACCGCCCGATACCGGAGATGATGTTCGCCGCCGTCGCCGAAGTGCTCGCGTATGTCTACAAAATGGGCAAAAAACGGAAAATGCAGTGATAAGGAGAAACGGCGAATTTTTTTGTGCAGAGAATGTTAACTGCTTTTTTATAATTTATAAATTCAAGGAGTGAATGATGAAATTGGTTAATTTTAGTATCGCAGCTGCAGCGGTTTGCGTACTCTCGACGTCGGCGCATGCCCTTACAACCGAAGACCGTGTACTCAAAGGCAATTACAATGTTGAATATACCAAAACACCCGGCAGTGTAGAGACATTCGGCGAGATGTTTACCAAAGGGGATGTTTACGGACGTTTTCGCTCCAGTATGTTTTTATGGGACTGGGAGGATGAATCTTCGAGCGCAGCGGTAGATAACACTGCATGGGGATTAGGGGGAAGTTTAGTCTATAAAACAGCCAATTACTTAGGTTTTAGTTCAACACTTGGTTTTTATGCGACATTTCCTCTGACCAACGAAGAAATTTTAGTGCCCAGTTTGAAAACTGGGGTAAAAGCCGGTAAAGACACATTCCGCACCGGAACAGACGGATCACAGAATGCTATGGCTGTACTAGCAGAAGCAACCATAGAGTATAAAATAGCGAATACGCAAGTGGTTGCCGGACGCCAAAAAGTTGAAACACAACTTGTGTCGACAAACGATACTAAAATGATTCCCCAGACATTTGAAGGGGTCACCATTAAAAATAAAGACCTTCCACAAACGAACTTGGAAGTTGGGTATCTTACACGACAAAAGTTGCGTGATCATGATACGTTCCATAGTATTATCGCGGTAGGCGATAATGATCAAGCAGCACTTAGTTATAACGATGACTACGGGCGACATCAAGGACTTAAAATTGCGAACATTGTGAGAGCTGGAGAAGATATTACTCCCGCGATGCTTTATGCTATGATCGAAAATTCATCGATTCCTAATCTTAAATTGAACGCCGGATATTATGGAATTGACGGCTATTTTCAAGATGTCATTTTAGAGGCGAACTATAAAATTGCATTAGGTGGGGGATGGAATGCTACTCCGGGGGTACGTTACTTCAGACAGATGGATGACGGTGCCGGAGCAATCGGCGGAGCGGCGATCAGCGGAAAAGTCGCTTCAAACACGAATGGAGGTAGCGCAACTGCAAGAGTATCGTATACAGACCCAAGCAATCTCGACGGAAGTGCATGGATGGCACGTCTGATAGTAGACAACGGTCCATTCAATGCAGCAGTAGGCTGGTCGAAAACTTCGGACGATGCTGACTTGGTCGCTGCCTGGCGTTATTTTCCGACTTGGGGATATACCCGTTTGATGGCTCAACTCGATTGGGTTGCGAATACGGAAAGTTATATGGCAAAGGTAGGATATAACTTCGGAAAAGCGGGGATGATCGATGGCCTTGATACGGCTCTTGCCTATCAAACGATCGATTTTGATGATAGAAAAGTATTGGCCGGGGCTACAACATGGTCGGATCGCAATGCAATTACATTCGATGCAACAAAAACATACAAAGAACTTCCTAACACCGAATTCAAACTTCGGATTGGAATTGTCGATGCGGAAAATCCGCTGGAAACGGTACACGCTGATCATGTATCCTATAACGAGTACCGTTTCGAAATTAACTATCTGTTCTAGTTCCATCGCGTTAAGTGCATGGAGGGGCAACTTGTCCCCTGTCCTTATTTTCTTTAAAGGTTGGTATGCGACAATGGTGCGTGTGAGCCCAACAGAAGGAGCAATTTATGACGGCAGTAAAAAGCATTGTGGCGGCGCTGGTGATGAGTGCCGCGACTCTTTGGAGTTATGACATAAGGATCGCCGAGCCCTACCCAAGTGCGGAACTACCGCGCAAGGTGGTCATAGGGGTCAATCGCGGGGATGAGGGATCGCTCCACCAGGCGCTCCGCGCGGCGGATGACGCGTTGAAATTCTACGAAAACGAAAAGGTACGTATCCGGGTTGTCGCCTATCACCAGGGGATGCGTCTGCTGCTGAAAAAAGAAAAAACGATCGCCGAACGCGTTCAGGCTTTGCAGCAACGCGGTGTCGAGTTTGTCGCCTGCGGCTACACGATGGATACGGATAAAATCGAGGACTGGAGCCTGACCGAGAATATCGAGGTCGTGAGTGCCGGCGTCGCCGAAATCATTGAACGGGTACAGGAGGGGGCGGTTTATTTCCAGCCGTAGCCGACTGATTAAAATTTAATCAGTTTTTGCCATCCTTTCTTTCGAAAGGGTGGTATAATCGGCCCCATTTCCAAAAAGGGGGACGTTTTATGGCGCTGGAACTGATCGATGCATCTAAGCATATCGTTTTGATCGCTCACAAAAACCCCGATGCCGATACGCTCGGGTCGGCATGCGCCTTTTACTCCTACCTGCTTCGCCTGCGCAAAAAAGTGACCCTTTTTTGCGCCTCTTCGGAACTCAATCCCAACCTTGCCTTTTTGCCGTGGTATGACAAGGTCACCGACCGTTTTCCCGAAGACGCGGACTGCATGATCAGTTTCGACTGCGGCAGCCACAGCCGTATGGGGATCGAGAAAAAACTCCCCCTGATCAACATCGACCATCACATCAGCAACGATCTTTTCGGGACGGTCAATATCCTCGATACGGCCGCCATCAGCACCACCGAAGCGGTTTACGATTTTTTTGTTGCCAACGGTGTAAAAATCAATGGTAAAATGGCGCTTTCGCTTTACGCGGGACTTGTGGACGATTCGAGATGCTTCAGTGCCCCGGGATGCAACGCCAAGACATTCGCAACCGCCCATGCTCTGATAGAGGCGGGAGCGGACCATGCGACCTGCATCGAATGGCTGTACCGTCGCCGGTCCCTGGCCTCCTTGCGGGTGCGCGGCATCCTGTGGAAAGAGATGCGCCTCCTCCTCGACGGCCGGCTGGCTTTTTTCGATGTGCGCCTTTCACACATGGAAGAGACGGGGGCTACGATCTCCGAATGCAAAAAAGTGCTCGAAGAAGCACTTGGGATGCGTACCGTACAGGCGGCGATGATGCAGTTCGAACATCCCCGTGGGGGGATCAAGATTTCGCTCAGAACCGACGGAACGGTTGATGCATCGAAAATCATGGGGAACTACGGCGGCGGAGGTCACATCCACCGTGCCGGAACACGCATTAAAGAAGAGAACTGCGAAAGTCTCGCAGCAGAGATAACAATGATGATACAAAAGGAGTTTGAGTGAGAAGAGGCCGAAAAAGTTCGGGAATTATCGGATGGATTATCGCGATCGCGGTATTGGCGGGCATTGGGTTTATGGCATTTTCACCCTCTTTTGAACGGGAAGACCCCAAACTCACCCTCAGCCATGAAGGGTACTGGAACTTCAAAGACCCGATTCAAGTCAGCGTAGAAGAGGCCAGCGGGCTCAAATCGTTCAAAGCGACAATCGCGACCCCGCATGAAGAGTGGGTGGTCGTCGAGGAAAATGCCCCTTCGGCCGAGTCGAAAAAAACATTCACCATTCTTCCCCCAAAAGGGGTACGCCGTGTCGAAGCGCAATCGGTAACCCTGAGTATCGAAGCCACCGACAACAGCCTGTGGGGACTGTTTATGGGGAATACGTCTAAAGAGGAGTATACCCTTGTCATCGACCAGCGCCGTCCTGCCCTCTCGATCGTCGCCCATTCGTACAAAATTCAGAAAGGAGGATCGGCAATCGTCATTTTCAAGGCGAGCGATTCCCATCTCAAAAGCCTGAAAATCGAGACGAACTTCGGCAAAACGTTCATCGCCCAGCCATTTGTCAAAGAGGGGTATTACGCCTCCCTGCTGGCATGGCCGGTACAACAGGAGAACTTCACCGCCGTCGTCGTCGCCCGCGACCAGGCAGGAAACGAGACTAAAAGCTCGATCCCCCTCCGCCTCAAAGACCATCTCTACCGCGTGTCGAATATCGAGCTCAGTGACGCCTTCCTGGACGGAAAGATCGCTGAACTGGCGAATGTTTATAACGAAACGGCAGGGGTGGATGATCGCCTCGAGCAGTTTAAGATCATCAACGAAACGGTCCGCGCCAACAACGAGAAGATCATCCACGAGATCACCTCGAAAGTCTCAAACACGATGATTACCGATTTCAACATCAAGCCGTTCTACCCTCTCCCCAACGGCCAGAAAGTCGCCGATTTCGGAGACCACCGGATCTACAGCTACAAGGAAACAAAGAATTTTTCACAGGCCTACCACATGGGGCTTGACCTCGCCAGTACGCAGATGGCGGCGATTTTCGCGACCAACGGCGGAAGCATCGTCTTCTCGGAGACCAATGGGATCTACGGTAACCTTCCGATCATCGATCACGGGTTCGGCCTCTACACCCTTTACGGCCACTGTTCGGACGTTCATGTTCATGAGGGTGATGTCGCGACTGATGGGCAGGAGATCGCCAAATCAGGGCTCAGCGGCTATGCGATGGGGGATCATCTCCATTTCGGCGTTCTGGTGCAGGGGATCGAAGTGCGTCCTGAAGAGTGGATGGATACCAAATGGATCCACGACAACATCACCAGCGTGATGGAGAGTGCAAAACTCTACATTAACCAACAGTAAAAACGGTATAATTTCTGAATTGAACCGACCAAAGGACAGTACGCCATGATGCAAGCAACGATTGGAAAAAGTGTCGAACTCGTAGGGATCGGTTTGCACAAAGGTTCCCCTGTCAAACTCCGCCTTGAGCCTCTCGCCGCAAACAGCGGGATTGTCTTTTACCGCAGCGATGCGGGGGTCTCGATCCCTCTGATTCCGGCCAATGTTGTCGATACGAAGATGGCGACGGTTATCGGCCGTGAGGGGGTCACCATCTCGACGATCGAGCACATGCTCTCGGCCATCTACGCGTACGGCATCGACAACCTCCGTATTATTGTTGATGCCGATGAAATTCCCGTCATGGACGGATCTTCGATGAGTTTTTGCATGCTCCTTGACGAAGCGGGCGTTGTGCAGCAGGATGCTCCCAAAAAGATCATGCGGATCAAAAAAGAGGTGGCAGTGAAAGAGGGGGACAAATACGTCAAACTCGCCCCCGCCAACGATTTGACCTACGATTTCACGATCAAGTTCCAGCATCCGGTGATCGACAAGCAAAGCTATGTCCTCAAATTCACCAAGGAAAACTACAAAAACGAGATTGCCCGCGCCCGGACCTTCGGATTCGTCCACGAGGTTCAATATCTGCGCTCGATCGGGCTGGCCCTGGGGGGAAGTCTGGAAAATGCCGTTGTCCTGGATGACAAAAAAGTGCTCAATCCCGAAGGGTTGCGGTTCGGAGATGAATTCGTACGCCACAAGATCCTCGATGCGATCGGAGATATGTCGCTGATCGGCATGAATTTTATCGGCAACTACGAGGCGTTCGCGGGAAGCCACGATCTGAATCATAAGCTGACCCTCGAACTCCTCAAAGATCCGGCCAATTACGAGATCGTCGAGCTCTCCTCTGCTGAATCCAAAGAGCTGGCCAAAGCGTATGCATGATGCGCTTGTCATCGCTCTTGGAACCCCCGTACTTGTCGGGATTTACAAAGAGGGGCATCTGGTAGAGGAGATACGTTCGGACGGGATGAGCTCGGACGTGCTGGCTGAGATGTTTGACGGGCTGCTCAAGAAATACGAGTTTTGCCATTTTATCTATGCCAAAGGGCCCGGAAGTTTCATGGGGATCAAGGTCACCTACCTCTTCCTCAAAACCCTTAGTATCGTCAAAAAAATTCCTCTTCTGGCAACCGATGCCTTTTTTTTCAACCAAAACAGTCCCATCAAAGCAGTTGGAAAGCTCTATTTTGTTAAAAATAGCTCTACAATAACACTAGAACCGATCGAGTCTGCGAAAACCGGAACCTTTGTCCTCCCGCAGAGGATCGATATGGAAAATTTTGATTCGGACAATCTCCCGTATTACGGGATAGATGCCGTAGGATAAGGAAATTATTTGTTCGTCAGCGTACCTGCAACGAGTGCCAATTTAGGACCGGGATTTGATTCACTTGGGCTTGCCGTCGATCTGCGTAATCAGGTCGAGCTCGTCCCCTCACGGTTTTTTGCCGTTTCGATCAAAGGGGAGGGTGAGAACAACCCCCGCCTCAAGGGGAACAACCTCTTCGTGAGCATTTTCAACGAGCACTACCGCCGCCTGACTCAAAAGCGGCAGAACTTCAAGTTCACGTTTTACAACCAGATTCCGATGTCACGCGGCCTTGGGAGTTCCTCTGCCGTCATCGTCAGCGCCATCAGCTGTGCCCACGAAGCGGCCGGGGTGAAAGTCTCCAAGCGTCGCATTCTCAACCATGCCCTCGTGTACGAGTCCCATCCCGACAACATCACCCCGGCGGTGATGGGAGGATTCAATGCCGCCATGGTCGAAAAACAGAAGGTCTTTTCGCAGCAAAAGCACCTCCCCGATTACCTCAAAGCGGTCGTTGTCATACCGAACAAGCCGATCTCGACAGCCAAATCGCGTACAACTCTCCCCCGCTCCTACAGCAAAGAGAACGCCGTATTCAATCTGGCCCATACAGCGGTGACGGTGGGGGCATTTTTCAACGAAGACTGGGAGATGCTCCGTCTCTCTTCCCAGGACAGGTTCCATCAGAAGATACGGATGAAAATGCTCCCCGAGCTTTTCGCCGTCCAGAAAACGGCCTATGACAACGGGGCGCTGATGTCGACCCTCTCCGGAAGCGGATCGACGTTTTTCAACATGGTCTACGATCAGGATGCCGATATACTGGCCGGAAAATTCAGAACAGAATTCCCCGATTTCGATGTCAAGATACTGGGATTTGACAACGACGGGCTGGTTGTCGAGCGATAACTCGATAACTAAAGGAAGTATTGGATATAATGGCGCAAAAGTTACATCAGCCCATACGTATGTGCGTTGTTTGCCGTGAACGTTTCGCGCAATCGGCACTCTTGCGGCTTCAGTGCCGTGAGGGTTCTTTGGAACCCTATTGCGGAGAAGGAAGAAGTTTTTATCTCTGCCCTGCGTGCGTAGAGCACAAGAAAACTCCGGGCCAGCTGGCCCGCCAATGCAAAAGCGGCGGAACGGAGATGCTAATGAATCGGTTAAAGGAGATCATCGTTAATGATGGATAAAGTAAGAGTTCATGAAATTGCCAAGGAACTTGGTATCAATTCCAAGGAGGTAGTGGACAAAGCAGCCGCAATGGGGCTGAATGTCAAAACTGCTTCAAGTTCGGTTTCGATCGAAGAAGCTGAGCAAATCATGAACTATATCATGAGCGGAGCCTCTGCCGAGGCGGCAGCGCCGAAAGCATCCTCCACGCCGGCTGTGCAAGAAGAGACTCCCGCAGCGGTTGAGCCTTCGGAGAAGATTGAAGCGCCGCAGGCAGCAGTGGAAACAAAAGAAGCAGGGATAGAAGTGACTCCCGTAGAACTGGAACCGCAGAAACGTTCCGGGCTGAAAATTGTCAAGAAAAAGCGCCCGGTCGAAGAAGAAGTGATCGCAGTACAGCGCGAAGAACGGGCATTGTCCGTGTCGCAGTACGGAAAACTGAGCGCCGAAGCGCAGCGTGAGCTCGAAGCGAAAAAAGCGAAAAAAGCCCAGAGCACGTCGCCGGTGCAGAAAAAAGACCAGGGGGTCAGGCTCGACATTTTCGGCGGTGACATGTCGGATATATCGATGGATTACGAAGACGAACAGGTTGTACTCCTCGATTTCAGCGATCTGAACGCCAAGGCTCTCCCCGAAGAAGAGCAGCAAAAACCCAAAGAGAAAAAACCGATCGGGCGCAATGCCGGTAAAAAACAGGGGGCAAACCGGAACAAACCGCGTCAGGTTTCCCGTGAAGCACGTAAAAAATACACCCGTGAAACAAAAGAAGACGAAGTAGTCACACACGTCGAGATCCCCGAAGATATCCGTGTTTACGAATTCGCCGAAAAAGTGCACCAACCCCTCTCCGAAGTAATCAAAATCCTGTTCAACCTCGGGATGATGGTGACGAAAAACGATTTCCTCGGAAAAGACGAAATCGAAATTCTCGCGAGTGAATTCGGCGTCGAAGTGACGACGATCGACCCCAAAGACGCGTTCAACCTCGAAGAGATGTACGAAGAGGCGATTGACGATACCGAAGGGCTCGAAGAGCGTCCTCCGGTCATTACGATCATGGGACACGTCGACCACGGTAAAACATCACTCCTGGATGCGATCCGTAACGCAAAAGTGGCGCACGGCGAAGCGGGGGGGATTACCCAGCACATCGGTGCCTACTCGGTCGAACAAAAAGGGAAACTGATTACGTTCCTCGATACCCCGGGTCACGAAGCGTTCAGCGCGATGCGTGCGCGCGGTGCCCAGCTGACGGATATCATTGTCATCGTTGTTGCGGCAGACGACGGCGTAAAACCCCAAACGCGCGAATCGGTCAAGCACGCCAAAGAGGCAAACGTACCGGTCATCGTTGCCGTGAATAAAATGGACAAACCGGGCGCCAATCCCGATATGGTAAAAGCACAGATGGCCGAACTGGGGCTCAACCCTGTCGAATGGGGCGGAGATACCGAGTTCGTCGGTGTATCGGCCAAAGCGATGACAGGAATCGATGAACTGCTCGAAGCGATCCTGGTACAGGCTGAAGTGATGGAACTCCAGGCCAATCCGACCGCAACGGCCAAAGCGGTGGTTGTCGAGAGTACCCTGGAAAAAGGGCGTGGACCTGTCGCGACCGTCATCGTTCAAAACGGTACCCTAAAAGTGGGCGACAACATCGTCTGCGGAGGCGCGTTCGGACGTGTACGGGCGCTGATCAACGACCGCAAAGCGCAGCTCAAGCAGATCGGACCAAGTCAGACGGCAGTCGTCGTCGGTTTGAACGAAGTACCACCATCGGGCGAACTGATGATGGTTATGGAAAGCGACAAAGAAGCGCGCGAAGTAGCCCAGAAACGGTACGAATACGATCGTCACCGTGAACTGTCGCACAGTACGAAAACAACGCTGGACGAGTTGACATCGCTGATCGCCGAGGGGCGTCTGAAAGCGCTTAAAGTCGTGTTGAAAACAGACGTTCACGGATCGCTCGAAGCGATCAAATCTTCTCTCGCCGAACTGCGCAACGAAGAGGTCAAAGTCGAAGTGATCTCCAGCGGCGTCGGCGGCATCACCGAAAACGACGTGGCACTGGTCAACAACAGTGAAAACTGTGTTCTGATCGGGTTCAACGTCCGTCCGACGGGTAACGTCAACGCGATGGCGAAACAGATGGGTGTCGAGATCAAAACCTACTCGATCATCTACCAGCTCATTGACGACATCACCGGCATGCTCACCGGCATGATGGCTCCGCAGTTCCGTGAGGAAAATACGGGTCAAGCCGAAGTGCGCGATACGTTCCCGTTACCGAAGGGTGGAACCGTTGCAGGATGTGTCGTTGTGGACGGTAAACTGGTACGTGGCGGAATGGTTCGCGTTATCCGTGAGGGCGTCGTCATCCATGAGGGTGATCTGACGTCACTCAAACGGTTCAAAGACGATGTCAAAGAGGTTACCAAAGGGTTCGACTGTGGTGTTGTCCTCAGTGGCTATACCGATGTCAAAGTGGGCGACGTCATCGAAACCTTTACCAAAATCGAGAAAAAAGTTTCCCTGTGACACCGGCGCAAATCAAACTCAAACGGACCGAATCGATCCTCAAAGAGCTGATCCCCGAAGCTATTTCGCAGCTCTCCGATGCCCGTCTGCGCGAAGTGGACGTTATCGATGTCCACTGCTCGAAAGGGCGCAGCGACGCGAAAGTCTATCTCGATCCCCACGATTATACCCCGCAGGAACAGGCCACATTCATCCGGCAGCTTGAAAAAGCCCGCCCGATCATCGAAGAGCATTGTATGCGCGATCAGGGATGGTTCCGTTCTCCTAAACTCGCGTTTGTCTTTGACGACACGCTGGAACGGAGCAAAAACATAGAGGCGTTGTTCGCCCAAATCGCCAAGGAGAAAAAAGATGAGTCTTGAAAGCGATATCAAAAAAATGGTTGAATCGATCGGGCTGTCGTTGTACGACACAGCCATCCTGAACGAAAACGACCAGACCATTTTCCGCGTCAGCGTGACGGCACCGGGCGGGGTAAGCCTGGATCAGTGTGTCGAAGCGACCCATCTGATCTCTCCGCTGCTGGACGTTACCTCTCCGGTAGGGGGAGAATACCGCCTCGAAGTGAGCTCCCCGGGGATCGAGCGCAAGCTCAAAACGATTGACCATTTCGCCCAGTCGATCGGTGAAAAGGTTGTTTTTTCAACGATCAACAAAGAAAAATTCGACGGGGAAGTCGTATCGGTCGAGAACGACGAGATTACGCTCAAAACGAAAGAGGGGGATGTCCATACGGTCCCTTTTCGCTCCATCAGCAAGGCTCGAACCTACTACGAGTGGTAATGGACACCGCTGCAGCCTCTCATCCTATGCGGCTCGCGCTCGACGCCGCGTGGGAACATCAGCTTTTGACCTTTCCCAATCCCGCCGTCGGTGCCGTCTGTATCGGCGCGTCGGGAGAAATCCTCTCCGTCGGTGCCCATAAAGCTTCAGGCGGCCCCCATGCCGAAGTGTATGCGCTGCGTGATGCGTACACCCGACTCTCAAAAGATACGGCGATCGCCGAATCCGACGACTCCCACCGCATACATGACTATCTGCGTACCCACCACAGCGGCCTTTTTCACAACGTTACGATGGCCGTCACCCTCGAACCCTGCTCCCACAGCGGTAAAACTCCCTCCTGCGCGCTCTTGATCCGTGATCTGGGGATCAAAAAACTTTTCATCAGCTGCCAGGATCCCAACCCCGCTGCTGCCGGTGGGGGAAAACTGCTTCAGGAATCGGGAACGGAGTGCATATTCGGGATTCTGGAGGAAGAGGGGAAAGCACTTCTTGAACCGTTTCTTCGCTGGCAGGAAAGGACGTTTGTCTTTTTCAAATGGGCGCAGCGTCTGGATGGAACGATTGACAAAGGGACGATCAGCTCCCTCTCTTCCCGCACCCATGTCCACCGCCTGAGGGACCGGTGCGATCTGATCGTGATCGGGGGGAATACGGTCCGGACAGATCGCCCGACACTGGATGCGAGACTCGTGGGGGGAAAACCCCCCGACGTTCTGATCTATTCGCACCGTGACGATTTCGACCGTACCATCCCGCTTTTCGGTGTTGCGGGAAGAGAGGTCTATGTCGAATCGTCACTGGAGCGGATCGGCGGGTATTCTCTCGTGATGATCGAAGGGGGGAGCGAGATGCTGAGGGCAAGCCGCGGCGTATGCGACTGGTACCTGGGTTACATCGCCCCGAAAATCGGAGGGGGAACGCACACTATGGGAGCCGTTACAGAGGATTTTGAGGTGTTGCACGCTAAAATTGGCGAAGATATTCTCCTCTGGATGAAAAAAAATAATAAGTGATGCCCGTATGACCAAACAAGAAAAAATCGTCTCGATGTTCAATGATATCGCCCCTACCTATGACCGGGCAAACCGTGTGCTGAGCATGGGGATCGATACCTTCTGGCGTCGGAGGGCGTGCGATCTGGCATACAGATATTGCGCTGCCACAACACTCGATTCCATCGTCGATGTCGCCTGCGGCACGGGGGATATGATGGGATACTGGAAACGGCGCGCCCTGAAAGCGGGGGTAAGCGTCGGCGAGATCGTCGGGATCGACCCTTCCGAGGGGATGGTCGGTGTCGGACGGGAGAAATTTCCCGAGATGACGTTTCATATCGCTCCGGCAACCGCGCTGCCCAAACCCGGCGGTTCCGCGGACATCATCAGCATTTCGTACGGCATCCGCAACGTCGTGGAGCGCGAGGCGGCTTTGAGGGAATTCAACCGTGTCCTGAAGCCGGGGGGGCTGGTCGTGATTCTGGAGTTTATGAAAAACGAAAACCCTTCGGTGCTGGGAAAAATCCGCGACTGGTACATGAACAACATCCTGCCGCGCGTGGGGGGGCTCATTTCCAAAAACTATGAAGCCTACCGCTATCTGCCCGATTCGATCGAAGGGTTCCTGACGGTAGGGAAAATGACCCGCGAACTCGAGGAAGCGGGATTCGAAATGCTCTACACGAAAAGCTTTTCGATGGACATTTCGACCCTGATGATCGCCCGCAAAAAATAACGACATGGCATCCACACTCAGTGTCAGCGCTCTTAACGAGCAGATCAAAACGCTTCTGGAGACGACGTTCGAATTCATCAGCGTCGAGGGGGAGATTTCCCGCCTTACCCGCCACGGCAGCGGCCATATATACTTCACCCTCAAGGATGCAGATTCCTCGATCAAATGCGTGATGTTCCGGGGAAATGCGGCGCGGCTGAAGTTCGCGCTCGAGGAGGGATCGCATATCATCCTCCATGGCGCGATTTCGCTCTACAAGCCCCGCGGCGAATACCAGATCAACGCGTTCAGTGCCGAACCTTTCGGGGCGGGGGCGCTGGCCGTCGCCTTCGAGCAGCTGAAACTGCGGCTGGAAGCAAAGGGGTATTATGAGCACAAAAAAAGTTTTCCGAAATTCCCCCGAACCATTATTCTCGTGACCTCCGCAACCGGGGCAGCGCTGCAGGACATGCAGCGGGTCGCGGCGCAGCGCTGGCCGCTGGTGAGACTCGTCGTCCTCGATGTCCTGGTGCAGGGAGATCAGGCCGCGCCGCAGATCGCTTCGGCCTTGCGGAGTGCCGATATGATGGGGGCGGATGCCGTCGTCGTCGGACGGGGAGGGGGCAGCGTCGAGGATCTATGGGCATTCAACGAAGAGGTCGTCGCCGACGCGATCCATGCGATGCAGACCCCCGTCGTCTCGGCCGTAGGACATGAGATCGACTGGGTGATCAGCGACTACGTCGCCGACATGCGCGCCCCTACTCCCAGCGCGGCGATGCAGATGCTCCTTCCGGACCGCAACGAGCTGCTGCAGAGCATCGACGAAATGCGCTACGGCAGCCATCATGTGATGCGTCAGCGGCTGGAGCGCAAACGCGAACAGCTCCTTTCGCTCCAGGAAGCGTTCAAGCGCCACGGAGTGGAGCATCGTCTGCAGGTTCAAAGAGAAGCGATCCGGGAGCTGCAAGAGCGTTTGACGCGACAGATGTCGCAGCGGCTGGAACAGAGCAAACGCGAGCTTGCTCCGCTTCGGGAGCGCTTAACCCAAAGCATCGAATCGACACTGCGCCAAAAGCGGTTTATGATGACCCAGCTGATCGAGGGTTTGAGCGCCAACCATCCGAAAAATAAAAACAAAAGCGGATTTGCCCAGATCGCCCGCGAGGGGAAAGTGGTCGATCTCGACGCGTTGAGCGTCGGGGATCAGTTTGAGGCGATGAATGACAAACGGGTTGTCAGGGCGGAAGTGGTGGAGATAGTGATTATCTAGTTTTACGCCTCGTACCAATTTTCCGATATAATAATCCAATAACAAATTTTTAGAAGGAGTCGGTACAATGATCGATATAGAAGCGTTAAAACCTCAAATCGTCGAAAAACTAAAACCGCTCAATCCTAAAAAAATCATCCTTTTCGGCAGTTATGCCTATGGTACTCCGAGCGAAGATAGTGATTTAGACCTTTGTATCATTACCGAATCTGCCGGAACGAAAATAGAGAAAAAATCAAAAATCCGTAATGCGCTAAAAGGGATTGCCGTCGCGAAAGATATTCTCGTCGAGAATGAAGAATACTATCTATCCCATAGTGATGAGAAGTGGATCAATACTGCTTTGTATGATGTGAGACACAAAGGGAAAGTTTTGTATGAACAAAAGTGAGATCAAAAACAGTGCAGATATGTTTTTGTACAAAGCAATTGTCGATCTCAACAGTGCAAAATATCTATTAGAAGCATTTAACGAAGATAAAATCGATATTGACATCGAAAAGATATATTTTGAACTTCAACAAAGCGCCGAAAAACTTTTAAAATCAATCCTTTCAAAACACGCAATCATTTTTCCAAAAAGCCATGATATTGAACAAATTATAGAGTTATGTAAGCAACATAGGATTGAACTGGTAGAGAATGTTGAGATATTGATTGAATTGAGCGATTACGCTGTTGAAGGGCGTTATTCTATTATCCATGATGACTTGAATGAGTCGGAAAAATACATTGAGATCATAGAGAAATTGATAAAACACAATTAGACTACAAGAATGAATACAATCAAAATTTCTATATGGTTTTTATCATCAATAATTGCTTCGATCGGTTTGATGGTTGTTTTTCTGTGGGTAAGTGGCTACGCAATTAACTTTGAAAATGAATACAATCAATCTGAAGGTATAAATCTTGCGTATGTTATTGCATTCCCAATAATACCCGTATTTGTAGGGATTGTCAGTTTTATCTTAGAGATATCGTTGAACAAATAGCGAAAAAGTATTTGGATATAAAATAGCTGGATTTACCCGCAGGGGGCACAATGCCAGCCTACGCAGGAAAGACGAGAAGTATTATTTCAATGTCACCGGCGGAAAATAGGTGTGCACCAGGCTTGCCCCCTCCGCCGCGAACCGTTTGAAAAATTTATCCATGGGGTCCTCTTTGTTCCAGATCGGTTCGGAGACTTTGGCCAGTTCGACGACGCGTTTTTTGGCGTCAAACTCGACCCCGACGCGGTCGACGAGTCCCACCTTCTGGGCCTGCTCGGCGGTGAAAATGTGCGCATCCGCGTAATCGCCGCTCTGGTGCGGATCGAGGCGGCGCGCCTGTGCGACATCGCGGACGAACAGGTCGTAGGTTCCGGTGATCACTTTGTCCAGCTCGGCCCGTTCCAGACTGGTCCATGAACGGTCAAACGTCCCCACCTGTTTGTAGGTTCCGGCCTGTACCGTCTGGGTTTTCACCCCTACCTTTTCCATCAGTTCGGAAATATCCGCCCCCTGCAGGATCACCCCGATCGAGCCGACCATGCTGCCGGGGTTGGCGATGATCTCATTTCCCCAGATGGCGGCGTAATACCCCCCGCTCGCCATCACCCCTTTGGCGTAGACCACCACCGGTTTGGTTTCGCGGATCCGTTTGATCGCATACGCGATTTCGACCGAGGGGGCGACGGCGCCGCCGGGAGAATCGATGCAGAAGAGAACCCCTTTGATGTTCTCGTTTTCGTTCGCCTCATCCAGCTGTTCGAGGATCGTCGTGGCATCGAGGATGGGACCGGTCAGGGTGATTTTTTGGAGATTGTGAGGTTTGATTCCGTCTTCGCCGGTGGGGATGAGGATCCAGATCAGAAAGACGACCAGCAGGGAGGCTTTGAAATGTTCCTGGATGAATTTGAGCCCGGAGGCTAGACAGCTGCCGATTTTTTTGATCCATTCCATCATTGTTTATCCTTTGACCCGGTTGCCCTGAATGTATACCGATTCGATTATGGGGCGTCGCAGCAGCAGGTGGAGGGGGAACTGATCGTTGATCTCGAAATCAACCCGCGCAACGAGCACATCGGCATCATAGCTTTCAGAGATTGTACCACAATTGAGTCCCATCGCTTCTGCCGCCCCTTTGGTCACGCTGTGCCACAGCTTTTGCGCAAGGGGGAGCAGATCGTGGCCGTGATGCATGAAGAGGGCGATTTTCATCTCTTCGAAGAGATCGAGGGTGTAGTTGGAGCTCAGACCGTCGGTGCCGCACACCCAGGGGATATTCTCCCGCTCGAGTCGGGCCAGATCGAGGGCGCCGTTGCCCAGCAGACGGTTCGAAATCGGGCAGTGGATGATCGTATGGTTCCCCTCGCGCAGGGCGGTCAGCTCTTCGCCCTTGGCGTGAACGGCGTGGGTAAAGAGGGTCGGAACCGCCTCGAAGCACTTCAGAAAGTCCAGCGGGGTATTGGCGGCGCGGTTTTGGCGCAGAAAATTCTCGAAAAAGGGTTTGAACGCTCCGTTGTTCTCGTCCAGCCATTCCCTCTCTGCCGTACTCTCCATGAAGTGAGCGGTGACGCGGAGGCGGTGGGCTTTGGCATACGCGAGCGCTTTTTGGATCAGGATGCGGTGGACCGAGTAGGGGGAGTGGATGGCGACAGCGGGGTGAAATCCTCCCCGTGCGACCGCCTGCGACGCGAACAGCCGCTCCTGAAAATTCATGTACAGCGCGTCGGCCATGGCGGGGTCCGAGCCGATCAGCTCGTTGAAATAGACGACTTTCTGGGGGGCTTTGGCGCAGGCGTCCAGATCAAATCCGTATGAGCTGACCGCACCGAAAGCGGTGATGCCGTTGTCGAGCATCAACTGAACGGCGGCGCTCATGCACTCCTCCTCGCAGCCGTTGATCAGGTCGTCGCGGTGGGAAATGACGCTCTGCAGCCAGGGCATGAAGGAGCCGTAATCGAGCGTCGAGCGGTTGGCGCTGAACTCCAGGTGGACGTGGGGGTTGATAAGGCCGGGGAGGATCAGCGACCCTTTCCCCATTTCGAGGCACTGTTCGCCGTATTCGGCACGAAGCTGCTCGTTGGGTTTCAAAGAAAGGATCGTCTGTTCAAATACGATTCCGTGATCGCGAAGGAGCTTTCCGTCGGTGAAAACGGCGTCACAAAGAAGGATGGTCACGTGCAGCCTTTAAGACTTTTTGGATTGGAACGGAAAGTATAGCAGAACCCTTTAAAGGGCGCTGCGTTATAATATCGATCAATATGCAGCATTAAAAGGGAAAACGTGAAAATACTCGTCGTGGACGATTCGAAACTGGCGCGTCTGTTTCTGATCAAAACCCTTAGAGAATTGGAACCCGGCGTCGAGATTCTGGAAGCGGAGAACGGTCTGGTTGCCGTCGAACTCTTCAAAGAGCACAATCCGAGCGCTGTTTTTCTGGATTTGACGATGCCGGTCATGGACGGTTATGAAGCGTTGAAAGAGATCATGCAGCTCAATGCGAAAGCGCAGGTGGTGGTCGTTTCCGCCGACATCCAGACGCAGGCACAGGAGATGGTCCTCGCCCTGGGGGCCAAGATGATGGTCCCCAAACCGATCAACGCCGACAAAATGGCGTCGGTATTGCAGCAACTTTCGATTTAAAGAGGCGTGATGGAGCATAGAGAATTTTCAGAAGACCACCTCGATATTCTCAGGGAGCTGATGAACATCGCGATGGGGAATGCGACGGCCAGCATCGCCGATTTGCTGCAGGCTTTCGGGAAAATGCACATTCCCAGGATTCTGATCAGCGATATGAAGGGGCTGCATGAGTATATCCGCAATACCGTCCTGGACGATCAGCGCCATTATGTCACGAAACAGCTGTTCGGGGGCCTTTTCAGCGGCGAGTTTTTGTTCGTCATCTCCGAAGAATCAGCGCTGAATCTCGGGCACCATCTGTACGACGTCACAAAACCCTCCGACGGAGATATCCTCGATGCGGTGGTCGAATTGACCAATATCCTCAGCGCGACAATCATCAGCCGTCTGACGGAGGAGCTTCATACGAAAGTGCAGTTCTTCGTCCCTTCTACCGATCTGATTGCGGGCAATGACCTGATCAGCCCCGAAGATCTGCTCAACTACCACAGCATCATCATTATCAACACTCAGATGGAGTTCCAAAACCACAACATCAACGGGCAGATATTCATTCTGACCAAAGACGAGATGATCGACAGTCTCAAAGCGCTGATCGACCGAAAGCTGGAGGAACTTTACGCCTGATGGTTACCATCCCTTATCCCAATATCCTCCTGGATGCCCTGGAAATCGGGGTGATGATCGTGGATGAAAATTTTGACGTCCGCTACTGGAACCAGTGGCTGGAGATCAACACGACGATCGGCGCGTCGGAAATCATCGGGAAAAACCTTCGCTCTTTCTATCCGCAGATCGATTACCATGTTTTCGCCCGAAAAATCCGCACCACCCTGCGGCTCGATTCGCCCACATTTTACGATGCGTCGCTCCAGAACCGCTTCATCGAGATCCCCCGCACCAAAATCACCACCTCGCTGCTGCGCAGCATGCAGCTGCAGGTGACGATCTCCCCCTATATTCCGGAAGAGTCTCTGGTGATGGTGTCGATCTACGATATCAGCGATTTGCACGAGCTGAAGCTGACGCAGCAGTCCCAGATGCGTAAAATCGCCGAGCTCAATGCCGAGCTCCATCGCGACAAGATGATCATCGACGCGAATCTCCTGATCGCCAAAATCGATACGGAGTGCAGGATTCTGGAAGTGACCAGAGCGTTTGCGAAATTTTTCGGTTATCCCGAAGCGGACGTTCTCGGGCACCGTCTGGGGTTTGTTTTCGGAGAGGGGGAACTCGATTTTGATCCCGTGCACATACGCGAAGCGATCAAACGGCGTCAGCGGTGGTCGGGAGAGGTCAAAGCGATCCTCTCCGGAGGCGAGAGGGTATGGTTCGATGCGGTGGTCACCCCTCTGGGCGAGAAGGAGGAGGAATGTCCGGGCTATACGGTGATTTTTCACGACATCAGTGACAAGAAACGGATTGAGCTTCTTTCCATCACTGATTCGCTGACAAAACTCTTCAATCGCCACAAATTCAACGAGGTGTTTGAAAACATGATCCTCCGGCGCCATTGGGACGAGGAGCGGACGTTCGGTCTTATCATCGCCGATATCGATCATTTCAAACGGATCAACGATACCTACGGCCACCAGAGCGGGGATAAGGTGCTGATGAATGTCGCCCAGACGATTTCGGAGACGATCCGCACGGGCGACGTGCTGGCAAGGTGGGGAGGGGAAGAGTTCGTATGTCTTCTCCCCGATGTCGATTTGGCCAAAACACAGTACGTCGCCGAAAAAATACGCAAAGCCATCGAAGAGCTCCATCCGGAGGAGGTGGGGAGTGTTACCGCCTCCTTCGGCGTCAGCGTCTATGTCCCCGGAGATACGCAGGAGAGCCTGATCAGTCGGGCCGACAACGCATTGTACCGGGCCAAAACGAACGGGCGCAACCGGGTCGAATCCAACCAACCGTAACGGGATTTAGTTGCTTATAAACTAGAACCCCATATAATCTACCCCTAAAATACAGATTTCAAGGTATACAATGAAAATAGTCGTCATCCAAGGGCCGAATCTCAACATGCTGGGGGTTCGGGAACAGTCGGTCTACGGCCCGATGCGTCTGGAACAGATCCATGCGCAAATGAAAGAAGTGGCAACGCAAAACGGTGTCGAGATCGAGTTTTATCAGAGCAACCTGGAGGGGGAGATCGTTGACCGTATCCAGGAGTGTTACGGGGATGCGGACGGGATCATCATCAATCCTGCCGCCTACACCCATACGTCGATCGCGATCCGCGACGCGATCAGTGCGGTCAACCTTCCGACGATCGAAGTGCACATCAGCAATATCTACCGCCGCGAAGAGTTCCGCCAAAAAAGCATGACGGCTCCCGTATGCACCTCGTCGGTGATCGGATTCGGACCGTTCGGCTATCATCTGGCGATGGTGGGGATGATGCAGATCCTCAGCGAAATCAATGCGATGCGCCAGGCAACGCAACCACAGCAGGAGACGGCAGAAGCCTAATCGATGATGCTGTGCCGCAAGCTCGATAACCGGCATACCCTCTGCAAAACCCCCAATTTCCCGAAACGGCTCGGGAAAGCTTCGGGATACCGCTACCTCGTCATGATCGGGGTCGGGGGGAATGTAGGGGATACAAGACGCCGGATGGAGCACCTGTGGGTCTATCTGCAGAGGTTCTCGACCCTTCTTCAGCCCCTTCGAAGTGGAGCGATTCTGAGAAATCCGCCGTTCGGATACGCGGACCAAAGCGATTTTGACAATACGGTGATCGAGATTGCCACGTCGCTGGAACCCAGAGCGCTGCTTCGGCTTGTGTGGAAAATCGAAAAACATTTCGGGCGCAAACGGAGTTTTCCCAATGCGCCGAGGACTCTCGATTTGGATATCATATTCTTTTCAAACCGGACGGTTCGGCATAAAGAGCTCGTGATTCCCCATCCCCATTGGCATGAAAGGCCGAGTGTGACAATACCTTTGAGAAGCTTGCCAAATGCAGGACATACTCTACGGAGACGCTATGAAAATTTTGACATTTAGCGGTGCCACCCCTGCCGAAGCGCTCAAAAAAGCGCAGCTGGAGGTGGGTGAAGAGGCGATGCTGATCGAGACCCGCGAGATACAGAAAAAATCGCTCGGCAAAAGCGCGTTGTACGAAATCGTCGTCGGGGTGGAAGAGAACACTCCTCCACGGGCAAAGGCGAAAATGGAGGAGCCGCTGACCAAACAGCGTCCGCTCACCCAAAAAAGCAGCGACGTCCTCTACAACATCTCCGAAGCCGCCCGGCAGATCTCCAAGATCGCCGAAGTGACCGAAGAGGAGAAGCCCCAAAAGCAGGTTCCCGCCGCCGAGAGCGAAGACATGAAGCGGATCAAAGAGGAGATCGAAAAGCTCGGGGACAAGGTCAAGCTGATCCAGAACATGTTCTGGAGCGAAAAAGCCCCCCGGATGCAGACTCCGATTCCCCCCGAATTCGCCGAGATCTACCGTCTGGCGCGTGAGAGCGGGATGGACCAGTCTCATTTGGACGAGATCATGAATCTGACGCTGGAGCATATGCCCTCGAAGATGCGCGAGAACTCCGCGACGGTGAAACGCTATTTCCAGGTGCTGATGCGCAAGATGGTACCGGTGCGGCTGGAGACCCCGCCCAAAAACGGCGCCAAAAAAGTGATCATGCTCGTCGGCCCGACCGGAGTGGGGAAAACGACCTCGATCGCTAAACTGGCGGCACGCTTTTCGTATCTGCTGGAGAAAAAATACAAAGTGGGGCTCGTGGTTCTTGATACCTACCGTATCGGTGCGGTCGAACAGCTGATGCAGTACGCCCGGATGATGAAGCTGGGGATCGAGACGGTCGTCGACCCCCCTGAATTTTCCAGCGCCCTGAACGCGCTGCGCTACAGCGACTATATTTTGATCGATACGATGGGCTCTTCCCCCTACGACAAAGGGAAAATCGAAAAGATTTACGAGTGTCTGCGGGGGAACAACACGGAATACAGCGTCGACGTCGTCCTCGTCCTCCCCAGCTCGATCAAATACGAAGACCTCAAGGCGACGTACGACAATTTCGCGCCGCTGGGGATCGATACGATGATGTTTACCAAGCTCGACGAAACACGGGGTTTCGGGAATATCTTCTCGCTGGTGTACGAAACGAAGGTGCCGGTCAGCTATTTTTCGGTGGGGCAGGAGGTTCCTGAGGATCTGGTCGTCGCGACGAGCGATTTTCTGGTCGACTGCCTGCTGAACGGATTTCGCAAAGGTGAACACGTATGAACCACCAAGCCGCGAAACTCGAAGCGCTGGTCAACCAGAACCGCCGCACGACGGCTAAAAAAACCCGCTTTATTGCGATTACGAGTGGCAAGGGCGGGGTAGGCAAAAGCACGATCAGCTCCAACATGGCCTATCTGATGGCCAAGTACGGCCTGAAAGTGGGGATATTCGATGCCGATATCGGGCTGGCGAATCTGGATGTGATGTTCAACGTCAAGATCCAGAAGAACATTCTCCATGTCCTCAAAGGGGAAGCCAGTGTTGAGGAGATCGTTGTCCCGATCGAGAAGAATCTTCTCCTTATCCCCGGAGAGAGCGGGGAAGAGATTTTCAAATACGCGTCGGGTGGGCTGTTCGAGCGGTTCATGGAGGAAGCGGGGGTGCTGGACGATCTGGATGTCATGATCATCGATACAGGTGCCGGCATCGGAGAGCACATCCAGCTTTTCCTGCGGGCCTGCGACGATGTGATCGTCGTTACCGTCCCCGATCCGGCGGCCATCACCGACGCCTATGCGACGATCAAGGTCACTTCGCGACTGCGCGACGAGATCAACGTGATCATGAACCAGGTCCGCTCCGCCAAAGAGGCGGAGGGGCTGTTCGAGAAGATCAACAAGGTGGCCAGTGCCAATATCGGCGGAAACCTTCGGCTGAATTTTCTGGGGCAGGTGTCGAGCGATCCCAAAATTTCGACGAGTGTTAAAAAACGGGCTCTTTTTTCCCGCGATTTTCCGGCGGCAGCGCCGACGCATGAATTGGAGATGATTGTCAAGCGGCTGGCCCGTAAATTGGAACGGAATGTGCTGGTAGACCCTAAAGAGAGTGGCTTGGGCGGGCTGTTTAAACGGCTGATGGAGCATTTTTGACCTCTGTAGGGGTGTTGAGCCAAATCTCCTTTTTGAGCTGAGAGCGAAGGTGAGGATACAATAAAATGCGGGGTTCGAATTTTGTCTCTTTCCTGACGGTACAGGGTTTTTTCATCGGTATCGTTTTCGGGGTGCTGAAAGCAACAGACGCAGAGAATTTCCTGTGGCTGGTGATTCTCGTGACCGTATTTTTTTATCTTTTTGCCCATGTATGCGTCGGATTTTATTTTCAAACACTGGGGGTCAAAGCCCATCCGTTTCCAAAAAAAGCCCATGAACACAATCTCGATTTCTTCGTTCGCGAGATCAACAAGCGCGAGCAGTTCGTTGATGCGTTCTATGCCCACAAAGCCGAATTGTTAGACGAAGAGCCACGGAGGGCCAAATGAGCGGAGCGAATGTCTACAGCGAACAGTTGAAACACCAGGAAGACCAGCTCGCCATCCAGTACCTTCCCGCGGTGAAAGCGATGTCGTTCCGGCTCAAAGAGCGGCTTCCCAGCTCGATCGACTACATGGATTTGTGCGCGATCGGAACCGAAGAACTGGTCAAACTGGCCCGCCGCTACGATGAGAGCCAGAACGATTCGTTTTGGGGATATGCCAAAACACGGGTATACGGGGCGATGCTCGACTACCTCCGCTCCCTCGACATGGTCAGCCGCTCGAGCCGAAAGCTGATCAAGGAGATCGATCAGGCGATTGAAATCTATCTCGCCGACCATGACGAGGAGCCCGGCGATGCGGAGCTTGCCCGGATACTCGGCATTGAAGAGGAAAAAATTCACGAAGCGCGTATCGCCTCGGACATCTATACCGTCATGCCCCTCGATGATCAGCTGGGGACCCCGGAAGAGAGCGGGATGCTGGAACGGATAGAACATGAAGATCTGATCGAAGCGATAAAGGATGTTTTGATGGGATTTGACGAACGGGAGCAGATGATCATTCAGCTCTACTATTTCGAAGAGCTGACCCTCAAAGAGATCAGCGAAATCGTCAACATCACGGAATCGCGCATTTCGCAAATCCATAAATCGGTGATCCGGCGGATCAAAGAAGCGGTAGGGGGACGATAATGGCCGATATTCTATCGCAAGAAGAGATTGATGCACTGCTCGACGTCGTAGACGACGAGGGGGATGCGGCGCTTGAGGGGGGGGAAGAGAATCTGTTCCCGCAGCGCCAGATCACCCTGTATGACTTCAAGCGCCCCAACCGGGTTTCAAAAGAGCAGCTGCGTGCGTTTCGGGGGATCCACGACAAAATGGCCCGATCGATCGCATCGCAGATTTCGTCGATCATGCGCTCCATTGTCGAAATACAGCTCCATTCGGTCGACCAGATGACCTACGGGGAGTTTTTGATGTCGCTCCCCAATCCCACCAGCTTCAACGTCTTTTCGATGAAGCCGCTGGAAGGAAACGGGGTTTTGGAGATCAACCCCTCGATCGCCTTCCCGATGCTCGACCGGATTCTGGGAGGAAAAGGGGAACCGTTCGAGACGAACCGGGAATTCTCCGATATCGAGCTCTCACTTTTCGAGACGATTTTGCGGGTGATGATGGCGACGTTGCGTGAGGCATGGGGTCCCGTGACCGACCTCTATCCGCAGGTCGAGTCGAAAGAATCGAGCCCGAATGTCGTACAGATCGTCGCACAAAACGAAATCGTCGTCATGGTCGTCATGGAGATCATCATCGGCCACAGTTCTGGGATGATGAACATCTGCTACCCGGTTATCGCGCTGGAGCCGGTCCTGCCAAAGCTGGCAAGCCGCGATCTGATGCTCAACGAGACCAGTTCGAAAAAGAGCCGGAACCAGGAACTCCAGGTTCTTCTTGGGGGAGCCCACGTCAACGTCGAAGTCAATCTCGGGCAGGCAGAGCTGAGTCTGCATGAGCTGCTGGAACTCAAAGAGGGGGATATCATCCGCCTAAGCGTTCCCGCAGACGACATTGTCGGGATCAGTGTCGACGGCAAAGAGCGTTTCGTCGGACAGATGGGACTGCGGCGCTTTCGAAAATCGATTCAGATCACGTCGATTATCGATACCGAAAAAGATGCGGTCAAGCGGGCCCTGAGAGAGTTTGAGCTCAAACGCAAAGCGCGCATCAGCGGTGTCAAAGAGATGATTCACGGGCCATTAAAGGATGAGGAGGATGAAGATGAGTGATTTCGCGAGTGTATTTGCCGCCGAAGCGGTTGCCACAATCGAAGGATTGACGGGGCAGACCCCGAAGATCGAGTTGAAAGAGGCGGAAGATATCTCGATTGTCTCCAACGTCATCCCCCCCATTGCGCTGGTTCATATCAGTTTTAGCGGCGACGCCTCCGGACGTGGGGTCGTCATGATGCCTCCGCAGCTGGCGACGGCTCTGGGCGACATGATGCTCGGCGGCGAAGGGGAAGGGCAGGAGACGATGTCGGACGAAGACATTGATGCCGCCAAAGAGATCGTCTCGAACATCGTGGGGGCGATGAGTACGACGCTCTCCTCGCAAAAAGAGCTTCCAAAATTGACAATCAAGCCCGAAAGAGGCGAATTCATTGAGGAAAACGGGGAAGTCACCCTTGACCGGTACGCCAAGATGTTCGTCTTTACTTTCACGATGGGGCCGATCCATTCGCTGATCATGCTCGCGATCGACGCAGCGATCAACGACGCCCTGAGCGGTCCGAAAGCGCATGACTTCTCTGCAGGCAAACCGTCGGGGAATATTTTTGACGATTCTGCTAAAGAGCCTGCCGTCAAACTCCAAGAAGCGGAGATGAAAAACATCTCGTTGATCATGGACGTGAAACTGCCGGTGCGGGTTCGTATCGGGAAGAAAAAAATGTTGCTCAAAGATGTCCTGAGCATGGATATCGGTTCCGTCATCGAGCTCAATCAGCTGGCCAACGATCCGCTCGATATCCTGGTGGACGACAACGTGATTGCGCAGGGAGAAGTCGTCATTGTGGACGGAAATTTCGGCGTTCAGGTCACCTCGATCGGAACGAAACGCGATCGTCTGAACAAGTTAAAAGGGTAGGAATGGGGCGTAGAACCAACGGGAAAAAAGAGGCGTCCAGCCGCTACATCAAAGACATCAAATCCGCAGACGTCTGGAGTGTCTTTAAAATTATCGCCGATTTTGTCCAGGGATTTGACGAACTCGGAGATCTCGGCCCGACCGTAACGATTTTCGGAAGCGCCCGCGTCGATGAAAACCACCCCTATTACGCCCAGGCGATGCAGCTATCCGATATGCTTGCATCGCGGGGATACAATGTCATGACCGGCGGCGGTCCGGGGGTTATGGAGGGGGCCAACCGGGGAGCGTATCAACACCACGAGGTCGAATCGATCGGGCTGAACATCGACCTCGAGATGGAGCAGCAGCCTAACCATTATCTGACGAAAGGGCGAAGCTTCGACTACTTTTTTTCGCGCAAGGTGATGCTGGTCAAGTACTCGATGGCCTACGTAATCTTCCCGGGAGGATTCGGAACGCTTGATGAACTGTTTGAAGCGCTGACGCTCATTCAGACCCGCAAGGTGACGGGAGTGAAACTTTTTCTGGTCGGAACCGAATTCTACGCTCCCCTGATGGACTTCATACGGGGTAAGCTTTTGGCAGAGGGGATGATTGGCGAAGAGGATATGAATTTCTTTACGCTGACGGATGATTTGTATCTGGTCGTGACGGAGATCGAAAAATCGCTCATTTCCCAGATTCTCGCACTGGAGGAGCAGGGGCTTGCGAATACCAAATATTACGAAAGCCTCTCATCCTATGTAGCCGACAAACACGCGGTGAAAGGGGAAGATGCCTTATGAGGAAAAAAGTTCTGATCGGAATGAGCGGCGGAGTCGATTCGACCGTCTCAACCCTCCTTCTCAAGGAACAGGGATACGAGGTGGAGGGTGTCTATATGAAACTCCACTCCAAGCCCGGCTATCATGAGATCCATCAGGCGCGTGCCCAGAAGGCGGCCGATTTTGCGGGGGTCAAACTGCACATCCTCGATCTGCAGGAGAAGTTCAACGAAAAAGTCTTCACTCCGTTTATCGAAACCTATCGTGAGGGGAAAACCCCAAATCCCTGCGCACTGTGCAACCGTAACATTAAATTCGGTGCGATGGTCGCCTTCGCCGATGAGATCGGTGCCGATTACGTCGCGACGGGGCACTATATCCGCCATGACGGCCAATACCTCCTTCAGGCGCATGACGATACGAAAGACCAGAGCTATTTTCTCTTTTATATCGATCCTGCGCTTGTTCCCCGGCTGCTCTTCCCGCTGGGGGAGAAACGCAAAAGCGAGATAAAGGCGTTCGCCGCGTCGATCCCGGGGCTGGAGTCGTTTGCCTCGCAGGGGGAATCGAGTGAGATCTGTTTTGTCGAGACGACCTACATGGATGTCCTCAAGCCCTATGTTCCGGTCGATCAGGAAGGGGAGGTGCTCGATCTCTCCGGCAAAGTCGTCGGCAAACATAAAGGGTACATGCACTACACGATCGGCAAACGCAAAGGGTTCAATGTCCATGGGGCGCATGACCCCCATTTTGTTGTGGAAATCCGTCCCGAAACCAACCAGATCGTCGTTGGGCCGCGCGAAGCGCTGGAATGCCGCCGTGTTGAGCTCGAAAGGGTCAATATGTTCGACAACCGGCGTGAATTTGAGTGCGAAGTGAAGCTCCGCTACCGCACCACGGCGGTGCCGTGCCACGTCGTGATCGAGGGGGATCGGGCGAATGTTGAGCTTCATGAACCCGTTTTCGGCGTCGCATCGGGCCAAGCGGGGGTGTTTTACGACGGAGAAAAACTGCTCGGCGGCGGATGGATCGTTTGATCGGGCCGAAGCAGCGGATTATCGCCGCAGGGATCATCGGCAATGTTATCGAGTATTATGATTTTGCCCTGATCGGATTCCTGGCCGTGATGATGGGGCAGCTTTTTTTCCCATCATCGGATCCCTTTCTTTCTTTGTTGGGATCGTTCGGAGCGTTTGCGGCAGGGATGGTCATGCGTCCGATCGGGGCATTGATCTTCGGGCATATAGGAGACCGGATCGGACGGCGTACCGCACTGATGAGTTCACTGGTGCTGATGGCCCTTCCGACTTTTTTGATCGGGTTTTTACCTACTTACGCCCAAATCGGGATCATGGCGCCGATCCTGCTCGTTGCCCTTCGGATGATTCAAGGGTTATCGGTCGGGGGAGAATATGCCAGCTCGATCGTCTATCTGGTGGAACAGTCCTCCCCCTCGCGTCAAAACCTCTACGGCTCTTTCGTCTCGGTGGGGGCAAAAATAGGTATGGCATTGGGATCGGGTTTCTGCGGCTTTTTGCTCTGGTATCTTGGCAGCGATGCGATGGGAGAATGGGGATGGAGAATTCCTTTCTGGGCCAGTATCGTCATCGCTGCCGCCGGACTTTACCTGCGCCGGAATCTGAGCGACACGTACCAGCCTCCCGAAGAGAAGGTCATACCGATCGTCGCCATTCTGCGCCATCACCGCCGCGAATTCTGGCAGTTCCTGACGATTGCCTCGGCGATATGGGTTTTTTATTACACAGTGTTCGTCTATCTTCCGATCTGGCTTGAAGGAAGTGCCCATCTTTCCAAAGGCGAAGCTGGCGAGATCAATACCCTCTCCATTATCATCGGGGTCGTTTTTATCCCGATTATGGCGATGGTCGCGGATAAGATCGGTTCGCTTCGAACAATACGTATTGCAGCATTCGCTTTGGCACTGGGAGTCTATCCTCTCTTTTATGGGATGAGTATCGGGGGATATTGGGGAGCGCTGATCGGAACGATTGTTCTGGTCATTTTGCTGTGCGCCTTTCAGGCCCCTATTTTCGCCGCAACGGTCAAAGCCCTCTCCTATCACGGTTATCGCGCATCATTTACGGCGGTTATTTTGGGGAGTGCGGCAGGGATCGTAGGGGGAATTACTCCGGCGCTGATGACCTCTTTGACTGAGCTGAGTGGCAATCCTTACGCCCCGTCTTATCTTATTGCCGCCAGTTCGGCACTCGGATGGTGGATTATTGGGCGTGTTGAGACGAAAAAGGATGACATCGCTTAAAAAGTTAGCGAAGCGTTTTCTTCGCTGCTTTCTGCGCTCTCTTCAATCGCTTCTGTAGCGGGTGCTTCGGCTTCCGTTTCGGTGAGAGGAGCCTCTGTAGGGGGCATTTCTCCGAACAGGTCGATGACGCTTTCGTTGCTCTCTGAGGATTCTTCTATGCTTTCTTCTGTTTTTGGAGGAGTCATCACCTCTTTGTATTCGGGGATGACGACGCCGCGGCGCTGCATGATTTTATAGATGATCCGGGCACGGTTTTTGACGTATTTCTGATTTCCCGTCGGATTGTATTTGATCGGGTTGGGGAGCACCGCGGCCAGACGCGATGCTTCGCGGCCACTCAGATTTTTAGCGCTTTTGCCGTAGTAGTGGCGGGCTGCCGCTTCGATTCCGAAAATTCCGTCTCCCCATTCGGCGACGTTGAGATAGATCTCCAGTATCCTCCGCTTGGAGAGGGTATTTTCGATCCGCCAGGTAATGATCGCCTCTTTGATTTTGCGTACCGGATTTTTACTGGGCGAGAGATAGAGATTTTTGGAGAGCTGCTGAGAGATCGTGCTCCCTCCTGCCACCGTCCCTTTTTTCAGGCTCCGCTCGAGGGCCTGTTCCATCCCCGTTACATCAAATCCGTCATGATTCCAGAATCCGTCGTCTTCGGCGATCAGGACCGCTTTGACAATGTTGGGGGAGATCCGCGAAAAACTGACCCATTTGTGGCGGATCTCTTTATCACGGTTTTCCTCAGCCCATTCGTTTTGGCGGTATTCCATGAAAGCCGTCGGTACCGGACGCGTTTCTTTGAGGTCGGAGACGTCGGGATGGATGAAATAGCGGCCGATGTCGATCGCTCCGGCGAGGAGCAGGAAGAGGAAAAGGAGTTTCAGTTTTTTCATGGGTGGTCCGTTTTGAGGGTGGGAAGATGCCACCCTTTAAGATATGCCAGAAGGCGAAGGGCGATGGCGACGGCGGCTACCGACGCGACGGTGAGGGTTGATAATCCCATCAGGGCGCTGAAGATCAGCAGCAAAATAGAGACGATCAGGGCGATCGAACCGTAAAAATCACTGACGAGAACGGCAGGCACCTGATTGATCAGGATGTCGCGCAGCACCCCGCCGCCGATGGCGGTCAAAAAGCTCAGGATGATCACCCCAAAAAAATTGAACCCCGCGCCGATCGCGAGGAGTGCCCCGGTGATGCTGAACGCGACGAGGCCGATCGTATCGCTGATGACGAAGAGCCATTGACGCTCGATTTGCTCGCGTCGGTAGAGGCGGAAGGCAAAGGCGACAGAAATCGTCGTGATGACGGTAATGGCGGGATAGTATTCGTTAAACGCAAAGGGGGTACGGTCCAGGATGACATCCCGGACCACCCCGCCGCCCAGAGCGGTGAGGGATGCGGAGATGATGATCCCCAGCAGATCGAGGTTGTTGCGCACCCCGACGAGAAATCCGCTCAGGGCAAACGCGATGATCCCGAGGATGTCGGCAACGACGACGAGGTCAATGTGCGGCATCGGGCGAACGGTAGTTTTCTTTGAAGCTGACGTAGCGGCGGGCCGAGGCGTAGAGTTCGGCGACCTCTTCTTCGCTCAGCTCCCGTACGACTTTGGCGGGGCTTCCCATGATGAGGGAACGGGGCGGGAACACTTTGTTTTTGGTGACGAGCGCACCGGCACCGACGATCGATTCTTTGCCGATGACCGCACCGTCGAGGATCGTCGCGCTCATCCCGATCAGGCAGGCATCCTCGATCGTACAGCCGTGCAGCATGACGCGGTGGCCGACGGTGACGTCGCTGCCGATGATGGTCGGATGGCCGTCGCTTTCGTCGGCCTTTTTGTGGTGGGTGACGTGGACCATGCTCAGATCCTGGATGTTGCTCCGGTCTCCGATTTTGATGTGGTGGACGTCGCCGCGGATGACGCATCCGAACCAGATACTGACGTCTTCGCCCATATCGACACGGCCGATGACATCTGCTGAGGGGGCGACCCAGACCCGCTCTTTCATTTTCGGGGTATAGTTTAAATAGGTGCTGATCATCCGGCTTCCTTCTTAGCTCTCTTTGAACAGCCGTGCGGTGAGCTGCTGTACGAAATTCGGGGTCTGTTTTTTGACCGCGCTGTAGACTTTGTTGGTATGGTTTTCGACGATTTTATGGCTGTCGATCGCATTGCCTGCTTCGTGTTTGGCCTTCAGATAGGTGCCGTCGGTTTGCAGCTCGTGGGCAAGCATGTTGTCGGAGCTCTGAAGCTGCAGAATCTGGATCAGTTTGGCGGATGCCTCTTCCCCCTGGACCGGGGTGAGGAGTTCTATCCGCCGCAGCAGGTTCCGGGGCATCCAGTCGGCACTGGAGATGTAGGTCTGAGGCGTCGAGTGTTTGAAATAATAGATCCGCGCATGTTCGAGATATTTTCCGATGATCGAGACGACGCGGATGTTTTCGCTGACTCCCGGAATTCCCGGTCTCAGGCAGCAGATCCCCCGGATGATGAGATCGATCTTCACCCCTGCCTGGGAAGCTTTGTAGAGGGCTTTGATGATATCGTCGTCTACGAGGGCATTCATTTTGGCGATGATGACCCCCTCGCTCCCCATCCGTGTCTCGTTCTGAATCAGGGAGAGGATTTTGGGTTTGATCTGGGTGGGGGCCATGTAGAGTTCATGGAGTTTCCCTTTTTTACTGAAACCGGTCAGGAAGTGGAAAAACCGGGTCATGTCGTGGGTGATCGCGTCGTTGCCGGTCAGGTAGCTGATGTCGGTGTAGATCGTCGCAGTGGAGGGGTTGTAATTTCCGGTGCCGATGTGGGCGTACTGCTTGAGCTTGCCGTCGATGCGGCGGGTGACGAGGGCCGCTTTGGCATGGACCTTGAAACCGGTGATCCCGTAGATGACGTGGGCCCCGGCGTTTTCGAGCGCTTTGGCCCAGTGGAGGTTGTTCTCCTCGTCGAAGCGGGCTTTGAGCTCGACCATGACGGTCACCTGCTTGCCCGACTCGGCGGCGTTGATGAGGGCGTTGACGATGGGGGAGTTGGAACCGGAACGGTAGAGGGTCATCTTGATCGAGACGACATCGGGGTCTTTGGCCGCCGTCTGGATCAGCCGCACGACCGGCTCGAAACTCTCGAACGGATGGAAGATGAGGAGATCTTGCTTGTCCAGCGTTGCGTAAAGGCTCTCATCGGTACCCAGCGGGGGAAGGTTGCGCGGTTTGAAACTGGGGGAGGTGAGGTGGGCGAAATCCTTGTTCCCCACCACCTGCCAGAAGCTGGCGAGATTGAGGTAGGTTTGGAAACGGTAGATGTCGTCTTTGTAGACGTTGGCATGGCGGTTGAAAAAGTTTTGCAGATCGTCGTCGGCGTGGACGCTCAGCTCCAGACGTACCAGCTCCCCTTTTTTACGGAGTTTGAGCCCCTCTTCGAGGATCTCCATGATGTCGTCGGCTTCCTCCTCCTCGATCGCGATGTCGGCGTTGCGGGTGACGCGGAACGCGGCGAACTTGATCAGCTCGTAGCCCGGGAAAAGGTCCTGGATATGTTCGGCGGTGATGCTCCCGATCGGGACGTATATACGGTTGTTGATATCAACGAAGCGCGGCAGGACGCGTGGGATCCGGATCAGGCCGTAGCGCTCGATGGTGGGGTCGTCTTTGTCGCGGAGCTTGACGATCTGTCCGAATCCAAGGTTGTTGAGATGGGGGAAGGGGTGGGTCGCATCGATCGCAATCGGGATGACTACGGGATAAATGTTTTCGTGGAAATATTTGTCAAGGTAGCGGCGCTGCTCGGGGCTGAGCTCTTTGTAGGGTTTGAAAAAGATCCCCTCTTTTTCGAGCTCTTTCATGATCCCCTGCAGGCAGTGTTCGACGACCTGCTGCTCTTTGTGCAGATACCCGCGGATCTCGCGGAGCTGCTGCAGCGGAGTGAGGCGATCAGGGCCCGAAACGTTGACCCCTGCGCTGAAGAGTTTTTTCAAGCCGGCAACACGGATCATGTAGAATTCGTCGAGATTGGTTCCGTAGATGGCGAGGAATTTGAGCCGCTCGAACAGGGGGAGCGATTCGTCCTGTGCCTGTTTGAGTACGCGCGTATTGAACTGGAGCCAGGAGAGTTCCCGGTTGATGTAGAGTGATGGATCTTTAAAGTGTGCAGGCATAATGGTTTACCGATTGTGTTAAGTTTACATGATTATAATACACTTATGGTTACAAACGAGGAACATCATGAGTATATTTCAAATTTTAATGCTGGCGGCGACACTCTTTTTCGCATATCAAATCTACCGGCACGTCCAAACACTCGACGATGCCCGTACAACCCCTCCAGGGCAAAACCCTGAGCCGGGTCCGTCGGCCGTGGTGTTGGTCGACCAGGCCGACAACGCGTACGAAAAGGGAGATGTTGCCGGTGCAAAAAGGCTTTTGCAGGAGGCCTATGGGCACGATGAAGCGAATACGGAGATCCTGAACAAACTTGCATTCGTTACGGCCAAGTCGGGCGAAAAGACCGAGGCGATCGAACTGTATGAGCGCTCTTTGGAACTCGATGAAAACGACGACCTGACGCACAACGCTATCGCGTCGCTCTATCGAGCCGAAGGGGCGCTGGAGAGGGCGCAGGACCATTACCTAAAAGCCCTTGAAATCGACGATACGTACGCGCTGACCTATTACAACTACGGCAATCTCCTGGCCGACATGCACGAGAGGGAGGAAGCCAGAGCCATGTACGAGCGCTCCCTGGAACTCGATCCCGAACTGAAAGCGGCGCGCGATGCCCTGGAAGAACTGGAGAAACACCATGACTGACCATCAGCCGCGCCTGGCCGTATTGATCGATGCGGACAACTCGCAGCCCTCGATCATCGAAGGATTGCTCGACGAGATCGCCGCGCTGGGGATTGCCAGCGTCAAGCGGATCTACGGCGACTGGACCGATACCCAGCTCAAAAGCTGGAAAAACGTCCTCCTCGAACACGGGCTCCAGCCGATCCAGCAGTTTGCCTATACGAGCGGAAAAAACGCGACCGACAGCGCGATGATCATCGACGCGATGGACCTGCTCTATACGAAAAATTTTGACGGCTTCTGCATCGCCTCCAGCGACAGCGATTTCACCCGTCTGGCAAGCCGAATCCGCGAATCGGGGATCAAGGTGTACGGATTCGGGGAGCAGAAGACTCCCAAGGCGTTCATCGGCGTATGCGACAAATTCATTTATACCGAAAACCTCCGCCGGGCCTCCAACCACAAAGAAGCCTCCGTCCCCAAAATAAAATCGGACGATAAAGCGCTTCTGGATCTGGTCCGTAACACCGTGGAGGATACGGCGAATGAAGCGGGATGGTCTAATCTGGGAACGGTCGGACAGAAGCTGATCAATAAATCCCCTGAATTCGACCCCCGCACCTACGGGTACAAAAAACTGGTCGATCTGATCGCCGGTCTCAAAGTCTTCGAATTCAAAGCTTCGGACCCTTTCTCGAAATCGCAGTCGATCTATATCCGCGTCAAGCGCCCCGGAAGGGGTGGTAAAAAATGACGGTGCAGGAAATTTATACCTATCTCGACGCCCTTTCGCCGTTTGCGATGCAGGAGGGATGGGACAATTCGGGGCTTTTGGTTGGTGACTTTTCACAGGAGATCACCACGGTCGTCCTTAGCATCGACATCGACGAGGAGCTGATCGAATCCATTCCTGAAAATGCCCTTTTGATCACCCACCATCCCATTATTTTCGGCGGCCTCAAACAGCTGCAGTTCAACCAGTACCCGGCCAAAATCATCGCCCCGATGATCCGGAAAAACATCTGCAACATCGCGATGCACACCAATTTCGACCAGACGCATCTGAACGATTACGTCGCGCAAACCGTGTTGGGATACCCCATCATCGCCAAAGATGGTTTTGTCGCCTATCTGGGGGTGGACGAACCATTTGACACGTTTGCCGCCAAGATCAAAACGGCGCTGGGGCTCCCCCATGTACGGGGGGTGAAATGCCATGAGCATATCCGAACCTGTGCCCTCGTCACCGGATCGGGGGCGTCGCTGATGCGAAACATCGAAGCGGAGTGTTTTTTGACGGGGGACATCAAATACCACGACGCGATGGAGGCAAAAGCCCTCGGCCTTTCGATGATCGATATCGGCCATTACGAAAGCGAGCGCTATTTTGGCGACGTTTTGGCCGGGCACTTGGAAAAATTAGGATTGAGTGTTATAATTTCACCATCGAAAAACCCCTTCACCTATCTATAGGGTACCCGCACGTTATAAAAGGAAAATAATGAACAAGCATTTGGAACAACTCATTGAACTCTCGATGGTTGACAAAGAGATCGATGCGTTTGAACCGCAAATCGAAGAAGCAAATCTTCAGTACGATGCGCTCTTGGCGACCAAAAATACCATCATCAATGAAATTTCGGCACTGAAACAAGAGATCAAAGACGAGCAGCTCAAAAAACAGAAAAATGAACTCCACCTCGCCGAACTCTCCGCAAAACTCGAAGAGAACAGCAAAAAAAGCGCCGAGGTGAAAACCGAGCGGGAGATGAAATCGCTCCAGCTCGAAGAGGAGATCGCCAAAGAGCAGGTCTCTTTCGCCAACGAAGAGATCGAGCGCCTCGAAAAACTGATCGACCACAAACAAGGCAAGATCGACGAACTCGAAGCCAAAGCGGTTGAGATCGAGGGGAACCTTTCCTCCGTCAAAGCCGACGTTGACGTCAAGCTGGCGAAAATCGACGAAGAACGCAAAGAAGTTTTTGCCAAAAAACAGGCCCTCGTTTCGGCGATGAACCAAAAAGGGCTCTCGTTCTACCAGAAAATCCGCCGTTGGGCGAAAAATACGACCGCCGTTCCCGTGCGCAACCAGGCGTGCATGGGATGCTATATGGCCGTCAGCGATAAAGTCTACGCGGATGTGATCAAAGGTGAAGAGATCACAACATGCCCGCATTGCGGACGTATTTTGTACCTAGAGCCAGCCTCTGACGCTGTCGGTGCGTAAGTTTCTGTTTGACCTTTTGTACACATTTCTGGCGGCGTTTCTGTACGCCGCTGCCCTCCCTGCGCTGATCCTCTTTTCCTTCAAGAAAAAATATCGCGATTCACTCCCCGCACGTTTTTTCGGAATCAAAAATCCTCCGTTTGCACCGCATGATATCTGGTTTCATGTCTGTTCGCTCGGCGAAGCCAAAGCGATCGCACCGATTGTCGAGCGGCTGGGCGGGAAACGGCTCGCGATCAGCGTCATAACCCATACGGGTTACGAGGCGGCGTCCAAATACGCCGCACAGGTTCGGTATCTCCCCTATGAGATATGGCTGTGGTTCTGGATCGAGCGCCCAAAGACCGTCGTGGTGCTCGAAGCGGAGTTCTGGTATCTCCTCTTTCGGCTGGCCCGCAAGCGCGGAGGACGTGTCATCGCCCTCAACGCCCGGATCAGCGACCGCAGTTTTCCGAAATATTACCGGATACGGTGGTTCTACCGGCGCCTGCTCGCCGAATGCGACAGGATTTTTTGTCAAAGTACCGAGGATATGGCCCGATTTATCGCGCTTGGGGCCCAAAACGTCGAAGTGGTCGGCAACATCAAGCTGGCTCAGAGGATCGAAGCGGGCAGGAATTATCCGAAACCGCAGGGGACACTGATCGTCGCGGCCAGTACCCATGAGGGGGAAGAGGAGGGGATACTGGAAGGTTTCGCCGCATACCGCGTACACAACCCATCCGCGCGCCTTCTTGTCGTCCCCCGCCATCCCGAACGCTTCGCCAAAGTGGCCGAACTGATCGGGCGGGTCACACCGCAGATGGCGATGAGCCGCTGGAGCCAGTCGCACGAGATAGGCCCTGACATCACCCTCGTCGATGCGATGGGGGAATTGAACAATTTCTACAGGGTCGGTGATGTGGCGATTTTGGGGGGAGCGTTCAAACCCATCGGCGGACACAATCCGCTTGAGCCGGCCAATTTCGGGTGCAAAATCATTACGGGAAATGAGATTTTTTTGCAGCGTGAGCTGTTCAAATACGTCTCGCACGTGCAGTTCACCACACTGGAGGGGATCGGCGACGCACTGATCGAAGCGGAGAGTTTTCCCCCCTCAGAGGTCAACGCAACCATCGATCTGGAAAGAGTCATAGAGTTTTTAACAATGGAGAAAGAAAAATGAAAGAAAAAGCATACAAACTGTTGGCGGCTCAGGAAGGAATCTCCAACTCGGAGGCGAAATCTCTGATCGACAGAGGACTGGTCTATGTGGGCAATTCCAAGGTGATGATCGCCCGCGGCGAAATCAGCCCCAAAACAACCTTTATCGTCCAGAAGATTGAAAAGACACGTCCCATTTTCGAGGACGAGAATCTGATCGTTGTGGACAAACCGGCGTTTGTCAATTCCGACGAGGTGGAGCGGCAGTTCAAAGGGAGCCAGCTCCTCCACCGCCTCGACCGGGAAACGAGCGGCGTTTTGATGCTCGTGAAAAACGAAGAGTTCCGTCTCAAGGCGATCAATGCGTTTAAAAAAGATGAGGTGTACAAAGAGTACGTCGCGTGGGTGGACGGGATTATCAGCGAGCCTTTCGTTATCGATCAGCCCCTCTTCACCGAGAAAAATGGGAACAAGGCCTATACGAAGGTTTCCAAAAAAGGGAAGCCTGCGATTACCGAGGTGAGCCCGCTGGAAATTTCGGCAAAAAAGACGAAGGTGCAGCTGATCATTCACCACGGGCGGACCCACCAGATCCGTGCACACATGAAATTCGCCCAGCATCCGATCATCGGGGACGAAAGCTATGGCGGCCGCCCTTCGAAACGGGTAATGCTGCACGCGAAGAAAGTGGTCCTGCTGGGACAGACGTTCGAAGCCCCCGAACCGAAGGTCTTTGCCCATTTTGGAAGTTGAGAGACTACAAAGTGTACATAAAGTAAAAATTTAGTATAATTCGAAACTTTTTACACCCTTCGGGGTCACAATTTAGGAGTTTTTGGTGTTCGACACGCTGACAGAATCGTTTACATCGGCCATACGCAAGATCCGTTTTCATGACGACGAAAAGGCGCTGACAAAAGCCCTCGGCGAACTGAAAAAAGCGCTGCTGAAAGCCGATGTCCACCACAAGGTGGTCAAAGAGCTCCTTGATGCGGTCGAATACCAGACGAAAGAGAGCGGAATCGGCAAGGATCAGTTCCTCGCGGCCCTTCGGACGTCGCTCCATGCACTTCTTGAGGTTCCGGGGAAGTCGGGCTTCGTTTACGCTTCAGTAGCCCCGACAGTTATCTTGATGACCGGTCTTCAGGGGTCGGGTAAAACGACTACTACGGGGAAACTCGCCAACTGGCTGAAAGTGCGCCAGAAGAAAAAGGTCCTCGTCGTCGCGGCCGACCTTCAGCGTCTTGCGGCGGTTGAACAGCTCCGGCAGGTGTGCGGTGTGATCGAGGTCGAACTTTACGCCGACGATGCGACGAAAAATCCTGTCGAGGTTGTCAAAGGGGCGATGGAACACGCCCGCAAAGCTCTCGTCGATGTCGTCCTTATCGATACCGCCGGACGTCTTGCGATCGATGAAGCACTGATGGGCGAACTGGCCGAAGTCAAAGCGGCCGCCAATCCGCACGAGATTTTCTATGTCGCCGACTCCCTGGCGGGTCAGGACGCCGTCCGCACCGCCGCGACGTTCAACGAGAAGATCGGGATCGACGGCGTCATCCTGACCAAATACGACGGCGATTCCAAAGGGGGCGTCGCACTGGGGATCGCTTCGCAGATCCAGGTTCCGCTGCGCTTTATCGGCGCCGGGGAAAAGATGGAAGACCTCGAGGTGTTCCTTCCCGACCGTATCGTCAACCGCCTTATGGGGCTGGGAGATATCGAAGGGTTGGCCGAGCGGACTGCTTCGGTCATTGACGAGAAAAAAGCCAAGGCACTCACCAAAAAGATCAAAAAAGGGGAGTTCAACTTCAACGACTTTTTGGAGCAGATGGAAAGCCTCAAAAAAATGGGAAGCATGAAGTCCCTGATCGGAATGATCCCCGGGATGGGGAACATGGCCTCAGCGCTGAAAGATTTCGATCTGGAGAACTCCAGCGAGCTCAAAAAGATCAAGGCGCTGGTTTCGTCCATGACGATGAAAGAGCGCGAAGATCCAGAACTTCTCAACAACAGCCGAAAAGCGCGTCTGGCCAAAGGGGCGGGACTTTCGATCGTCGAAGTGAACCGGATCCTCAAGCAGTTCAAAAACGCGTCGAAAATGGCGAAAAAATTCTCCGGTAAACAGGGGATGAAAGACCTTCAGAGTATGATGGGTCAGATGCAGGGGGCGCGGATTCCGCGCTGAGTGCATCCCTGCTTGAATGCTAAGCTGTACGCTCATCCGAGCCTATAGCTTAGCATTTGAAGCGGCTTAGATGCTTTTCTTTTACTTTTGTGGGTAAAACAGGCTTCTAAGCTTCTTGGTGCGCAAATATTATTACAAGGATTCACACATGGCAACAGTCATTCGCTTGACCCGTATGGGACGCAAAAAACAACCTTTCTACCGCATCGCGGTAACCGACAGCCGCAAACGCCGTGACGGCGGATGGATCGAATTGATCGGGTACTACAACCCTATGACCGATCCTATCACTACCAACGTCAACGAAGAGCGTTTGAACTACTGGCTCAGCGTCGGTGCTCAAATGTCAGACCGCGTTAAAAAAATTACCGGTAAATAAGCATGGTAGCCGACTTCGTCGCAGGATTTGCCAGGCTGATCGCCGCCTATCCGGAGGATATCCGGGTGGAAACGCATGAAGGCGATGAAGCCACTGAAATTGTCTTGTTCGCCAATCAGTCGGACGTAGGCAAGCTTATCGGAAAAGAAGGCAAGATGATCGGTGCGATTAAAACCGTCATCTCCGGCTGCAAAGCCAAAGACGGAAAGAGTTACCGTATCAATGTCGAACCGCTTTCGTAACTCCACCCCGAGTGATTGGTTGCATGTTGCCACTTTGGGCCGAACCGTCGGCCTCAAAGGGGAGATGAAGCTCAACCTCTCCACCGATTTTCCCGAACAGTTTGTTGCCGGTGCCACTTTCAATCTTGAAAACGGCACCGTGGTAACCCTCCAAAGTTACAATCCCGAACGCGACCTCGTGCGCCTCAAAGGGATTGATTCCCCGGAAGCGGCCAAAGCACTCACCAACGCCAAGCTTTTTACAACGTACGAAGCGACACGGGAGCGGTGCGGTCTGGACGAGGGGGAATTTTTCTGGTTTGACATGCTCGGTTTGAGTGTGCGGGAAGGGGAGGCGCTCCTCGGTACCGTCCGCGAAATCGAGCGGATCGGTGCGCAGGATTACCTTCTGGTCGCCACCGATGCCGCCTTTGTCTCCCGGGGGCTTCCGCCAACGTTTCTGATCCCCTACATCGACCATTTCATCGAGAAGTGCGATATGGGGGCCAAAGTGATAGTGGTCAAAGGCGGACGTGATCTGCTCGAGGCGTCGTAATGCGTTTCACCTACGTCACCCTTTTTTCCAACCTGATAGAGGGGTATTTTCAGGATTCTATCCTGAAACGGGCGATCGAATCGGGGAAGTTTGAGGTGGGGTATCTCAATCCCAGAGATTACAGCACTTCGAAACACCACAAAGTCGATGATACCGCCGCCGGCGGCGGTGCGGGAATGGTAATGGTGCCTCAGCCGCTCTTTGATGCCTTGCGGACGCTGGAGGATGATCCCCATGTCATTTTTGCAGCACCCGTAGGGAAGCAGTTTACCCAAAACGATGCCAAACGCCTCTCGACGAAACCGCATGTCGTCTTCGTCAGCGGACGGTACGAAGGGATAGACGAACGGGTCATTGAAAGATTTGCCGATGAAGTATTCAGCATCGGCGATTATGTCCTGACGGGGGGGGAACTCCCCTCGCTCGTCATGACCGATGCGATCGTTCGTAATCTCGAAGGGGTTCTGGGAAACAGCGAATCGCTGGAGTACGAGAGCTTTGAAACGCCACTTTTGGAAGCACCTTCGTTTGGTAAACCCGCTGTGTATGAGGATTTGAGTGTCCCATCAGAATACTTAAAGGGAAATCACAGTAAAATTCATGCACTAAAATCGGCTCTGTCTGAATGTAAGACAAAATTCTTCAGGCCCGAGCAGCTTCTAAAGCATACAATAAGGACATCTTATGAAAAATAAGTACATCGCTAGCTTCGAGCAAGCGCAAATCGCCGGTAAAAACGTTCCTGAGTTTCGCGCAGGTGACACCCTCCGTTTGGCAGTAACCATTAAAGAAGGTGACAAATCACGCGTTCAAAATTATGAGGGTGTATGTATCTCAACTCGCGGTGAAGGTGTAAGCAAAACCATCACTGTACGCAAAATCGGTGCCAACGGTGTTGGTATCGAGCGTATTTTCCCAATCTACAGCGACAGCCTCGAGAAAATCGAAGTACTTCGCCGTGGTCGCGTACGTCGCGCAAAACTGTTCTATCTTCGCGATCTTGCCGGTAAGGCAGCGCGTATCAAAGAACTCCGCAAATAATTTTTGCCGCTCCGGCGGCATCCCCTTCCTTCCCTTTTTCTTCCTGTTTATATTATCGGTGGCAATTGTATTCTAACACTTTGTCCGTTTTCAGCTATTCCTTTTTGATTTTCCACATGACTCCTATGGCCAGCAACAATGCAAACAGTATCATCGTGACAAAAGCATAGGCCGTACCGGCCGGATGTTCCTGAAACGGAAGTCCCCCCGTATTCATCCCGAAGAAGCCGACGACGAGATTCAGCGGCAAAAAGATGACGGAGATGACGGTGAGGACATAAATGCTCCGGTTGAGACGGTCGGATGAGCGTAGATTGTAGTAGTGGTAGAGGTTGTCGAGCTGTTCGTTCGCCGCTGTCACCGAGCGCAGGGTGCGCTCCAGGTGCTCGTGGACATCGCTGAATTCGTTGAGGGGGAACTGTTCTGCCTCTTTTGTTTTGGCGATGAACCGATCCAGGACATCGACCGCTTTGCGCAGTACCCTCTCTGAACGCGAAAGCTCTTTTTTGAGGTCGTGCCAGCGGTTCATGAACGACTGGGAAATCTTTTTGTATAGCGTCTCTTCGAGGAAAACGATTTTTTCCGATACCGTTTCGATCCCGGCCATAATGGGATCGATTTTTTCATCCAGCAGCCGGTACATCCCTCCAAGACCCTCCTCCAGTGGGGTCAGTTCTCCGACAGCGGGATCGTAGAAGTATATTTTCGTATCGCTGATGATGAATCCATAGGCATGGACGTGAGGTTTGCGTTTGAATTTTTCGGGAAGTGAGAGGATCAGGATGCGGTAATCCTCGTGTTCTTCATAACTCGAGGGATGGAGGGGATTTTGGAGATCTTCGAGGTGAAGATCGTGCAGAACGATGCCGTCGATGGTCATATTGCCCCTTTATTCGCCTTTTAAGGCCCGTTCGATGTCACGCTTGATGCTTTTCTCTTTCAGGTCTTCGCGTTTGTCGTAGAGCTTTTTCCCTTTGACGATTGCAACCTGCATTTTGGCGAGGTTCCGGTCGTTGAAATAGAGGCTCAGAGGGACGAGGGTGAACCCTTCTTTTTCGACCGCTGTGAGCATTTTCTCGATCTGGCGTTTGTGGAGGAGGAGTTTGCGTGATCTTCGCTCTTCGTGCCCATAATGGCGGTGGGTCGTCTCCAGGTAGCCGATGTGGACATTGAATACAAACGCCTCCCCTTTGATAATCTTGATAAAGCCGTCTTTGAGGTTGACGCGCCCTGCGCGGATCGCTTTGACTTCGCTCCCCATCAGTTCCAGCCCCGCTTCGAACTTCTCCTCGATGTGGTAGTCGAAAAACGCTTTTTTGTTGGTGGCTATCGTTTCGCCCACGCTGCTTCCTCGAATGTGTGATAATGAAATAATAGCGTATGTTGCCCCGTTAAACCCTTTTTCTGTACAATGGTCCCATTATTGCAGGAGGGAAAATGGAAACGAAAGAACCAGAGGGTTTTGCCGCATTTGTCGAGAACATCGGAGGGGCGGATATGTTTGTCTGGATGGTGGTCTTCGGTGGCCTTGTCGTATTTGTCGGGGTGATGGCCTATCTGAACCGGAATGCGGAACGCGATTAGCGAAGGGAAGATTCTTCTTCCCTGATTTTCTGCTGCGTTTTGTTCCACTTGATGATGGCCAGCGGTAAAAGGATCCCATAGGGGATCCAGACCATATGGCGCCACGGATCGGGGAGAAACAGGAGGAGGGAGATAAAGAGGATACCGCCTGTCCACAGGATCGAAGAGGCTTTTATCGTAAACGCTTTTTCTCTGGGGCCTGAGGCGCTGCGTATGGCGGCATAGGTGCCGACGAGCCCTCCGATGAGGCCGATAATACCTCCCGCGATTCCTCCGATCAAACCTGCTTCCATGATGGCTCCTTTGAAGTGTATGGTCTAAACCAGCTTTGTGCGGGGGCGGAAAAAACTGCTCCCGCTCCCCGAGAAAAACCACCCCTTTTTTTCGGAAAGCTCAGGGTAGCATCCCAGGGCGGCGCGGTAGAGGTCGTTTACCTCTGTGGGAACCATCGAAGAGAGAACCTCGCGCGAGGGGGTTGATTCGAGGCGTGTGGCCTCCTCGCTACTGATTGGGGCGTAGAGATGGTCACGGTAGAAACGGTAGACGGCGGGGGTGCTGATCTGTATCGGCGGGGTGATGAGCTCAAAATCGATCAGGGGCTCCTCAAACGGCTCGACGATCTCCCCTATCCCGCGGACATTGGCGCTGGGGTAGCCGTAGACGAAAAACGGAACATCGGCACCGACATTGGCGCCGACGTCGGCCAGCTCCTCCAGACCCAATCCCAGTTCAAGCTGCTCGTTGCACATCCGCAAAAAGGTCGCGGCATCCGAGCTTCCCCCCCCAAGACCGGCGAACGAGGGGATCTTTTTGTCAACACAGACGGCGTGAGTTTCGAAGAAATCGCTCAGCTTCTCTGATCTCGTGGCGGCGAGAAGGTATTTGTACGCCTTATAGATCGTGTTGGAGCGGACGTCACAGTCGAAGCTTCCCCGTATTTCGAATTCGGGGGTCGATTTGGGCTCGAACCACAGGGTATCAAAGAGGGTGTTGAGTCGCATGAAGCGGGAACTGAGGGTGTGGTATTCTCCCCGTTTTCCGGTTATCTTGAGAAAGACGTTGACTTTGGCGTAGGCGCGATTGCGGATCATAGCTTGAGCTTGTGGACCAGTTGCTGCAGCAGTGACGTGTCGCCCGTCCCGGCTGAGGCCTCTTTGTTGGCGTCTTCGACGGCGCGGATCAGTTCGCTGCGCAGCACCCGGATATTATGGGGAGCGTCGATCCCGAGTTTGACGACCCCTTTGTCGATTGAGACGACTTTGACGGTGATCGTGTCGGCGATAATGATCGATTCGTCGGGCTTACGGGAGAGGATCAGCATGCTTCAACCTTGTTCAGAATATAGTGGACCCCCTCATCATCGATCGAGAGGAGGGTGATCGTCTCACCGTTGTCGATCCAGTAAGTCCCCTCATCCGGAAGATCGAAATCTTCGCGTCTCAGCGGCTGCCCCAGCAGGATCGTTTCCAATGAGCCATTATAGCGGTTTTTGGGAAGGGCAAGTGAGCTCTTGATGTCAAGCGCTTTTTCGTTTTCAAAGACGAACTGCCCCTCATTCAGCCGTTCCAGGGCGCTAAGCGATCCCTCGCATCCCAAACGCTCGGCGATAATCTCTCCCAATGAACGGATGTAGGTCCCCTCCGATACGGTCGCTTCGAACGTGACGAACGGGTGGCAGTAATGGATCAGTTTCAGTTGATGGATCGTCGTAGTGATTGTTTTAAGCTCGACATCGATTCCCGCCCGGGCAAATTCATAGGCCCGTTTGCCGCCCAGCCGTTTGGCGCTGTATTTGGGGGGGAGATAGGTGAGTTCCCCCTCCAGCGAGGAGAGGATTTCTCGGAGACGATTTTCCGAAACCTCGGGGAGCGAATCGATCTGTTCGATCTGCTCGATGTCCAGAGTGGGGGAATAGGCTCCCAGCCAGAGGGTGGCACGGTAGCGTTTGGGGGTTTTATTCAAAAACCGGAACAGCCGGCCGTGATTTCCAAGCGCGACGATGAGCACCCCTTTGGCGAACGGATCGAGGGTCCCCGAATAGCCCGCTTTTTTCACTCCGTAACGGCGTTTGATCCGGCTGAGGAGCTGATTTGAGCTGATGCCGGCAGGTTTGTAGGCGACGAAAAGGCGGTTCACTCTAGAGTTTCTCCACAAATGAGGCGAGGATTTCGCGTTTGTTCCCGCCGAAGTTGATCAGAAGTTTGAACTCTCTGCCTGATTTGCTGACCCCTTCGACGCGGCCGGCCCCGAAGATTTTGTGGCGGATGAGATCCCCTTTTTTGTAGGAGGTGTTCTTTTCGAGGATGAGGGAGCCTTCGCACAGCCCCGCTTCGTTGATGAAACGGCTCCGCTGCAGTTCAGTGCGGCGCCCTTTGTAAAAGCGGCTGTTGACGCTGGAGAGGGTAAGTGAGCTCTTCGCCCGGGTAAAGGCGACGTACCCCAGGCGCCGTTCCTCTTCCAGATCGCTTCCGTCCCCGATGAGGGGGAGGAATCCCTCTTCCATCCCGATGACGAAGAGATGCTCGAACTCCAGTCCCTTGGAGGCGTGGATGCTCATGATGTAGATGCTCTCCCCCTCCACCTGGTCCTGATCGCTTTGCAACGTGATGTCGTTGAGAAATTCGGCCAGAGAGCTTTGCGGATTTTGTTTGACGTAGTCGCGGAAAAGACCGTAAAATTCGTCGACGTTGGAGATTTTGTCGGCTTCGTCGGGGAGTCCTTTGAGGGTCTCTTTGATTTTGAACCGCTCTTCGAGCAGGTCGATAAAGCGGTAGATCGCCTCGTCGGCAACGGTGCGCAACTCGTTGATCTCGGCGACAAATTCGCGCAGCTCCCCCGCGCTTTTTTTCCGTACGAGCGACTCGAGTTCGGCGTCGCTCATCGTCGCAATCAGCTCGAACATCGATTTCCCTGCGGCAAGTGCCGAAAGCTCGATCTTGTCGATCGTCGCTTTGCCCAGTCCCCGTTTGGGTTTGTTGATGATCCGCTTCAGTGAGAAGTTGTCGTGGACGTTGGTGATGACCCGCAGATAGCTGATGAGGTCCTTGACCTCGGCGCGGTCATAGAAGCGCAGTCCGCCGACGAGTTTGTAGGCGATGCCGGCACGGTTAAGCCCCTCTTCGAGCGAACGGCTCAGCGCATTGATCCGGTAGAGGACGGCGATTTCGCTGGGACGGGCTCCGGCGGAGATGAGGGCCTTGATCGCTTTGGCGATTTTCTGGGCCTCTTCGTTTTCGTCATGCGATGTGATCGTCTGGACCTCTTCCCCTCCGCTTTTGGTAGCGATGAGGGTTTTGCCGAGGCGTGAGCGGTTGTGTTCGATCAGGGCGTTGGCGACCGTGAGGATCGGCTGGGTGGAGCGGTAGTTGTATTCGAGTTTGACGACGTGGGCCTCCTCGAAATCCTGGTCGAATTCGAGGATGTTGCGCACATGCGCCCCCCGCCATCCGTAGATGCTCTGGTCGTCGTCGCCGACGACGCAGAGGTTGTTGTGGGTCGTACAGAGCTTCTGGAGCAGCCGCAGCTGTAGTTCATTGGTGTCCTGATATTCGTCGATCATGATGTAGCGGTATTTTTCGCTCGTTTCGCGGCACAGGTCGGGATGATCTTCGAGGAGGCGGTAGGTCAGGCACAGCAGATCGTCGAAATCGACGAGGTTGTTCTCCAGCAGATACCCCTCGTACTCTTCGTAAATCTTGGCGATGTGTTTGTAATTGGTCAGTTCGGCCTGTGCGTACGCTTCGGCAGGATCGATCAGGGAGTTTTTGTAGCGGGAAATCTCGCTGGCGATCAGCGCTGTCGGGAGGTCGGCGTTGATTTTTTTGATGATCTTTTTTTTGTCGTCGGTATCGATGACGACGAAGTTGTTCTGACGCCCCAGCAGATGGATGTGAAATTTCAGAAACAGAAGCCCGAATTTGTGGAAGGTGCACAGCAGCGGAGGGTAGGCATTCTGGCTGATGAGGTTCATCGCCCTCTCGCGCATCTCCTTGGCCGCTTTATTGGTAAAGGTGAGGGTGAGGGTGTTGGCGGCCGGAATACCCACGGCATCGAGCAGATAGGCCAGACGGGAGGTGATCGTTTTGGTTTTTCCGCTTCCCGCACCGGCCAAAATCAACAATGGGCCGTCGATCCGCTCTACTGCGCTGCGCTGCGCTTCATTCAGATCTGCGAGAATTTTCTCCATGCACCTGCCGCCTTTTGTAGGTTAAGTTATTTTAATTATAGCCCAAATTTCCTATTTTTTGATTGTTTGCTGCGGGAAGGGGAGAAAAATTGATTTCACCCTCTTGCATTGGTTATAATATTGGGTTATAATACTCTTATTCATTCAACTTATGGGAATTATTATGTTAAAAGATTTTGCAAAGCTCATGACTTTTCTGACGGTTGTCCGGGAAAAAAGTTTTTCAAAAGCATCGGCTAAACTCGGCATTTCGCAGCCGGCGGTTACGCAGCAGATCAAATTCATCGAAGATTATCTCGATACGCGGATTGTGGAGCGTAAAAAGAACGGGATCAAGCTGACCAAAGAGGGTGAAGACCTTTTCCGCATCGCGACAAAGCTTGAAAAAGCGATCCAGTCGAGCGAAAAAGAGCTTTTGAAAATTATCAATAAAGAGTTTACATTCATCGTCGGGGCATCGTACGCCATCGGCAACTACGTGTTGCCGTCGTATCTGGGGCAGCTCAAAGATAAAATTCACAACGAAGTCCATATCCGGGTGGCCCTCTCCGAAGAGATCATCGACCAGCTGCTGGATAAAAAAATCGATATCGCCCTCATCGAATCTCCTGTCTTTCGCGACGGTCTCATCTACCGGGAATGGGAAGAGGACGAGCTGGTCATTTTCTCGAATCAGCCGATCCCCAAGCAGCTGCGCAAAGAGGATATGTACAAATTCGACTGGATCTGCCGGGACGAGAACTCGCACACCCGCAAGCTCACCTCCGAGGTATTCGAAGAGATCGGTGTCGAGTGCTCAAGCTTCAGCGTCATCGGCGTCGTCGCGAGCTCTACGGCGATCAAAGAGACGGTCATGCGCTCGCCAAAAGAGGCCGCTCGTCCCGTCGTGTCGGTCATTTCGCGTCACGTGATCGCCGATGAGGTGGAAGAGGGAAAACTCTTCGAAGCGCGTATCAAAAACTACAAGATCAAGCGCAAATTCTACATCGTCTACAGCAAAGAGCGCAAGCACGATGCCTTCATCGACAACGTCGTTACCTATCTGCTCGGTTTGAAACTCTAATACGTCATTCCCGCGAAAGCTGGAATCCAGCTTTAGTCGGGGTTGGATCCCCGGATTGAGCCCGAGGATGACGGTACTCTTTACTATTATTTCTTCAAAAACTTCTGATTTTCGGGATTGGCGAGCAGCGCGCTCATCGAGTTCTGAACCCCTTCGCTTTTTTCGACATTCGCTGCAACAGGCTGCTGCTCTGAGGGGAGGGCCAGGTTGACAAACGCCGGAGTGTCATCGATGATGATCTGCACGATGGAGAGGAGCGGGACGCTGACGAAGCTTCCGATGTTTTCCTGGCCGAAGCCCGCTTCGAAAATCAAAACATCCTGATCGATTCGGGCGCTTTCGAAAGTGTACCCCGCCAGATAAAAGAGGGTCATCGCCCGAAATTCGTCGCGGATGTGCTGGGGAAGGGGTGGATCGAAGGCAATGTGCTCAATTTTGCACAATATGCCGAAGTTCTGCTCGTTCTCAAACAGATAGATGAGCATGTCCCGAACGTGGGTTTCCATCAGACGGGCGAAAGAGGGACTTTTGATGATATCAAATAGCATTATGACAGACCTGTTATGTAAGATTCTGCCTCGAATGAGACATAGGTTCCAATTTTAAATAATTATACCATTTTCCACTTCAACAAACCCTATGATGGCGTTCATGACAGCGACGCGGGAAGCTTGGGCGATATCCTCAAAAAGCAGCGGTGCGGGGTGAAGGAACCCCTCGTCGATCAGTCGGGCGCGGGCGGTTCCTCTGAGCAGCGGTTGCTCCGGGGTTACCCATTTTCCTCCGATCAGCAGGGCGACGTTGGCGATTGTCGTATCGGTCAGAAAGCCGTTTCTAACGATCAGGACGTCATCGCATTCGCCGCGCTGTTCGAAGAGGCGGTCGAGTTCGCGACGGTCGCTGAATTTGTGCGGGTAGTGCAGGCAATCGGCATGAACGAGTTTCAGCGATGCGATAATCCGGGGAGAGATGGGATGAAATTCAATCCGGTAGTGGTGCCGAGTGTACAGAAAACGGCAGCGGTAGAGCCCACCGTCCGGCGGGATGATCAGTGTTCGCAGCTCGTAGGTCGCGGCTATGCCGAGTGAGCGGCACGCCTCGTCAAGGCGCTGCTGGTGATAGGAGAGGTGCAGGGGTTTTCCCCCTTCGCACCGCAGGGTCTCCAGCAGCATGATCAGGCGTCGAAAAGCGGTGTCGAGAGGTAGCGTTCGGCCGTATCGCACAGAATCGTCACGATCGTTTTGCCGCGGTTTTCGGGGCGCGAGGCAATGATCGAAGCGGCATGGACGTTGGCCCCCGCAGAGATTCCGACCAAAAGCCCTTCGCTCTTGGCGAGCGCTTTGGATGCGGCGATCGCCTCTTCGTTACTCACCTGGAATACCTCGTTATAGAGTGCGGTATTGAGCACATCGGGGACGAAGCCTGCCCCGATTCCCTGTATCTTGTGTGGGCCGGGTCTTCCGCCGGAGAGGACCGGGGAGTCTTTGGGCTCGACGGCGATGATCCGGATATTGGGGAGCGCTTCGCGCAGTGCCTCGCCGGTCCCCGTGATGGTCCCTCCCGTCCCGACAGCGGCAACGAAGATATCTATCCTGGCGTCGGTGTCGCGGAGAATCTCCTGCGCCGTAGTCGCACGATGGACGGCGGGATTGGCCGGGTTTGCGAACTGCTGCAAAATGATGCTGTTGGGGGTGGAGGCGACGAGGCGTTCGGCTTCATCGATGGCCCCTTTCATCCCCAGCGCGGCAGGTGTGAGGACGAGATTGGCGCCCAGAGCGATGAGAAGATTGCGCCGCTCGATGCTCATCGACTCGGGCATCGTAAGGGTGAGTTTCAGCCCCAGCGCTGCGCAGATCGAGGCGAGAGCAATCCCCGTGTTGCCGCTGGTGGGTTCGACGATGAGCGTCTCGTGATTGATTTTTCCCTCATCCATCGCCGTTTTGATCATGCTGTATCCGATCCGGTCTTTGACCGAACTGGTAGGGTTCATGAATTCGCATTTTCCTAAAACCGTGGCACCGCTCTGCTGGGAAATGGCGTTGAGCCGTACCAGGGGGGTGTTGCCGATCAGTTCGGTGATGTTAGCCGCTATCTTCATAATCTCTGTCCCGCTTTTTTTCACATTATAATAGCAAATTTTCCAAAACCCGCACAATCCAAAGTAATTTGATAGGGTTAATAGACTATGCCGCTTCCCCCGCCGTTGGCCGCATGAAAAACGACCGTGTGGTTTTTCCGGGCATAAAAGCGTATCAGCAATCTCTGCAGGGTCGGCTCGATGGAGGGTTTGAACCAGCCGTTGTTGCTGATTGCGATCAGATAGCGCACCTCGGGGGTGTAGAGTTCGGCACGGGTGGCTTCGTAGCAGATGGCGTTGCGGAAATCCACCCCGTTGACCGTGAAGTCGGTCGGATGTTCGGCGGTGACGAAATCGGCTCCTCCTCCGAATATTTCACGGTTGACCCACCCGCGTAAAAAGGCGGGGAGGGGGATATACTCTCCGAACGGGACGAGAATCGTTTTTTTGGCGACGGTGAACGCGCCGCTTTCGAAAAAGTAGGAGACGTTATAGTTGAGGCCGTTCTCCTCATGCAGCGTCCCGGTGAGGATCGCGATCCGGTGGGAGCGCTCCTGCAGCATCGACAGAAGTTCAGGATAATGGTTCATATAGAGGGGAAAGGCCGATTCGGGTAGGACGACGAGATCGTAATCCTCGCGGATGGCGTTGTCTATGGCGGCGAAATTGTCCCGAACAGTGGAGCCGAGCTGTTCGGACTGCCATTTGAAATCCTGGGGGATGTCGGTGGAGACGAGCTTGATCTTGAGATCGGGGAGGGGCGGCGGGGAGTACGTGGGTTGAACCGCCGGAAGGATCAGCAGCAGCGGCACCATTTTTTTGCCCCCCGAAAACCACGCTGTTGAGGCGAGAGCAAAGAGGACCAGCGCAAACTGCCATTTGTCGATCCCGATATAGCTTTCGATGAACACAAGTTCGGGCTGCATCCAGTTGAAATCCATCGGCCACACAAATGTCAGTCCGAACAGGAGCGCCGCGCGGATCAGGGGGTTGGAGGCAAGTCCCAAGACCCCGAAGAAGAGGAGATAGACGATCCCGAAGCCCAAAGCGACCAGCTCGCTCGCCCACCCAAGGCCGTAGTACTGGAAACTGAATCCGATCCAGTAGCACCACAGAAGGCCGATGTAAAACCCCGCTATCGGAAGGGTGCGACGGGGGGCATGGAGCATGCCGTAGAGGGCACCGAGGGCTAAAAATGTGTTGAGGAGTTTCGACGTCATGCCGAAATGGTCAAAATAGATAAAGGCGCTGAACCCGACGGCGATTGCCAAGGGGAGGTACAGGAACTCGACGGCGGCGGATGATCGTAATTTCATGGCGGAATTATAGCGATGTTAATGTCTTTTGAGTATAATGCGCTAATTTTCATTATGAAGGAACCGCATGGAATTTATTGTTCAAATCCTCCCCTTTGTCTTTTTGATCGCCATTATGTATTTTGTGATCATCCGTCCCCAGAACCAGCAGGCAAAACGCCACAAAGAGATGGTTGAGTCTCTCGCCAAAGGGGACAAAGTGGTAACGAGCGGCGGATTGATCGTCGAGATCAAAAAAGTGGAAGAGAACTTTTTTGCCATCAAATTCAACAATGAGACCGAAGGGCGCCTTGTCAAAGACGCGGTAGCCAGAAAGTACGAGGATGAAGCTTAATTACCGCATAGTTCTGCTGACTATCGCTACGATTTTCGGCCTCGTTTATTCCATCCCTTCATTCACCCAAAGCGAAGAAGGGAAAAAGATCACCCTGGGGCTTGACCTGCAGGGAGGATTGCACATGTTGCTCGGGGTAAAAACCGAAGAGGCGGTCAACTCCCAGCTCAAATCCATCGCATCCGGGATGAAACACTTCGGAGAACGCAACGATATTCTTCTCGACGGCATCAGCGTCAGCGAAGGGGAAGTCACGTTCGAGCTCCTCGATTCTGACGATGCGGCCAGCGTGGATGAACACCTCAAAACCGTAGAAGGGACCGTGGTCCATTCGAGCGAGGGGAAATACACCGTCACGATGACCCCCGAGGCGGTTGAAAAGCTGAAACTCCAGTCGGTCGACCAGGCGATCGAGACGATCCGAAACCGCCTCGACCAGTTCGGCCTGGCAGAGCCGACGGTTGCCAAACAGGGGATTGACAAGATCCTCGTCGAACTCCCCGGGATCAAAACCCCAGAGGAAGAACAGCGGGCGCGTGAGCTGATCTCGCGCGCGGCGAAACTGGAACTGATGGCGGTGGATGAGGAGCGTTCCATGCGTGTCCACGATATGAACGACGCCGAAGCGGCAAGTTTCGGGGACAAGATCCTAGAAGATGCGCTGCAGCCGGAGATCAGACACCTCGTGAACGAGATTCCCATTCTGGATGGCTCAATGCTGACCGATGCGCAGGTCGGATACGACCAGAACAACCGTCCCGTCATCAACTTCACACTCAATTCCGAAGGGGCGCAGGTTTTCGGCGACTTTACGGGCAAAAGCGTCGGCAAAAGACTCGCGATCGTCCTGGACGGCAAAGTCTACTCGGCCCCCGTCATCAACGAACGGATCGGGGGCGGAAGCGGACAGATCAGCGGGAACTACACGACGGCCGAGGCGAACGACCTCGCGATTGCTCTGCGTTCCGGAGCGCTTCTGGCCCCCATCTATATGATGGAAAAACGTTCCGTCGGTCCCAGCCTCGGGGCTGACAGCATCAAGGCGAGTATGATCGCGCTGATCGGGGGATTCGTCCTCGTAGCGTTGTTTATGATCGTCTATTACGGTATGGCGGGTGTGGTCGCCAATATTGCCCTCGTCGTCAACCTGCTGCTCATCATTGCGATCATGGCGCTGTTCGGGGCGACGCTTACGCTGCCGGGGATGGCGGGGATAGTCCTCACCGTGGGTATGGCCGTCGATGCGAACGTCATCATCTCCGAGCGGATTCGCGAACTGATCCGGGAAGGGCATTCGGTCCGCAAGGCGATCGAAGCCGGGTATAGCAACGCAATGCGTTCGATCGTCGATGCGAACATCACGACGCTGATCGCCGCCATCGTCCTCTACGTCTACGGTACGGGAGCGATCAAGGGGTTCGCGATCACGATCAGTATCGGTATTCTGGCGTCCATGCTGACGGCTATTCTTGGAACGCACGGCATCTATCAGATGCTGGAAAACCGGATGGGCAAATCCAAAACGCCGGGCAAATATTTCGGGATAAAGGGGTAAGGTATGGAACTGTTTAAAGCGACCCGTTCTATCCCGTTTATGGGAAAATCCATGATCGCTATCGTCATCTCGCTGATGATGGTGCTCGGATCGTACGCACTGCTCTTCACCAAAGGGCTCAATTTCGGAATCGATTTCGTCGGCGGTACGATTGTCCAGGTGCAATACGAAGGGACTGCCCCGATCGATCAGATGCGGCAGAAACTCTCAGGCAACCCGATGTTCGAAGGCTCATCGATCAACGAATTCGGCTCACCGAACGAGGTGGTGATCCGGTTGAAAAACACCTCCGAGAGCATGACCAAAGACATAGGGGATGTTACGCGCGAACAGCTTGCGGGAACGGGAAAATTCGAGGTTCGGCGGGTGGATATCGTCGGGGCAAAAGTCGGAAGCGAGCTGCGTGAAAAAGGGATCATGGCCTTGGTATTGGCCATGATCGGGATGCTGGTTTACGTATCGTTCCGATTCGAGTGGCGTTTTGCGGTCGCGTCGATTCTGGCGCTGGTGCACGACATCTCTATCGCACTGGGGGCTATTTCGCTGGTCGGGCTGGACGTCAACCTTGATGTTCTGGCCGCCGTTCTGACGGTGCTTGGGTATTCCATCAACGATACGATTATTGTCTTTGACCGTATCCGCGAAGGGATTACCGAGAACAAAACAGCGGATCTGGCGGATATCATTGACGATTCGATTACGAAAACGCTTTCGCGTACAACACTCACATCGTTGACAACGTTGTTCGTCGTCGTCATCCTTTTCTTCTTCGGTGGAGAGATTATCCATGCGTTTGCGTTTACGCTGCTCGTCGGTATCGGGGTAGGAACGTACAGCTCGATTTTTGTCGCGTCGCCGATTCTGAAATGGTTCGGATTCGATGTTAAACACTATCGTGCTAAACTCTCGGAAAAGGCAGCGCGCGAAGCGGAAAAAGAACGGCTGCGCGCCCAGTTTGAACAAGGTGTAGTGTAAAGGAGTCTTCATGGATTGGGGTAAAGTAGTTTACGTATTTTTCACGCTGATGAGTCTGACGTCGACGGCGGCGTTTTTGTTTGATCATACGTCGATCATGCTGTTTGTGGCGGCAAGTCTCAATATCATCTCCACGATCCTGAAACTGGGTGTCCGCAATCTACTGGCGGCGGAACTGCTTGCCGGCTCGCTCGTCGCCGACTTGCACCTCATTCCGGCGTTCATCTACATGGAAGTGGTCGGAAGTGTCCAGTGGGCCGTCGCTTTGGCTATCGGAGCGCTGATCGCCAATATTTTTTCGATCATCATGGTTTTCATAGAAAGCGCGAAAGCCAAAGAGAATTACGAATAACAGGAGCTATTTTTGAATTATTCCCCTGCATCCATCGAAGCCAAATGGCAGCGCACTTGGTCTGAAACCAAGGCGTATGAACCCTCAGACGATTTTTCCAAACCGAAAAAATATGTCCTCAGCATGTTTCCCTACCCCTCGGGGCGGATCCACATGGGACACGTGCGCAATTACTCGATCGGCGACGCTTTCGCACGCTATTACCGCCAGCAGGGGTTCAACGTCCTCCACCCGATCGGCTGGGACAGTTTCGGGATGCCGGCGGAAAATGCGGCGATCAAACACGGTGTTCATCCCAAAAAATGGACCTACGAGAACATCGCGACGATGCGCGGCGAACTGGCGGGTCTTGGGCTGTCGTTCTCGGAGGAGCGGGAGTTTGCCACCTCTGATCCCAAGTATACGGCATTCGAGCAGGGCTTTATCATCGACATGTTCAACAAAGGGCTTCTCTACCGGAAGCAGGGTTTCCTGAACTGGTGTCCCCACGATTTGACCGTTCTGGCCAATGAGCAGGTGGTTGACGGCGGATGCTGGAGATGCGGCACGCCGATCGAACAAAAAGAGATGTACCAGTATTACCTCAAAATCAGCGACTATGCCGAAGAGCTCCTCGAATCGCTGAAAACCCTGGAGGGGAAATGGCCCAAGCAGGTTCTGACGATGCAGGAGAACTGGATCGGCAAATCGTACGGACTGGAGTTCGCATTCAAGCTCGACGAGGAGAGCGAAGCCAAGCTGGGAGCGGTGTATCAGAGTTTCGATGTCTTCACGACCCGTCCCGATACGATCTACGGCGTCAGCTATGCCGCCCTCGCACCCGAACACGAGGTCGTCCGTCACATGCTCTCGTTCGGCCTGCTAGACGACGCGACCGCGGATGCGATCAAAGCAATGCAGCGCGTCGGGGCACGCGAACGTGCCACGCAGCCCAAAGCGGGGGTCTCGCTAGGGATCAATGTCCTCCACCCCCTGACCGGGGCCAAAGTCCCTGTGTGGGTGGCGAACTTCGTCCTCACCGATTACGGCTCGGGGGCGGTCATGGCCGTTCCGGCGCACGATGACCGCGATTATGAGTTCGCGACCCAGTACGGCCTTCCGGTCACTCCCGTCATTTTCCCTGAAAACGGGGAACTCCCGAGCGGATGTGCCTACACCGAAGCGGGGATTCTGAGCGATAGCGCGCAGTTCAGCGGGATGGACAACGTCACGGCCAAAGCGGCGATCATGGATTATTTCGAAGCCAACGCCCTCGGGAAAAAAGTGGTCAATTTCCGCCTGAAAGACTGGGGTATCAGCCGCCAGCGCTACTGGGGAGCCCCGATCCCGCTGATCCACTGTGAGAGCTGCGGCATCGTCCCCGAAGACAAGGCTAACCTCCCCGTCGCCCTTCCCGAAGACGTCGTGATCAACGGCGAGGGGAACCCGCTTGAACACCATCCGACCTGGAAACACTGTACCTGCCCCAAATGCGGCAAACCGGCCATTCGCGAAACCGATACGATGGACACGTTCATCCAGTCGTCGTGGTATTTCCTGCGCTATACGGTCCCCAACGATTTCAACGAGGTTTTTGATCCCAAAGCGCTCGATTACTGGATGGGGGTCGACCACTACATCGGCGGGATCGAACACGCGATTTTGCATCTCCTCTACGCGCGGTTCTTTACGAAAATGCTCCGTGATCTGGGATACGTCAAAAGCGACGAGCCGTTCGAGCACCTTCTGACTCAGGGGATGGTTCTCAAAGACGGTGCCAAGATGTCCAAATCCAAAGGGAACACCGTCGATCCGGGAGAACTGGTGGAAAAATACGGCGCCGATACGGCACGCCTTTTTATCCTCTTCGCCGCTCCTCCGACCCAGGAACTCGAATGGAACGACAGCGCGGTCGAGGGGGCTTTCCGCTTCCTGAAACGCTTCGCTGACCGCTCCCAGTACGCCCGCAAAACCGACAAGATCCCTGCGATCGAGCATGGATCGCTTAGCAAAGAAGAGAAAGCCGCCCGCAAAAAAGTGTACGAAGCACTGAAGCGGGCACAGGAGGTCTATACCGAGCGCCATACGTTCAACACGATGATCGCCGGGGTGATGGAAGCGATGAACGCGCTGAACGAGCAGAACAATGCTGATGTGTGGACCGAGGGGTACTGGATTTTGCTCTCGATCATGGAGCCGATTGCCCCGCATTTGTGCTGGGAACTCTCGAGCGAGCTGTTCGGCCGCAAAAATTTCGGGCCGCAGAGCGTACGCGAAGAAGTGTTCGAAGTCGATGCTCTTTCTTTGGGGGTTTCGGTCAACGGAAAAAACCGTGCGACGATTGAGGTCGGAGTGAACGAGAGCCAGGAAGAGATCCTCAAAACCGCCAAGGCCGCCGTTGAGAAATGGATCGAGGGGAAAGAGATACTCAAAGAGATACTCATTCCCGGAAAACTGGTTAATCTGGTTATCAAAGGATAGTGATGAAGTCGTTTCCACTTTTGGTACTGTTTCTTCTCCTCATGGCCGGATGCGGCTATCAGCCGGCATCGCATTACGCCAAAAATGTCGTGGGCGAGAGTGTCAGTACGGAAGTGGTCATCTCGATGGAGGACCCTCAGAACAGCGTGATTATCAAAGATGCTGTCGATACGGCGGTCATCACGAAATTTCGTACCGCGCTGGTTCCAAAAGAGCGTTCCCGCACCCATCTCAAGATTGCGGTCGGATCGGTGAGCTTCTCCGCGTTACAATACGATATTAACGGCTACATCGTCACCTACCGCACAACGGTAGCCATGAACATACTCCGGACGACGGAGGGTAAAAACGCATCGTATGCAACGCGCGGAATCTACGATTTTACGATCGAACCCAATGCGATCATTACCGATCAGGCCCGTTTCGAAGCGATACGCCAAGGGGCGCAAAAAGGGCTTGATGCGTTTGTCGCGCAGCTCGCCGCCGAAGGTACCAACCCTCAAAAGGATCAGTAATGACGATTCATCAGATAGTCCGCAATACGGTTGAGAGGCTCAAAGCCGAGGGGAAAATGTGGACTCCTGATGTCTACGCCGAGACCTTTTGCGCCGAAGCTAAAAAAGCGGGGGTCCAGGTCGAAGACTGCAGCGGTATCGATCGCTATACGAAACTCCTCGACAAAAAAATGCTCGACGAAGTGAAGCAGTACCGGGTCAAAACGACGGCCGAACTGATCCGTTTCCTGATCTCCAAACTCAACCGCATGAATCCCAGTGAAGCGGCGGCTCTGGCGGAACTGCTCAGCGCGCTGGCCAAAAAGATGGCGCAGAGCATTGAACTGCTGCACAACGCCGATGCCTCCATACTGGCCCGCAAAACGATTTCCGTTTTGGAGGAGCAGGGGGGGACGACGCAGGTGGAACTGCTCCGGCAGGCGTGGAACAACTTTCTTGCGATCTATGACGATACGTTTTTGATGAAACTTTCTGCATTGGGAACGGTGGACAACTCCAGCCTTCGCCGAACGGTAGAGGGGCTGAACCTGCAGGCAAAAACGGTGAACGAGGGGGTTGATTATCTCAAAGTGGCGCGTCTTCTTGTCGCCTCTCTCGTCCCCTCGATCGCCCCGAATATGGACGATGCCACGCTGAACCTGTCGCATAAGTTGCGGAGTGATCCCCGATATCTCGACGACGCGGAATTTGACAAAGAACTCAAGACAGCGATTGCGATGCGGATCGCTCTGGACAAAAAAAGTGTGGAGGAGATGGTCAGTTCCCTGGACAAGCTGCTGGGAAAACTCTCGACACAGCTGATTGAACTGATGGAGCGGAGCGAAAATTCCAGCAGCGAAATCCGTGAGGTGAAGAGGGACCTCGAGGCACTTGATACAGCCAAAGGGGGAGATTTCAAAACAGCCCACAAACGCCTCTACACCATTGCGAGCACGCTGGAAGAAAAGGTGGAAGTACTGAGCAAGGATTTGAAAATCCACAACGAGAAAGTGACGGAGATGGGAACCAAAATCGCAGCGCTCGAATCTGAGCTGGCGCAGGCGCAGCAGGCGTCTCGCGAAGATTTTCTGACCAAGCTGCTGAACAAACGGGGGATCGATGAATATCTCAACATCAAAGAGGCCGAATATGAACGGCACCAGCGGATCTACTGCATCGCGATGCTCGATCTGGACCATTTCAAGATAATCAACGACACATACGGGCACGAAGCTGGGGATGCCGTACTCCTCGCTTTTGCCAAAATTCTGAAAGAAGAGGCACGGATCAGCGACATTATCGGGCGCTACGGCGGAGAAGAATTCATCGTGATCCTCGGGGATACGGAGCTGCGCGGCGCAAAAGCGTTCTGCGAAAAAATCCGCTCCCACGTCGAAGCGGCCCATTTCATGTATCAGGAGGATCGGATCGAGGTGCGTGTCAGTATCGGTGTTGCCCAGCGTAATGATTACTCTTCCCTCAAAGCGCTGATCAAGGGGGCGGATGAACGGCTGTACGATGCCAAGCGCAAAGGGCGAAACCGCGTCGAGCCTGCATGAAGTTAGACGATTTCCTCACCTCCAAACCCCTTTTCTACGACGTCATAGACTATGAGCGCTTCCCCCACGCTTACGCTCTGATTCGCAACGCTCTCTCCCACCCGGCCATCATCCACGTCGTCGGGACAAACGGAAAAGGGAGCACGGGGCGGTTCCTGGCTACGGCGCTCCACCGCGCCGGAAAAAGGGTGGGGCACTACACCTCTCCCCATATCCTCCGTTTCAACGAGCGGATATGGATTGAGGGGAGCGATATCGGCGATGATGCGCTCGAAGCGGCGCATACCAGACTCTCTTCGATTTTGGATGCCGGTACCGCAGAAAGGCTCAGCTATTTCGAATACACGACGTTGCTCGCCATGGTCGCCTATGAGGGGTGCGAGTACGTCGTCTGCGAGGCGGGTCTGGGGGGGGAGCACGATGCGACGAATGTTTTTGACAAAATCCTGAGTGTCTTTACCCCGATCGATTTTGACCACGCCGCATTTTTGGGGGAGACGATCGAAGAGGTGGCGGGGACGAAGCTGCGGAGCATGCAGAGCGTCGCGCTGCTGGGAAAACAGAAGCATTCCGAAGTCGAGAGAATCGCGCGCGCCGTCGCAGAGGAAAAGGGGACGCTTCTGTATACGCTGGAGGAGCGGACGACCCCTGCTGTCCGTGAGGCTGCATGGCGTATTGCCCAAAAAAACGGCCTGAGCGACTATTTGCGCGATAATCTCCTCCTCGCCATGAGCGCCTATGAGCTGCTGGGATACGAGGCGCGCGAAGCGCTGTTCGACCAGGAAGCCCTCTTCGGCCGCTTGACGCGTATCGCCCCCAACGTCACCCTCGACGTCGGGCACAATCCCCTCGCGGCGCGCGAGATCGCCCGTGCGTACGAGGGTAAAAAGGTGACGCTGGTGTACAACACCTACCGTGACAAGGATTACCGGGAAATTCTTGCGATCCTTTCGCCCGTCATCGACCGCGTCGAAATCATCGACGTACAGGAGGGACGCATTGCCGATCGGAGCGATCTGGAGGGGGCGCTTACCGAGCTCGCGATCCCCTATGGGCCTTTTGTAGCGGTGCAGGAAGAGAAAGAGTATCTCGTTTTCGGCTCCTTCAGCGTAGCCGAGGCGTTTTTAAGTCGTCATTCCCGTGAATGCGGGAATCCAGCTAAAGAAAAACAGGGGATGGATCCCCGGGTCACGCCCGAGGATGACGGAACAACAGAATTCATAAGGAAAAAGTAATATGCCTCAGGCACGACTGTACGAATACCTCAAAAAGAACCCGAAAAAGATTCCCGAGATCCTTGTGTGCGAGGATGGCAAAGAGGCGGGTGAACTGGCCGACGTGTGTTCCTTTCTGGGAGTGGAAACGGTTGTTTTTCCCGATTTCAGGGCCGCCTGGATGGACGATCTGCGCCCCTTCAACGAAGAGCTGTTCTCCCTTTTCGGAGCGCTTCGGAGCTATTATGCGGCACCGAAAAAACCGCTGATCATCACCCCTCTCAAAACCCTCCTCTTCCCGGTCCCGAAAGCATCACTGCTGCAGAGTTTCGATATCGAATTCGCCTCCCGTCTGGATTTGAGTGCCCTGAAGGAGAAGCTGCTCCACTGGGGGTACAGCTTCGTCGATATGGTCGAGATGGAGGGGGAGGTGTCGCATCGAGGCGACATCCTCGACATCTACGTCCCCGGCAGCGAAAATCCCTACCGGATCAGCCTTTTTGACGACGAGGTCGAAGAGATAAAAGGCTTCGACGTCGAAACGCAGCGGACCGAAAAAGAGGAGATCGTTTCCATCACGGTGACGAGCACCTTCTTTTCCCTGGATGCCCAGCAGTATCAGCGGTTTACAAAAGCGGTCGAAAACGCCCTGAGCGACAGTTTCGTCAAGGACATCGCTTCGCTCGGATACTGGGTCCTCGGAGATGACGGCACCGATCTGTGCGAGGGGAAAAAGGTGGTTCGGATCCGGGAGATGAAAAGCGTCCTGGATGAGGCCTACGGTCTCAACCAGCCAACCCTCTCCCGCGAGCGTTTAGAGGGGGAGATGATTCCCGAAGCGCAGCACTACTCTGACCTCGTTGCCCCGAATCTGGAGACGCTGCGGAGCGTCCACAAGAGCAAAAAATTCACCCTGATCGCCGCCAGCGACGCGCAGCTCAAAGGGGCCGGGGTATTCGACACGAAAGGGATCACGCTTGTAACCTCGGGGATCGTTCTGAACCTGATCGGCCCGGATGAGGTGATCATCTCTTTGAACCGCCACGAGAAGAAGCGCCGCCGCCGCAAAACCTCGATCCTCCTGGACGATCTGAAAGTGGGCGATTACGTCGTCCACGAGGAGTACGGGGTCGGGATCTTCGAGGGGATCGAGCAGGCCGAGATCCTCGGCGGGATCAAGGACCTCGTCGTCATCAAATACATGGGGGACGACAAGCTCCTCCTCCCCGTCGAAAACCTCGACGCCATCGACCGCTACATCGCCTCTGGGAGCCTCCCTGTCCTCGACCGTCTGGGCAAGGGGAGCTTCGGAAAGCTCAAGGAGAGCGTCAAGGCGCGGCTGTTCGAGATCGCTTCCGAGATCGTCGGGATCGCCGCCAGCCGCGCTCTTGTCAAAGCCCCCGCTATTCAATGCGACGCTGGGGAGATCAAACGGTTCCAGGCCCATGCCGGGTTCGACTATACCCCCGACCAGCAAAGCGCGATTCAATCGATTGTGAGCGATCTCGCCTCGGGCAGGATCATGGACCGGCTGCTCAGCGGAGACGTCGGATTCGGGAAGACCGAGGTGGCGATGAACGCGATCTTCGCCGCCGTGCGGGGAGGGTACCAGTCGCTCCTCGTCGTCCCTACGACGCTCCTCTCCTCCCAGCATTACCAGTCGCTGAAAGAGCGTCTGGGAGCGTTCGGGATACGGATCGCCAAGCTGGACCGTTTCGTCACTGCCAAAGAGAAAAACGCGACCCTCAAAGCGCTGGGATCCGGCGAGATCGACTGCGTCGTCGGAACCCATGCGCTGCTGGGGGTGAGCTGTGCGAAGCTGGGGCTCGTCATCATCGACGAGGAGCACAAGTTTGGGGTGAAACAAAAAGAGAAGCTCAAAAATCTCTACGAGAATGTCCATCTCCTCAGCATGAGTGCGACCCCGATTCCCCGAAGCCTCAACCAGGCGCTCAGCTCCATCAAAACGATGTCCGAGCTCCTCACCCCTCCCTCCGAGCGTCTCGGGGTGCGGACGTTTGTCAAAAACTACGACGAAAAATTGATCAAAGAGGTCATTTTGCGCGAACTCCGACGCGGCGGACAGGTGTTCTACGTCCACAACTCGATCGATTCGATGGTAATCAAATCGGGCGAACTCAAAGCGATACTTCCCGAGCTGCGCATCCTCATCCTCCACTCGAAAATCGGCGCGAACGAGACCGAGGAGGAGCTGGCCAAATTCGCCAACAAAGAGTACGATGTATTGCTGGCCACCTCGATCATCGAATCGGGGATCCATATGCCGACGGTGAACACGATGATCATCGACGGGGCAGACCGCTTTGGGATGGCTGACCTGCACCAGCTGCGCGGCCGGGTCGGGCGGGGACATATCGAGGGGTACGCCTATTTCATCGTCGATGACAAGGAGAACCTGACCGAAGAGGCGAAAAAACGGCTCGTGGCCCTCGAATCGAACTCCTTTTTGGGGAGCGGCTCGATGCTGGCCTACCACGACCTCGAAATCCGCGGAGGGGGGAACCTCGTGGGCGACGCCCAGAGCGGCCACATCAAAAACATCGGTTACGCCCTTTACCTGCGGATGCTCGAAGATGCGATCAAACTCCTCACCAACCAGACGACCGCCATCAAGGCGAAAGTCGATATCAAACTGACCGTCAGCGCCTTCATCAGCGACGAGGTTGTCCACGAGGACCGCCTCCGTCTCGAACTCTACCGCCGCCTGAGCCACTGCGAAGAGGTGAGCGAGATCTACGAGATACTCGAAGAGGTCGAAGACCGTTTCGGCAAACCCGACACCCCCACCAAGCAGTTTTTTGAGATCATGGTGATCAAACTCCTCTGTATCGAGAAAAAGGTGAAGATGGTGAGCAACTACAACCAGAACATCACGATCGAATACCTTAACGGCTCCAAAGAGAGCTTGCAGAGCAAAAGCAAGGACGATGATGACCTGATCGCGACTGTGCTGCACTACCTGCGCACCGCGAAGCCGAAGGTGCTGTAGTGAAGATCCTTCACTACTCTGCTTCGACAGAAGCAGACTTCAGTGCCACAGCGGCGAGCGTCAGCGTGCCGGGCTTTGCCCGACGCGCGGTTCAAAAGGAAAAATCATGAGTTTCTGCAGCTATTTCGATACCTACCAGTGCCGCTCATGCGGCTGGATCGACTACCATTACGCCGAACAGCTGAAATTGAAAGAGGAACAGCTGCATGATCTGCTGGATCCCTTCAACCCGGCGCAGTGGCTCAGACCTTCCCCGAGCCCGATCAAGGAATTTCGTAATAAGGCCAAGATGGTCGCCGTCCCGACGCCGGAGGGGATCGTGTTGGGACTTTCGGAAGAGACGAGCCTGATTGAGTGCCCGTTGTACGACGAAAAGATGCAGCGGGTACTCCATACGGTGCAGGAGTGGCTGCGAGAGCTCGGGATAAAGGGCTACGACGTCAAAAAGAAAAAAGGGGAGCTGAAATACGTTTTGCTCACCCGCAGCAGTGCGGACGGATCGATGATGCTCCGTTTTGTCCTGCGCTCCCACGGCATCATCTCCCGTCTTCAGGAGGGGCTGGATCAACTGCTGGCCAAAGCGCGCGATCTCAAAGTTGTTACGGTCAATATCCAGCCGGTACACATGGCGATTCTGGAAGGGGACGAGGAGATATTCCTCACAAACATCCACCGTCTGGAAGAGCGTTTCAATGGCATCCCCCTCTACATCCGCCCCAAAAGCTTTTTCCAGACGAATCCGACCGTGGCCGAAAAGCTCTACCGTACCGCCGCCGAATGGGCTGGCGAAACGAAGCCCAAACGGCTCTGGGACCTTTTTTGCGGCGTCGGGGGATTCGCTCTGCATTGCGCGGCTCCCGGTCGGGAGATCATCGGGATCGAAATAGAACCCGAGGCGATCGCGTGCGCCCGAGATTCGGCCGAAAAAATGGGATTTGAGGGGTTGCGGTTCGAGAGCCTCGATACGGCCAGTTTTATGGCGGTCGGGGGAGAGAAGCCCGACATCGTTATCGTCAACCCGCCCCGCAGGGGACTGGGGGAGCAGCTGTGCAAATGGCTGGAGCGGGTGCAGCCCGAGAGGATCCTCTATTCCAGCTGCAACGCCCTGACGCTGGCCAAAGACCTCGAACGCCTGGAAAGCTACCGCGCGATGCGGGTACAGCTGTTTGACATGTTCCCCCATACCGCCCACTACGAGACACTGGTGGAATTGACACGTCAGGACTGAAATCCCTTTTGCTTTACCCGTGAGGGGTACAATGCACTATGCGGGATATTTGTACAATGGCCCGAAGAGATCGAGATAGGTCAAATAGATCCGAACATCAAACTCCAGCTGGTGATAGGAGGGATCGATGTAGGTGCAGAGCTTGTAGAAGCCCTTGTTGTGCTCTTTTTCTTTGATATGGGCGAGTTCATGGGCGACGATCATCCGCAGAAACGGTTCGGGAGCCTGTTTGAACAGATGGGAGATCCGGATCTCGTTTTTGGCCTTGAGCTTGCCCCCCTGCACGCGCGAGACGAAGGTGTGGGTTCCCAATGCCGATTGCAGGTCGCGGATTTTCGTGTCATAGAGGACTTTGCTGATCGGTGCCGCGTTGCGCAGATGGGCGTTTTTGAGTTCCGCGACGTAGTCGTAGAGGCTTTTGTCGCTCGTGTAGGGGTGCAGATCCGGATATTTGCCCAGCAGGTAATCCCCCAGCGTGTTGCGGTCGATGAGGTTTTGGACTTTATGGCGCAGCTCTTCGTTGTAGTGGGCCAGATATTTAAGCGTTTGCATCCGGAATTATAGTATAGTTACATTGAATTAGAACGCCGACGAAGCGAAGCTCCGTTTGAATACGCTGCCTGCCCCTGAGCGGGCAGAAGTTCTTGGGAAACAGGACAGAAGGGATCACCTTGCAACACCCCAAAATCGACGAACTCGTCGCGAAGATCAAAGCGCTCGAGTCGGAGCTGGAGACCGAGCTGCATCGGGAATACGAAGAGTTCCGATGTGAGATCGCGAAAAAGCACGATGAGATACTCGCATCGTACCGTCATGACCGGGAAGGGGCGCTGAAGTATCTGACGACGGCGCCGATTCTCCATCTGCTGAGTACTCCGGTCATCTGGGCGTGCCTGATCCCCGCGCTGTTTTTGGATGCGGTCGTGTCGATCTACCAGAGGGTCTGTTTTCCGATCTATCAAATCGAACGGGTCAAGCGGAGCGATTACATCGTTTTCGACCGCCACCGTCTGGGATATCTGAACGTCATCGAAAAGATCAACTGCCTCTACTGCGGCTATTTCAACGGGCTGATGGGGTATGTGAGCGAGATCGCCGCACGTACCGAGCAGTATTGGTGCCCGATCCGCCACGCCGAGAAAATGAAATCGATCCATTCGAAATACCAGAACTTTTTTGAATACGGCGACAGCCACAACTACCGCGAAGGGAAAAAACGGCTGCGGGAAGAATTAACGGAGAACAAAGAGTGAAAATAGCATTCATCGGGGACATCATCGGCCGTCCGGGTCGCGTGATGATCAAGGAACATTTGCCGAAACTCCGCCGCGAGCACGGAATCGATTTCGTTATCGCCAACTACGAAAACGCTTCCCACGGCTTCGGCGTCACGGTTAAAAACGCCCACGAGCTTCTGGCTATGGGAATCGACTGCATGAGCGGCGGAAATCATACGTGGGACAAAAAAGAGATCATCCCCCTCCTCGAAACCCTCCCCATGCTCCGCCCCCACAACTATCCCGATGGGGTGCCGGGGAGCGGGTGCCGGATCTTCGAGGTCGCGGGGGAACGCCTTGCCGTCCTTAACATCATGGGGCACTACGGCATGCCCTACGTCGACAACGCTTTCCGCTGCGCCCAGGGCACCGTCGCCTCTTTGCGCGCAGAGGGGGTGGAACATATCTTCCTCGATTTCCACGCCGAAGCCTCCAGCGAGAAGCGGGCGATGATGATGCTCCTACAGGGGAGCGTGAGCGGAATCATCGGCACCCACACCCACGTGGGAAGCGACGATCTCCAGATTGCGCAGGGGACGGCATACCTGAGCGACATCGGCCTCACGGGATGCCGCGACAACGTCATCGGGATGGATTCCAGCGTCCCCATCGAGCGGTTTTTGACCGGAGTTTCGGGGCGTTTCGAAGTCCCCGAAAAATGCCGCAAGATCCTCCAGATCGCCGTGATGAACCTCGAAGAGGGCCAATGCACGGAAGCATTCAAACTCAAAATCTTCGACGACGGGCGTGTTTTGCGTACGGATGCGTGGAGAGAGGAATAATGCAATTACAGGATTCCTGGGAGCTCTTCAGCGCATTGGAGCGCCTTAAACTCCTCGACAATTCCCCGCCGCTCTGGTGGCCCGCCTACGGGACCTTCGAAGTCGTCGCAGGGGCTTTATTGACCCAGAACACCCAATGGAGCCGCGTCGAACACTCCCTCGAAAATCTCCGCAAAGCGGAACTTTTATCCCCTGACCTACTCGCGCAATGCCATAACGAGAGCCTGATGGAACTGATCCGCCCCAGCGGCCTGTTCAAAGCCAAAGCCGCCAACCTGATCCGTCTGTGCCGAAACCTGCTCGACGAGTACGGAAATTTCGAGACGTTCGCCCTCTCGGTGGATCGGGAGTGGCTGCTGCGTCAGAAGGGGATCGGCCCCGAGACGGCAGACAGCATTCTCTGCTACGCCTGCGCCCGCCCCGTCATGGTCGTCGACGCCTACACGGCGCGGCTGTTAAACGCGTTCGGCTACGAGTTCGAGAGTTACGACGAGCTTCAGGAATGGTGCGAGGCGGGGGTGCGCAATTACTTCGACGAGGTACAGCTCAATGCCGCGTTTGCGCGGTTTCATGGGATGATTGTGGAGTATGTGAAGGGGAATAGTCGGGGGAAAACGGTGAATGTCGAGCGGATCAGCTCGACCATTTAACCTTCGGTTCGACGTGGCGCATCGCACAGTCGGTGAGGTACGAGTTCATCAGCGTTTGATACGGCAATCCCGTCTTTGCGGCGAGCTGTTTGAAATACTCGATCGTATCGACTTCGATATTGAGTGAAATCTGTTTTTTTGCCGCTTTGGCATAGGGATTTTGGACGGATTGTGAAAAATCGTATTCTTCTCTCATGGTAGCAGCTCCTTGTATTGGCGTTCTTCGTTTTTTGTTGATCGTCGGGCGGATATGATCCGAATCGTTCCGTCTTGATCTCGATAGCAATGGACTACCGCTAATATTTTCAGCGTGTAGCTCATCCCCAAGAGGATAAACCGTTCTTCTTGTTCCGAATGATCGGGATCGGGAATCAAACGGGCGAAATCATCATCAAATACCGTTTTGGCTTCTTCAAACGATACGCCGTGTTTGGTTAGATTTGACGACGCTTTGTACCATCCCATTCAAATTTTAACGATTTCATATAGATACTATAATGATAATATCATGATTTGTCAAGATGTTTCTATTTTACTTTGGATTCCCCGTCGTGTTTGCGCGGTTTCATGGGGTGATTGTGGAGTATGAGAAGAGGAATAGTAAGGGGAAAAATGTTGATATTACACAACTTAGGTCCATATGACACAGAGGGATCAGAACTTGATATTGGTGGAAAATGTCGTGGGATCGTTGTGCCCTGCGTTGTGTGATCCAAACGGTGCTGGGCCAGTTTTGCCCTGAATGGGCGATGTCGAAGCAGGCACGACGTGTTTTTGGTATGCAGAAGACTTGTGCGTTAGCTTTACAAAGTCGGACCAGTCAGAAGATGCTGATTTCATTGATGTCATACTGCTGTCTACGTTGGCGCGATGATCGGCTATAAACTTCTCGATGCAGGCTTTATAAGCGTCCGTGGCGGTGTTAAACGAACGGATTTCGGCGTTATCACGGAATTTCAACGGTATGGCGGGTTGAACGCAGTCGTGCTTTGGCTCAAGAGCAAATGCACAGGAGACCGCAGCGATAAAGATACAGATGGTTTTCATGTCATTCTCCCGTTGAAATCAAAGTATCATAAAATCCCGGAAAAGCCCATTGCATGAATCCAGTAGATACATCAGGTGACAGCAAAGATAGCAGTGATGGGAGCCAGAATAGCGTACGAAGAAGTGGTTCTAATATCAAATTGAATAAAATTGACATAGAAAGGCTTATTAAACCAGCTATAGAAAACCATGCGTCTACTTCAGTAAATAAAGTGACAAACAAACTCCAAGTCCAAGAGAACTCCAGTATAAACGCAAACAGAAGGCCAATTCCTAAATATGCTTTTATAATATTGATAGCTATCAGTTTCATTTTAATTGCTCTCCGGTCTTAATGTCTTCTACTGCGAGTGCTTTAAAAAATCACTAGGCATTTATCGAGGTTTATCTTTTGTTACACATTGCTGTTATTTTATCTAAAAAAACTACTTTGTTTTTGCTCTACTAAATGGGGACCAATATTTTACGACTGAGAGAAAACCCTTGTCACTTTTTTTGTTCCGGCAAAAGCTTCCCTACTTTTCTGTTTAGCCAGAAAAGTAGGGAAAAGAGCATACCACGATCCAAGAACGCTCGTTCCTCTCGGCACTACTGCCTTCGGAACGGCTCTAGGTAATAGATCGCGGGAATTTTTTGATTTTATCTATTTTCGCTTTGCGAAAATCATTCATAAAAACATACTGCCCTCACACCACACCCAGAGCAAGGTCGCTCGCCGAAGGGCGAAGCGTACCGTCGGCGACCTGGTGTGAGGGCGCTTTTCTTTTCGTTCTTTTCTTTATTAAAAAGAAAAGGACAAAGAACCTAAAACACCTCTTTGACCCGTCCCACTTCCCTGCTCATCAATTGCATTTGTCCGTTTGTGCTATAATTTCCATAACAAACAAAAAGGAGTTTCAATGCGTACATTGACACTGAAAATCAGTGACGATTATTTCGATCGTGTTGTCGGATTGATCGAAATGCTCCCGAAAAAAGCGGTCAAAATCGCCGAAGATAAGAAATCCCAAGAGATCGAAACACTGCAAAATAATATCAAAGAAGCTTTTGAGGATGTCAAAGCCGGACGGGTAAAAAGTATCCGAACGATCAAGTGAAAAAACTCTCCTCTGTCGTTATCTTTGAGACCGAAAATTTTCCAAATCTGTAAAAAAACTCAAAAAACGATTTCGACATATTGAAGATGATTGTGCGGAGTTTGTCGAGCATATCGAGCATGAGGAAGATTTAGGGACTCATTTGGGTGATGGGGTATATAAAGCACGCATTGCCAACTCAGACAAAAAGAGTGGTAAAAGCGGAGGCTATCGACTCATCACCTATTTAAAACTCATTGATAACGAACTCTACTTGTTGTTTATCTATGATAAAAGTGATTTTGAAAATCTCAGTGAAAATGAGATAGATGCGTTAGTATTGGCTTCATTGAAATAGCACTCAAAACACCTCTTTGACCCGTCCCACTTCCCCGCTCATCAGCCGCACTTTGATCCCGTGGGGATGGTTCGGTGATTTGGTGAGGATATCTCGGACGATCCCCTCAGTGAGTTTCCCCGTTCTCTGATCCTCTTTGAGGACGATGCTCACCCGTTTCCCCGATTGGATATTTTTCCGTTCTCTGCCGTCCATTGTATCCCCTTATTTGAGTAGTGTCAGTAATCCGTCCAGCGTTTTGATCCGATGCGCTGCCGCGCTGAAATCGTGGCTTTCGGTAAAGCGGTTGTGGACGATGACGCAGTCGATCCCCGCACTCACCGCAGAGCGCAATCCCCGCTCCGAATCCTCGACGATGATTGTCTCGTGTTTCTCTCCCCCGAATTTCTCCAGCCCCATCAGGTAGGGATCGGGATAGGGCTTGGCGCGGGGGTATTCGCCACTGCACAGGGCGAACTCCATGTAATCGGTAATCCCCCGCGAGGCGTGGATGAGGTCGAAATCGCAGCGCAGCGCTGAGGTGACGATCCCCATGCGGTATTTCTCGGAGAGTTCGGCAAGCACCTCTTTGACACCGGGGATCGTGATATCTTCGGTACGGAGATAGTGCTGGTAGAGTTCGTTCCGGCGTGCGCGCCATCGGTCGGTTTCGCTGATGGGCACCCCCGTCTCTTCGGCGATCAGAAACGCGCTCTGCCCGTGGATCATGATGTCGCGGTACCGCTCGGGGGTGAGGAGAAATCCTTTGGATTCGAGGACTTCTGCGCTGGCGGTGTAGTACCAGTGCTCGGTGTCGACGAGGACACCGTCGTTGTCAAAAAGGATCTGTGTTTTCATGGCGGAATTGTACCCGCAGTGAGCTAAAAACGGATTGTGAACGGCAAAAGCGGTATAATTCCGCACTTATTTTCCAGGAGGGTATATGGTCCGTTTAGTCATGATGGGGTTGATTGTTGCGAGCGTGTTCGCAGGATGTACGGCAAAAGAGGTAAATGCGGGTGTGGACGACGCGGCGGACAGCGTCGTCCGAGTCATCCGCGGGACCAACAACTAAGGGGCTCAGCAGGAGAGGACTTCGATACAGTCCTCTCCTTTGGGGACGAGGCACAGAAAACTGTACGCTTCGTTTCCGAGGGTCTCGTAGCTGTGGGGGACGCCGGCGGGGATCAGCAGGACGTCTCCCTCCCCCGCTTCGAACGTCTCTTCACCGATCCGTACGCGGGCCCGTCCGCCGAGGACATACTGCTCGTGCTCGACGGTGTTGGTATGCAGCGGCATGTGCCCGCCCGCATCTATGGTGAAATTGCGCATGGCAAAATGGGGGGATTCGTCGGGGGAGAGGAGCATTTTCATGCTGACCCCTTTGCCCGCTTTCTGGGGCATCGCTTCGATCGTGCCGATGTGCTTGTGCAAAAACATGGAATACCTCGTCATTAAAGTACGATAGGGTAGCACAGAATCGATACGGAGACGTTAAAATGGATACAATCGTGCAGACGTTACGGCTGGTGAAAAGCTCAAAAACGTACGCAGGGCACTATCGAAATACGCGTACTAGGATGTAGAGGGTGAAGAAGATACAAAAATTGCCGATTTCGGTTTTGGTCGTCGAAGATGAACCGGAAGCGCTTAAACAGCTGATGCAACTCGTCGGCTACCGTGTCGATACCGTTTACGGTGCGGCAAATGGCCAGGAAGCACTGGCATCGTACCAAAGCAACGCACCCGATATGATCATCAGCGATATCGATATGCCGGTCATGAACGGCATCGAGTTTTTGAAAGCGGTCCGTGAACAGGATACGGAGACCTCTTTTGTCCTGCTGACCGGACATAAAAATCTGGATCATCTGGCCGAAGCGATTGAATACGGCATCAACGCTTTTTTCTCCAAACCGCTCCAGTTCGCGCAGCTTCTTTCCAAGATCGAGAGGGTGGCACGCAACAAGGTACTGGAGGAGAAAGTCAAAAACAGCACCGTGCTGCTGGAGCAGTACAAAACGATCGTCGATGCCTCGGCCATCATTTCCAAATCCGATCCGGAGGGAAAAATAACCTACGCCAACGAGATGTTTTGCCGTATCAGCGGCTACACCTTCGAGGAGCTGATCGGGCAGGATCACAACATCGTCCGCGACTCCGCCACTCCGTCGTATGTGTTTAAACACATGTGGGATACGATCCGTTCCAAAAAAATCTGGCACGGGGTGATCCACAACCGCGCGAAAAATGGCAAAAGTTACACCGTCAAGAGCACGGTCGCCCCGATTCTCGATCAGAACGGAAACATTATCGAGTACATCGCGCTGCGTGAGGACATCTCCGGCGTTATCCGAAAAGAGAAGAAAATCCGTGCGGAGCGAAAAAAACTCGACGACATCCTCAACCATGTCGACAGCATCGTCGCGATGGTGAGTATCCAGGAAAAGCTCCTTTTCGTCAACCAGAAATTTTTTGACATGTTTCCCTACGTCGATCTGTACGACTACAAAAGTGACCACAGCTGCATATGCGATATTTTTGAGCCCGCAGATGGGTTTCTTCAGCCGCAGATGGGGGATCAGTACTGGGTAGAGTACATCCTCTCCCATCCCGAGTCGCAGCACCATGCGCTGATGATCGACAAAACGGCAAAAAAACGGATTTTTACGGTCAATGTCCAGCCTATACACGCCGACGACAAAGAGCTTTTCGTCGTAACCCTCGGCGACGTCACCGAATTGCAGCGGGCGAAAGAGGAAGCAAAAGTGGCGGCACAGATGAAAGGGGAGTTTCTGGCCAACATGAGCCATGAAATCCGCACCCCCATGAACGGGATATTCGGATTCGTTTCCCTGCTGTCGCAGACGGACCTCGACGAGAAACAAAAACGGTATGTCGACGTTATCGAAGGGAGTACGCAGACGCTGCTGGGGATTGTTAACGATATCCTCGATTTTTCGAAGATCGAGAGCGGAAAGCTCGAACTTGACTTTAGCGAGGTGGACCCGTTTACCGAGTTTGATCGGACCATACAACTTTTCAGTGCAAAAGCCGAGGAGAAAAAGATCGCGCTCCGGATGCGGATCGATCCGCTCCTTTCCGAGTGTATTGTCATCGATCTGCTCCGGATGCAGCAGATCGTATCCAACCTCCTGAGCAATGCGGTCAAATTCACCCCCGAAAACGGTGAAATCCTTTTGTACGTCACACTGCTTAAGAGAAGAGGGGAGAAAAACCGTATCCGCATCGGGATCAGGGACAACGGGATAGGGATAGCTGCCGCACAGCAGCGCAAAATTTTCGAAGCTTTTTCACAGGCCGACAGCACGACGACCCGAAAATTCGGGGGTACGGGGCTTGGCCTCTCCATAAGCGCTCATCTCGTATCGCTGATGGGGGGAGAACTCCAGGTCAGTAGCCGCCTGGGAGAGGGTAGCGATTTTTATTTTGAGATCGATATCCGTACGTGCCGCTCCGGAGAGGGCGAGATGCCCCATAAGAGTCATGCAGATGAGGGAGCACTGGAAGCCGAAAGCAACATGCGGCTGATCGGGAAGGTTTTGATCGCCGAAGACAACCGGGTAAACCAGATGCTGATCGAAGAACTGCTTCAGCGCCACGGGCTCCATCCCGATATCGTTGTCAATGGCCGTGAGGCTATGGAGCAGATCACCAAAACTCCGTACGATCTCGTTTTTATGGATGTCAACATGCCGCTTATGGGTGGCATCGAAGCGCTGGAGCAGATCAAGGCCAAATGGATCCACATCCCCGTGATCGCCCTGACAGCCAATGCGATGGCGGGAGACTATGAACGGTTCTTGTCACTAGGTTTCGACGGCTATCTTTCCAAACCTGTCGATGTGGAAAAACTGGAGACCATCCTCACATCGTATCTGAGCACGGAGGAGAGAAGTATTCCTATCCAGCAGGAGAGGGTTCTGGACATGGAACGCTTTCGCAAAGAGGTTCCCCTTTCCGAAGCGGTCCTCCGAAAACTGCTCGAAGCATTTTTGGACAATATGGATGCGTCATTGGCTGAACTCAAAAACGGGGTTGATGCGAAAGATAGCGAAAAAATATACCAGGCGGCCCATTACATCCGGGGAGGAGCCGGCAATCTGAGGATTACAACGCTCGAAGAGCTTGCGGTGAGAATCGAAAAGGCAGCCCAAGAAAACGCCCTGACGGATTACACCGAACTGTACGGGCGGCTAGCGGCAACGATGGAAATATTGAAACGGGAGATCGGCGATGCCCTGAGAGGTTAATCCCGGAGATTAAGCCAGGAAGGGGGATTGTCGAAAGAGAGTTCGCTCTCGTGCCAGTCGGTTTTTTCACCGTTGCGGGCATGAAGCTTTCCCGAAATCAAAGTATATTGAAGTCCTGTGACGTTACTGGTGAGTTTTTTTCCCTCTTTCAGGGCTTGTAAAACGGCGTCTCTGCTTTCCATGATATATCCTTTGACGAAGAAGTCTGCAAAAGTACCCAATAGTATCTTGACAGAAAGCTTAGAAGAGGGGGCAAAAGTTTGCCCCGGAGAGAGAGTTACAGTGCTGTAACGTTTTCAGCTTGTGGGCCTTTGTCGCCCTGACCTACGGTGTAAGTCACTTTTTGACCTTCGTCAAGAGAAACACGGCCGTAACCAGTGCTGTTGATCTGACGGAAGTGTACGAATACGTCTTTACCGCCGTTGTCTTGTTGGATAAATCCAAAACCTTTTTCGCTGTTGAACCATTTAACGGTTCCGTTTAGTACGTCTGCCATAGTAAACCCTTTGTGTTGTAAATACACCCTGTTGCCAAGGTGGCCGAAAATATAAAGTGGAGTATTCTAAGGTAGATCGTACTGTTAACGGAAGGTCTTCAATAAAAAACAAACCAAAGATGAAACTCTAAATCATCTTTCTATGGGAGTATTGTAGCTGAAAAAAAGCTTAATAGCAAGGCTTTGTTTAAGTTTTATTTAAACTTTGGACTGGACGGTGATTTTTGTCGCTTCGAACAGCTCTGCGGCCTTCTGGATCATCGGCTCTTTGAGGACGTCGCTACCGTCGAATTCCTTGATGCTGGTTTCGTCGCACTGGCTCACGCAGCTTCCTACGCCCACTTCAGCCTCTTCGACCATCGATGCGTTTTCGATGATCCCCTCGGGAGCCGATGGGGCATCCTGAGGTTCGGGGAGGGGGGCGGTTTCAGGTACGGCGGCTTGGCTGCAGGGGTTGGAACGGATCTGGGTTTCGATTCCGAAAATTTCGCGGACAAACTGGCGGATGATGCCGAAACTGTTTTTGAGAAGTTCTTTGTCATCCCCTTCGGCACAGCTTTCCCAGGTGAGGAGAGGGGCATCGTACGAAACAAAGGAAACGTTTTTTTCGAAACACTCTCCCAGCTCAATGCTCCGGTCACGAATTTTTTCGCACAGCAACTCAAAAGGGGTTTTGAGGGGGACAACCGGGGTTACGTGAACCGTTGGCATCTCCTGCGGAGCGTGAGTGGGCGGTTTGGCCGCTATGTCGTGATGCGGAGTACGCGCTTCAAGCGATTCGATCATCTCGTCGATCTCTTTGATCCTGAGCGCTTCGATCATCTTAAAAAGGACGAGGCTGATGACAAAACCCCCGTCTGCATTGATCGCAAAGAGGGTTTTTGAATCGCTGAGGATTCGGAAAAACCGCTCGATGACGAGGGGACTGAAACGGTGGTCGGCTTCGTAGAGGCGCTCTTTGAGGTAGGCGATCAGTTCGTCGACAACCATCTCCGCCTCGTACGATTCGAGCTCCTTGAGCATGCCCGTCAGGGTTGAGCGGTCTTTGGCGAAGACGGCGTCGAAGAGGGTGCTGATGTATTCGGGATCGAGGAGCCCCAGCATATCGGCGACGGTCTTGACATCGACAAACCCTTTGGAATAGATGATCGCCTGATCGAGGAGGGTGAGTGTGTCGCGTAGGCTCCCCGAACCGCTGCGGGCGAGGATGTCGAGCGCCTCGCTCTGGTACTCGATGTTTTCGAGATGGAGGATGTGGCTCAGGTGATGGACGATGTTGGGATGGCTGATCCGCTTGAAACGGAAATGCTGCGTCCGGGAGAGGATCGTCGGCGGGAGTTTCAGCGGATCGGTCGTTGCCAAAATGAATTTGACATACGGCGGCGGTTCCTCGAGCGTTTTGAGCAGGGCATTGTGCGCCTCTTTGGTCAGCATATGAACTTCGTCGATGATGAAGATTTTGACATTGGCGCTGGCGGGGCGGTATTTGGTGTGTTCGATCAGGTCGCGGATGTCGTCGATTTTACGGCTCGAAGCGGCGTCCATCTCGATGATGTCGATGTGGCGCCCTTCGTTGGCCATGACGCAGTGGCTGCAGACGTCGCACGGGGCCGAGGTGGGGCCCTTTTCGCAGATCAGCGATTTGGCGAAGATCCGTGCTGTAGAGGTTTTCCCCGAACCCCGCAGCCCCGAGAAGAGGTAGGCGTGAGAGAGGCGCCCCGAATCGAGGGCGAGGGAGAGGGTCTGGGAGATGCTCTCCTGCCCGATGAGCTCTTCGAAGCGTCTGGGACGGTATTTGAGTGCTAATACTTCGGATGTGCTCAATGAAGACCTCGTTTGATTCTAAGTGATAGAGTTTAGCACGCCTAGGCTAAATTTAGCCATTCTTTGGCGGTTCGGCGAAGCCCCTCTGGATTTTCAGATGCGAAAAACTTCAGCTCCGTTTGCTCGAACCGTTTTGTGAAATCGTAGTGGCTCTGCAGATACTCGACGATCGCTTCGCCCGAATGGATCAACGTACTTTTTCCTTCGAAATAGGCATCGATCGCCCGGGAGACGAGGGGGAAGTGGGTGCATCCGAGAATCACGGCATCGGGTGCTTTGGGCAGATCGCCGAAATAGTGGCGGAGGGCGCTTTGAAGTACTTCCCCCTCATAAAGTCCCTCTTCGACGATCGGGACAAGAAGCCCCGTCGCTTTGGCCGTAAGATGGTCGTATCCCAGGATTTTGAGTCTTTTTTCGTAGGCTCCAGAACGGACGGTCGCTTTGGTCCCGAGGATCAAAATATCGGCGTCTTTTTTCGGGATGGCGTTTTTGAGTGCCAGCACTCCCGGATCAACAACGCCGATGACGTCGCAGTCGCTGTGGAGGCGCATCTCGTCGAGGGCATACGCGCTGACGGTGTTGCAGGCGGTGATGAGAAGATCGATCTCGAAGTTTTTGAAGAATTCGAGCGCTTCGAGGGAGTATCGGATGATCGTGTTTTGGTCTTTTACCCCGTAAGGGACGCGGGCGGTATCGCCGAAATAGATGATCTCTTCGAAAAGTTTGTGCTCCAACAGCGACTTGACGACGCTCAGGCCACCGACACCGCTATCAAAGACTCCGACTTTCATCGTTATTTGCTTGATTCGTTCATACTGTCGAGAAACTCGACATTGGACTTGCTTTTGAGCATCGTGTTGTAAAGGAAGCGGAGCGCTTCGACTTCGTCCTCCTGTTTATGCAGCATGGAACGGAGGATAAATACCTTTTGAAGGACATCCGGCCCGAGGAGAAGCTCCTCTTTACGGGTTCCCGATTTGAGGATGTCGATCGCCGGGAAGATACGGCGGTCGGAAATTTTGCGGCTGAGGACAATCTCGGAGTTTCCGGTCCCTTTGAACTCTTCGAAAATGACCTCGTCCATCCGGCTTCCCGTCTCGACGAGGGCGGTGGCGATGATCGTCAAGCTTCCGCCGTTTTCGATGTTACGCGCCGCACCGAAGAAACGCTTGGGCTTGTGCAGGGCGTTGGCGTCCACCCCGCCCGAGAGGACTTTTCCCGAACTCGGAGTGACGGTATTGTAGGCGCGGGCAAGACGGGTGATCGAGTCGAGGAGGATCACGACGTCTTTGCCCAGCTCGACGCGGCGTTTGGCCCGCTCGATGACCATTTCGGCGACCTTGACGTGGTTTTTTGCCGGTTCGTCGAAGGTGGAACTGTAGACTTCCCCTTTGACGGAGCGTTCCATATCGGTCACCTCTTCGGGGCGTTCGTCGACGAGGAGAACCATCAGCTCGATTTCGGGGTGGTTGTTGGTGATGCCGTGCGCGATCTCTTTCATCAACTCCGTTTTACCCGAACGGGGAGGGGCGACTATGAGGCCGCGCTGCCCTTTGCCTATGGGAGCAAAGAGGTCCATCATCCGGCCGGTCAGTTTGGTCGGCTGGTATTCGAGTTTAATTTGATCGAGGGCGTAGAGGGGGGTGAGGTTTTCGAAGAGGGGGCGTTTTTTGGACTCTTCGGGTGGGAGGTAGTTGATCGCTTCGACTTTGAGTAGGGCGTAATAGCGTTCCTGATCTTTTGGCGCGCGCACCTGACCCGTGACGATGTCCCCGTTACGCAGGGCAAAACGGCGGATCTGCGTGCTGGATACATAGGCGTCGTGGAGCGAATCGCTGAAACTCTGGTCTACCGCACGGAGAAACCCGTAACCATCCTGCATGATCTCCAAAATTCCGGTAAAGAGGATGAATCCCCCCTGCTGGACCTGCGTCTTGAGGATTTCGAAAATCAGATCCTGACGTTTGAGCTCATTGGGGTCTTCGATGTTGAGAGACGTAGCGATCTCGAGGAGATCTTCGAGTTTTTTTGTACGGAGGGCTTCGATCGTGAACCCTTCAACAGGAATATGGGTGCGATTTTTGGAGTTGGTTCTGGGAGTTTTTGCGGTAGTATCGCTCATCAGGTGAATGCCTTAGAATAAGTGGATTATATCGTGTGTGAGATATTGGAGTTTTGTCTTTGTGATATTGTGCTGTGACATTATAATCTATCGCTTGGCGGGTTGTCAAGAAACGGCAAGAATCGCTTTTCACCGTAGAGCTTGATATTGAGCTTAAACCCCACCATCGTCCCCTGGGTTATCAGATCCACGATAAAGTATTTGTGGCGGTAGTACAGTGTAGGCATCAACGCAAGCCCGGAATTGTCTTTGCCCTCAGTGCATTCGACCGATTTCAGCCCCTCGAAGCAATACCCCCGCTGGTAGCCCGCAAAGAGACTTAGCCCAAAAGGGCCGTAAAGGTCGTAGCGATATCCTGCCGCGACAATGTCGGTTGTTTTAAAACGGGAGTTGTCGAAATGGAGGTATGCTAGCGCGTAGCGCTTGTCGTAGAGAAGCTCGGCACCGTAGGCATGGTGGTTTTCGTTGTAATCGCGGCCTTCTTCATAGGAGCCGAAGTGGTGAGAGACCATTCCGACGGTAGCATACCCTTCAAACTCCTTGGCGTTTGGTTGCAGAATCAGGAAAAGCAGAGTGAACAAAAATTTCATAAAAACGATTGTATCCTAAAAACGGGGACAGCGAAGCGTTGGCACAGGATCAGGAAAAGGTGCCGCTCTCGTAGAGCCATCGGTTGTCGACTTTTACAAACCGGCTTTTTTCGTTGATCGAACCGTGGTCCAGCACCGCTTCGAATGTGACGAACGCTTCGTTTTCGCCGTCGATGAATTCGGTGATTTCCAACCCCGTAAAGCGGGTGCTTCGGCAAAATTCCAGAATGCCGTTTTTCCATTCCAGGGTGTCGGGGGTAAAATCGGGGTTGTCGGGATGGGTCGTTTTTATAATGTAGTCGGCCAGTCCCAGGGCATAGGCGCTGTAGCGGGAGCGCATCAGCAGCAGCGCCGTGGCGGGGAGGATTCCCCTGTGGTAGGGCTGGCAGCAGAGTTTGTATTTTTTGCCGCTGTGGCAGGGGCAGGGGGAGTTGGCAGATAATTTCATGAATGCGATATTACAGCATGTCATCTTTTTAAGCTCTTAGCAATGGTCGGCTATAATGGCGCCATGATCTACGAAATAACCACTATCATCAGTATCGCCGCCGCCGGAGCGCTGGCGTGGCAATGGAACCGTTCCAGAAATGAAAATCTTTTGCTCCGATCGCAGACGTTCCAGCTGCAGGAGACGCTGAACCAGGAACGCGTGCTGCGTACACAGATCCAATCCAGATACGAAACGATGCAGCAGGAGTACCATGCGCTGGAGCGCGACTATGCCATCTTGCATACCCGCAGCGAAGAGACAAACCGCTCCTACGAAGAGAAACTGCGCCTGCTGGATGAAGCCAAAACGCAGATGAAGGTACAGTTCGAGCATCTGGCAACGCAGATCTTCGAGCAAAAAGCCAAAACGTTCGACGAAGCGCATGCCAAAGGGCTGGACCTGCTCCTCAAGCCGTTCCGCGAACAGATCGCGCAGTTCGCGACGCAGAGCAAGGAGCAGTTCGTCCACGACGCCAAGGAACGCCAGAGCCTCAAGGACGAGATCGTCCGGCTCAAATCGATGAGCGAACGGCTCAGCGAAGATGCGATCAACCTGACCCAGGCGCTGAAGGGGGAGAACAAGACCCAGGGGAACTGGGGGGAGATCGTCCTGGAACGGATTCTGGAAGAGTCGGGGCTGCGCGAGGGGCACGAGTACGAGCTCCAAAGCACCCTGAGCGACGGGGAGGGAAAAAAATTCCGTCCCGACGTCATCGTTCATCTGCCTCAGAACAAAGATATCATTATCGACTCGAAAGTCTCTCTCGTCGCCTACGACGCTTTTATCCGCGCCGGAACCGAAGAGGAACGTTCCCATGCCCTCAAGCAGCACCTTCTGTCGATCCACAGCCACATAAAGGGGCTGAGCTCCAAACGGTACGAACAGCTCAGCGGAGTGCGGACCCTCGATTTCGTCCTGCTGTTCATGCCGATCGAAGGGGCATTTTTGCTCGCTCTCGAGCAGGACAACACCTTTTTCAAAACGGCGTACGAGCAGAACATTGTCGTCGTCTCCCCCTCGACGCTCCTTGTGACGCTGCGCACCATCGAGCACATCTGGCGCAGCGAATACCAGGAGCGCAACGCGAAAGAGATCGCCGCTTCGGCCGAAGCGCTGTACGAAAAACTGGTGGCGTTTGTCGAGGATATGGAGAAGATCGGCGAACAGATCGGCCGGACGCAGAAAAGCTATGACGCGGCGATGAACAAGCTCAGCACCGGCAAAGGGAACCTGATCCGCAGAGCCGAGGGGATGAGGAAGCTGGGGCTCAAGCCCAAGAAGGCGCTCCCCGCATCAGTGATGGATGCTAGAGAAGAAGATGATTCGTTATTGACATTATGAATAAAATTGAATACAATTGTTTCATAATGAATAAAAAGGAACTGCAATGAAAACAGTAACGATGAGAGTCGATGACTCGGTTTACCAAATGATTTCTTTGGCTGCTGCAGGTGAGCGGAGAAATATTTCCAATTTTATCGAATACGCGACAATGCAGTATCTGTCGTCGTCTCAGTATGTCGATAATGCTGAGATGGCTGAAATCATGGAGGACAAAGAACTGGTTCAAAGCCTCAAAAACGGATTGACAGAAGCAAAAAACGGAGAGTTTACGATTGTCTGAATTTTCCATAGCTGAAACGAAAAGCTTTGAAAAAGTCAAAGCAACCATCGATAAAAAACTGTATACAAAAATTACGAACATCGTCTATCCGCAACTGCGGCAAAACCCCTATTTCGGGACGAATATCAAAAAACTCAAAGGGGAGTTTGAGGGGTATTACCGCTATCGCCTCGGTGATTATCGCTTGTTTTATCTGATCGATGATGGAAAAGTTATCGTGGTAGTTGTCGATTTAAGACACCGCCAAAATGCGTATGGATGAAAAAACACCTTTATAGGTGCGGAATCTTCACCTTTGAATTGAGCAGCGTTCCGATGATGACCATCAGGGCGAGCACCCCCATCCATCCTATGAATCCCGAACCCAGCCACACGAGCCACAGCAAGATTGCCCCAAGCGGTGTTGGGACCCCCGTGAAATATTTGGCCACTTCTCCGGCATCGGCGTTGATGTTGAACTGGATCAGGCGGCGCAGGCCGCTGATGACGTAGTAGATCGACGCGAGAGAGGCGAGGACGAGGGGGAGCCCGGAGAGCTCGGCGTAGACCCCCTGAAAGATGAAAAAGGTTGGGACGAGGACGAAGCTCAGAAAATCGGCGAACGAGTCGAGCTGCACTCCGAATTCGTTGGAGAGGTGGTATTTGCGGGCCACCTTGCCGTCGAAAATGTCGAACGCTCCCCCCATCCATGCGAGGACAACGGCGACAATAAACTGGTTTTGGGTGATGAAATAGGTGGCCAGCAGACCGCACGTGATGTTGGCCATCGTGATGAGATTGGCCAGGTTGAAGTGGGACTCCGAACGCCATAAAAACTGCATGATTTCTCCATCTGTCATGTTTTTGGAAACGGTATTATAGCCAAAGGGCTGGAGCGAAGCGATACGGCGGAGTAAGGGGAGTTAGGCTATAATTCTATAATGAAAAAAAGCCTCCTCCTATCGATTCTCATCCACGCCGTTCTGGCAGCGGCTGCAGGTTTGGCCATCATGGTGCTGCGCGTTCCGGAAAAACCTTCGGAGCCTGTGAAGATAGCACTGCGTCTGTCCATCCCGTCACCGCACGTCGCAGCCCCTTCGATGTCAGAACCTGTCCAGCGGCCTGAAAAGGGGGTGCAGACTCCCAAGCAGCCGCCAAAGCAGCAGCAACAGCTCCCAAAACCGGCGGTCGAGAAAGCCCCGACGCCTGTCGCGGCTGTGCCTGCGCTAGCCCCTCTCAGGGCTCCGGAATCTCCGGTAAAGCCGATCGCGCAGCAGAGTGTGAACAGGTCTGTACAAACGGCGGTCGCACCCAAAGAACCCGCCCCCGCCAAAGCGGCTGCTGAACCTGCCAAGCCGGATCCGAAGGTGAAAGAGGCGTATCTGCAATATCTCCGCCAGACGATAGACGAGCGCAAGATATACCCAAAAAACGCGAAGCGGCTGCGTCAGACGGGCATCGTGATGGTGAAGTTTACCCTCATGGCTGAGGGCACCATCACGAATGTGGCGATCGCCGATTCTTCGGGCTTCGAGCTTCTCGATCAGGCCGCTTCGGACCTCCTCAAAGATATCTCCAGGGTGCGGCCTCTCCCGCAAGAGCTGGGGCACGAGCCACTCACCCTCTCCATCCCCATACAGTATACGTTGAGATAATGACCCATGGGAGCATTGCGAAGTCGCAATCTCCGCTCCCCCCATTAATGAGACATTGGCTGGGCCATAAACCCCGAAGCTACAAGATAATGAAAAGTATTATCATTATAAGGAAGCTCTAAGGTGATAATTCCTATCATTACGAAATAAATTGAGAATGCAAATCAAAAACATTTTGTGGCGTTTTCGAAACGATGAAGGGGAAAAGATGAAAAAAACAGTGATGATGAGTTTGGCGGCAGTCACCGCACTGAATGCGACAAGCATCGACGAGGCGTTTGTGGCGGGTAAAGCCGAGGGGCATATCCGTGCGGCGTATGTGAGTCAGAACAACGACGCAGCTACCGATACGTCCGGAACCTCGATCGGCGGTATTCTGAAATACGAAACGGCAGCATGGAATGACATTAAATTCGGTGTCGCCGCCTATGTCAGCCAGAAACTCGGGTTTGGAGCGGGTGGCGATGACAAAACCAATCTTGATCTCTTTGACGAAGAGGGGAAATCGTATGCGTATGTCGGTGAAGCGTACCTTGACTACATGCTGGGCGATTTGAATCTCCGCGTCGGGCGCCAGCTGATCGACACTCCGTTCGCCGATACCGATGATATCCGGATGCATCCGAACACGTTCGAAGCGGCCATCGCGACCTACGCAGGCATCGAAGGGACGACGCTGGTGGGTGGATACGTGACCCGCTGGGCAGGATACGATTCGGGGGATTACAAATCGACGTTCAAAAAACTCGATGCGGCACTCGAAGACGATTTTGACGGCGAGAGCAACGGTGCGCTCGTCCTGGGAGTGGCCAACGAGAGCATCGAGAACCTGGCGGTTCAGGGATGGTACTACGGCGCCGATAAAATTGCCGACCTTTACTACGCCGATGCGACCCATACCATCCCTTTCAGCGAAAAGATGGGGCTTGAGCTAAGCGTTCAGTATGCCCGTTTCGATGAGAAAAATCTTAGCGGCGTAGACGGCAGCGTTTACGGAGTCGGTGCGGCGTTCAATGCCGGAATGCTTACTTTAGGTGCAGCGTACAACCGCGGCAGCAACGATGAGGGGAAAACGCCTACGATCGGGTTCGGCGGCGGACCGTACATGACCTCGATGGAGGAGTGGACGATCGAGGGGATGGAGGACGTCAAAGCGTATCAGTTCAGTGCCGAAGCCGATCTGGCCGGTATGGGGCTTGAGGGGGTGACATTGACGGCGCTGTATGGCGATTTCAAAAGCACGCCGATGGACATGCATGTGACAGAATTCGATGCGATCGCGGCGTTTGAAATCAGCGAAGCGATCAGCGGCGATATCAGCTACGCGATGATCGAGGATAAAAACAACAATGCCGACGGCGGAGATGATGCGGGATTCAGCCGTTTCTTGGTTCGCATCAACTACAATTTTTAAAGGAAATCAGATGATTGGGGAAACAATGACACTGCTGACTGCCTGCTCCAAGGGGGGGACTTGTACCGTTGTCAGGATCAATGCGGAAGGGCCGCTCAAACAGCGCCTCATCTCGTTCGGTCTGATGAAAGGGGCAGTGGTGAAAATGCTCGAATGCGCCCCCGCCAAAAGTACTTTTGAGATCAAAGTGGGGAACGTCTCGCTGGCACTGCGCCGCGAAGAAGCTGAACAGATCGAGGTTACCGATGTCCACTAAAAAAATTACCGTAGCCCTTGTCGGACAGCCCAACGTCGGCAAGAGCATGCTGATCAATTCGATCGGAAACGCGAGACTGCATGTCGGGAATTTTACCGGAGTGACGGTCGAGAAGACCGAGGTCGAGTTTGACTACGGCGGATACGAGTTCAACGTCGTCGATCTTCCCGGGACCTATGCCTTTAGCGACTATTCGATCGAAGAGCGGGTAACCCACGATTTTCTCGTAAGCGAAAACTACGATCTGATCATCAACGTACTCGATTCGACGAATATGGAAAAAAATCTTCAGCTGAGCGCCGAGCTGATGACGATGAACAAAAAAATGGTGATCGCCCTCAACATGAGCGACGAAGCCGACCGGGAAGGGATCGAGATCAACGCCCCCTACCTCTCCCAGCTCCTGGGGATTCCGTGCGTCCGTGTATCCGCGGCGGCCAAAACGGGGCTGGAAGAGTTGATGAACGCTGTTATTGACGTTCATAATACGCAGACGCAGGAGGCGAAGCTCGTTTTCGGCGAAGCGGTCGAAGAGGAGCTCAAGGCGATTACCGAATACCTGAACCGCCACAAGTTCAAAGCGGCCATCAGCAACCGTAATATCGCGATCAATCTGCTGCAGAAAGAGAAAAAGACCTACCGGACTCTCCACGACAACCCGATCTGGACGGAACTGCAGCCGATGCTGATCGAGGCAGACCGCCATATCCTGCTCCATCACGACACCGAAGATATGAAAGAGGCGTTTGCCGAGGAGTATCTTGCGTTCAACCGCGGGGTGATTGCCGAAACGGTAAAAATCAAGCCAAAAGCTCCGGAGAAAAAGACGACGACCGAGAAGATCGACTCTGTTCTGATCCATCCCGTGTTCGGGATACCGATCTTTTTATTTTTCATGTGGGGACTGTTTCAGCTCACTTTCGAGATCGGCTCGATTCCGATGGATTGGATCGATGCCTTTTTCGGCTGGTTCGGTGAGATTGTCGGCAGCACGATTGCCAATGAGGAGATCCGCTCTCTGGTCGTCGACGGGGTGATCGCGGGTGTCGGGGCGGTGGTCCTTTTCATCCCCAACATCGTTATCCTCTTTATCGGGATCGCGCTGCTCGAAGCGACGGGGTACATGTCGCGGGTCGCCTTTTTGCTGGACGGTTTTTTCCATAAATTCGGCCTTCACGGGCAGTCGTTCATCCCCCTCGTGACGGGGTTCGGGTGTTCGATCCCCGCCTACATGTCGGCGCGGATTTTGAAAAACGACCGCGACCGCCTCCTGACCCTTTTCGTCATCGGATTCATGAGCTGCGGGGCGCGGCTGCCTGTCTACGTCCTGTTCACGGGGGCGTTCTTCGGCCCCGATATGGCGGGGAACGTCCTGTTCGGGATCTATATCCTGGGGGCTATGATCGGGCTTGTCGCGGCGAAGATCCTCAAGATGACGGTGTTCAAGGGGGCCGATGAGCCTTTCGTCATGGAGATGCCCAAATACCGTCTCCCCTCGTTCAAACTGATTTGGCACACTGTCGTTACCAAGACGATGATGTATCTGAAAAAAGCGGGGACGTTTATCGCGGCGGCGTCGATGCTCGTGTGGTTTTTGAGTGCCTACCCTAAAGACGGATCGCTCGATGCGGTGTATGCCGCCAAGATCGAGGTGGCCGCCTCCGATGAAGAGGTCCGGGGCCTCGAAAACAAGCTCGCCGAAGAGCAGCTTTCCCAGAGTTTCCTGGGGCGTATCGGCCACGCGATCGAACCGGCGTTCGAACCGCTTGGATTTGACTGGAAGATGGCGGTTGCCCTTCAGACGGGGCTGGCGGCCAAAGAGGTCGTTGTCTCGACGCTCGGAGTCCTCTATTCGCTCGGCGGCGACGCGACGGAGGAGGATGCGGGGCTGATGAGCACGATCAGCTCCCAGATTCCGTTTGCCTCTGCGGTGGCGTTCATCATCGTCATCATGACCTATCTCCCCTGCCTTGCAGCATCGGTCGTATTTACCCGGGAAGCGGGGGGGATCAAGTATTTCGGCTACCTGTTTTTGTTCACGACGATCGTCGCCTATGCGCTGGCATTTATCGCGTATCACCTGACATTATGGCTCAGTTAGGTTTTTTATTTACTTTGGCTTGGCTACAATATCGCCATGACAAAAATATTGATGATAGAAGACGATCTCGAACTTGCCGAGATTCTGACCGAATTTTTAGAACAGTTTGATTTCCAGGTGACGACGGAGGATGATCCGTTCAAAGCACTGAGCATCCTAAAGCTTGAAAAATTTGATGCGGTGATCCTGGATTTGACCCTTCCGGGAATGGACGGGCTTGAGGTGTGCGAAGCGATCCGCGAGCGCCAAAACGTTCCCATCATCATCTCCTCGGCCCGCTCCGACGTGAGTGACAAGATCAATGCCCTCGAGCTGGGGGCGGATGATTATCTCCCGAAACCCTATGATCCCCGAGAACTCGAGGCCCGTATCCATTCGGTGTTGCGCCGCTATGACGCCGCTTCCGCCCTCGCGTCGGAAAATGCCTGCGATTTCAAGCTGAACGAACCCTCCATGCAGATCAGCTACAAAAACCGTCCGCTGGATCTGACGAACGCCGAATACGGAATCCTCTCCTACATGATCAAAAAACAGGGGATGGTCGTTTCGCGCGAAGATCTGATTCATAACGTGAGCGCCATCAACGAAGACTCCTCCAACAAAAGCATCGACGTTATGGTGGGGCGCATCCGCAACAAACTCGGCGACAAAAGCGTCATCGAATCGATCCGCGGCATCGGGTATAAACTTGTCAAATAATGCTTAAAAACAACGCCGTCCTTGTCACTATTTCGTTCGCGTTCATCGTGACGCTCTCTAGTGTCAGTTCGACGTTTTACCAACTCTACCTTTCCAATCGCGCCAAACATATCGACAGCATCTTCACCAAACACTCTCTGATCAACCAGATTTACCACACTTATCTTATCAAGCAGATTTCGCAGCCGATGTTCGAGGCGAACCTGGCGTTGTATTCGCTCGAAGAGATCTCAGATCCGCGCGAATACGACGCGATCATCCGCTACGGAGCGGTTCTCAAAACCGACGGCACTTCCGGATCTGAAGCGCAGAACCTATCGCCGCTGGAATTCGATTTCGATACGGAAACGGTGCACCCGATCGTTACGTCGATGATCGAATACCAAGGGAGTATCTATTTCTGGGTCGAATCGTCCCGCCACAGCGTCCTGCTCGAAGACCAGAGCGTCGAGCCGTATCGTTCGGTGACGCTCCTCTCAGCCTACGGGACGATCATGGCGATCCTGATCGTGTCGTTCGGCCTCATCATATACCGTCTGCGCCCCCTGCGGCGTCTTCGCAAACAGATCGCCCGCTTCGGGGAAGGGGACATGGGGGTGAGTTTTCGGATGGTGGGGAGCGACGAGATTGCCCTGATCGCCAACGAGCTCGAAAACACTCAGAACAAAATCCGCTCCCTGATCGAGTCGCGTACCCTCTTTTTACGCAACATCATGCACGAACTGAAAACTCCCATCGCCAAGGGGCGCATCGCCGCGACGATGCTGAGCGATGAAAAACAGCAGGGGCGGTTTATCGGGATCTTCGAGCGGCTCGAATCGCTGATCGGAGAGTTTGCTCTGATCGAAGAGATAACCTCGGGGAATCAGCATCTGGAGAAAAAAGAGTACCGCCTCATCGATATCATCGACGGGGCGATCGATGCGGCGATGGCCGAATATGACGCGGTAGAGCAGAAAATCGACGCATCGGTCAGGATCGAAGCCGATTACCGCCTCTTTGTGACCGCCGTCAAAAATCTGATCGACAATGCGATCAAATATTCCCCCGACAAAAAAGTCCACATCGAGATGGAAGGAGACGAGATCGTTTTCGCCAACGTCGGCGAACCGCTCAAAAAGCCTCTGGCGTATTACATCGAGCCTTTCACGAAAGACCAGCCGACCAAAGACAGTTTCGGTTTGGGGCTTTACATCGTCGATGCTATTTTAAAAGAGCACCATTACGTGCTGGCGTATGAACGGCGGGAGAGTTTCAACTGCTTTATCATCGTCCCCGTTAAACAGACAAAAAGGAAATGAAGAACGGATGAAAGAGATACTGATTACCAACGACGACGGATACGAATCGCCGGGGCTGCTGGCCCTCGTCGAGGCGCTGGAAGGGCTCGGGCGGGTCACCGTCGTCGCTCCGACGACCGAGAAGAGCGCCTGCGGCCACTCGCTGACCCTGACGCGCCCGCTCAGTTTCATCAGCGTCGGAAACGATTTTTACAAACTGGACGACGGTACCCCCAGCGACTGCGTCTACCTGGCGCTTCACTCGATGTTCGAGATGCGCAAGCCCGACCTTGTCATCAGCGGCATCAACAAAGGCTCCAACATGGGCGAGGACATCACCTATTCGGGAACGGCCGCGGGGGCGATGGAGGCGGTGCTGCACGGGGTTCCCGCCATTGCGATTTCGCAGGTGATGGATTTTACCCAGCCCGTGGGGGATTTTGCCCTCGCCAAAAAAGCGGTCCGCCACATCGCTCAAAAAGTGCTGGAGGGGGAGTTTCCCCTCAGCGAGCGGGAGTTCCTGAACGTCAACATCCCCCACGATGTCCATGAGCTGAATTTCGCCGTTACCTATGCGGGATACCGCTACTACGCCAACGACGCCCACCTCCACCGCAATCCCAGAGGGCTTGAGTACTACTGGCTCGGGCTCCACCCCCTCGAGTTCAAGCCCCGTCCTGAACGGGAATCGCACGGGCTGTGCGATTTCGAGGCAATCGAGCAGGGGATGGTATCGGTCAGCCCGATCAAGCTCGACATGACCTCCTACGACACCCTCCACCGTCTGCGGGAATGGCTGTGAGACACGCCCGAACCAAACTCGTTTTCGGCGAGGAGGCGTTTGAAAAACTCCGCGGATCGAAGATTCTGATGCTGGGTGTCGGCGGGGTGGGGAGTTTCTGCCTCGACTGCCTCTACCGCAGCGGAGTGCGCGACATCATGATCGTCGATTTTGACCGTTTCGACCTCTCCAACCAGAACCGCCAGATGCACTCCGAGCGCCACGAGGGGGAGATCAAAGTCGAAGCGCTCAAAACCTACTATCCCGAGGTGGTCGCGATCAGCGACAAGATAACCCCCGAATGGGTCGAAGCGTTCGATTTCGAACCCTACGACCTCGTCCTCGACGCCATCGACGACATGCGCGCCAAACTCGCCATCATCCAAAAATGCCATCCCAAGCTCATCAGCGCTGTCGGTTCGGCCAAACGGCTTGATCCCACCAAGGTAGAGGTCCGCTCCATCTGGAAGACTGACGGAGACCCATTTGCCGCCAAGATCCGCTACGAGCTGCGCAAGCGGAAATTCCGGGGCGATTTCAGCTGCATCTGCTCTTCCGAACTCCCCCGGATCAAGGAGAAGGGGAGCTTCGTGGGGGTGACGGGGACGTTCGGCCTGGCCATGTGTTCGCTGGCGCTGCGGCGGATCGGATTGTAACCTCCCTGTGACGCGGACGTTTTATACTCCGGTCCATGGAACCTTTGCACCCTATTTATCATCATTATCTTCAGATACTGGACATCGCGTTCCAGCCGATCGTCGATATCCATTCGGGGACGACGTTCGGCGTCGAGGCGCTGCTGCGCGGAACCGATACGCTCGGATTTGAGAGCATCGAATCGTTTTTCGACCATCTGTACGAAAAGAACATCCTCTACACGTTCGATCTGGGGCTGCGTGAAAAAGTGGTCGCAAAATTCTGCACGATTGAGGGGTTTGAGAACCTCAAACTCTTTTACAACATCGACAACCGCCTCCTCGATATGAGCGATTTTTCCAAAGGGAACACGTCACAGATCCTACGGCGCTACGGGCTTGATCAAAAGAGTATGGTCATCGAGCTCTCCGAACACAACGAGATTGTCGATTTCGACCATTTCACCAAATTGATGGAGCATTACGCCGATGAGGGATTCTGTATCGCGATCGACGATTTCGGCACCGGCTATTCGGGGTACAAGCTCCTCTACCATTCCAGTCCGAACATCATCAAAATCGACCGTTTTTTTCTCGGTTCCATCGACAAAGACCCGAAAAAAAAGCTCCTTGCCCGCCACATGGTGAAACTTGCGACCCTCACCGGATGTCGCGTCGTCGCCGAGGGGATAGAGAATGAAAAAGAGCTGCTCGTCTGCAAGGAGATAGGATGCCATATGGTGCAGGGGTACTTCATCCAGCGTCCGACCCTGGAGCCTTCCCTTATCATCCCGAAATATGTTCATGTTTCCAGCGATGTCCTGGACGACAAACGGACCAAGCGGGACCAGACGATCATCCTCAAAAGGCTCGAATACCTCAAACCGGTCGTGATCGGTGACAGCATGGAGTCGCTCCTGGATCTGCTAAAACAGGACGACGAGATGTTTTTGGTCCCCATCGTCGATGCGATGCATCATCCGATGGGGGTCATCCACGAACACCGCCTCAAATCGGTTATCTACTCTCCCTTTGGCCGATCGCTGATCCAGAATCGCTCCTCGAACCTCTCGGTGCTGGAGACGTATATCGAACAGGTTCCGGTCGTCGACCTCTCGACCCCTCTGGAGATGATCGTAGAGCTCTTTTCCCTGTGCGAAAACGCCCCCGGTGTGCTGATCATCGAATCATCACGCTATATCGGCTATCTGAGCGCCCGGGACATGATCGATGTCATCCATGAACGCAACCTGATCCGCGCCCGTGACGAAAATCCCCTCACCAAACTGCCGGGCAATTTTATGATCAACAACTACATCTCCCGCGCCTTCGAGACGGGGGAAGGGTGCGCGATGTGCTATTTCGACTTCAACCATTTCAAACCTTACAACGACCACTACGGATTCCGCAACGGCGACAGGGTGATCCTCCTCTTCGCCGAACTGATGCACAAGCTTCTCTCCCCGGAGTATTTCAAGGGGCACATCGGCGGGGATGATTTCTTTGTCGGGGTGAGCCTGAACGATTCCCACACCTTCGAGGGGGTATGCTCTGAGGTGGAGGAGCTGATCGGCCGTTTCGGCGACGAGGTATGTGATTTTTACGATCCCGAAGACCGCGAGAGAGGGTGCATCGTCGCCGAAGACCGCGACGGAACGCGCTGCGAGTTCAAACTCCTCGGGGTCAGCGCCGTCATCATCCGTATCGGGGAAGGATCGTTCATCACGTCGCCCGAACAGCTCCAGAAAAGTTTTGCGGTCGAGAAAAAAGCGGCCAAAAAAGCTCCGAACAACCTGCGCATCATCGATAACTGAGGGACGTTTGGTATAATAGGGAATTCATTTTACCGGAGAAAACCGTGGAGCAAAAAGAACCCATGACCAAATACGGGTTTCAGCGTCTGAGCGACGAGCTGAACACCCTTAAAACGATCGACCTGCCGGCCGTCAATGCCGAAATTGATCGGGCCAAAGAGTACGGGGATCTCAAAGAGAATTCCGAATACCATGCCGCACGCGAAAAACAGGCCTTTATCGGGACCCGTATCGCGGAACTGGGCGATGTGATTTCACGCGCCCAGATCGTCGATCCCAGCGAGCTTGAACACGCCCGCGTCAGTTTCGGATCGACCGTCGTACTGTGTGATCTTTCCACCGACGAAGAGATGACCTACACGATCGTGGGGGGATGCGAAAGCAACCCGGAGACGGGGCTGATCTCGTTCAACTCTCCGCTGGCCAAAGCGCTGCTGGGACGCGAAGAGGGGGATGAATTCACCACCCGTCTCCCCGGCGGCGAAAAAACGTTCGAAGTGATCACCGTCAAATATCAGGAGATCGTGTTTGAGTGCCATTAACGTCGGGATCATCGGTGTCAGCGGTTATACGGGGCTTGAGCTCGTCAAGATGCTCGTCTCCCATCCGATTTTCACCCTGACCTACTGCGCCAACACCGAAGGTGCCACAACCCTTTCCGAGCTGCATCCGGCCCTTGCGGGGGTGTGTGACCTGGCGGTGGAAAAAGTCGATCTGGAGCGAGCCGCAAGCATGTGCGAACTTGTTTTCCTGGCGCTTCCCCACAAAACGGCGATGCAAACGGCCAAAGGGCTGCTGGAGAGGGGGATCAAGGTCGTCGACCTCTCCGCGGACTACCGCCTCAGCGCGGAGAACTACGAAGCGTTTTATTGCCATCATGAGGATCTGGACAACCTCTCCCACGCGGTCTATTCGATTCCCGAACTGCACGGAAAAAGGGCGCAGGGCTCACGCCTGATCGCCAATCCGGGGTGCCACGTCACGGCCACACTGATGGCGCTGGCCCCGTTTCTGGACCATATCGATCTCTCCCACCCCATCTTTGTCGATTCGAAAACAGGGGTGTCGGGAGCGGGGAAATCGCCGAGCAGCACCGTCCATTACGTCAGCGTCAACGACAACATCAACTGCTACAACATCATCAAGCACCGCCATGCCACCGAGATCGAGCAGCACGCCTCGGCGCTGTGCGGAGACGACGTGCGGGTGACGTTTGTCCCTTCCTTGGTTCCGATGAGCCGCGGGATGCTCGCGTGCGTCTACGCAACGCTCAAAGACGACTGCGACCCTCTCGAGCTGATGGAGACGTTTTATGCTGCGAAGCCGTTTGTCCGGGTACGAAAAGCACCTCCCCACACGAAGATGACATCGGGGACCAATTTCGCCGATGTCTATGCGGCGCGCCACGGCAATGCCCTCGTCGCGATGTGCGCCATCGACAACCTGATGCGGGGCGCCAGCTCGCAGGCCCTCGTAAATGCCAACATCATGATGGGGCTGGACGAAACACTGGGTATTCCCAAAATCGCCTATGTCCCCTGATACTCTTCGCCACGGGGCGATCGTCATCGCCGATGCCCACTGCGCGCCATGGCGCGCCCTTTTCCTCGATTTTCTCCGTGCGCTGGAGAAAGGTGATATCGAGACGCCCCAACTGATACTGATGGGGGATGTTTTCGATCTCCTTTTCGGCCCGATAGAGGCTACCCATCTCCTCAACACCGAGGGGATAGCACTTCTCCAAAAGCTCTCCCACCGGATGGAGATCGTCTATCTGGAGGGGAACCATGACTTTCTCCTTACCGGGCTTTTCCCGCAGATCAAGGTCATACCCCGTTCACAGCAGCCGTGGATCGCAGCGTTCGAGGGAAAAAAAATCGCGTTTTCGCATGGGGACAGTGCCATGGGATGGGGGTATGAGCTCTATACTCTCCTCATCCGAAACCCGATTGTCCTGAAAATCCTCCGCAAGCTCGATCGCATCGGAAACGGATGGATCGTCCGGAAGCTGGCGGAGGCGATGCAGCGCAAGAACCATTGCAAAGCGATCGCCCATTTTGAAGAGCTGCTCAAGCAGCGGATGACGCGCCAGAGCTTTCAGGGGATCGATACCCTTGTCGAGGGGCATTTCCATCAGAACCGGAGCTTCGAATTTTCCGGACTGCGTTACATCAACGTCGCCGCTTTTGCTTGTAACGCAAGATACTTTAGTGTACAATCGTGCCAAAATCAGCCATTATTGCACGAAGCAGTTTTTCGCAAGGAGCCCCTATGATGGGACATGGAGATATCTTGAAGGTCGGCAGCAATGAGATGGAACTGGTCGATTTCCGTATTTTCAAGCGCGAAGGAGATGCGGTATATGAAGGGATATACGGGGTCAACGTCGCCAAAGTGCGCGAAATCATCCGTTTCCCGAAGCTGACCGAGCTACCCGGTGTCCCCCCTTTCGTCGAGGGGATCTTCGACCTGCGCGGCGTCGTCATCCCCGTCGTCAACCTGGCCAAGTGGATGGGGATCGACTATCCCGAAGAGATGAACCATAACGCCCGTGTCATCATCGCCGAATTCAACAACATCCTGATCGGCTTTGTCGTTCACGAAGCCAAACGGATCCGCCGGATCAACTGGAAAGACATCGAGCCCGCCTCGTTCGTTTCGAACCAGGGGGGGCTGGACGGCTCGAAAGTGACGGGGGTAACCCGGATCGAAGACGACGCCGTACTGCTGATCCTCGATCTGGAAGGGGTCGTACAGGAGCTGGGGCTCTACCAGCCCTCAAGAGGAAAGCTCGAAGAGGGAAAATACGACTTTTCCGGCTACGTGCTGCTTCTCGACGACAGCCCCACGGCGCGGCGGATCATCAAAGACGCCCTCGAACAGATGGGATTTGACGTCATCGAAGCGACCGACGGTGAACACGGGCTCAAAATCCTCGAAGACCTCTACGGGGCGTACGGAGAAGATCTGCCATCAAAACTCCGCCTGATCGCTTCGGACATCGAAATGCCGCTGATGGACGGATTCCATTTCGCGGCCAATGTCAAAGCCGACAGCCGGTTCAAAATGATCCCGATCGTATTCAACTCCTCGATCAGCGACTATTTCAGCGAAAGCCGCGGAAAAGAGGCGGGCGGGGAAGCCTACCTGGTCAAATTCGATTCCAATTTATTTTACGATGAAGTCGCCCGCGTTGTACGCGCGCATCTTCAATAAGGGTACACGGCATGGATGAATTTCAAGAGATATTGCAGGATTTTCTGGTCGAATCGTTTGAACTGATCGAACAGCTCGACCAAGACCTTGTCGAGCTGGAGTCACACCCCGATGACCTGGATCTGCTCAACCGGATTTTCCGGGTAGCCCATACGGTCAAGGGGGCAAGTTCGTTTTTGAATTTTGATGTCCTTACCCACCTGACCCACCATATGGAAAACATCCTCAACCTCGCCCGTCACGGCGATCTGGTGATCGACCCCGACGTTATGGACGTCATTCTCGAATCGATCGATCTGATGAAAGCCCTTTTGGTCCGGATCCGTGATACCGGAGCCGACAGCGGTCTGGATGTCAGCGGGTGTGTCGAACGTCTCGACGCCGCTGCAAGCGGAAATCCGATAGCGGCGCCAGCCGAAAGCGCGCCGGAGCCGGAACCCGAACCCGTCGCAGAGGCCGGAGAGGAGAGCGATTATGCGGGGATGAGCGACGCGGAGGTGGAAGCGGAGATCGAGCGGCTGCTGGCACAGCGTCAGGCCGAAGACGCCGCCAAGCGGGCGGCAAAACAAAGCGAAACGCCGCAGGAAGAACCCGATTATTCAGGGATGAGCGACGCGGAGGTGGAAGAGGAGATCGAGCGGCTGCTGGCACAGCGTCAGGCCGAAGACGCCGCCAAGCGGGCGGCCAAAAAAGAGGAGAGTCCGGTTTCTGAGCCCAAGGCCGCCCCTGCACCGATCCCCGCCGCACCCGCACCAAAATCTGCACCAAAACCAGAGGCCAAAGCGGCCGCAGCCCCCGTCCCCAAACGCCCTGAGGCCAAAGAGGAGGGGGAAGCGAGCCGCGGCGGTTCGAGTGTCGAGCAGACCATCCGCGTCGACGTCAAACGGCTCGACCACCTGATGAACCTGATCGGAGAACTCGTTCTGGGGAAAAACCGCCTGATCAAAATCAATGACGACGTCGAAGAGCGCTACGAGGGGGAAGCCTTCCTCGAAGAGCTCAACCAGGTTGTCTCAATTGTTTCGCTGGTGACGACCGACCTGCAGATCGCCGTGATGAAGACGCGGATGCTTCCGATCGGAAAAGTGTTCAACAAATTCCCCCGGATGATCCGCGACCTCTCCCGAGAACTCAACAAGAAGATCGAGCTCGAGATTACGGGCGAAGAGACGGAACTGGACAAATCGATCGTCGAGGAGATCGGCGATCCGCTGGTCCACATCATCCGAAACTCCTGCGACCACGGGATCGAAACGCCTGAAACGCGCCTCGCCGCCGGGAAACCCGAAACGGGGACGATCCAGCTCAAGGCGTACCACGAAGGGAACCATATCGTCATCCAGATTATCGATGACGGTAAGGGGCTCGATGCGGGAATGCTGAAGGCCAAATCGGTCGAAAAAGGGATCATCACCGAAAAAGAGGCCGACACGATGAGCGAAAAAGAGGCATTCGGCCTCATCTTCCGCCCCGGTTTCTCTACGGCGGCTCAGGTGACGAGCGTCTCGGGGCGCGGCGTCGGGATGGACGTTGTCAAAACGAACATCGAAAAGCTCAACGGGATGATCGACATCGACTCCGAAGTGGGCAAGGGGACCTCGATGAAACTCAAAATCCCCCTTACCCTCGCGATCATCCAGGCGCTCCTCGTCGGGGTGCAGGAGGAGTACTACGCGATCCCGCTCGCCTCGGTCCTCGAGACGGTGCGGATCAGCAAGGACGAGATCTATACCGTCGAAAGCCGATCGGTCATGCGGCTGCGTGACGAGGTCCTCTCGCTCGTTCATATCGGCGACATTTTCGAAGTGGAGCGGGTCTTCGACAACAGCGAACACGCCTACGTCGTCGTCCTCGGGCTTGCCGAAAGCAAGATCGGTCTGATCGTCGACTCCCTGGTCGGACAGGAAGAGATCGTCATCAAATCGCTCGGCGAATACCTCAAAGGGATCGAAGGGATCGCCGGTGCGACGATTCGGGGGGATGGCGGCGTGACGCTGATCGTCGACGTGGCGGCGCTGATGCAGATGGCCAAATCGGTCAAATCGACCGTGGGACAGGAGAGCCCCGAAGCCAAAGGGCGCGGCGGTGTCAAAACCTCTGCGAGTGACTACACCGTCATGATCGTAGACGACTCGAAAACGGACCGCACGATCATGCGCAAAGCGCTTGAACCGATGGGAATCACCCTGGTCGAAGCGGTGGACGGCGTGGAAGCACTCAATATCCTGAAGCAGGGAGAACACGCGTTTGATGCGATGCTGATCGATATCGAAATGCCGCGGATGGACGGCTACACCCTTGCCGGCGAGATCAAGAAGTACAACAAGTACAAGCAGCTCCCCCTGATCGCCGTAACGTCGCGTTCGGGCAAAGCCGACCGGATGCGCGGGGTCGAATCGGGAATGGTCGAATACATTACCAAACCGTATTCTCCCGAATACCTGATGAATGTCGTCAAGCGCAATATCAAGTTTAACGAGGGGCTATAACCATGAGTGAAAAACTCCAGCAAATCATCAACAAACAGCATAAAACCCTCGCCGGAGACGACATCAAAATCGATGAAGTGATCCAGCTGGTCGGATTCATCGTCGGGGATGAGGAATTCTCGGTCCCCATTTTGAGCATTCAGGAAATCATCAAGCCTATCACGTGGACCCGTGTGCCGCAGACCCCTTCCTACATTCTGGGGGTGTTCAATCTGCGCGGTTCGGTCATCCCTCTGATCGATCTGCGTTCACGATTCGGGCTCGAGACGATCAAGCATAGCGAGGAGACCCGTTTCATCGTCATGAAAAACGGTGACGATGTCGCCGGGTTCGTCATTGACCGTCTGACCGAGGCGATCCGCCTCCCCAAAAAAGATGTCGGCCCGGCCCCCGAGACGATCTCGGAAGAGGAGAGCCTGATCGACGGCGTCGGAAAACAGGCCGACCGGATCATCACGATTCTCAAAGTCGACAAACTGTTAGAGCGGAATTTTTAACCTTTTATGGCACAATAGCGCCATGAATGAGACACATTTTTATACCCGACGACAAAAACTTCTGGAGCAGATGGAGGAGGGGGTGGCGATCATCGCCTCCGCTTCCCACGCGCTCCGCTCCAACGACACCGAATACCCCTACCGCCAGAACAGCGATTTTTATTACCTTACCGGATTTGAAGAGAGCAACGCCGTACTGGTTCTGACCAAAACCGCTTCTGAGGCGAAAATGATCCTCTACGTCGAGGCCTACAACGCCGAGTACGCCCTATGGAACGGGGCGAAGACGGGGCTGGAAGGTGCACGGGCGCGTTTTCACGTCGACGAAGTGCGCGACGTGGCGGAATACTCCCCTCAGGTCAAAGAGCTGCTGCGCGAGCACGTCAACCTCTACATCGACCTCTTCGACGGATCGGAGGTCCTCTCCCGTGCCAAAACAGCGGCGCAAGAACTGCGTGAAACACGCGGGGTCAAGCGCCATATCCGCATTTTCCGCGACGTCATCCACTTGATCCGCACCCTGCGCCTTATCAAAACCCCCGAAGAGATCGAGACGATGCGGCAGGCGATTGCGATTACGGCAAAAGCCCACCATGTCGCGATGCGCGAATGCCGTGCCGGGATGAAGGAATATCAGCTTCAGGCGGCGATGAGCTACGTATTCCTCGAAGAGGGGGCCCGCAGCGAAGCCTACGGAGCGATCGTGGCAGGGGGGAACAACGCCAATACCCTCCATTATGTCGACAACCGCGACGAACTGCACAATGGCGATCTCGTCCTCATCGATGCGGCGTGCGAGGTAGAGCTCTACGCAAGCGACATCACCCGTACCTTTCCGGTCAACGGGAAGTTTTCGCAAGCTCAGCGGGAAGTCTATAGCGCCGTGCTGGCTGTGCAGATACGCGTTATCGAGGCGATCAAACCCGGGGTAAAACGCGACTGGCTTCAGCGTTACAGCGAAGAGCTGCTGTGCGACGCACTCACCGCCCTGGGGATTTTAAAGGGGGAACGTGAGGCGCTGATGGAAGCCAAAGAACACAAAAAATACGCCCCCCACGGTATCGGCCACTGGATGGGTCTCGACGTCCACGATCCGTGTCCCTACGTCGACGAGGCAGGAGAATCTCTGGCGTTCGCCGCGGGGATGGTTATGACGATTGAACCGGGGCTCTATTTCCGAGCCGATGATGAGAGTGTACCTGCGAAATACCGGGGGATCGGCATCCGGATCGAGGACGACATCCTCGTCACCGTCGAGGGATGCGAAAACCTCTCGTCGATGATCGCCAAAACGGTCGACGAGATCGAAACGATGTGCAATCAGTTATAGCTGTAACTCCATCCGCTGAGGCCGTCCTTGGCCTCCTTGAATCCTTCCGCATCCCCCAGAAAATCGATCACCTGCAGCGCTACCCACGGGATCGTATTGGCTTCGGCCGGATCGAGGAGATGGCGGGGCATCGGAGTATTCTGTGCCGTCATCGCAAACGCAACGCGTCCCGTTTCGAAGAGAAGATCGCTGTGTGCGGTGATGCCGTGTTCGCGGCAGAATTTATTGAAAATCATCGGTTTGATCTCTTCTGGAATCGGCTCGGCAGTGTTGAGGAAGATCGTAAAATGGATGGGCAGTGCCGGAGAGGGTATCAATGACGGGGCGGCCATGATGATAAATTCCACCTTTTCCAGATGCGCGTGTATCTCGGATGGTGCGAGGTAGCTGTGTATTTGTAGCGGTTTTACTTCCTGCATTAGCATTTTCCTTCGAGTATTTTGGAGATGAGGGAGGTGATCCCGATATGGAGATTGTAGTTGGTAATCGGGAAATCGACCCATTCGTCTTCGAGGTTGACGCTGTAGGAAGTGAGATATTTCCCCAGTGTTTCCAGATCGATCGGCCGATACACCGATGCGGTTTCAGGGGCTATTTTTGTCCGCACCAGCTGCCCGGTCTCATTGCTTTTGGCGAGGGTAAAGGCGAGGGATTTCAGGCTGAGAAGATCGCACCAGCGCAGAAACAGCTCGGGGGTAAGCCCGGGGTGCGGTTTTCCTTCGGGATCGAACAGCAGATTCTGGTCGCGCAGAGGAAGAAGAACGCTTAAAACCGCTTCGCAGCAGGGGAGTGTTTTCTGAAGCCAGAAAGGGGCTTCGTCACTTCGTTGCAACGCCGTTTCCACCGCACCCAGAATGGCGGAGGAGTTGCCTGAAGCGAGCAATGAGCGCATTGTGTGTAAAACCATGACGTAACCTCTTTTTCCCGAACTTTAGCTATTTTTGTATAATACCCCTATTAAGTATCAGGAGTTATGCCAATGGATAAAGGATGGTTGACCAACTTCGCCGCACTCGGTGTGACGGGAGCTTCTTACGCAGTTGAGGGGGCGATGGGGGAATCGCTGCGGCTGGCGGGGCTTTTTGCCCTCTCGGGCGCACTGACGAACCAGCTGGCCGTGCATATGCTGTTTGAAAAAATACCGTATCTGTACGGTTCGGGAATTATCCCCGAGCGGTTCGAATCGATCCGAAACGCGATCAAAACGCTGATTATGGAGCAGTTCTTCACCCCTGAGAAGATTGAGGAATTCGTCGCATCCCAGGAGCGGAAGATCGATCTTACCCCCATTATCGAGCAGACCGATTTTACCCCCGCCTACCACGCGCTGGTCCGAAGCCTTATGGACTCTCCGCTGGGGACTATGGTGGGGATGTTCGGAGGGGACATGGTGATCGACAAGCTCAAAGAGCCGTTTGTCAAAAGGATCAAAGCCTCGACGATCGAGATATCCCAGAGCGCGTCGTTTCTGGAAAACGTGAACAAACATCTTCATGCGGGGAGTCCCGATCTGGCCAAATCGATCGAAAGCATTGTCGAGACCCGCCTCGCGGAGCTGACGCCGAGTATGGTCAAGGAGATGCTCCACGATCTGATGAAAGAGCATCTGGGATGGCTCGTCGTCTGGGGGGGCGTATTCGGAGGAGTCATCGGCTTTGTCTCCTCTTTTGTCCTGTAAACGGCTCGGGCGTCACTCTTCCGGGCTGAGGTGCTGAAGCTTGTTTAGGAGGGCTTAGAATACTTGACAACAATAGACTCAATGTATTATAATATCTGTAACTCAACAAGGAGATATGACAATGCAGAATATTTTTGAAAAACTGACCCACCAGATGACCGAGATGATCGAGTCTTCGATCTCATTGGCATTACACAATAAAAACAGCGAAGTTGAACCGATCCATTTTCTCTGGGCGCTGCTCGCCAACAGCAACTCCCCTCTCAACCAGATGCTCAACAAGATGAGCATCGACAAGACGGCAATCGAACTCGATGTCAAAAGTGCTGCCCAAAAGCTCCCAAGTGCGTCGCACGTGACCAAGGAGAGCATCCGCCTTTCGCGCAATTTCGCCCATTCGCTCGAAGTGAGTGCCGGGGAGATGGCGAAAAACGGCGACAGCTTTTTGGCGATCGACACCTACATCGTCGCAAACCTTTCAAATGACCCTTTCAAATCGATATTGGGCAAATACGTCGATCTCCGAGAGCTCGCCAAGACGTTCGAAGCTTCCCGCGCAGGACAAAAGATCGAGTCCCAGACGGCGGATGAAAATCTCGAATCTCTCTCCAAATACGGGATCGACCTGACACGCGAAGCTATTGAGGGGAAACTCTCTCCCGTCATCGGCCGCGACGAGGAGATCAGCCGGATGATGCAGATCCTGATCCGCAAGACGAAAAACAACCCGATCCTTCTGGGGGAACCGGGGGTCGGCAAGACGGCCCTCGTCGAGGGGTTGGCACAGCGGATTGTCAACAAGGAAGTCCCGCTGAGCCTTCAGAACAAAAAAGTGATTGCCCTCGACATGAGTGCCTTGATCGCCGGGGCGAAATACCGCGGGGAATTCGAAGACCGTCTCAAGGCGGTGGTAGACGAGGTGAAAAAATCGGCGAACGTCATCCTCTTCATCGACGAGATCCACACGATCGTGGGGGCAGGGGCTAGCGAGGGGTCGATGGATGCGGCGAACATCCTCAAACCCGCCCTCGCGCGCGGAGAGCTCCACACGATCGGGGCCACGACGCTCAAAGAGTATCGCAAGTATTTCGAAAAAGATGCCGCGCTCCAGCGCCGGTTCCAGCCGGTCCATGTCGAAGAGCCGAGCGTCAACCAGTCGCTTCAGATCCTGCGTGGGCTCAAGGAGCGCCTCGAAGCGCATCACAGCGTCACCATCACCGATGCCGCACTCGTCGCGGCGGCGAAACTCTCCGAGCGCTACATCAACGACCGGTTTCTCCCCGACAAGGCGATCGACCTGATCGACGAAGCCGCGGCGGAGCTGAAAATGCAGATCGAATCCGAACCGAACGCTCTCGCTGCGGTCAAGCGGCAGCAGACACGCCTGCAGGTCGAAAAAGAGGCGCTGAAGATGGAAGAGTCCGCCGCCAACACCAAGCGGCTCGAAGAGATCGAAAAAGAGCTCGCCGACGTCAGCGAAGAGCGCCGGACTTTGGAATCGCAGTTCGCCCATGAAAAAGAGGTATTCGAAAAAATCTCGGGGATCAAAGGGCAGATCGAAACGAAACGGCGCGAGGCCGAGAGCGCCAAACAGTCGGCCGATTTCAACAAGGCCGCCGAGATCGAATACGGCCAGATCCCCAAACTCTTCGAAGAGGAAAAAGGGCTCCAGGAGCGGTGGAAAGAGATGCAGAAGGCAGGGACGCTCCTCAAAAACAGCGTCGATGAAGCCTCTATCGCCGGGGTGGTGAGCCGCTGGACGAAGATCCCGGTCACCAAGATGCTTCAGAGCGAAAAGGAAAAAATCCTCCACATCGAGGACGAGCTCAACCGCGAGGTGGTCGGGCAGGAGAGGGCGACCCACGCGGTGGCCCGCGCCATCAAGCGGAACAAAGCGGGGCTCTCGGACAAGAGCCGACCGATCGGGTCGTTCCTGTTTCTGGGACCGACAGGGGTCGGGAAAACGCAGACGGCCAAGACGCTGGCGAAATTTCTCTTCGACAGCAGCGAGTCGATGATCCGGATCGACATGTCCGAATACATGGAAAAACATGCCGTCTCACGCCTCGTCGGTGCCCCTCCGGGGTATGTCGGGTTCGAAGAGGGAGGGCAGCTGACCGAAGCGGTACGCCGCAAGCCCTACAGCGTTATTTTGTTCGATGAGGTCGAAAAAGCGCATCCCGATGTTTTCAACGTCCTTCTGCAGGTCCTCGATGACGGGCGGCTGACGGACAACAAAGGGGTGGTCGTCGATTTTACCAACACGATCATCATCCTGACCAGCAATATCGCCAGCGACAAGATCATGGCGCACCACGGGGACGAGAAGCTCGAAGGGATGGTGCTAGACGATCTCAAACGTCATTTCAAACCCGAGTTTTTAAACCGGCTTGATGATATCGTCGTTTTCAATCCGTTGGGGGAAACACAGATCCTCTCCATCGTCGATCTTTTCTTCCAGGAGATCTCGGCCAAAGTCGAAGAACGCGATATAACGTTGCATCTGAGCGACGCGGCCAAGCGTCACATAGCGCAGGCGGGATTCGATCCCGTATACGGGGCTCGGCCGCTGAAACGGGCATTGTATGAGATCGTCGAAGACCGACTGGCCGATCTGATCCTCGGCGGAGAAGTCGAGGAGGGCTCATCGGTGGCATTTGACGCTTCAGGAGACGAGATTACCGTTACTGTGTCATAATGGTGCCATGAAAACGATAGCTCTTTTATTTGTATTGTTATTGCCTTTGTGGGCGTGTACGGGGGACTGTATGAGCTGTCATCCCGCACTTCTGAAGACGATCGATACCGATCTGCGTCACAAGCCGATGACGACCTGTATCAAATGCCACAGCGCCAACCCCGAAAAAATGGCCGACTGCGGAAGCGACTGTTTTGCCTGCCACCCGGTGGCCAAAATCGAGGGGGTCCGGGTGGCAGAGCATGCGGTGATCCGCGAATGCCGCGACTGTCACATGAAGCTCAAAACATCCCTGTCGATCGATGCGACCCCGAAAGGGCAGTCGGTGATGCCGACGTTAAGGGAATTTTTGAAACCTTAAACCGAAGGTTTCCGACAAGCTTTTATGAAACTTAATCGATCTTTAAGTAAGATTGCCCTATCATTGCGTGCTAAAATTTTCTAAAGGGAATGGTTATGAAAAGAACATACCAACCGCATAATACGCCACGTAAACGCACACACGGTTTCCGTGCTCGTATGGCGACAAAAAACGGCCGCCGTGTACTGAATGCACGTCGTGCAAAAGGTAGAAAACGATTGGCTGTGTAAACGGCTTTTCGATGCTCAAACTCCACAGTGAGTTTCAGCGAGTCTATCAGCGCGGAAAGAGTGCTCACAGTACCTCAATAGCGTTGTTTTACCTCCCGCTCAAGGGAGAAAAGAAAGTCGGATACACCGCCAGTAAAAAAGTCGGGAACGCCGTCGTGAGAAATCGGTGCAAAAGACGCCTTCGAGCTCTTTTTGCCGAATTTTCAACCGATGTGCAGGACGGATGGTATGTCTTCGTCGCCAAAGGGGCCTTGTTTGAGAACCCTTTCGAAAGTGTGCGGCGTGACTGCAAATATGTTTTGAAACGGACAGGTGCTTTGTGTGGTACAGATGATGATAAGAAAATTCTTTCTTAAACTTCTTTGGCTCTACCGGCACTCTTTCTCCCTGGTGACACGCGGCGCGTGCCGCCATTACCCCTCTTGCTCGGAATACGCCCTGTGGCAGTTTGAATGCAATACTCTCCCCCACGCTTTCGGTTCAACATTTTTGCGCATTGTCAGGTGCAATCAGCTCTTCCCCGGCGGTATCGATTATCCGATTGTCAAAAAACCGGCGATAAAGCCCTCAGAACTTTCCGTAAATACGATAAAATACTGGTTTGTTCCACATCAGCAGAATTTTTTTCTGATTAAAAATTTTAAGTTTAAAGGGTCCAAGTGCTAGAAAAGTTTACCGCGAACCAGCGGCTCCTCGTTGCCGTTGCCTTGTCTTTTTTGTTTTTTATTGGTTATACGACCATTTTCCCACCGCAAACTCCCAACAGCGAAACAAACGCAACGAGTGAAGTGGTTGACGGCGAAAAAAATACGGTCCAAAACACGGTTACATCGGCATCACAGGCTGATTCGAACCTGACTTCGGCCGTCTCCATGACAACTACCGATACCCTTACAACCGTTACCGCCAAAGAGTTTACCCTAAAGCTGGACACTCTCGGGCGGATTTCATCGGTTGTCCTCAGCGATGCCAAACACAACAGTACGGACGGGAAGCTTTCCGAACTGATTTCCGTTGCCGGTGCGAAACCCCTCTATATCCATTTTGCCGATGAAGCCCTCAACGATGTCGCCTCCAAAACTCCCTATGTGGCCAGTGTAAGCAACATCGCACTCGGGGAAAACGGCAAATCCACCGTGACCCTGACACAGAGCCTGCCGGGTCTGACCGTTACAAAACTGCTGACGTTTTACAGCGATGGTCACTACGACGCGAAGATCACCCTTTCAAACGAAAAACGCTACTTCGTCTATCTTGGTCAGCATCCGCAGATTATCGAACAGATGATGACGGTCATCGGCGGAATGGTCTATTCGGGTGACAATCTGACCACCATTTTCGAAGACGGTGATGTGGAAGGACGCTCCATCTTTACCGATGTTCACCTCGTTTCGGCGTTCGACCAGTACTATGCGACGATCATATATGGTTTTGACAAATCGACGCAGGTTACGGTCGAGCGGGATGCCAGTAACAACCCGGTCACCTACCTGGAAGGGAACAATAATTTCACTTTCAACGGCTACATCGGTCCCAAAGAGTACAAAACCCTTGAATCGATCGATCCGGTTTTGGTCAATGCGATTGAGTTCGGATGGTTTACCTTTGTCGCAACCCCTATTTTCAAAGTCTTGATGTGGCTTCATGGCATTTTGGGCAACTGGGGATGGGCGATCATCGCGCTGACGATCATCATCCGTATTTTCCTTTACCCGCTGACCCACAAAGGGATGGTGTCGATGCAGAAGATCAAAGATATCGCCCCCCGTATCAAAGAGGTGCAGGAGAAATACAAAGGCGACCCTGCCCGTATGAATGCAGCGGTAATGGAGATGTATAAGAAACACGGTGCCAATCCGCTGGGTGGATGTCTGCCCCTGCTGCTCCAGATTCCTGTCTTCTTCGCGATTTACCGTGTTCTTCTGAACGCCGTTGAGTTGCAGGGGGCTCCGTGGATGTTGTGGGTCACAGACCTCTCAAGAATGGACCCGTATTACATCCTCCCCATCCTGATGGGTGCAACGATGTACTATCAGCAGAAGATCACACCGAGCAATTTCACCGATCCGCTGCAGGAAAAAATCTTTAAATTCCTGCCGGTTATTTTTACGTTCTTCTTCTTCACGTTCCCGGCAGGACTCGTGTTGTACTGGTTCGTGAACAACATTTTCTCGATTGCGCAGCAGTATCTGGTGAACAAGCAGTTCGAGGCAGCTCGGGCTATGCGTCACGAAACCCATCTTGCGGAAAAGCATCATGAAAAAGATTGAAGCGCCAACCCTAGAACAGGCATACGCCAAGGCGGCCGAGGAGTTTGGCTGCTCCGTCACCGCCTTGCAGGTGGAGATCATCCAGTTCCCTTCCAAAGGGCTTCTGGGGATGTTCAAAAAATCGGCCGTCATCGTTGCCAATCTTCCCCAACCGACCCAATCCTCCCCTTCCGCTTCACCGTCTTTTCTCGAAACCCCCGATACCGAACCTTCCGAAACCATTTCCGAACCTGAAGATATCGTGCTGGATGAAAAGTTTTACGAACAAGAGGACGATTACGGCGAAGAGGGGTATTACGATCAGCTTACGGCACAGGAGTGTGCCGATGAAGTCAAAGCGCAAATCAACGACCTTTTCAAGGATATCTGCTTTGATATCGATGACGTTGAAGTCAGCGTCTACGATGACAATACGCTCCTGATCGAATTCACCGGTCCCGATGCGGCTTTGATGATCGGAAAAGAGGGATACCGCTACAAGGCCCTCTCCTATATGCTCTTCAACTGGATCAATGCGGTCTACGGAATGCAGCTGCGTCTGGAAATCGCGGAGTTTTTGAAAAATCAGGAAGAGTCGATCTCCCGTTATCTTGTCGGCGTGTGCGATACGATCGATCATGAAGGGCGCGGCCAAACGAAAGTCCTGGACGGCGTCCTCGTTCAAATCGCCCTCAAACAGCTTCGCGACCGCTATCCGGATCGTTATGTCGCGATCCGCTCAACTCGCGACGGCGGCAAGTTCATCGTCATCAACAGCTACCACGAATATTGATGTCTGATACGATTGCCGCGATTGCCACTGCCCATGGAGTCGGTTCCATCGCCATAATCCGTCTGAGCGGCGTCGATGCCCTTCCCATCGCCCTGAAACTCTCCCGAAAAAATGCCCTTGCGCCGCGCTATGCGGCTCTCTCCCCATTGTATGAAAGCGACGGAACCTTGATCGACGAGGCGATACTCCTCTATTTTCAGGCCCCCCGCAGTTTTACGGGAGAAGAGGTCATAGAGTTTCAGTGCCACGGCGGCCTGATCGTCGCGGAGAAGATTCTCCGCAGTGCGCTGGAGGCCGGGGCCCGGCTCGCCGAACCGGGAGAATTCAGCAAACGGGCCTTTTTGAACGGGAGACTCGATCTGACGCAGGCCGAAGCGATCGCCTCGTTGATTGAGGCGAAAAGCGACGATGCCGCCCGGATTCTGGCCCGCCAGATGAAAGGGGAACTCCGCGGGTACGTCGAAACAATCCGCGATTCTCTGCTGGAGATTCTCGCCTATTCGGAAGTGGTGATCGACTATGCCGAAGAGGACCTTCCTCCCGATGTCGTCAATCAAATCGTCGCCAAACTGGAACGGATCAAAACCGAACTGGCGCGCACCCTCGAATCGAGCCGCCGCCGCAGCGGGCTGATGCAGGGATACCGTGTTGCGATCATCGGCAAACCCAATGTCGGTAAAAGCTCGCTGCTCAACGCACTTCTCGACTACGAGCGGGCGATCGTAAGTGACATCGCCGGAACGACCCGCGATACGATCGAAGAGCAGGTGCGTCTGGGGACCCACCTGATCCGCCTTGTCGACACTGCCGGGATACGTGCCGCCAGCGATGAGATCGAAAAAATCGGGATAGAGCGGTCGATGTCGGCCGTCGAGAATGCCGATATCGTCATTGCCCTGTTTGATTCGAGCCGGGAAATCGACGGCGAGGACCGGGCCATCATTGAGTTGATCGAGCGCTATTCTAAGGAGAAGCCTTTTATCTGTATCCTCAACAAATCCGATTTGATCGAGCGTTTTGATGCCGCCGTATTGGAAGGATATACGCCGATTCGCCTCAGCTGCAAAGAGCAGACACAACCGCTGATTGATGCCCTGAGCGCCATGATGGACCATGACAACGACTCTGAGGAGATGATGTTGATATCGCAGCGTCAGATCACGTCTGTCGCCGAAGCGGTCGCGGCCATTGATGAGGCGCACGAGCCTCTGCAGGACGGGGAGCTGGAATTTTTCTCATTCCATATCAACCGTGCTATCCGCTCCGTCGCAGCTCTGAGCCGTCCGTATGAGCTTGATGAGATGTTCGACAAGATGTTCGGGCAGTTTTGTCTGGGGAAATGATGAGCGCTACCATCGCAATTGATCTGGGGTTGAAGCGGATCGGACTGGCTCTCTCATACGGCAACGGCCTCGTCACCCCCCTTCCGGCGATCGAGCGGAAAAACCGTAATCAGGCAGCAACAGACGTCAAAAAAGTACTGGATGAATACGAGGCCGATACGGTCGTCATCGGCATCCCGATGGGAAGCACCACCGAGGACGAAATGCGCCGGAGGGTGGCGCACTTTATGAACCTCGTCGATTTTAAAGGCCAAGTCGCTTATCAGGACGAAGCCGGCAGCTCACAGGAAGCTGAAGCGCTGATGAAGGGGGAGATCCGATACAAACGCGATGGACGGATCGACTCTCTTTCGGCGAAGATCATCCTGGAACGGTATCTCAAAGTGCTTTAAAATACTCCGCCGCTTCGGTTTCGTCCTTGGTGAGAGTGGCGAAATCCTCGTCGTTTTCGACTTTGTCCCGGGCGACAGCGGCGCAGTAGTCAAATCCGACCTGCCGTGCATGGCCGGTATCGGATACGAATCCCATTCCGCTGAACTGGTAGGGCTCTTCCTGCTCTATGCACAGCAATACCCCCTCGCATTTTTCTTCGAACTGCTCGACGATCTCACGGTAGGAGATATTGAATTCCGTGGCATGCCATCCGGTCGTTTCCAAATCCTTGTCTGAAAATTCGGCTATGCCGTCTCCGGAGGTGTCGTCGTAGAGGGCACGGTCGCGGTTCCAGCCGATAATCTTCTGCCATGCCGCCGAGGCTTTGATGAGGACACGGTCATCGTCTTCGACAATCCGGTAGGCATCGCCGAGCATCGAAGCGATCGGACGGCTGGTTGTCGTGCTCAGAGGCGAAAGGGGGGGGACCGAACCTTCAAAAACAGATATCAGCGTTTTGGGGAAAGGTTCATAGAAAATCTCACCGTTGGAGGCGATGGCGAATTTTTTTTGGGAACCGGCCGCTTTGAGGAGCTCGGTTTTGGAGACCACGATAATCTCTTTGAAAAGGTTGAACTTCTTCATAATAGTGTTTCCCGTTTTTTGGGTGAATTGTAGCATGTGATCGTTCGCTCACTCTTACAGGATGATTTAGCAGTGCAGTATAAGCGTCCACTAATCTTTCTTTATGAAAAAGTGGGGTATAATCCGCGAAATTTTAAGCATTTCGAAACGCTTACTCTAAGGATACCTTCATGGCATTGAACGTCTACTACGACAAAGATTGTAATATCGAACTCATCAAAAGCAAAAAAGTGGCAATGATCGGTTTTGGATCACAAGGTCACGCACACGCTGAAAACCTTCGCGATAGCGGCGTTGAAGTAGTTATCGGTCTTCGTAAAGAGGGTAGCTCATGGGCCAAAGCGGAAGCCAAAGGGTTCAAAGTTATGACCGTTGCGGAAGCATCTGCCTATGCGGATGTCGTTATGATCCTTCTTCCGGATGAAAATCAGGCGGAAATCTACAAAAACGAGATTGAGCCAAACCTCAAAAGCGGTGCAACGATCGCATTCGGCCACGGGTTTAACATTCACTACGGGCGTATTCACCCGCGTGCAGACATCAACGTAACGATGATCGCTCCGAAAGCTCCGGGTCATACCGTACGTTCAGAATTCGTTCGCGGCGGCGGGATCCCTGACCTTATCGCGGTCGGACAAAACCCGAGCGGCACAACCAAAGAATTGGCACTCTCGTACGCTTCTGCAATCGGCGGCGGACGTACGGCTATCATCGAAACAACGTTCAAAGACGAAACCGAAACGGATCTTTTCGGGGAACAAGCGGTTCTTTGCGGCGGTGCTGCTTCATTGGTACAGGCAGGGTTCGAAACATTGACCGAAGCGGGATACGCTCCTGAACTTGCGTACTTCGAGTGTCTTCACGAGTTGAAACTGATCGTTGATTTGATGTTCGAGGGGGGAATCGCCGATATGCGTTATTCAATCTCCAACACCGCAGAATACGGTGACTACGTTTCCGGTAAACGTGTTATCAATGCAGAATCAAAAGCGGCGATGAAAGAGATTCTCAAAGAGATCCAAGATGGCCGTTTTGCAAAAGACTTCATCCTTGAAGGGCAAGCGGGTTATCCGCGTATGAATGCCGAGCGTGCAAACGCACGTGCGTCATTGATCGAGCAAACGGGTGTTAAACTCCGTACTATGATGCCGTGGATCGCGAAAAACAAAATCGTCGACCAAAGCAAAAACTAATTCTCCGGGGCGTTGCCCCGACTTCACAACCCTACGAAAGCGGGTCTCTCTAATGCATAAACGCCACCCTCTCTTTTCCCGCCCTTTTCTGAAACGCACCGCTTTTGTTGTGATCGCTGTGACATTGATTGGTGTCGCTTTGTTTGTAGGTTACCGGATCGGGGCGAATCAGCTCCAGAAAGAACTTTTGATCGAACGGGAACAGACCAAACAGTTGATAGGACAGATCAAAGAGATAGCGGCGATCGATGAGAATGCCACTGCTGCTGCAAAAAAGCAGGATAGCCGCCGGGAAGACGAGATCGAGCGTCTTCGCCAGGAACTTCAGGAGCTGCTCGAACGTGAACGCAGACGCGATGCGCTGATGCCGCAGCATGAGTACGCCCCTCAGGATCATAAAGCCTCTCCCCCTCCCTACACGCGGAGCGAGCGTTTTTTAGGGAGAGAAGCGAAACTCGCCATCATCATCGACGATGTCTCGTACGGGCGCGATGTCAAAATGATCCGTTCGACGGGGCTTCCCCTCGTCATGTCGTTTCTCCCCCCCAGTAGCCGCCATCCCAAATCAGCCGAACTGGCCCCTGCGGAAGGAGGATATATGGTCCACCTGCCGCTGGAAGCGGTCAATTTCAATGATGAAGAGCCCCACACGCTGCGAACAACCAGTACCGAAGAGGAGATCGTCAAACGCATTTCGGCACTGAAAGAGCTCTATCCCAATGTGCGCTATATGAACAACCATACCGGTTCGAAATTTACGGCGGATCAAGCGGCGATGGAGCGTCTTATCCGCGTTTTGAAAAAAGAGGGGATTGTCTTCGTCGACAGCCGCACTACTCCCGAGACAAAAGTCCCCGTCGTATCGGAGAAATACGGTATCGCCTATAGGGGAAGGGATGTTTTTCTGGATCACCGCAACGGGGTCGAAAACGTCAAAAAGCAGATCGCCGAGGCAGTTGCCAAGGCCAAACGTCACGGCAGCGCCATCGCCATAGGCCATCCGCGCCCGGACACGATCCAGGCCCTGATCGAATCCAGAGACCTTTTGGACGAGGTACAGCTGGTAGGGATCGATAAAATCTGACATTCTGTCATAATTTTAGTTTTTCAGTGCTTTTTTGTTATTGTATGGTTTTACAGTTATAAAGAGGCATGCATGAACTCCGTTGTACCGTTCCCCATTCCCGAACTCGCATCGATGAAACGCTATCCCGATACGCTGTATTACCGGGGATCGCTTCCGTTGCTGAACCGCCCCAAGATTTCAATGGTAGGTACCCGCAGACCGAATCCGTATACCCGTGCGATCACCTTTGAACTGGCGCGAAAGCTATCGATGAGCGGTTTGGTCGTTGTCAGCGGTGCCGCAGGCGGGGTTGACCGAATTTCGCATGAGGGAGCAGGGAGCGAGAACACGATTGCCGTCCTCCCCTGCGGGATCGATCTGCGCTATCCTGCGGAGAATGCTTCCCTGATCGAATCGATAGCGACCACGGGGCTGACGCTCAGCCAGTTCGAGCCCGGGTTTAGCGCCAGAGAGTGGAGTTTCGTCGTCCGCAATGAGATCGTGGTCGCATTGGGAGATGCATTGATTGTAGCCGAGGCCGACATCGGTAGCGGGAGCATGCGGAGCGTTGAATACGCGCTCGAAATGGGGAAGCGAATCTATGTACTTCCACACCGCCTGAGAGAGAGTACCGCGACCCGCCAGCTTCTGGCCGAGGGAAAAGCAACGGCGATCGACGAGATCGATCTCTTTGTGGCACAGGTCAGTCAAAAAGGCAGAAACGCCATCGAAGACACCCCATTTTTGGCTTTTTGCCGAAATGCTCCGACGTATGAAGAGGTGATGTCAAAGTTTCCGAGCGAGATTTTCGAAGCGGAGCTGAATGGTTCGATAGAGGTGCGTAACGGAAGGGTTAGCGTGGTGTAGGTACGGCTCTTAGTGCTGAGCCGTACTCTCGTATCCGTAGTGTTTGACGAGATAGTTGATGATGATCTGCTGATCTTCCTTACCGATGGGGGCTTTGAACTCATTGACCATTTTCTGGACGGTACCGGTCCAGAAAGGGCGGCTTTTTTTCCCCTGGTTGAGGACATATCCCCATGAATGGCAGATGAGGCAGTACTGCTGCGCTACTTCGTCATAGTCCCCTTTGACCATCGGGTAATCGACATAGGGGAGTTCGATCGGTTTGGAGACCTGTGCGGACAGCGATGCGGTGAGCAGGAGTCCGGCAACTAATAGTATTTTTTTCATCGACATTCCTTACACGATTTTCACGTTGACGGCGTCAACGGCATTGTATTGGTATCCGCCGGCATTCCATCCGATCTCATGTGCCTGAGGCTGGATATTGCCGATGCGGTTGATGGCGCGGACCATGATGGTGTACTCCCCTTTGGCTTTGGGTTCCCACTG
>CAYXWQ010000001.1:72653-118411 GCA_964468865.1 uncultured Sulfuricurvum sp. | reverse complement strand
GAGATGCTTGGAAAACTCGCTGACGGCGGTGAGGATCGTCTGGGCGTTGGGATCGCTGTCGATGTTGCGGATCAGGCTGCCGTCGATTTTGAGGATGTCGACATCGAGTTTGATGATGTGGGCGAAATTCGAATACCCCGTCCCGAAATCGTCGATCGCGATCTGGCATCCGAACTGTTTGACTTCGGCTATGAAGGTCGATACTTCGTTATAGTTTTCAATCCCTTCGCTTTCGAGGAGTTCAAAAATGATCCGTTTCCCGTGGGCGGGGAACTGACGGAGCTTTTCGATCACGAAGTTCCTGGTCGGGGTATCGATGATGTCGTCGACCGAAAAATTGATCGAATACGAATGGGGGGTTTTTCCGAGCATCATAAAGACTTCATGCACCACGAAGCGGGTGATGAGCGGATAGAGGCGCGACTGTTTCGCGGCGGGGAGGAAATAGGCCGGCGATACGGCGGAGCCGTCCTTGTCGATCATCCGAATCAGCGCTTCGTATTCGATGATAGTGTGGTCTGTGTGATCGAAAATGGGCTGATAGTAGAGGACAAACCGGTTTTCCTCTACCGCCTCTTTGACCTTTTTGCTCCACTGGATGTTGTTTTGGTATTCTTGCTTGATCTGCATCGTTTCATCGTAGAGCAGATAACTCAGATGCCGTTTTTTGGCCGATTTGAGAGCCATATCCGCATTGATCAGAAGGGCAAAAGGATTGTGCTTGCGGCTGCCGTTGACGATATCCATTCCAACGGTCAGGGAGATATAGATGCTTGCCCCCTCGAAATCGTAATGGTTCTCTTCAAGAGCGTGGACAATCGAGGTCTGGGCGGCATTGAGTTTTGAGAGGCTCATGGGCTCGGTCAGGACGAGGGCATATTCATCGGAAGGCATTTTGTAAAGCTTCATCGGCAGGGCCCCGATCATCTCCTGAAGCGATGTCGAGAGTTTCAGGAGGGTATGATCCCCCATCTGATGGCCGTAGAAATCGTTGATCTCTTTGAAATTGTCGATATTGATGAGCATCAGGGCGTAAAATTTTTCACGGTCCATATCCCGAATCAATGCATGACGGTTGGGAAGAGAGGTGAGATGATCGGTGTAGAGCTGATGCTCGAGCTTATGGTTGAGTCCCACGGCGATTTCGGCGTCACGGTCGATCCGCCGCAGCAGCAGCCGAAAACCGTAATGCAGGATAATCCCCATGATACCGAGCGATAATAAACTGATGATCAGAAGGTTTTGGATTTCGTTGTGGTAGTCTAGAACTTCTTCGGTAATGTCAAAGGCACAGGTTATCATGGCAATCGTGTGGTTTTGATAATCGCTCAGGGGGCGCGAAGCGATGACGTAATTACGTCCGTCGATCGTGTAGCGATTGCTTTTCAGGAACGTAAAATCAGACGGCAGCCGTTCGAACAATGTGTCATTGGAAGAGACCAGCGAAAATCCGTGATACCGTATCCGTTTTTCGTCTTTGAGGAGTCCGTTTATCCGTTTTGTATCAAACGCGATGGCGCTTTTGATTCCCGAATGGGCGTCGAGCCGTTTTTGGACACGGTCGATCCGGGCGACCGTCTGAAGAACTCCGATGAAGGTGCTGTTTTTATAGATCGGAATGATACTGACGACGGCGACGTCGTAGAGGGTGACATCGAGCGAAGTGATCGGTTTGCGCGAACGGATCGCATGGGCCAGTATGGGGCGCTTGTCGAGAATGTTGTCGCCGTATTTTTTAGGATCCTGCAGGCGGAGGAAATGGGTTCCGTCGGCACCGATGAACCCGGTCAGGTCGACTTCACCCCGCTGTTTCGCCTCTTCGAAATAGGGGAGGCTTAGCCGGTAGAGTTTTTCGCGGTCACGGGATGCGAAGGCATCGACGATCGCGCGGTCGGCTGCGAGTTTGTAGGCCAGGATCGTAAGACCGGCATTGGTATCGGAGATCGCAAGATCAAAAGAGTTTTTGAGCAGTTCTCTGTGCGCCTGGGTTTTCTCTTCGAGAATCTTGTTTTTATTCTGGATGATCGTGAAGGTGAAAATGGCGATTAACAAAAGGACGAGCCCAATGGCATACAGCGTCGCCCGCGTCTTGATCTTGACCATTCGAAACCTTCGAGTAATATGTATTTAGTATACCATACGGAGGAAAAATTTGACGATAAAACCGCCAGTATTGTCAAAAAATTACTTCTGGGGGAACAAAATTGATCCCAAACGAACCATGTTCGAACCGCATTCGATCGCAAGCTCGAAATCACCGCTCATCCCCATCGAACAGACGGTGGCGCCCGGGAGATCGTCGAAGAGGCGCCGGGTCGTCTCGAAACTGCGGCGGACAACGGCGGGATCATCGACATGGGCACCGATGGACATGATCCCCTGCAGCTGGAGGCGGGGACATTCCGAGGCGATCCGGGCGTAGCCCTCGGCAAATTCTTCGGGGAGGAATCCCGATTTGCTCTCCTCGTACGCCGAATTCACCTGAACGAGGGCCCGGAGGGTTTTGCCGTCCCGCTCCAGCCGCTCGCTCAGGGCATGGGCGAGTTCGAGCGAGTCGATCGAATGAACCAGGTGAGGATTGAGAGAGAGGAGGTGATTGATCTTGTTTTTCTGCAGCGACCCGATGAAATGCCACTCGATCGGGAGGTCGTCGAGGGCTTCGGCTTTGGTGACGAGGTCCTGGACACGGTTCTCCCCGAACGCCCGCTGGCCGATCGCGTAGAGGTCACGGATGGCATCCGCGTCGACATATTTGCTCGCCGCGACGATCTTGACGATGTGGTGGTCGTTCACCCTCAGCCGCGCTTTTTCGATCCGGTCGATGATACGGTCGAAATGGAGTTTGTATTCCAGAGTTGTCATTGTATTAACCTCGTGATGTCGTTGTAGAGCCCCAGACTCATGAGCCCGAGTAAAATGACCCATCCGCCGATGGTTAGGCGGGTAATGATCTCCTCGCTGGGGGCTTTGCGGCGGATCATTTCGTAGAGATTGAACATGATGTGGCCGCCGTCGAGAGCGGGGATGGGGAGGAGATTCAAAACCCCCAGATTGACGGAGATCAAAGCGGCGAAGAAAAGGAGGCTCATCCATCCGTATGCCGTTGCATCGGCCGTGATGGTGACGATACTGACGACTCCGCCGATCTCCTGCGCCGGTACGACGCCCGTTACCAGCTTCTGGACGCTCTGAAAAATGAGCAGGGAAGAGCGGTAGGTCTCTTCGGAAGCGTACGCAAACGCTTCCGCCGGATTGAGATCCATTCTGTGGGTGACTCCGGCTGGGGCGATGCCGACCATCGGCTGATAAATCGTCTCTTTAAAGAGGTTTTGGCTTTCGGTGATTTTGGGAGTGACGCTGAGGAACTGAATGTTCCCCTCCCGCTCGATCTGCAGGGTGAGGGGATCGGTCGTCGTTTTGATGATGTCGGAGAGTTCATTCCATGTCGTGATCGTTTGGCCGTTGATCGCGAGGATCGTGTCGTTTTTTTGCACTCCCGCCATCTGGGCAGGAGACTTCTCTATGACATTGCCGATGACCGGAGAGAGGGTCTGTGGTCCCCCCAGTGCGATGGCGTAGAAAAAGACCCACGCCAGTGCGAAATTGGCCACAGGTCCTGCGAGAAGGATAATGATCCGCTGCCACGGCTTTTTGGTGTTGTAGCTGTCGTTGTCACCGCTGAGCGCGGCAGGGTCGAGATCGTCCTGCCCTTTCATCTTGACGTACCCCCCCAGCGGGATGGCTGAAATCTGCCAGCGGGTATTCAGCCACTGGAAGGAGGCGATTTTTTTCCCGAACCCGATACTGAACACTTCGACGTACACCCCGAAAAAGCGGGCGGCGGCGTAGTGTCCCAGTTCATGGAAGAAAATGAGGGCGGAGAGAACGAGGAGGGCGATGATCCACGACATGTTAGTGTTTTCCTTTGTAGGCTTTCGCGAAACCGACGAGGTATTCAGCGCCCGAATAGACGGTCAGGGCCACGGCAATCCAGAGCAATGCATCGGCAAACGGCCAGTGCATCAGCAAAAATCCGATGGCGATCATCTGTCCGACTGTTTTGACTTTTCCTGCCCAGGAAGCGCTGACATCGATCCCTTCGGAAACAGAGAGGGTCCGCAGCCCCGTGATGAAAAGTTCGCGGACGATGATGATATAGATGGCCCAGGCGGACGCTTCGCCGCTCATCATCAGCCCCAAAAAGGCGGCGAGTGTGAGCATTTTGTCGGCCAGGGGATCGAGGATCTGCCCCACCATCGTTATCTGATCCAGTTCGCGGGCAACGTAGCCGTCGAAAAAATCGGTGACCGAAGCGATCACGAATAGCAATGCCGCGGTGTAATAGCTCCACGTAATATGCCACCCGTTATCGGTAAACACCTGCGGGTTAAGGATGATCCAGAACATCAGCGGAGCGATGAGGAGGCGGATAAAGGCCAAGATATTGGGGATATTGAACAAAAAATACCTTTTGCATGGATGGTTTTAGTGTTTATGATTATAGCCAAAATGGGTTCATATCGGCTCCTGAAATCGCATTAATGGCAGACTTTTTGGTCCGGACTTATCTGTTGTTCATTTTTTTTATGCAATCATATGGGCAGTAGCGGAAATGGCCTCGTGGCTGGCCGCAAATGACTATCTCGCAGTGAAGGTTTGAATATTTTATGATGAATCGCTATTTCGCCCTGTTGTGTTTTTTCCTCACATTGTCTCTGAACGCTCAAATCAATAAAGACGGGCTGGACAGACTCAAAGTCGACGCGTTACTGGTCAAGGATTTGACATCCGATGCCATGATCTATTCCAAAGAAGCGCTCAAAGAGGTGAAACCGGCCAGCCTCACCAAGATCATGACTGCCATGCTGGCGATCGAGCAGGGGTATCTGTACCGTCCTGTCGTCATCACCTCGGAGATGATCCGGGTAGAACCGACAAAAGCCGGATACAAGGAGGGGGACATCATTATCCTGGAAGATCTGATCAAAGCGGCGATGATCAAGTCGGACAACGATGCGGCGATGGCCGTCGCTGTCGCGGTGGGCGGAAGCGTGGAAAAATTTGTCGGGATGATGAACGAAAAAGCGCAGCAGCTGGGGATGACCAATACCGTTTTCACCAACCCGTGCGGCTACGATATCGGGAACCATCACTCCACGCCGACAGACCTGCTTCGCCTGGCGGAATACGCCATACAAAATCCCTTATTCAATGACATTACCCGTCTCAATCAGCATACGTACAATGACATCCTCTCAGGCCGGCAGTTTGTCGCTAAAACCCACAATCACCTGTTGAAGCGGTATGAGTACGCGGTGGGAGTGAAAACGGGATATACGTCCAAAGCAGGGGCGTGCCTGATTGCACGTGCGAAAAAAGAGGGGAAAGACTGCCTGATCATCATGCTCAACTCCAAAGAAAACCGCTGGACGCTGGCCCAGCAGATTTTTGAGCAGGTATTTGTACAGCCGGTCAACCAAGGTGGTGCGGACGAGGTGTAGCCAGCAGCCGTTTTGGGATACGGTAGTAGATTACTGGAAAGTGGTTCCGCCATCAACGACGATGGTCTGGCCGGTTACCCATGAAGCTCCCGGTCCGCACAGGAACAGGCAGGCGCCGGTGAGGTCTTCGGCTTCTCCCATACGGCTGAGCGGAGAGCGTTTGACCACTTCGCCTTTGACCTCTTCATAGTTGGGGAACGCTTTGAGGGCGTCGGTATCGATCGGTCCGCCGCTGACGGCGTTGACGCGGATCCCTTTTTCACCGAGTTCCGCCGCGGCGTAGCGCACCATCGCCTCTACGGCCGCTTTGTTCGTCCCGTGACCCGCGTAGTTGGGGGTATAGACGAGGTTTCCGGTAGAGCTCATCGAGATGATCGATCCTCCGCCCGTTTTTTCCATCCGTTTGGCCGCTTCCTGAGCACCGACGACGAAGGCGTTGACGGTCGCAGTGTAGATATTGTTGAGCCCTCTGGGTTTGAGACGCATGAACGGTCCGAAACCGCCGACGACGGCGCGGCCGGAGATGATCGCGTTGGAAATGAAAAAGTCGAGGCGTTCGAAATCGGCGTCGAACTGCTCATACACCTCTTTGTACTCATCGGGCTCGAGGATGTTGAGGGGATAGGCGCGGGATTTGACGCCGTAGGTTTTTTCGACATCGTTTGCGATTTCCTGAGCGATTTCAGCATTGGAGTTATAGGTGAAGGCGACGTTGCACCCCTCTTTGGCGAACGCGTAGACGATCGCTTTTCCGATGCCGCGGGTCCCTCCGCTGATGAGTAGGGTTTTTCCTTGGAATGACAAATTAGGCTCCTTTGATGGTGTAGTGTTGCATGACCTCTTCGAGGCGTTTCATGTTGTCCTTGCTCGGCGCGACGAGGGGGAGACGGTATTCGAGGGTATCGATGAGTCCGGCGATGTACATCGCCGCTTTGACCATGACAGGATTGGATTCCAGAAACAGCGCTTTGTTGATGGGGTAGAGGTGATCATTCAGCGCTTTTGACGCTGCAAAATCCCCGCTCAGGGCATGGGTTACAAGCTGCGCTTTGAGGTCTGGAAGGAGGTTGGAGGTTACCGACGTGATCCCCGCGCCGCCGTTGGCGAGGATAGCGTAATCGATGGCGTCATCGCCGCTGAAGACTTTCAGCTCCGGTCTGCGGGAGAGGAGCTCGATGGTCCGCTCGATGCTTCCCGTCGCCTCTTTGATCCCGTAGATATTTTCGACGTCGTCGAAGAGGCGGATGACGGTATCGGCGCTGATGTCGACGACGGTCCGGCCCGGAACGTTATAGAGCATAAAAGGGAGATCCGCAACCGATTCCGCGATCGCTTTGTAGTGCTGGTAGAGCCCCTCCTGGGAAGGTTTGTTGTAGTACGGGGCTACGGAGAAGATGGCATCGACACCGCATTTCTGTGCTGTTTTGGCCGCTTCGATCGCTTCTGCGGTAGAATTGCTCCCCGCACCGGCGAGGACTTTCGTACCGGTCCCTTTGCAGATGCTCACGGCGATCTCCATGCAGATCCGGTCTTCGTCATAGCTCAGCGTGGCACTCTCGCCGGTCGTACCGACGGGGCAAACCGCATGAATCCCGTTGTCGATTTGTCGTTGAATCAGATCAGCGTATTTTTGCTCATCCAATTTCCCGTTTTTAAAAGGAGTTATCAAGGCTGTGGTAGCGCCGGTTACTAGATTCATTTTTGCCCTTTGCGTAGGATTAGCGTGGTGGATTTTTCAGGAACGAGATACTGCTTGGCAACACTTTGTATCTCTGCGGGCTGCAGGGCTTCGATCGCCGCTTCATACCGTTCCAGCGGTGCGATGTCGCCGCGTGCGAGATAGCTTCCGAACAGGTCGGCGACCGAGGTCGAACTCTCCAGAGAGTAGATGAAATCGGCTCTGGTGTTGATCTTGACCTTGTCGAGTTCGGCTTTGTCGACGGGCTTGGACTGGAGGGCTTTGATGACTTCCCAGATCTCTTTTTCGACGCTCTCGGCTTTGACGCCGTTGTTGCAGACGGCGAGGAACAAAAATACACCCGGATCGATCGTTTCCATATTGTAGGCGTAGATCTGGTTCACGAGCCGTTTTTCGTCCACGAGAACGCGGTTGAGGCGGGAGCTTTTCCCGGAGCTCAGCATCTCGCTCAGAGCGGAGAGCTTGGGCTGGTCGGCATGGCGGAAATCGGGGATGGGAAAGCTGATCGCGAGCATCTCCACTTCGCTTTCTTTCTTCACTTCGATTCGGCGTGCACCGTCTTGCTCCGGTTCGACGGTCTGAACCGGTTGGATTTCACGTCTGTTTTCGACGGTGCCGAAATGTTTCGACGCTTCGCTGAACACCTGACCCGGTTCGATATCGCCGGTGACGACGAGGATCGCGTTTTTGGGCTGGTAGTAGGTTTCGTGGAAGTTCCGGATATCGTCCAGGCTCCAGGTCTGGATGTCGTTCATAAATCCGATCGGCGTCCAGTGGTAGGGGTGATAGACATAGGCGCTGTTGAACAGGCGGAAATAGAGATATCCCATCGGATTGTTGTCGGTCCGCCACCGGCGCTCTTCGGCGACCACGTTGCGCTCGGGCTGGAATTCGTCGTCTTTGAGGTTCAGGTTCTGCATCAGCTCGGAAAAGAGGGAGAGTGACTTGGGGAGGTTGTCGGAGCTGGATTTGATGAAATAGTGGGTAAAGTCAAATCCCGTCGAGGCGTTGTTGAGCCCTCCGATGCTTTTGACCTCTTCGTCGAATTCCCCCGCTTTGAGGTTTTTCGTCGATTTGAAGTTCATGTGTTCGAGCATATGGGCGATGCCGCTTTTCCCCATCACTTCGTTACGGCTTCCTACTTTGTAGAAAATATCGGTGGAGATGACGTTCGTACCGTTCTCCATCGGGATGGCAACGACCTGCAATCCGTTGGGGAGGGTCTGGGTTTCATAGCGGGGAAGTGCTGAGGCCATTAGGGTTCCTATACTCAAAAGTGTTGCGGCGAGGAGTTTCATCGCCGGTCTGCGCCGATTGCTTCGGTGATCGAGGTGTAGCCATCAGATGCGATCAGATCGATCAGGCCGCTGTTGATCTCTTCGACCACTTCGGGCCCTTTGAACACGAGGGCGCTGTAGAGCTGTACCAGCGAAGCCCCCGCGCGGATGCGGCGGTAGGCTTCTTCGGGGGTGCTGATCCCGCCGACGCTGATGAGGGTCGTTTTGCCGAAGAGTTCGCGGGCGATCGCGTCGAAGATGTAAAAACTCCGTTCGCGCAATACTTCGCCGCTGATCCCTCCGACATCTTCGGGTTCGGAGACGAGGGAATAATCGATCGTCGTGTTGGTGGCGATGATACCGTCGGCACCGCTCGCTACCGCGTGGGCGCAGAGGGCAACCGCCTGGTCTTCGCTCATGTCGGGGGCGATTTTGAGGAGGATCGGTTTGGAAGTGAGCGATTTTGCTTCGCCGAACAAGCGGGTGATGAACTCCTCGTTTTGCAGGTCGCGTAGTCCCGGAGTGTTGGGGGAGGAGATGTTGATGACCATGTAGTCGGCGTACGGGTGGAGCGCCTTGATCAGGGTCGTATAGTCGCGTAACGCGCTCTCTTCAGGGGTGATTTTGTTTTTCCCGATGTTGACGCCGATCGGGGTGCTGAAGGGATAGATGTTTTTGAGGCGGTGGCTGATCCGGAAGAGTCCGTCGTTGTTGAATCCCATCGCGTTCTGGAGGGATTCCTCTTCGATATGGCGCCACAGCCTTGGGCGGGGGTTCCCTTCCTGAGGTTTGGGGGTGAGGGTTCCGATTTCGGTGTATCCGAATCCCATCGCCTGAACGCCGTGGAACATCGTCGCGTTTTTGTCGAATCCGGCCGCGAGACCGACGGGATTTAAAAAGGTTCGCCCGAAAAGTTCCTGCGACAGCGAGGGGTGGGTGATGAAATGTTTGGCCGTCCAGCCGTTGAAAAGGGGCGGGCAAAAGCTCGCGCTGCGCAGTACCGCAGCCGCAAGCGTATGGGCGCTTTCGGGTTGAAGTTTAAAAAGCCAGGGTTTTAACGATTCGTAATCAAACATGCGCTCATCCGCCTCATTTCATGGTAATGTTGCCGCGATTATACACAAAGATGGATTAACGGGAAGTTATTCGCCCATCTCGCCGGCGAGACGGCGGTAGTTTTCGGACGTTTCGAGGAGCTCTTTGTGGCTTCCCCGGGCGATGATCCGCCCCTCTTCGAAATACAAGATCAGATCCGCGTGGGTGATCGTGCTGAGGCGGTGGGCGATCGTGATCGTCATTTTGTCTTTGGTATACGCTTCGAGAGCCTTCTGAATCCGTTTTTCGCTTTCGTTGTCCAGCGCACTGGTCGCTTCGTCGAGGATCAGGAGCGAGGCGTGTTTGTAGATCGCGCGGGCGATCGCGATCCGCTGCCGCTGGCCGCCGGAAAGGTTGGACCCGAACTCCTGCATCATCGTATGGATCCCATGAGGGAGGGATTGTGCGAAATCGAGGGCATCGGCCATCCGCAATGCCTCGTTCACCCGTGTTTCATCGATCTCGTTTCCGTAGGCGACGTTGGCCGCGAGGGTGTCCTGGAAGATGTAAACCCGCTGTGATACCGAGGCGATCTGGGAGCGGAGCGAGCTTTGTGTGTACTCTTTGAGGGGGTGCCCGTTTACGCAGACTTCTCCCGACGCGGGATCGTAAAACCGCAGCAGCAGGTTGACGAGGGAGCTTTTTCCCCCGCCGCTTTGCCCCACAAGGGCGACGTTCTGCCCCGATCGGATGTGGAGGTTCAGATCCCGCAGCGCGGTTTTCTCGCCGAAGTTGAGGGTGACGTTCTCGAAACGGACGTCGCGGATCGGTTCTTGGAGATCGATGGTGCCGTCTTGGATGGTGTTTTCAATGTCGAAAACATGAAACACCCGTTCGCTGGCCGCCTGTGCGTCCTGGATTTTGCTGTAGATGGTGCTGACGCGGCGAAGAGGCTGAAATACGAGCCCTATGGCGGTCAAAAAGGCCGTGAACTCCCCGACGCTCATCGCACCCGAATAGACCTGCTGCCCCCCGACGAAGATGACGCACGCGAGTCCCGTGGCGGCAATCATCTCCATCAGAGGCGAGACGAGTTCGCTGGTGTAGACGGCTTTCATGTTGAGCTTGAAAAAGCGGACGTTTTCGTCGCGGAAACGCCCCATTTCGTAGTTTTCGGTGGCGTTGGCCTTGATGATTTCGCTGTTGTTGAACACTTCGGTCAATCGGGTGATGACGTCGGCGTTTTTCTCCTGCGATCGGTGGGAGAGGCGTTTGAGCCGCTTGGTGATTTTCAGTAAAGGGAAAACAACGACGGGCATGACGAAAAGGGCCCAGAACGCGAGGGTCGCGTTGAGGTAGACGACGTATCCGATCAGCGCGACGACGGTGAGGCTTTCGCGGATCAGTTCGGGCATCATTGTCGAGACGAAGTACTGGATGCGGGCGATGTCATTGGTGATCCGGGAGATCAGTTCGCCGCTGCGGTTCGTATAGAGAAACTGCATGTCCATCCGGACCATTTTCTCCAGCAGGTCTTCGCGCAGCCGTGAAACGATGTGGAGTCCGATGTAGGTGTTGAATACCGACTGCAGGTAGCGCCCGATCGATTTGATGACATAGATCCCGACCAGCAGGGCAGGGATGACGTAGAGCATGTGGGACTCTTGTTTGATGAACATGTTGTCCATCAGAGGCTGCATGATGTGGGCCGTTCCCGCCGTCGCGGTGACGGTCAGAAGTATTCCGATCAGCACCATGGTGTACTGGAATTTGTACCCCTTTATATAGGGCCAGTACCGCTTATAGATCTCTTTGAATTTCAATCGCGCATCTCCCAGAATGTTCCGGCGGGGGTATCCATGATGGCAACCCCCATGGCGGTCAGTTCGTCGCGGATCGCGTCGGAAGCGGCGAAATCTTTGATCTTTTTGGCTTCGGTCCGTTGGTCTACGAGAGCGTCGATTTTCGCTTTGGTTTCTTCGTCGAGCCCGAACTGGAAGTACTCATACGGGTTCTGGCCACCGAACCCCATCACCTCTTCGATCGTCGCCAGAGCCGACAGAAGCATCTGGCGGTAGGCTTTGTCTTTGGGATCGCGGTCGATGGCGTCGTTGGCCGCTGCGACCAGCTCGTCGATCAGGGCGTAGGCTTTCGAGACGTTCAGGTCATCCCCCAGCGCTTCGAGGAGGGATTTTTTGAATTCCGTTTCGATCACCGGTGCGGAGAGGCCGAAGAGCCTTTTTTTGAGGCGGTAGAGGCGGTCGAGCCGCCGTTTGGACGCGATCAGGTCCTCTTCGTTGAAGTTGAAATCCCCCCGGTAATGGGTACTGAGAAGATAGAAACGGAGCACTTCGCCGTTGTAGGCTTTGAGGGCGTCTTTGAGGAAGAAACTGTTGCCCAGACTTTTGGACATCTTCTCGCCGCCGATCGTCACGAAGCCGTTGTGCATCCAGTAGTGGGCCAGCTCGTGGTTCGTCGCGCAGCGGGTCTGGGCCGCCTCGTTTTCGTGGTGGGGAAAGAGGAGGTCGGCACCGCCGCCGTGAATGTCGACGGCATAAGCGGTCCCCTCGGTGCGCAGATGGCGCTCGATCATCGCCGAACACTCCAGGTGCCATCCGGGGCGCCCCGGGCCGAAAGGGGAGTCGAAAGAGACGCTTCCGTCGTTCACCGCTTTCCAGAGGGCGAAATCGGCCTCGTTGCGTTTTTCGCTAACTTTTTCGACGCGGCTGACGTTTTCGCTGCTCTGGCGGTTGCTGAGGGAGAGGTAGCCTTTGTCGCTGGCGGTGTCGAAATAGATGTCGCCGTTGCTGATTCGGTAGGCGTGGTTTTTATCGAGAAGGAGTTGGATCATCTCCGCCATCGCGTCGATCGATTCGGTCGCCTTGGGTTCCAGTGTCGGGGGGCGGACGCCGATGGCTGCCATGTCGCGGTGGTAGGCATCGGTATAGGTTTGGGCGATTTCAGCGGTGCCGAGGCCGCTTTCGCGCGCCTTGTTGATGATTTTGTCGTCGATGTCGGTGATGTTGCGGGCAAACGTCACCTCGTACCCTTCCGCCTCCAGAACGCGGCGGAGCAGGTCGAAGACGAGGGCGCTTTTGGCGTGTCCCAGATGGGCGTCGTCATAGACCGTCGGGCCGCAGACATAGAGGGAGACTTTCCCCTCGCGCTGCGGTTCAAATTTCAATTTGGTTTTCTTTACGCTGTCGTAGATGTACATTTCATTCCTAAAATAATATTCTGCCTCGCCAGGAGGCAAGCGCTCAAAACTATCGTATCAAGTGTATCAAAAAATCGTTGAGAGCATAGAATGCCGCTCCGAAAAGGAGCGTCCCGACGGCAAAGTAGAAGGTGTAGCGTGATTTCAGCAGATCCCAGAAAATACTCCATCCCACTTCGCGGATTGTCAGCACCATCTGCACCGCTCCGCCGATGCTTCCCGCGAGTGCGAGCCCCGGAGCCCCCATCGGTCCCATCAGGATCACCGAGAAGATGACGTTGATCACCAGGGATATCACGGCGATTTTCGCCGCCTTGAGGTGTTTGTGCATCGCGTAAAGATACATCGAGAAAAGCTTGGCAAGGCCAAAAGGGATGAGCCCCACCATGTACATCATCAGCACGTCGGCCGTGTTGCGGGTGTCTTCGATATCAAACGCCCCCCGCTCGAACAGCAGCCAGATGATCGGCTCGGCCAGCAGCACCCCTCCGAGCACCGAGAGCCCCAACAGGGCGCACAGAAGCCAGAACGATTTGTGCAGATTTTTGTAGGCCAGCTCATGGTTTTCGTTGTTGATCGCCTTGGCGATCGTCGGGAAAAGGGCCGTCGTGATCGCCAGGGCGATGATGGCAAAGGGGAGCTGGAAAATCCGGTTGGCGTAAAAGAGGTACGATACCGATCCCGCCGCCAGAAACGAGGCGAGGCTCGTGTCGATGAACGAGGCGATCTGCGCCGTCGAGTTCCCCACGACCGAGGGGAAAAAGAGGGAACTGAACTTTTTCTCCTGGGCTTTGACGTCCTTGGATTTGCGATACTTCCACCCACCGATCAGGATCTTCATCAGCCCCTTTTTACGGATCGCGTAGAGGTGGGTCGCCACCTGCAGCAGCCCGCCGACGAGGATCGAAAAGCTCAGCGCATAGACGATGGTCTGGGGATCGGAGTTGGTAAAGAGGATCAGCGCGACGATCATGGCAATGTTGAGCCAGACGGTCGAAAACGCGGTCGTGAAAAAATGCTCCTTGTGCTGAAGCAGGGCGCCGAGGAACGTCACGATGAAGATGAGGTCGAGATACCAGAAATTGATCGCGGTGAGCGGCGCGGTCTGCGAAATGAGCTCTTTCCCCCAGTCCCACGCGAGGAGTTTGGTGAAAAATTCGGGGAAAAGGGTGACGAGGAACGAGAAGGCGACGATGAAGGCCATGAAACGGATGAAAATGGCGACGGCGAAGACGCTTTTTTGGCTGGAGGCGATGTAGGAGGGCATGAAACTCTGGGTAAAAGAGCCTTCGGCGAAGATGCGGCGGAAAAGATTGGGAAATTTGAACGCCATCAAAAAGACATCGCTCCAGATGCTCGCCCCGAGCGCCGATGTCATCATAATATCCCTGCCCAGCCCCGTTACACGGGAGACGAGGATGCCGAAAGAGTTGGAAAAAATCGATTTGAACATCGGGTTGCGCGGCGCCTTATCGTAACTTTTACGAAAGTTTAACCGATATGTGATTAAAACTTGTAGAGGCACTCTCAAGATCCCTAAAATAGGGGTTTTAAGTCATTTTAAATAGATCAAAAGTCGGTCACTGACAAACCGAAAACGAACTTTTATGGCAACGGTTGCCACGGTGCAATTTGATACTATACTCATCGCACACTCTCATCATAAAATTAAACATATTGCAATACAACTGTTATTTTCAGGGTTGTCACTGTAAACTACAAAAATAAAATTTTTGACAGGTTTACGATGGGCGAAGAGCAGAAAAAACTATTAGAACAACAACTTTGGAACATCGCGAACACCTTGCGGGGCAAGATGGATGCGGATGAGTTCCGTGACTATATCCTTGGATTTATTTTCTACAAATACCTCTCCGAAAAGATGGAAGACTATGCCGATGACATTCTCAAAGAGGATGAAATCAGCTATATCTCTATCGATGAAAACTCTACTGATGGTCAAGAATATCTCGAAGCAATCCGTGAAGAAGCGATTGAAAAACTGGGGTATTTCCTCAAACCTTCCGAGCTATTCACTCAGGTAGCCAAACGGGGGAACGGAGACACAAATAACTTCATCCTCGAAGACCTCACAAAAATCCTCCGCAGTATCGAACAATCCACGATGGGACATGAGAGTGAAGACGATTTCGTCCACCTCTTTGAAGACCTTGATTTGACCTCTACGAAGCTCGGTAAAACCGAAGAGGCAAAAAATACTCTTATCGCCAAAGTCCTTTTCCACCTCGACCAAATCAACTTTGAACTCAAAAACCATGACCGTGACGTTCTCGGTGATGCGTATGAATATCTCATCGCTCAGTTCGCCGCAGGTGCAGGGAAAAAGGCGGGGGAATTCTATACCCCTCAACAAGTTTCTAAAATCCTCGCTAAAATCGTTACAAACGGCAAGAGCAAACTCAAATCGGTCTATGACCCTACGTGCGGTTCAGGTTCATTGCTTCTTCGTGTCGCCAAAGAGGTTCAGGACGTGAGTAATTTCTACGGTCAGGAACTCAACCGTACCACTTACAACCTCGCCCGTATGAATATGATTATGCACGATGTCCATTACCGTAAATTTGACATCAAACAAGAAGACACACTCGAACATCCTCAGCACATCGATGAGAGGTTTGAAGCAATTGTCGCCAATCCTCCGTTCTCCGCTAACTGGTCGGCGAATCCGCTTCATATGTCGGATGACCGTTTCAGCCAATACGGGGTTCTTGCCCCATCGTCAAAAGCCGATTTCGCTTTTGTCCAACACATGATTCACCATCTCGATGAAAATGGGACAATGGCGATAGTGTTGCCCCACGGGGTATTGTTTCGTGGCTCGTCCGAGGGGACTATCCGCAAATATCTGATAGAGAACAAAAACTACCTCGATGCAGTTATCGGTCTGCCTGCCAACATCTTTTACGGCACCTCTATCCCTACATGTATTTTGGTGTTCAAAAAATGCCGTGAAGACTCCGAACACGTCCTCTTTATTGATGCGTCAAAAGAGTATGAAAAAGCCAAAAATCAAAACTACCTCACCGATGAGAATGTCGAGAAGATTATCACCACCTACAAAAACCGAAGCGAAATAGAGAAATACTCCCACCTCGCACCACTCAGCGAAATTGCAGAGAACGACTACAACCTCAATATTCCCCGTTATGTCGATACCTTTGAAGAAGAGGAAGCCATCGATTTGGATGCGGTATCCCGTGAACTTCGTGACATCGATACACAGATGAAAACGACTGATGCGACGATAGCGGCGTTTTGTGCTGAACTCGGTATTTCGGCACCGTTTTAGAGGTGAGAAGCGTCATGAAAATAAACTGCTTTATTTTAATAGCTTCGGAACCGAAGGCGATGTGCGTCAGCACCGACGGAGGCAATCTATGAGCAAAGTGCCAAAACTACGGTTTAAAGAGTTTAGTGGAGAGTGGGAAGAGCTGAAAATAGGGAATAAATGTTCTCTTGTTTCGGGTCAACATCTTGGACCAAACGAATACACATTATTTGAAGATGGAATCCCCTATTTTTCTGGACCATCAGATTACACTAATGATTATAAACAACTTTCAAAATGGACAACACTTGATACCAAAACAGCCATAGCTAATGACATATTGATTACTGTTAAAGGTAGTGGCGTAGGAGAGTTGTTTTACTTGAATCTTGAAAGAATAGCTATTGGGCGTCAGATAATGGCTATTCGAGCTAAAGACTCATCATCACTCTTCATGTTTCAAATGTTGAATTTGAAAAAAGCTTTATTTGAAGCGTTAGCATCTGGAAATATGATTCCAGGTTTATCTCGTCCAGATATTTTGCAAATTAAAGATTATTTTCCATCTATCTCCGAACAACAAAAAATTGCCTCTTTTCTTTCCGTTGTCGATACTAAAATCGACCAACTGACCCGTAAAAAAGAGCTTCTCGAACAATATAAAAAAGGGCTAATGCAGAAAATTTTTTCGCAAGAGCTACGCTTTAAAGCCGAAGATGGAAGTGAGTTTCCTGAGTGGGAAGAGAAGAAGTTGGGGGAGATAGCAATACGCAAAACGCTCAAAAATAAAGAAAATGCTTTTAATTTTGTTTTGACTAATTCAGCTACACAAGGCATCGTCAGCCAACAAGATTATTTTGACAAAGATATTGCCAATCAAAATAATTTGGAAGGTTACTATATTGTTGATGTTGATGATTTCGTCTATAATCCAAGAATTTCTGTATCCGCACCAGTTGGACCAATTAAGCGTAATAAGTTAGCCAAAGGTGTTATGTCTCCTCTCTATACTGTTTTTGCATTTAGTAACGTCAACTTGTCCTATATGGAGTACTATTTCGATACGCCTAATTGGCATGAGTATATGAACAGTATTGCAAACTTTGGTGCAAGACATGACCGTATGAATGTAACCAATAAAGATTTTATGGAGATGCCGCTTTTGTTGCCAACTATGGAAGAGCAAACCAAAATCGCTAATTTTCTCTCCGCCATCGATACGAAAATCGACCTCGTGGCGAAACAACTGGACGAAGCCAAAAACTTTAAAAAAGGTCTGCTTCAGCAGATGTTTGTGTAGAGAGATTAAATTTGTATCTTTTAGAATCAGAAATTATTGAACTCTTTAACAATCAACACGGTATTGATGTAATAAACGCTGATGTGCTGTATAACCCATTGCAAAGTATTAATATCAAAAGAGATACCAATTTAAAATTGATATTAGAGACGACTTCTAGCTTGGATGCCAAATCGTCAGCTGATAATATTCCCGTAGGTATGGTTTATACAAACAATAATAAAGTTGTCTTAAAAAATAAATTAACAAATAGAACTTTTATTCTAACTGGTGTAACTCCATTTTCTTCTAGTATGTCGTTTAATGATGGAATAAGACGAGAATCATCTTTGATAGATAGCATTGAATCTACTTTGGAAACATTAATCGAAACCAAGTATTTAATCGAATTCGTTTCTAATATGGACATGAAGAATTTTATTTTATCAGACCAGATATCGATTAAACAATCTGTTGTAGATACAATAAATATAGATAAAGTTCATTTCAGCGATACAGTCGCACATGAAATGAATTCACGAAGCTGTATTGTCAATAAGATAGAAGATTTTTCTTTTTATATTTGCCGTTATAAGCATAATAATCAAGATTATCAGTATATTTTATATGAAAAAATTGTTTCAGAAGAAGAAAGAATAAAAATAAGAGATTGTATCTCTTTCATTATAGGCAAACCTATAATGTGTTTAGGGTATTGCACTTATTCAGAAGATTCTAAAATGGTTTTTTTTCAACTAAAAAGTGGCTATGACTACAAGGGAGCTTTTAGCTTAGAAGAATTACCACCAACAATTTTAAGCTCTAATATGTCAAATATGATTGATTCCAGTATATTTAACAGTCTACTGAATTCCTTGTATGATAACTATGAAACGTATCATTTTCAACACTTGTTTTGGATGTATTGGCACGCTTCGACTTCACATTTTTATAGTGCATCAGTCCAATTTGGGGGTTGTATAGAATCATTGCAAAATTCATATTTGGAAAAGAATAGTAATAGCAAAATAATTGAATCTGAAGAAATATGGAAAAGTTTTCGGGATAAGTCTAAAAAGTTGATAGATGAACTTTGTATAGATGAGAATGGACAAAAATTACTTAGCAATAAAATTGATAACCTGAATCTTTTACCACAACAGAAACAATTGGAAAAATTATTCAATATATTAGAGATTGAACTTACTGATTTGGAAAGTAAGACATGGAGACAAAGAAATATCCCTGCACATGGCAAACAAATAGAAAACAATATTGAATACATAAGAGGTGTTAAAATTTTAAGGACTCTTTTCAATAGATTGGTTTTGAGAATTACAAATGCTAGTAAATACTACTTTGATTATTACAGCATTGGAAATGAAAAAGGTTATAACTTGCGACTACTAAAAGATGGTATTTCGAATAAGGAAGTAAAGTGAGCACCCAATCCGAAGCCATCCTCGAAGAAAACCTCCTCAAACAACTCGTCTCGTTAGGGTATGAAAAAGTCCTCATCCGTGACGAAGCTGAACTTCTTGCCAATCTAAAAAAGCAACTCGAGCGGCACAATAAAACGACCCTTGATGATGTTGAATTTGCCCGTATCCTCAACCATCTGAATAAGGGAAACGTCTTCGAGAAAGCGAAAATTCTCCGTGATAAATTTGCTCTAAGCCGTGAAGACGGTACGACCAAATACATCGAATTTATTGATACAGAACACTGGTGCCAAAACCTTTTCCAAGTGACCCATCAAGTTACCATCGAAGGGAGCTATAAAAACCGTTACGATGTGACCATCCTCATTAATGGTCTGCCACTCGTTCAAATCGAACTCAAACGCCGAGGACTCGAGCTCAAAGAGGCATTTAATCAAATCAACCGTTATCAGCGTCACTCCTATGGTGCCAATAGCGCATTATTCCACTACGTCCAAATCTTCGTCATCTCCAACGGTGTCAATACCAAATACTATGCCAATAATCGCAAGCAATCGTTTAAACAGACCTTCTTTTGGGCAGATAAAGAGAATAAAAATATCACGAACTTAAACGAGTTCACCGATGTGTTTTTGGAGCCGTGCCATATCTCGAAAATGATATGTAAATACGTGGTATTGGCAGAAGTGACGAAAACACTGATGATTCTTCGTCCGTATCAATACCATGCGACCGAAGCGATTATCGATAGAGTGGTTAATACCCATAAGAACGGTTACATTTGGCACACAACTGGGAGCGGTAAAACGCTCACGTCATTCAAGACTGCTCAAATCCTGATGAAACTCCCTAATGTTCATAAAGTCGTCTTCGTAGTAGATAGAAAAGACCTTGACTACCAAACGACCAAAGAGTTTAACAGTTTCAGTCAGGGAAGTGTGGACGGTACCGACAATACTGCTTCACTCGTCAAGCAGTTCAATGACGATACCCGCCTCATCGTCACCACGATCCAAAAGCTCAACACTGCCATCAACAAACAACGCTATTTGGAGAAGATGGAGAATCTGCGGGATAAACACATCGTCTTTATCTTCGATGAGTGTCACCGTAGCCAGTTCGGGGAAACCCATCTCAATATTACGAAGTTTTTCAATAACTATCAGATGATTGGATTTACGGGGACACCGATATTTGCCGACAACGCTACGGGGAACAAATTCGGCAAACGAACAACCAAAGAGCTGTTTGATGAATGTCTTCACAAATACGTCATCACTGATGCGATTAGCGATGATAATGTCCTCAAATTTTCAGTCGAATATGTAGGGCGGTATAAAGAACGAGAAGGTAGCCAAAACAACCTCGATATCGAAGTTGAAGACATTGACACCAAAGAGCTTCTCGAATCGCCTGAACGGTTGGAAAAGATAACGGATTACATACTCGCCAATCACGACCGAAAAACCCACTCCAAAGAGTTCACAGCGATGATGTGTGTGAGCAGTGTCGATGTATTGACCAAATACTATGATCTCTTTAAATCAAAGCAACACGCTCTTAAAATCGCAACGATATTCTCGTACAGCACCAACGAAGACGATAAAGATGCCAACGGTTTGGACGCACTTGACGAGAGTGACGGGGCGCACGTCGATGAAGAACATATCAACAAGCACAGCCGTGACAAACTCGAAGAGTATATCGGTCATTACAACACGATGTTCGGCACCAACTTCACGACGAAAGATTCGCAGAGCTTTTACAACTACTACAACGACATTTCCAAACGGGTGAAGCTCAAAGAGATTGATATCCTCCTTGTGGTTAATATGTTCCTGACAGGCTTCGACTCCAAAACGCTCAATACTCTCTATGTGGATAAAAATCTCAAATATCACGGATTGATTCAGGCGTTCTCACGAACCAACCGAATCCTCAACGAGCAAAAGTCCCAAGGGAATATCCTCTGTTTCCGTAATCTCAAAAAAGCGACCGATGATGCGATAGCCTTGTTCTCAAACAAAAACGCCAAAGAGATCATCCTGATGAAATCGTATGAGGAGTATGTCGAGAAGTTTGTCGAAGCACTCAAAAAGCTCAAAGAAATTGCCCCGACCATCGATAGCGTCAATGAACTCTACGATGAGGAATCCAAACTCGAATTCGTCAAAGCGTTTAGGGAGCTGATGCGTATCAAAAACATCCTCGGAAGCTTTGCCGACTTCAGCTTTGCAGATTTGGGGATTGTCGAACAGGAGTTTGAGGACTACAAGAGCAAATACCTCGATATCCACGACACCATCAGCAAAGGGGAGGGGAAAGAAAAAGTCTCCATCCTCGAAGATGTGGATTTTGAACTTGAACTCATCCACAAAGATGAAATCAACGTCACCTATATCCTCAAACTCTTGGCACAGCTCAAAGATGCTTCCGAGAAAGAGCATCAAACGCAACGCCAAAATATCGTCAATATTATCAACGGTAACGCCCAACTCCGCAGCAAACGAGAGTTGATTGAGCGGTTTATCGATGGTCACCTGATGAGTATCGAAGATGTCGATACGGTAGATGATGCGTTTGAGAAGTTTTGGGATGAAGAGAAAATCAAAGCGTTCGATGCTCTGTGTGAAGAGGAGAATCTAAACAAAGAAGAGGTCAAAAAGGTGGTCGATACCTATCTCTATGATGAGCGACAGCCTCTCAGTGACGATATCGCCAACACGCTCAACGTCAAGCCGAAGCTTTTGGAACGCCGTAAAGTAGTGCCGAGAGTTTTAGAGAAGATCATGAGTTTTGTGGAGAAATTTTATTAGAAATGTTTTTTAGAATGAAAAAGTTTTTTAGCGATATTGTCAAATCGTACAAGAAGGCAAGATTGATTCATGCTTGCTCTCGTATGGCTGAAGCTCAACGGCAATCTAAAATACAAATCACTACCGAATCCCGCGACGATCTTTTTCAAGACACTCTCCGATTTATGGCACAACATAAGATTGAATTTGAATCTGATGCCGTGCGCGATTCTGAGGATGATGTTAATCCCCTCGATGAGATCGAAAACCTTTTTAGGAATCTTTCTTCCTATGAGACCGAATATCGCCTCATGCCTGAAAAACTTCGTGTGTATCCTAGCACCTTTTTGGCGGCGGTCTTGCTTTCACAGGCTCGAAACGCTCTTGATCTACTCTCCGAAGTGGATAAAGAAAATAAGAAGATTGCCTATTACGAAAGCAAGAAAAACGCTTCACTTGATGATCTCATTGATCTCTGGACAAAACGTCTTGATGCCCAAAACGAAAACAAACTCTCTCACTCCCAATCCCGCCGTGAAGTCGAAGTACGCCGTATGTTGGCGCGGATGAAAAAGAAGCATCCCGACCATATCAATTTTTACCTTCTCTTGTATGCAGATATCCGGCATGATGAAGTTTTTCAAACGGACTTGAAAAAGGATCGTCTTGACGGAGTCATTAACGATATTCTTGATTTTTTTGAAGTGGGTCATGCAACGCCCGATATGATTTATAAAAGTGTTGCGTTGCAGATTTTTGAATTATTCAAAGAGATAGTCCCTCTGAAGGATTTAAAAGAAATTATTGCCGAATTGATAGAGAAATCATTCGATAAAGAGTATAAAAACTTTTCAGGATTCGACAAAAAAGCCGTTTATTTGAAAAATGTTGTTGGTGACTTCGGTATTTTTGACCTTGATGATCAAAAGAATCAGCGCTATAGAGATCGGATTACCAAGGTTTTTATAAAAAACATGATGCGTTCTAACCCCTTTTTGAAGAACTCAATGTATCAAAGTTTTTTTGACAAGATGCGCTCAAACCCCCTATATTTCAGGCTTTCAAGGCTATATATAAAATACTTCGGTTTTTTACCGAAAGATTTTCACATCTATCTCCCCAGATAACCCCCATCTTCGGTTTTTAGCCGAAAAAAAATCCTTCTCTTCCCCGCAAAATTTCTTCATACTGCCGTCGTTATAACAATTTCACCGGAGCGCTTCGGTTAATTCATCCACAAAGGATTAACCATGATCAAAATTAGTGCGACGTTACTGAACGTCTATACATCCAACGACTACACCAACCGCGAGACGGGGGAAGTAGTCAAAGGCAAGAACAAATTACAGTTGCTCCTCGAAACGCCATTAAAAAACGGCGGAACCCGCAAAGAGCTGATGGATATTTCTATCCCCCCCGAAAAGGTCAAACTTTACAAGGGCAAGGAAAACGAGATTGTGGAAGTGGACGTTGCCACCGTCGGCAAGGTGATCTTCTACGGCATTTAAAAGAGGCCGTAGCGTATGCGTAGGTCTAGCGTAGCATGGGACTTTGTCCCTTGATACGCTTGCCTTTCGCTGCGGCGTTAGCGTCTGGGGATTCTAATAACATCCCCAGACATAAATCAAACATACCTATAAAAGGATCGACTATGAAAAAACAATTCTCTAATAAAGGACTTATTCACCATGGGTATCACCTCCGATAATCTGATCAAATCCACTCCAGTTGTGAGCGGTATCGACGCTCTCCAATACTTCGCAATCAGCGGAGCCTTTTATGATCGGTTCTATGAAGAACTCATGAATCAGATCGAAGATAAAAAAGCCTCTTTTAAAAAACTGAACTACCAATATGCAGATGACGATATTCTGCTGAACATTAACGGAATTGAAGTGAGATACAGCGGTATGGGCCGTGACGGTTTCCATTGGTGCTATCACGAATTTTTCAGATGTGCTTTTAAAGACCCAGAAAAATCACCCAACATCCACAACATCCGAATACAGATCAATGCGGTGGGTAACTATACCCTTGGCCTGAAATCGCTGATCGAATATATCAACAAAGAATTTTTAAAAGGGCTGACGATGAATGTTTTTCCGATCACCCGCATCGATCTGAATATGTTCGTTCAACATGATTTTAAGTATCTGCGTAAAGAGATGATCCTCTCCAAAAAGAAAGACCATCACGCAAATATTGCCGAACACGCAAGCGCGTATGAACTGGAAACCTACTATGTCGGGAAGAAACCTTTTTTGCTTCGTATCTACAATAAGAAAAATGAACTGAAAAAAGCTTCTCAAGTAAAACGGGATTTGATGAACAATTATTTTGCTGTTCATGGAATCGATCTGGATGGGCCGATTTCAAATGTCGAATTTGAAATGCATCGGGAGTATCTAAAACCTTTTGGTATCGATACAGTCGAACAGGCATTACAACGTGCAGAAATGCTCTTTAAACACGCCTGCGATCAAATCCGACTCCTTGATCTCTCAACCCTCACCGAAGATCAGATCAACACCCCAAACCGTCGCAGAGCGCAAACGCTCCCGATTTGGAAACACATCCAAGATTCGTACAGTATCAAAGAATTTATGCAGGTGGAGACCCCCTTGGAGAAGATTGAAAAAATCACCTATCGCTATTCGCTTGAAGATGCCGAGAAATCGATGAAAAAGATCATTACGCGGTTGTTCATCCATGATCGGGAACCGACCCTGCAATTCTTCCTCGATGTTCTGCAACGATCACGGGAAGATTTCGAATTGCGCAAGCACATCAAAAACAAGTTTGAAGAACATCAGGAAGAAAACCCTTATCAGCGGTTTGTTCGTGAACTCAAAGGATACAGCGATCAGGGATTGCGGAATCTGGATGAAACGCTCTCTAAAGAGATGCGAAACACCCCAATGAGTTCACCCCTTTATGATGAACTGATGCACAAATACAATGTGCTCACCGATGAGATGCACCGACGCAGACTCATCAAGATGCCGTTTTAGGTGGGAGAGGAAAAAGATGCTCGAAGAAAAATTTGAAGAGTTGAATAACAAGCTCGATCAAATCCTCAAAATTCACCGCGCATTGCCTGTGTGGTACCCGATTACACGGGAGTTTGCGGCGGAGTGTGGATACAAAACAATTGACGGATTGCGTAAGTGGTGTTATAACAATCTCAATCCTGAGGATTTTGTGAAAAAAGGCAAACTATGGTACATCAATATCAAATCTCTTCCCATAGTCAAAACATAAGCATTTTAAATGTAGAATTTAAGCTGTCAGTGGCCGACATATCAAGGAGAAATCAATGATACGTCGAGTTTACGCAAACCAACATGGCATTATCACGTTGGACAGTGATATGTTTGGAAATCGAAAACGCATGAGTACGGGTAAGAAGTCTGATAAAAGACTGATTCAATGGTATGAAAAGCATTTCGATGAAGAATATTCAAGTCTTTATAACGCTAAGTTCAACATAGCTCCTAAGCAGGTTGATTTTACGCTCGAAGAGTATGGGAAAATGATATTGGAACTAACAAGTTCCAATCGCAGACAAAATGTGCAGAAATACGCACTGGATGTATTCAGGCGTATTTGTTCTTTTGACATATTTGGTAGAAAATTCGGTAGCATGAAACTGAATGAGATCAAGCCAACTCACATCATGCTTTGGCAAAAAGAGTGCGGCTTGGCCAGTCAGACGATTGCGGCGAACAGAGTCTATCTTAACATGGTGTTACAAGCCGCTACAAACGACGATGTGATACCAAAGAATCCTGTGGCATTGACCAAACTTCCCAAGCGCATTCCGGTGCGCAAAAAGAAGTTTTACTCGGAAGATGAAATCAAACAGATTGTCGGAATGGCAAAAGGACAGTTGAAGAACTACATACAGCTCGCCTGCTTCACCGGTATGAGGGGATCAGAGCTTGTAGCCCTTAGATGGGATGATGTCGATTTTGTTAAAAATGTCATACGGGTTGATTCACGAATAGTGGATGGAAACGAAGATTTGACAAAATCGGGCAAAATCCGATTTATCCCCATGTTTAAACAGGCAAGACAAGCACTGTTGAACCAGAGGATGCGATCAGGGTTACGTGAGTTTGTTTTTATTTCACGCAACGGCGGGGCTTATTATAACTCTGACGTGATGATGAAAGCATTTAAGGCGATGTTGAAAAAGAACGGTTTGGAGAGTGGTACTATCCATGATCTTAGACGTTCATTTAACACACTTTTGAAACAATACGGGTATCCGACAGATTGGATACTTGACATCATGGGTCACGTAGATGATACGGTTAATAGAAATCATTATACTGGGTCATTACGGGTTGATATGAGTATGCTCGATAATATTGCATTATGATAATCTATGGCAACCCCGTGGCAACATAGCAATATAACGGTCGATAGAACCCTATAATACGGAATTAACCGAAGTTTGATTAAAATAGGGCCACAAATGCAAAAGGCAAAACATGGGGCTGTTTACAAACGAGGGTGAGCAAAAGACGGCAAACGCGGGGATGAAGCCGCTGGTTGTGCGGACTTCCAATGTTGCCAAGGAACTTTTGCAGGCGGCTTCCAACCACAAAATTCCTGTGCAGTCCCTCGACTTTCGCCTTCTTGACACCCAGACATTCGCGAAGAAATCGGAGGATGCCCAGGGGGAATGGCTCGAACTTTCTTCCGATGAGATCCGGGATTTGAACGAAGAACTCCTCCTCAGCCCCCGATTTGAACTCAAGCAGGTGTACGAAATCGAAATCTTCACCCCCGTCGAATCCACGCCGTTTGACGGAATCGATATGGCAATCGGGGGAAATCCGACTCTGTGCAATATTTATCTGACGATCAAAGCCGGCAGTACCGCCGATTATTACGAGACGTTTGAACCGGATCTGCTGCGCACGATCCATAAAAAAATGCTCCGTGCCAATCTGATTATCGGCGTGTTCGATTCGATGATGGCCCACAATCTCAGCGAATTTTTTGCGAAAGTCAAAGTCCGCGAACACTACACGTTCGAGAAACCGGAACGCTATCTGATTTCCCAGGGGTACGAGCCGGTGCCGACGGTCGATGACAAGCTGATCCTCCACTATGAGACAAAGCGGCAGAATGAAGACGAACAGGGACGGATCGATTACGCCAAACGCGGCTATGTCATCAGCGCCGTTGAAAACGAACTGCTGGTAGAATACATCAAACCAAAACTCGGGGAAAGCGGCCGAAACTGCCGCGGAGAATTTCTCTCCCCGAAAGAACCTCTCGTCCGGAACGAACCTACGTTTACGACCGGCGAAAACATCCTCGTCGTGGATACGCCGCAGAGCATCGAATACCGGGCTAAAATCGGCGGATACGTGACATACGAGGGGGGAGTGTACGATATCAAAACCGAAGTCGACATCACCGAAATCAGTTTCAAGACGACCGGATCGATCGACACGCAGCTCGATGCCGATGTCTCGATCAATGTCAAAGAGAAAGATTTCCTCAAAGATGCCGTCGGGACAGGGATGGATGTGACCGTCAATGTGATCAACGTCGACGGGAATGTCGGAGCCAATGCCAAAATCACGGCGCACAAGGCAACCGTCGAGGGGCAGGTGCACCAAAGCGCGCTCATCAAAGCCGATGAACTCCGGATCAACGTCCACAAAGGGACGGCATACGGGAAAAAAGTCCATATCACCCGTCTCGAACACGGTGTCGTCGAAGCCGATGAAGTGACGATCGTTCAGGCCACCGGCGGAAAGATACGGGCCCGAGAGATTACGATCGAAACGCTGGGATCGAACGTCAAGATGACGGCATCGCACAAGATCGAGGTGAAAAAACTGATGGGAGGTGAAAACCGGTTTGTGATCGACCCGTTGATCGAGGAAGATACGGATATCCTTGCGGAACGTTCCGAAAAAATGGAGCAGATGCGCCTGTCGATCCGTGACGTCCAAAGAGAGCTCTCGGAATACGAGCAGACATGGTATGACAATGCCCCCTCCATGGAAGATCTGAAACGGAAGCTGATCCATTACAAAACGAACAACATCACCGCTCCTGCCGCTTTTGTCCAAAAATACCAGCAGTTCCAGCATCTGAAAGAGAAAATCGAAGCGATCCGGAACGAACTGAAAGCCAAAGAGGACCACTTCAACTATCTGGCGCAGAAACATACGGCATTGCAAAGCGAAATTTTCAATGCACGGATCATCAACCACGACATGTGGAAAAACCATAACGAGATTGTTTTCAAAATGATCGAACCGCCGGTGGACATAGAATACATTCCGCGCCAGAACGGGGACGAAAAGATTTTGGGACTGGTGCAGGACCCGGACGGGGAATTTATTATCAAGGTGATGGCGCAATGATTGTTGGATTGGAAGGGATTATCGAATACAAAGAACCGGCACTGGTCCATTTGAATGTGAACAGTGTTATTTATGAAGTGTTTGTTTCATTGCACACCTACGGGTCGATGAACGCAGAGAGGGCACGGCTGCATATCTCCCACATCATCCGCGAAGACGCACAGCAGCTTTACGGATTCGCTGACAAAAGCGAAAAAATCCTCTTCGAGGGGATGCTGAAAATCAGCGGTATCGGTCCAAAAGCGGCACTGGCGATCTGTTCGACCTTTACGCCGGAGCAGTTTGCGGGTATTATTTCATCCAAAGATATCAATGCGCTCAAAAAAGTTCCCGGAATCGGCCCCAAAAGCGCGGGGCGGATTATGGTGGAACTGGCCGGTTTCGATGCCGTTTTGCTGGGATCGGGGAGCACCTCCAACACGGCGGTGAGCGAAGCGTCGATGGCGCTGGAATCGCTCGGATTCAAAAAAGAGCAGATCGCCAAAGCGCTGAACGCTTCCCACGCGACCGACACGGCGGGGCTGGTGAAAGACGCGTTGAAACAACTCCAAAAACTCTAAAATAAGGAATATCCATTGAAACTAGCCATCCTTTTCGGCGGAGCCAGCTTTGAACATGAAATCAGTATCGTCAGTGCCATCACGGTCAAAGAAAAACTCGGTGCGTTTGACCTGAGTTTCATTTTTTGCGATCAGGACCACACGTTCTACCGGATCGACCCCTCCAAAATGAAAGCGGTCACCTTTTCGCGCAGCGAGCACCGTAAAATGCCCAGGCTCTCAATGACGAACGGAGGGTTTGAAGAAAAAGGGTTTTTCGGTTCCAAAAAATACGAGATGCCGGTTTTGAACCTGATCCACGGCGGAGACGGCGAGGACGGCACGATCGCCGCCATGCTCGATTTTTTCCGCATCCCGTTCATCGGACCGCGCAAAGAGGCATCGATGCTCAGTTTCGACAAATACTACACCAAATGGTTTGCCGAATCACTGGGAGTCAAAACCCTTCCCTACGAGATACTCCGCAAAGACGACAAGCGGACGGTATCGACCCCTTATCCCTTCATCGTCAAGCCTGCCCGGCTGGGAAGCTCGATCGGGGTCAGCGTCGTACGTGAAGCTAGTGAACTTGATTATGCCCTCGACGTGGCGTTTGAATTCGATGAGGTCGTTTTGGTCGAACCGTTCATCGCGGGGGTCAAAGAGTACAATCTGGCCGGTTTTTCCGCACGCGGCGAGATCACCTATTCGATCGTCGAAGAGCCCCAAAAAGCCGAATTCCTCGATTTCGAGAAAAAATATCTCGATTTCTCCCGTTCGGGCAAAGTGGAGCATGCCGAGGTAGGCGATACCCTTGTGGCGCAGTTGCGCGAGGCGTTTGCCAAAATCTATCTCCCACTGTTCCAGGGGGCGCTGATCCGGTGCGATTTCTTCGAGATCGAGGGGGAAGTCTACCTCAATGAAATCAACCCGATCCCCGGCTCCATGGCGAATTACCTGTTTGACGATTTCCAGGGCTCCATCCAGAAACTTCTCGGATCTCTCCCCGATAAACAACCGATTCGTATTCAGTACGATTACATCCACTCCATTTCCCAGGCCAAAGGTAAATAAGCGTGGCGGTAAAGACTCTCCAGTACAAACAGCATACTTTTTCGATCAGTTACGAGATTCTAAATCCCTCTTCCCATTACGACATTGTCTTTTTGCACGGATGGGGATCGCACAAAAACCTGATGAAACACGCTTTCGGAAACCATCTGAAACAGTTTCGCCACATCTACATCGATATGCCGGGATTCGGCAACAGCACCTGCAATATCGCCCTCACCACCGAAGACTACGCCACGATCATGGAATCGTTTCTGGGCCAGATCGAGGCGGACAAAACGATCGTCGTCGGACACTCGTTCGGCGGCAAGGTCGCGACACTGCTGAACCCGGATCTGCTTGTTCTGGTGGCATCGGCGGGGATTCTGGTTCCCAAGCCTCTGAAAATCCGGGCCAAAATCGCCCTTTTTAAACTGCTTAAATACTCGGGTCTCACCAGACTCCGCCGTTTTTTCGTAGCCCCCGATGCCAAGGGGCTTTCCGAACCGATGTACGAGACGTTCAAGCGGGTCGTGAACGAGGATTTCTCGGAAGCTTTCGGGGCTTTCAACGGTACGGCGCTGCTGTGTTTCGGCCGCAACGATACGGCTACACCGCTCTGGACGGCCTATGAAATCGCCAAGGGTATGCCGGATGCGACGGTGGTAGAATTTGACGGCGACCACTATTTCTTTTTGGAACAGAGCGCATCGGTCGCCAAAGAGATCGAAAAAATGTTTCTAAAAAAACTGGAGCACTAAAGAACGATGGACTATTTTCAGCTTTTAACCTTTGTCACCAACTTTTTGTTCGTAATGATCCTGGGATGGTATCTGATCACCAACCTGCAATGGTACGATTACCGGATCGAGCGGGTCATCCTGCGCCACCATAAATCATGGTGGCACGTCGTCTATTTTCTGGTCCCGTTTATCCTCTATTATGTCGCCGGAGCCTATTTTATTCCGCTGTTTTTCGCCCTTGTTCTGCCGGCTTTACTCCTGTGGCACCGCAAACTGGACAAAAAACTCGTTCTGACGTGGCGCGTCAAACGCTTCCTGATCCTGCTGGGTTCACTGGCCCTCTTTTTGAACCTGATGATCGCCCTAAAAGGGTGGGGGGAGACCTACAGCGTTCTGATGCCGCTTCTGGCCGCCTATCTTGGATCGATGGGGATCGAGAAATTTTTGTTCCTCGCCTACAAAAAACAGGCGCAGAAAAAGATACTGTCGATGAAAGAGCTTACGATTGTCTGTGTGACGGGAAGCTACGGAAAAACATCGATGAAAAACTTCATCGCCCAGGTTCTTGGGAATAAATACAACGTTTATGCCACGCCGCGCAGCGTCAATACCCTCGGCGGAATCATCCGCGATGTCAACGAATCGCTCCCCGCCGATACGCAGGTTTACGTGTGCGAAGCGGGAGCGCGCGAAGTGGGGGATATCTACGCCATCGCCCAGCTCCTTCACCCCCAGATCGTCGTGGTGGGGAAAGTGGGGCCGCAGCATCTGGAGTATTTCAAAACGCTGGAGCGGATTCAGCGGACGAAACTCGAAATCATCCATTCCGATCGCCTCAAACGGGCATTTATCCACACCTCGGTGACCGACGAGCCCCATCCGAAGGTGACCTTTTTCGGAGAGGGGATCCAGAACCTCTGCGCGACGCTGGAAGGGACCGATTTCGATCTGGAAGTGGGGAATGAAACGCGCCATTTCCACACCTCGGTTTTGGGAGGATTCCAGACAATCAACATCAATGCCGCGATTCTGATCGCGCAGGAGCTCGGGATGAGCGCTGAGGAGATCGTGCAGGCGGTCAACGGCCTCAAAAGCGTCGAACACCGCCTTCAGCGTATTGATGCGGGGGGCAAGATCATCCTCGATGATGGCTACAACGGCAACATCGACGGGATGCTCGAAGCGGTGCGTATCTGTTCGCTCCACAGCGGGCGCAAGGTTATCGTGACGCCGGGTCTGGTGGAGAGTACCGAAGAGCTCAATTCGCAGCTGATCGAGGCGATCAACGGCGTCTTCGACATCGCCATCGTCACGGGTCAGCTCAATGCCGCGCAGTTCGAGCGGGAGCTGAAGACACCTCAAAAAATCATGTTGGCAGACAAGTCCCAGATGGTCAAAACGCTCGGCGAAGTGACGCGCGCCGGGGACATCATCCTTTTCGCCAACGACGCCCCCAATTTCATCTGATGCGATTCGTTAGCCGATTCATCGATTTCAGTGGCAAGGTGGCTGGGTTTACCCTCATCGCACTTGTCTTGCTGGTCGTGTACGATGCCCTGATGCGCTATCTTTTCCAGTCCGGATCGATCGCGCTGCAGGAGCTCGAATGGCATTTGTTCGACATCATTATTCTCCTCTCAATCGCCTACACTTTTTCACACGACGCCCATGTACGGGTCGATATTTTCTATGAGCGTTTCAGCCCCAAAATCAAAGCGCTGGTGAATCTGATCGGTTCGCTGCTGTTCGTTTTGCCGTTTTCGCTCCTGATCATCTATCTGGGGATCGATTTTGTCGCGCTGAGTTTTTCGCAGATGGAGGCTTCTTCCGATCCGGGTGGACTTCCGTACCGTTTTCTGATCAAATCGTTTATTCCGATCGCGTTTGTATTGATGGCGATCCAGACGCTGCGTGTCGTGATGTCGTCGTACAGCACTCTTAGGGGGGTGTAACATGGCGATCGTTATGCTTTTGATCGCTTTGCTTCTTTTGGGAGTCGGGATTCCGGTCGCCTTCGTTTTCGGGGGAGCTGCCCTGCTGGCCGCACTTTTATCCCCCGATGTGGGAATGGGCGTCTTTAACATCCTCCCGTTCCGTATTTATGGGATTATGAGCAATTCGACGCTGATGGCCGTACCGTTGTTTATCCTGATGGGGCTGCTTCTGGAACGCTCGGGGATGGCGGAAAAACTGCTGATCGCGATGACCTCCATGTTCGGGACCCTCAAGGGGGGGCTGGCGGTGAGCGTCGTGCTGGTCGGTGCCATATTGGCCGCGACCATGGGAATCGTCAGCGCATCGGTTGTGATGATGTCTCTGATCGCGCTCCCTCTGATGATGCGGGCGGGATATTCCAAAGAACTCTCCACCGGAACCATTGCCGCCAGCGGAACGCTGGGACAGATCATCCCCCCCTCGGTTATCCTTATCATCCTGGGGGATGTGATGAACATCGGCGTCGGCGAGCTTTTTGCCGGCGCGGTTTTGCCCGGGCTGGTTCTGGTTGCTCTCTACATCGCGTATATCCTCCTGATGGCCCATCTCAAACCCGATTCGGCACCGGCGCTGGGGGAAGAGTACCACACCGGTACATTCGCCTCGCTGGTGTGGGCGGTTACTCCGATGCTGATATTGATGGCCGTTGTACTGGGGACGATTTTCACCGGAATCGCATCCCCGAGCGAATCAGCCGCATTCGGTGTCGTAGGGGCTGTGCTGCTTTCCTGGGCCAACGGAACCCTGGAGCGTTCGATGATCAAGGAATCGGTAAAAGAGACCCTCAAACTCAGCGGCATGATATTCATGATTCTGATCGGCGCTACGGCCTTCAGCCTCGTTTTTAACGAACTGGGGGGATCGGAACAGATTGTCGAGTTTTTCGGACGCAACATCGACAGCGCCTGGACGTTCATCGCCATCGCGATGATTGTCATTTTCATATTGGGTTTTTTCATCGATTTTATCGAAATCTCTTTTATTATCGTCCCCATCCTGGTTCCGGTGATGCATGCCTACGGTATCGACCCTCTGTGGTTTGCGATTCTGATCGCGATGAACCTGCAAACGTCGTTTCTGACCCCCCCCTTCGGCCTCTCCCTCTTTTTCGTCAAAGGGGCGGCAGGCAGTATGGTGAGTTCGATGCAGATTTATCGGGGGATTGTGCCGTTCGTCGTGTTGCAGATCATAGCGCTGGCGCTGGTGATGCTGTTCCCCAATCTCGTCTTTTCATTTATTTAGAGGAGGACGGCAATGGACAATGCCATTTTGTACGCGCCGTGGCGCAACGATTATGTAGCCGGAGAAAAAATCGAGGGGTGTGTTTTCTGCCACATCAGCTCTTCTGGTGCCGACGATGAGGAACTGCATGTCCTGTATCGAGACGAACACTGTTTCGTCGTGATGAACCGTTACCCCTATACGCCGGGGCACTTCATGATCATCCCCCATCACCATACCGACGCTCTGGAATCATTGGACCCGCAGACGTGGCTGCATATCAGCGCGTTGGCCCAAAAAGGGGTCAGAATGCTCAAAGAGGGGTTTGGGGTGCATGGCGTAAACCTCGGCATGAATCTGGGGCGTGCCGGCGGGGCCGGAATCGCGGAACATATCCATCTGCATCTGGTACCACGGTGGGAAAGAGATACGAATTTTATCACTTCAATCGCTCATACACGGGTCTATTCGACCGATTTTGAGAAGATTTACCGACGACTGAAAACATTGTCAAAAGAGTATTTTTAAAGAAGAGCAGCCCCACAAAAGGGGCAGAGCAGAGTTACTGGATAGCGACTTCGATACGTCGGTTCTGGGCACGTCCTGCAGCGGTTGCGTTGGAAGCCACAGGTTCTTTTTCCCCTTTGCCGGACATTTCGATCCGTTCGGCTTCGATGCCGTTCTCAACCAGCCTTTTGCCAAGTGAAGCGGCACGCCGTTCAGAGAGTTTCTGGTTGTACTCGTCGCTTCCCGAATGGTCGGTATGGCCGACGATGATGATTTTGGCCGGCGGATTCTCTTTCAGCACGCGGGTCAGTGTATTGATGTCGCTGTTGGCAGAAGCAGGCAATACACTCGAGTCGAATGGGAAATTCACGTGCAGCGTGACATGAACAGGACATCCGTCCGGATCGACTTTGTATCCGTGCGGCGTATCGGGGCATTTGTCCCGTGAATCGACGACGCCGTCTCCGTCCGCATCCCCCTCAGGTTTTGGTTTCGGGGCTACGGCGACCGGAACAGGTTTTTTCTCCTTGCACACTTCAGGATAGGTGGTCGTACATTTGGCGCTTTCGACATTCATAGTACGGTTGACGTCACCATCAGTGTAGGTAACACTGGTCTGGCCAAAGAGGGTTGTACTCATAGCGAGCATGAGGGCAGAGGCTGCATAGGTAGATATAGGATGCATGGATTTTTCTCCCTTTATCGTTTGGAATTAGTCCATTGTAACACAGAAGAACGCCAATGCAACTATAAAATGATAAAAAAATGCAAAAAAAAATGAAAGAAAATTAATTTTAGGTTGCATTGGTTTGTTTTTAGTGTACAATAAACACAAGGGGAACAAGTAAAAGCATCCGCGAAAATTTCTAAAGGGATGCCGTCTGAAAGGCAGACATACTGTTTTTTATACTTGTTTAAACTGAAATTGCGATAGCAGGAGTGGTCAAATGTCAAGTTCCAAAATTCCGTTTTCAAAAATAGCGATAACGTTGTCTTTGTGTGCCGCATCGGCATTGAATGCATTGACGTTGAAAGAGGGGGTGGACGAAGTGCTCTCCACTCACCCCGTCGTACAGGAGCGGTTGCACAACTATCGCGCAACGCTGGAAGATCTCAGAACGACCGAAGCCCAGTGGCTCCCAAGCCTCGATTATACCGGGACGATCGCGCGGGAGCGGACCGACAACCGTAATACTGGGCGGGAGAGTATTGTTCTGACCGCCTACGAACATTCCCTTCAGTTGACCCAAAACCTTTTTAACGGATTCGGAACCGTTTATGAGTCCGACTACAACAAAGCCCGCATATTGGCAGCGGCCAACCACTACATCGAAAATGCCAACGATGCCGCCTACAATTTCACCAACGCCTATATCAATGTCATGGAAGCAAAAGACCTTCTCTGTATCGCCGAAGCGAACGTCAAGTTCAATGAAGAGATTTACGGCAAAGTCAACAAACTCTATGGAGCGGGGATGACGACCCGTTCGGAAGCTGAAAAAGCTGACACCTCTCTCTCTCTTGCACGGTCCAACCTTGTCGTGGCCCAGAACAACCTTGCCGATACCCTCTACAATCTAGAACGGGTGCTGGGACGTTCTGTAACCGCCGACGATATCGTCGATGACGAGTTTGAGGGAAACATCCCCACAACGCTCGAAGAGATGAAAGAATACGCCCGTGTCCACAACCCTTCGGTCCTCGTGCGCGATTACAACATCAAAGCGGCCAAAGCGAAAAAAGATGCCGCCTACAAAAACTACTATCCGAAAATCGATGCCTATGCACGTCAGGTGTGGGCGAACGATATCGGGGGGATCGAAGATTATGACGAACGCAGCAGCATCGGCCTGGCCCTCTCCTACAACCTTTACCGCGGTGGTGCGGATGAGTCCCAGATTCAGAAAAATCTGAGTCAGATCCGTCAGGAAGCCGAGAACAAACGCGAAACCGTCCGTCGACTGGATGAGCAGGGGGAGCTCTCCTGGTCGGCCAAAACGCATGTATCGCAGCAGCTCGAACATTTGAAACGCTATGAACAGACCAGTGCGAAAACGTTGGAACTGTTCCAAAAAGAGTATGATCTCGGGCGCCGCACCCTGCTCGATCTGTTGGTTGCGCAAAACGACTACATCGCGGCAGAAACGCAGATCGTTCGCGCCGAGCATGACCTGCTGTTCGCCCACTACCGGATCTTGGATTCTATGGGATCGATGGTGCAGCATATCCTCGGATCCAAAACCGAGCCGTATACTGAAAAAGTCGGTCTGAACGTTCTGGACAACCGCCGCGACAGCGATGAGCGGGTGGATAACCTGATCTTTGCCGATCGCCAAAACGATCCTTATAAACGGGACAGCGAAGACGAATAAGCTATAATGCCATCAAATTTGTTCGAATAAGGGTTGATCTAAATGGGCGAGGAAGTAAGCAAAAAGTTGGCGGATCCCGAAGGGGTGGCATTCGGATTGGATCCGCTTCTCCAATGTCTGGTGCTGTTCACAAAGCTCTACCATAAACCCTACAGTGCCGATGCGCTTATCGCCGGATTGCCGATCGATCCGCGCAGCGACGGAACCCATCTCTACAGCCTCAAATCGTCCAAATCCCTTTTTTCACGCGCGGCTAGCCGGGCAGGTTTGAAAAGTACCCTCGTATCGCGTAAACTTTCGGACATATCGCCCTTGCAGCTGCCGATGATTCTGCTGCTTAAAAATTCTCAGGCGTGTATCCTCGATTCTTTTTCACCGGACCGGAAAACCTGCAAGGTGATTCTGCCGGCCGAAGAGGCGGTGGAGGAGACGGTGAGTTTTGAAACGCTCCAGGACGATTATGCCGGTTTTGCCTTTTTGATCAAAAAACCGTTTGTCTACAATGAAAACGATTCGCTGACCCTCAATGTTCAGCAAAAACACTGGTTCTGGGATACCCTCAAGCTTTCCAAAAACATCTATCGCGATGTGATCTACGCGACGGTACTGGTCAATCTGTTTGTCCTGGCCAGCCCCCTCTTTACGATGAGCGTGTATGACCGCGTCATCCCCAACAATGCGACCGAGACCCTATGGGTGTTTGCGATCGGGGTGTTCATCGTTTACGTTCTGGACACGTTTCTCAAATTTACCCGGGCCATATTGCTCGAAAATGCGGGGAAAAAAAGCGACATCATCATGTCCTCCATCATTTTCGAAAAAGTGCTCGATCTCAAAATGGCCTCTCACCCAAAATCGGTCGGGTCGTTTGCCAGCAACCTGAAAGATTTCGATGCGATCCGGATGTTTTTGACCAACGCCACCCTCACGGCAGTGGTCGATTTTCCGTTTGCGATTTTGTTTTTGCTGGTGATCGGATACATCGGAGGATGGATCGTTCTGGTCCCGATTTCGATGATGCTGCTGATCCTTGTCTACGCGCTGATCGTCCGCGTTCCATTGCGCGACAGTATCGAGCAGACCCACAAGGCGGCGGCAGCGAAAAGCTCCATCCTCGTTGAGGCGCTCCAGAATATCGAAACCCTCAAAACCCTCGGAACAACGGGGCAGGTGCAGTGGTCCTGGGAAGAAGCGACGGGCGAGATCGCCCAAAAGAGCCTGAAGTCCCGCATGATTTCGGCCTCCATCGGGACGGTTACCGGTTTTTTGATCCAGCTGAGCACCATCCTCTCCATTATCGTAGGGGTCTATCTGATCGGAGAGCATGAACTGACGATGGGGGGACTGATCGCGATTGTCATCATCTCGTCCCGTGCCGTTGCTCCGATGGGGCAGGTCGCGGCGTTGATCGCCAACTATTCCGATGCAAAAACGGCCTATGACATTCTCAACGCCATAATCGCCCAGCCGATGGAACGTCCTCACGGGAAAAAGTTCATCACCCGTCCCAAGCTCAAGGGGGAGATTGTTTTTAGCGATGTCAGTTTTGCGTACGACGATACCGAGCATAGCGCCCTCAACCATGTCTCTTTTACGATCAAACCGGGAGAAAAAGTGGCCATTGTCGGGAGAATGGGATCGGGGAAAAGCACGATAGCCAAGCTTTTGCTCCACCTCTATGAGCCTCAGCAGGGGGCTATTCTGATTGACGGGATCGACATCCAGCAGATCGATCCGGCCGATTTACGTAAAAACATCTCCTACGTTGCGCAGGACATTTCTTTATTCAAAGGCAATGCCAAGGACAACATTACCTACCGCTCCAGCCATGTAAGCGATGAACAGATGCTTCGTGCCTCGATGATTTCGGGTGCCGACGAGTTTATCCGCAAGCATCCGCAGGGGTATGAGATGCCGATCGGCGAGAGGGGGATGGGGCTCTCGGGCGGACAGCGCCAGACGATCGGTATCGCCCGGGCGCTGCTGTTCGAATCGCCGCTCGTCATCATGGATGAACCGACCCATTCGATGGATCAGGTGAGCGAAAACCGTCTGATCGCCAATCTCAAAGCATACATCGAAGACAAAACGGCGATCTTTATCACGCAGAAAAACTCGACCCTCTCGCTGGTCGATCGCATTATCGTGATGAACGAAGGGAGAGTCTACCTCGACGGTCCGAAAAACGAAGTGATTGCCAAGCTCTCAGGAGGTGCTCTATGAATCCTGAAAAGCGTTTTACGTTCGATGACACAGACTATCAGTTCATGCGGAGCCTCTCCACGGCGGTGTTGGAAGATTCTCCCCGAAAGCTCCGGTTTATCCTCATGTTCTGGCTTATTACGGTTGTTGCATTGTTGCTATGGGCGGCTTTTGCCCCGATCGATGAGCTTGTACGCGGAGGTGGCAAAGTCATCCCTGGCGGTGAGAATCAGATGATTCAGCACCTCGAAGGGGGGATATTGAGTGAGATCATGGTCAAAGAGGGACAGCGGGTAAAAGAGAACGACATCCTGCTCAAAGTCGACAATGTCAAATCGGCCGCCAACTACGAGAGTTCCCAGTACAAATGGGCGGAACTGCGGGCCAGAATCGTTCGTCTCCGCGCCGAAGCGAGGGGAGGCTCTTTTTCTCCGACACAGGACGATATGGCCAAAATCCCCCGGCAAATCATGGAAGAGCGTAGCCTCTACCTCTCCAACCAGGATCGTCTGCGTTCACAGATCCAGGGGCTCAGAGACCAGTATGTCCAGAAACAGAACGAAAAACTCGAAGTTCAGGGACGGATTTCGGAGCAGAAACGGGCACTGGCACTGATCAGGGAGGAGGTGGCGATCTCCGAACCGATGGTGGCTCAGGGGATCAAACCGAAGATCGAATTTTTGAAACTCCAGCGGGAAATGAGCCATATCAGCGAACAGTACAACGCATTGCTGGCCTCTATCCCCCGGATCAATGCCGCCATGAGCCAGATCAACAGCAAGATCCGCGAAACGCAGTCGGAATTCCGGATGAAAGCGCAGCAGGACCTCAATCAGGCGGAAACCGAGTACAGCCGGGTAAATGTCGAGAGTTCCGCGCTCGCCGACCAGGTGACCCGGACGGACATCCGCTCACCCATCAACGGAATTGTCCAGAGACTCTACGTCAACACGATCGGGGGGGTCATCAAACCCGGGGACAACCTCGTAGAGATCGTCCCCACCGAAGGGGGGCTGCTGATCGAAGCGAAGATCAAACCCTCCGACATCGCCTTTATCTATCCGGGGCAAAAATCGGTCGTGAAAGTGACGGCGTACGATTTCTCGATCTACGGTTCTTTGGATGGAAAAGTCGTCACGATCAGTCCCGATACGGTGATCGACAAAAACGACAATGTCTATTACATCGTCAAAATAAAGACCAATAAAAAGTATCTGGGAAGCCCGGAAAAACCGCTCAAGATCATCCCCGGGATGATGGTCAACGTCGATATCGTAACGGGGCAAAAGACGATTCTCGAATACATTCTCAAACCGATCTTGAAAGCGAAACAGTACACTTTTACGGAGCGATAGATGAAGCTGTATCTTATTTCAGACGACATTGCAGTTCGGGACCGATGGGCTGCTGCGTTGGCAGAATTCCATCCGATCGTTTGCTCGGAGCTCTCTGAACAGATACAGCACCACTCGATCATCATGGTATCGGACCGGGTCATAGCCGATGCCGGGGAGACGCTTCTCAAAAAGCTGTTCGAACAGCGTGTGATGGTCCTCTCGATGATTCCCAGTTTTCCCGAAGCGCAGAGGCTGCTGCAGCTTGGAGCGATGGGGTATGGCAATGCCATGATGCACGTCTCCCATCTGAATTCGGCCTATCAGGCGCTCGAAGAGGGAAAAGTCTGGCTCCACCCTGATTTCATCACGATGATGATTACCCAGATACGCGAAACCGCCAGCGCGGAGGAAAAATCCTCAGCCCTCCTTGAGGGGCTCAGCAAACGGGAGCAGGAGGTGGCGCTGATGCTGGGGAACGGATCGACCCATCAGCAGATCGCCGATGCGCTTGATATCACGGTTCGCACCGTAAAAGCTCATGCAACCTCGATCTATCAGAAACTAAACGTCAAAGACCGTCTGGCTCTTTCTCTTCTCCTTCATACTTAAAATTACGTATTACTTCAAATATATAAAAACAACAACTGTTTTTCAAAATTAGTACCGAAGTACAATAGTATTTATTTTTTTTCTGCGCTACAATTAAAAATATCAATAATATCTCATAGGGGGATCCCATGGCACAAGCAATCGGAATGGTCAAATCTTTTGAAAACGGTACTTTTTACGTCAGAGACACAAAAGGGAATATTCGCCAGTTAAAACTGGGTGAAACGATCAACCAAGGCGATCATGTCTACGGTGCGTATGCCAACGGAGCCGATGCGAAAATCGTGATCGACGTACTGCTAAGCGGTGCCGGAGATATAGTCCTCGCAGGAGACGGGGCATTGCAGTTTGACAGTTCGCTGCTGGCCAATATCTTCAGTGATCACGATGCGGTTGTCCATGTCAATTCCCTGAAAGAGGGATTGGACTTGACTGCGGCGGCGGAAGCGGCGAAAGTGGAAAAACTGGCAGCCGCCGATGCGACGGAGGCCGGCGATGAAACCGCAGCCGGGGAAGAGGCCGCCGACGGTACGCGGATCGCCGATTCCTTCGATGCCCGGACGGGGCTTGTTACCAACGTCGAAACCGATCTGCGCACGACGGCACCGACGAGAGTGGAAACAAGCGTATCGGAAGAACCTATGATTTTGTTGGAAGAGGACAACCTGCCCCTTGCCATCACCGACGCCGTGACAACGTCCGAAGATACCCCCGTTACAGGAAACCTGGCCGGAAACGATCTCCCCTCAGCTGACGGCGGGAACGTATGGACATTGACTGAAGGAGCCCAAAACGGGACAGTTGTCGTCAATCCCGACGGAACCTATACCTATACGCCGAACGAAGGCTACAATGGTCCGGACAGTTTCACCTATACGATCAGCGATACAGACGGGGATACGAGCACGACAACGGTCACAATCGACGTGAGTCCGGTAAACGATGGCCCGCAGATCGATGTCGTGGCACACCAGCCTTTTACCGAAGGGACAGCGGCAGCTGGAGATGTTGCGTTTACCTTTACGGCGAGTGATCCGGACACCCCGGTTGAGCAATTGATTTATACGTTGACGAATGATAACAATGGGTATTTGACGCTGGGGGCAAACAATACGGTTGTCCTCACCGAGGCGGGAGCTGCGGCTATCAATGCGGATAATACGGTCGTTTCCAGTCTGACGACAACGGTACAGGTTTCAGATGGCAGTTTGAGCGCAGAAGATTCGGATGTAACGCCGGTGAGTCCGGTAAACGATGGCCCGCAGATCGATGTCGTGGCACACCAGCCTTTTACCGAAGGGACAGCGGCAGCTGGAGATGTTGCGTTTACCTTTACGGCGAGTGATCCGGACACCCCGGTTGAGCAATTGATTTATACGTTGACGAATGATAACAATGGGTATTTGACGCTGGGGGCAAACAATACGGTTGTCCTCACCGAGGCGGGAGCTGCGGCTATCAATGCGGATAATACGGTCGTTTCTAGCTTGACAGCAACGGTAGAGGTCTCAGATGGCGAGCTGAGTGCGATTGATACGGATTCAACGCCGGTAAGCCCTGTCAACGACAACGAAGGGTTGTCGCTGAGCACAGACAATATCAATGTTACAGAGGCGGGTCTGAACCCTGCGGGGACGGCGGCAGCCGGTTTGGGAGAAAAAACGACAGGATCGTTTACGATCACCGATCCCGACGGTTTGAACGATATCAAATCGGTGACGGTAGCAGGAACAACTTTCACGATCGGAGAGGATGGGATTACGACTTTTGACGATGTCGAAGGAAAAATCATTGATACCGGATACGGTAAAATCACCATCACCGACTATACGGAAGGTGTATTCACGTATGAATATGTCCTTGATGCGAATGTTATTAATACTATCGCGGGTGCTACTGATACCTTATACGAAGAAAAATTCACTGTCAGCGTCTCTGACGGCTTCGGCGATTCGGCATCCAAAGAGGTCACGGTGGGGATCGTCGATGATTATCCGATTTTCACAGCCGATTATCTCCAAAATAGCGTTGTTGCCAATGTGGGAGACATCGATGCGGAAGCGGACATCATCGCCACAGCAAGCCTCGGGGTAAAAGTCGGGGCTGACCTCACAGTGGCAAACGTTGTTATTACCGATCCGACGCCCAATATGGTAGGAGATATAAATTTTGTCACCTCCAGCAATGGCAATTATGTCACATCAGATGGGGAGAAGCTTGCCTATGTTTCGGATGGGAGTGGTGGATTGAATGCGGTGATTGTGACCGAAGAGGATGGTGAATATACAGTGACCAATGATGTGGTCTTTTCGGTTACCCCTCCCGAGACGATTCCCGCGGATGGATCAGTCTCGTATACAACAACTGTCTATGACGTCATCGACAAATATACGACCCTTTCGGTCGCGTCAGAGAGCATTTCTTTTGACAAAATGAGTGGTAATTATGCCGAGACGGGGACACCTGCGACTGCCGTAAGCGAAAACGGGACGATTACCGTGACGTTCGAAGGGTATCAGGATTTGGATAAAGACAGTTCGATTGAATTGCCGAGCGAAGAAGCACCGGTACAGATCAGCAATCAGGGAATCGGTGTCAGCAGTGGCCACATCGATAACACGGGTACGGACGGGGCTGGAGAAATGCTTCAGCTCACCTTCAGTCAGCCGATCATGGGATATATGTTCACGGCCGATCAATTGGATGATTCGGGTGATCTGTTGAAATGGAGTGTTGGCTTCGACAGCGGAACATATAACGGTACCGGCGTAGGTGCTTCTGATGCGGCGGAAGAAATTATTTTCATCGGAACACAGGCGGCTTACGACGCTTTGACAACTGCACAAGTGGCAGAAATTGATTACTATGACATTGTGGATAACAGTTTCGATACGTTGCAGTTGAGTGCGGGGGAAGGTAGTTCTTATCGTATTCTTCCCGAAGATGTCACCGTATTTTACGAAACGAATGTCCCTACACTCGATTTTGCAGCTACCGTTACGGATGCGGATGGCGACGTGGTCTCAACAGTACCATTTACGGTGACGTTCGAAGGAGACAGTGTGCTGATGGGAAGCGAACTCTCCGACGTCCTTGTTGGAAGCAGCGGGACCGATTCCCTCTACGGAGGAAGCGGTAACGACACTCTTATGTTTGACAGCAGCGATGATGTCATTGACGGCGGGGAGGGGGTTGATACGCTGATCGTGGCTGGTGCTTCGGCTCTCGATTTCAGCACTCTTGACAATGTCTCCAATATCGAGGTGATCGATCTGACCGATTCTATGGGTCTGAAGCTGAATAATGTCACGGCGCTGGATATCAAGGAAATTACCGATACTGCTAATGATATTTATATCATCGGAGATGCTATTGACCAGTTTGATTTCGCCGATAATACTGTATGGAATCAGACAGGGACCAATATCCCCTATGAAATCAACGGAACGGCTTACCAATTCAATCAGTATACAAGTACCGAAGATCCGACAGTCGTTGTCCATGTCGAAACGGAACTCAACGTTCTCTAAATAATCTACATCAGGGTGCGGTTTTTCGGCCGCATCCCCCCTTTTTCCCCTCCGAAATCTCATAAAACTTTCTTCTTTTTTTTATCCGGATTTGTTAACATAAAGAAATTAAATTTAAACAGTTGCTGTTCTGTATAAATTAGTACCCGGGTACAATAGACACCGTAATTTTTCTGCGTTACAATGGAACAATATAAATTTCTCGCAGGGGGATCACATGGCACAGGCAATCGGAATAGTCAAATCTTTTGAAAACGGTACTTTTTACGTCAGAGACACAAAAGGGGATGTTCGCCAGCTAAAAGTAGGTGAGACGATCAACGAAGGTGATCATGTCTACGGTGCCTATGCCAACGGGGCGGATGCAAAAATCGTCATCGACGTATTGCTGGATGGGGCCGGTGATCTTGTCCTGGCAGGAGACGGTGCACTGCAGTTTGACAGCTCGCTGCTGGCCAATATCTTCAGCGACCACGATGCCGTCGTCCATGTCAATTCCCTAAAAGAGGCCCTTGCCCTCGCTGCAGAAGCCGAAGCGGCCAAACAGGCAGCCGAAGAAGCGGAAAAATTAATGGCCGATGCGACGGAAGCGGGCGATGAAACCGCAGCCGGGGAAGAAGCCGCCGACGGCACACGGATAGCCGATGCGTTCGATGCCCGTACGGGGCTCGTTACCAACGTCGAAACCGACCTGCGCGTCACCTCGCCGAACCTCGCTGAACCGAGTGCGGAGCCGTTGGAGCAAATGCTGGTGGAAGAAGACAGCATTCCGACAGTAGACTGGATTATCGTTTCAGCCGATGGCGGGGTTGTGAATGAAGGGGGACTTCCCGGCGGGAATGAAGGTGGTAACATCAACACGAGCGGTACACTCAATATCACGACAGGCGGAGATACGATCAACGCGGTCGGCGGTATCGTGATCAACGGTGTGGATGTGACGAATGGCGGTACTGTTGCAGGTACCTACGGTAATCTAATCGTGACGGTTAGTGGTGGAGTGTATAGTTGGACCTATACACTTAATGACAACGCACCGCATACGGATACTAATGCGACAGGAGTAGCGGATCAGTTTCCGGAAGATACTTTCTCGGTCGTGGTGACGGATGATGATGGAGACAGTACGGCACCGGCCAATCTTATTGTACAGATTAATGATGACGGGCCGATCATTAACGTAACGCTTGCGGACGTTGCGGCAGACAGCCTAACTGTAGACGAGACGAACTTACTTGTAAACGCGACAGCGAACTTTGCGGACAATTTCGGTCTTACCAGCAGCTACGGGGCGGACGGAGCGGGGAATATTAACACGACGTACAGCCTGAATATTCAATCAAGCGGTGTCGATAGTGGGCTTGATGATGTGGCAACTGGGCAGAACATTTTGTTGTACATGAACGGTAATATCGTTGAAGGCCGTACAGCGATAGGGGGTGATGTAGTTTTCACCGTTTCGGTTGATGGAAGCGGTACGGTTACGCTTGATCAGATTCGTGCAATTGCTCATCCTGATGATAGCAATCCAAATGATGCAGTTACATTGGCCGCGTCTGATTTGATTTCGATCACCCGTAGCAGTACCATCATTGATTCAGAGGGTGATAGTGTTAGCGATTCGGAGAGTATCAATATTGGTGCAGCGATTTCTTTTTATGATGATGGCCCGACATTGAGCGTGAACGACGATATGACGTTTGGAGAGTTGAGCGTCGTAGAGG
>CAYXWQ010000001.1:0-72553 GCA_964468865.1 uncultured Sulfuricurvum sp. | reverse complement strand
TCGTCAATTCGAGCAGCGCGATTACTCCATTGGACCTGACGATCAGCGATACCGATCCGACATTGAGCGTGAACGACGATATGACGTTTGGAGAGTTGAGCGTCGTAGAGGCGGGTGGAGTTGGCGGAAGTCAGAGCGTGACGATTACACCGCCGACGTACGATGCGGGAGCGGTGGATTCACCGTACGTGACGGATGTGAGCTACAGCCTTGGATTGTCAGGTGTTACGGCGACAGGGTTGCAGACGACAGCGGGCAATTACGACATTAGCCTGGTACAGGTGAATCCGACGACCATCAACGGGGTGTACAACGGCAGCAACGTGGCGTTTACAATATCGTTGAGCGGAAATCAGGTGACACTGACATCGTATGTGGCGCTGGAGCATAGTAACGCACCGCAAGGGGAGGGTGAAGACAACACCTTGGATCTGGGCAGCCTGATCAATGTCATCGCTACCGTGAGCGTGACCGACGGCGACAACGACCAGATCGTCAATTCGAGCAGCGCGATTACTCCATTGGACCTGACGATCAGCGATACCGAAGCAATAATTGGTAACCCCCAAAATCTTATCTTGACCAACCAGATCGGAAATACAGCATCCGGAGTTGATTTGGATGTTATATCGGGTGCTGATACACCAGTCAGTCTTGTTTTGACACCTGAAGTAGACAGTGAAGGTTATGCGATCAATACAAACGATGTTCGTCTGACTTCAACAACAGACGGCACTACGTATTTCCTGAAATATGTAACTGATTCTGATGGAAAAGTGACTGCTTACCAATATGACGAAGATACAGATAGTATAAGAAGTGACTATCCTATCTTTACACTGACACCGGATTTGGATACAGGTACTTACACTGCAACCTATGGGGGTGGTATCGACGGTATTTTGGATGGTGCCTCTCAGACTGTTACTGTAAACTATAACACTGGAGGTTATACGGGAGGTAATGATTATGTATTGGCATTCCCTATACCTGATATGACTCCGACTGATCCTACTGATAATCTTTATGTCGTCGTAACAGCGGCAGATGCGTCAGACGACCCGTTAACGGTCAACTATAATGCTTCAAGTGTTGGGGGATTGGGAGTTGAAGATGGAACCACCATTAATTCAACAGAATTTTTGACCCTGAATTTCACAAATGAGAATGTACTTATTTCGGGAAAAGGTAATAAGCTTGTTGCTGATCCAGATGCTCAATCTATTGCTCAGAATAATCCTTTGAGTATGAGTACAGCGACATTCGCACTTACAAAACTGGATGTCAATGAGACTGCATCTTGGAGTGCTTACAGCGGTGGAGTTTTAGTGGCTTCCGGTACAGTTGATGGTACAGGTGAAGTCAGAGATATGGCAATTATAGCCTCTGCAGTTAATATCAGCACTATCTCCATAGTAGCTGGAACCGCAGTAGGAGGCGACTGGAGTGTTGATACTGATACGGGTATTATCAGTTTTGTTGCAGATGCTATTGGTCCCGATAAGAGCGGCCAAGTAGAAATAACTTATGAGTTTGAAGATGGCACTGACTATAGTGGAACTATTTATTTATCGAATAGTGGATCTATTGATATGTCGGCATTTGATTCCGTAATCTTTACTGCAATTGGTGATGACAAAGTTAACTATTCTATACTCTCGATGGAGGCTGAAATCAGTTCCGAAACATCGGGTACCGATCATACGATCAATGTGCAGGTGGATGTGACAGATGCTGACAACGATGTCGTGACAGACTATTTGACTGTTACTTTTGATGCAAATGGTGATATTACAGGCACTGAAGAGTCTGAGGTTCTTGTTGGTGGCACTGGTAATGACTCGATCATAGGCGGTGGCGGTGATGATATTCTGATGGGTAAAGATGGTGATGATATACTGATCGGTGGGGCAGGTGATGATGCGATAGATGGTGGTTTGGGTGATGACACCGTTTCGTATGAAGATGCCCCTTCTGGCGTGACGGTCGACTTGGGTGCCAATACGGCGATGGGCGGTGATGGTAGCGATACACTGTCGAACATCGAAAATGTTATAGGATCAGACTACAACGACAGTATCACAGGAGATGGCGGTGACAATATGCTTAGTGGCGGACTGGGTGATGATACATTAATCGGCGGTGCAGGTAATGATACTTTGATCGGCGAGATTACGGATACGGAGATTGACGGCGGTCTTGGAACCGATACGCTGATGTTCTCTGAGAATACGTCGATTAATTTCGATACACTTGTCGACAACCCGATGACAAATATCGAGATTATCGATCTGAATGAAGGTACCCATACTCTTCAGAATATTTCACTGGATGATGTTTTGGAGATAACAGGTCAAACTTCCAATACAATATTGACCATTGTAGGGGATGATGCTGATACAGTGACTGTTGATAATACAACGCTCGAATCGAAGGGACAACTAACAATCGGAGAGATTACATATGATATATATAATGGAATTTCCGATCCTACTGTCGAACTCAGAATCCAGCAAGAGATCAAAGATACGATCTAACTGTGTTATCATAAGGGCATGAAAAAGCATTTTGCCCTTTTCTTCCTCATGGCGGCGTGTGCCGCCATTCTCCTCAGTACTCCCCAATTCACTATTGCACAGCCGTTTCTGGACAAAATCGAAAGAGAGTACGGCCTGTTTGCCAAACGGCGGGCGGTCGCGCTTTTGCAGATGATGAACGAGGCGAAAGATTTGGATGAGATGGGGAAACTCGAAAAGGTAAACGATTTTTTCAACATGACCCCGTATGTTTCGGACAAAAAGGTGTGGGGGGCGAGCGATTACTGGGCGACGCGGCTGGAGTTTATCGGCAAGGACAAGGGCGATTGCGAGGATTTCGTCATTGCCAAATACTTCACCCTCAAAGAGCTGGGGGTCCCGACTTCCAAGCTGTTTATGACCTATGCCAAATCGCTGCGCTACAACACGGCCCATCTGGTGCTCACCTACTACGAAACCCCCCGTTCGACGCCGCTGGTCCTCGACAACTACAACTACAAGATCCTCCCCGCGTCGCAACGCAGCGACCTGGTGCCGATCTACAGTTTCAGCGGGGATGAGCTGTTCAACGCCAAGCAGGCCCAGATCGGGAAACTGGTCCCCGCATCGACCCGTCAAAAGCGTCCCTGGGACGAACTTGTCATCACACAATCCAAGGAGTGACTATGAGCTTATTCAAACAATTGGCGATCATGCTGACCCTGTTTTTGGGGATTATCCTCATATCGGTCATGATGCTGAACTTCAAATCGGCGACCGAGTTTGTCCAGAACCAGCTCTACACCGACGCCAAAAATACGGCCCACTCGCTCGGCCTTTCTTTGTCCAAGGTGGCCGATCCCTCCGACAAGGCGACGATGGAGACGATGATCAATGCGATCTTCGACAGCGGGTATTATGAAAGGATTGCGCTGCGGGATATCGACGGAAAGGCGATCTATGTGCGCGAAAACAATGTGCAGGTTCGGGATGTGCCGCAGTGGTTTATCGATCGGGTGAGCATCCGCAATGTCACGGTCAAGAGCGACATCATGGTCGGATGGAACCGTTTCGGGACGCTGGAAGTGAGCGGCCATACGGGGCATGCGTACCGGCAGCTTTATCTGACCCTGATCGACCTGGTCGAAACGTTTGTACTGATCGGCGCTCTGGTTTTCGGGGTTTTGTACCTGCTCCTCTCTCTCAGCCTCAAGGCGCTTGAGCGGATCAAAAAACAGGCGACGGCGATCATCGACAACGAGTTCATTATCGAGAAACAGATACCGTTCACGACGGAATTCCGCTCCGTGACACAGGCGATGAACGCGATGGTCTCGAAAGTCAAAGACATCTTCGACCGTGAAAACGAGACGCTGCGCCGTTATCAGGAACTCCTCTACAAAGATGCCGAGACCCATCTCTACAACCGCCGCTATCTCATTGCCAAGCTCCCCGATTATCTCCATGGCGATACGCCGCTCTCTTCGGGAGCGTACGCGATGTTCAGTTTCGAAGAGCTGGACCGGTTCAAACGGGAAATGGGGTATGAGACCTACAGCCGTTTCATGAGAGAGTTTTCCGAAGAGATGGAGGGAAGCTTCGCGGGGCTGCGTAATACCCTCATCGCGCGGCTCAACGAGAGCGATTTTATCGTCATCGTCCCCTCTGCCGGGATGGCAGAGATGCAATCGAGGGTGGAAAAAGAGCTGGAACGGGCCAGAAACCATGTCGAGATACTCGATGCGCAGGTGGCAAACTATCTGAACGTCGGATGCGGTGTCGGCAGCTACAACGCGAAAGATACCCTCAAATCGCTCTTTTCACGCGCAGACCATACCGTGACGCGGGCGAAAGACCGGGGACGGTTTGCCACCGTGACCGATGAGATTGCGGACGATACCCTTGTCCTCGGACACGAAGAGTGGCGCGATGAGTTGCTGAAGAGCATCGAAGAATCGCGGATGGTGCTGGCCTTCCAGAGTGCTGTCATCTATACGGCGGAGGGGATGAAGGTGATGCATGAAGAGATTTTGCTGCGGCTTCTCGACCGGGAGGGGACGATCCACAGTGCGGGGTATTTTATCCCCGTGGCGACCAGCCTCGGGCTTGTCGATACGTTGGACCGCTACATGATCGGCAAGGTGCTGGGACATCTGAGAGAAAAATACACCTCCGTCGCCATGGCGATCAATCTAAGCTGCGATTTCGTGAGCAAGCAGGGCAACCGCGAATGGCTGCGGGGAGAGCTCGAGGATTTCCGTCGCCAAAACAGGGCGCAGCTATGGTTCGAGGTGAGCAATGCAGCGGCACTCAACGAGCCCGATGCGGTGCAGATCCTCTCATCGATGCTCAAACAGCAGGGGTACCGGTTCGGGATCGATCATTTCGTCCTTCCCGAGAGCGGGGCGGAATATCTCCAGGCGATCCGACCGGACTATGTCAAATCCAACGGAACCTATCTGCAGGATATGCTCTACGACAAGGATACGGGACAAGTGAGAGAGAGTTTCAACAATCTGGCGAAAAGTATGGGAATCGATGTCATCGCGATCAACATCGAAGAGGCCAAACAGATGGAAGAGCTCAAAGCGCTGGGAATCACCCGCTTCCAGGGATCGTATATCGCCCCCGTCGCATTACTCAAGTGATGTTAGGCACCCACACGAGCAAAAGCCCGTGTGAGTGGCAGGTTATTTTTTCTTGCGGGTCAGGACGAATCCCATGATCCCCAGCAGGATCACGAAGATGAGGATATCGATCCCGCTCGTATTCAATGCTTCCATGTTTTCTCCTCCAAAAGTTTTTTCATAATCTCGATATGGTAGCTCTCCTGAAAATTGATGAACTCAAAAAACGACGAGAGCTGCTCGTCGGTGATGGCTCCGGAGAGGCGGCGGCACTCCTCCTTGGCATTCTCCTCTTCGGTGATGCCGTTGCGGAGGAATTTTTCCATATCGGAAATCTCATAGGTGCGCGGGTGGAGTTCGCGCGGAAGTCCCAGAATCCCCATCGCCGCCATCATTTCGGCGAACGAGCGCAGATGGAAATGGGACTCGTCGATCAGGTCGGTGAACGAGGAGCTCTGCGTCGCCGTCGTGGCGCGGGCGAGGCGGTAGAGGTAGACGAGGATCAGCTCGTACTCCTTGTAGCTCTCCTCGAACAAAAAGAGGGTCAACGCGTCGGTCTGCCCGGATGTGAGGGGAGCGTCGGGCCACACCCGTTTGCGGTTGAATGCGTCGAACCGTTCCGAGGAATTCGCCAGGCTGCTCTCAAGAACCGAGAGGATGAAGTGCTCATCATTGCGCATCCGTTCGCAGAGTGCGGAATCCGTATAGAGGAGATGAAGGGAACGGATCTCATCGATCGCGGCACGCAGCGCATCCGCTAATGTCTCCGATTCGATTCCAAACGTCATGTCACGGCGGTAATCGTAAGGAATGTCATTGGTATAGAACGATTCGCTGAGCCATTTGAGATGGCGGAATTCGATCTGGGAAAACTCGTAGAGACGGTTTTTCAGCACCGGGTCTGACGTCGCGAAGGAGAGGTAGGCGATGCGGAGCCACAGCTGGTGTTTGTGCCGAAACAGCGTTGCGTCCATCATGCTTCCACCTCGCATTCCATACCGATCTCGATTGCGTGAAGTTCTTCGGTTGACCCCTCGCGTATGTGCTGTTGATGAATCTGTGCCGCTTCGAAGGCGGTCAAAACCATCTGGGCGCATGCCTGCTGCTTGACCGGCCCCTGGGCTACTTTGTCGCGCAGTTTTTCCGCGGCGGAGAAGCCGTAGCCGAGAGTTTCGCCTTTGACCATTTCGGTGAACATCGATCCCAGCACGACCGTGTCGTGGCAGCCGTTGGTCGCGTAGCCGATATTCTCGATGATATCGCCATTGCACAGCAGATAGAGGATGACGAACTCGCCGCTTTGTTCGGAGTGGCCGACTCCCACCCCGGTGGGGTTTTCGAGCGGACCGTAGTTTTTGGGGTGCATGAGATGCTCGATGATCTCTTGATTCAGAGTGTTTTCCATTCGAGGATTATAACGCAGGTTTCTTGTCATTCCCGCGAAGGCGGGAATCCAGCTATAAGAATGCAACTTCAAAAACAAAAGAGCGATGTTGCTTTGAGTCCGAGGATGACGATACTGTGGTACAATCGCGTTATGAAAGTAACCCCCGAACATTTACGCTATTTGCCGACTACCCGTGAGGAGATGGACGCCCGCGGCTGGGAACAGTGCGACGTCATCCTCGTCTCCGGCGATGCCTACATCGACTCCCCTTTTATCGGCGTCGCCGTCGTGGGACGGATTCTGGAGCGGGAAGGGTACCGTGTCGGGATCATCGGACAGCCTGATATTAAAAACGATGAAGACATCAAACGGCTCGGGGAACCCCGTCTTTTCTGGGGGGTGAGCGGCGGGAGCGTCGATTCGCTCGTCGCCAACTACACGGCGACGAAAAAATTCCGCAAAAGCGACGATTACACCCCCGGCGGCGTCAACAACGCCCGCCCCGACCGGGCGACACTCGTCTACACCAACCTGATCCGGAAACATTTCAAAAATACCGTCCCCATTGTCCTGGGGGGGATCGAGGCGAGCCTGCGCCGCGTCACCCATTACGACTACTGGAGCAACAAACTGCGCAAACCGGTACTGTTTGATTCCAAGGCCGACTACCTGATTTACGGGATGGGGGAGGGAGCGATCGTCGAGCTTCCCAAACGTCTGGCAGCGGGCGAATCGCCGCACGACATCCGGGGACTGTGTTATATCGCGAAAGAGGCTGTGGAGGGGTATCTGCGCCTCCCCTCGCACCAGGAGTGCCTCGATAACAAGGAACGCTACATCGACCTTTTCGACCTCTTCTACGACAACAACGACCCCATCTCGGCCAAGGGGCTGTGCCAGGAGGTAGACGGCCGCTACAGCATCCAGAACCCTCCGGCCGACTACCTGGGCGAAAGCGAGATGGATGCGGTGAGCGCGCTCCCCTTTACCCGCGAGCTTCACCCCTACCACCGTCCCCAGGGGGCGGTGAAGTGCCTCGAGACGATCAAGTTTTCCATCATGACCCATCAGGGGTGCTGGGGGGAGTGCAACTTCTGCGCGATCGGGGTCCATCAGGGGCGCACCATCCGCACCCGCAGCGAAGAGTCGATTCTGAACGAGGCGAAACAGTTCACGGAATACAAGGATTTCAAGGGGATCATCAGCGACGTCGGGGGACCCACGGCCAACATGTACGGCTACGAGTGCAACAAGAAGTTAAAGCACGGCACCTGTGCCCACCAGCGGTGCGTCGACGACACCCATCTGTGCAAATCGATGAAGGTCGACCACACCCGCGTCATCAACCTCCTGCGCCGTCTGCGGGAAGTGCGGGGGATCAAAAAAGCGTTCGTCGCCTCGGGGGTCCGCTACGACCTGATCAACGAAGACAAGCGGCAGGGGTACGAGTACCTCAAAGAGATGGTGCGCCACCACATCTCGGGACAGATGAAGGTCGCCCCCGAGCACACCTCGCCGCACGTACTGCACCTGATGAACAAACCGGGGAAACAGACCCTCGTCGATTTCAAAAAGCTCTACGACCGCCTCAACCGCGAGGAGGGGAAAAACCAGTTTCTCACCTACTACCTGATCGCCGCCCATCCCGGATGCACCGAGAAGGACATGCACGATCTGAAGCGGTTCACCAGCGAAGAGCTGAAGATGAACCCCGAGCAGGCGCAGGTGTTCACCCCGACCCCCGGAACCTATTCGGCGGTGATGTACTACACCGAAATGGATCCGCAAACGCGCAAAAAGATCTTCGTCGAAAAAGACACGGCACGCAAAGAGAAACAAAAGCAGATCGTCGTTGCGAAGGAGAGTTTCAAGAGCGGCTTTGCGAGCTGACTTACCTCTCTTTTAGCTTCGATTACCTACAATAAGCCCATCAAATAATCAATGTGGAACTTTTTTTGCGTATCGATAAATTTCTCAATGCCGTCAACCTTACCAAACGCCGCGCCGTCGCTCAGGACATGATCACAGAGGGGGTTGTCTATATCAACGGCAAAGCGGTCAAACCGGCTAAAAACGTCGCCGTCGGCGACATCATCACCCTCGTATACCTCGAAAAGCAGATGCGCTACGAGGTGCTTGCCATCCCCACCGTCAAATCGACCCCGAAATCGGCGCAAAACCTCTATGTGAAGGAGCTCTCATGAACCCGACCAAAAGCGATTTCGAAGCCCTCTTCGAGCACCGCATGAGCGATGGGGAGATGCGCGAATTTCTCCTCTCGCTGACCCTGAACGAAGAGACCTCCCCGCAAATGATCGCCACGGCCGCCGAGGTGATGAAGCGCCATGCACTCACACTCGATGTCCCCGCAGCTCTGAAAGAAAAACTCATCGACGTCGTCGGCACCGGGGGGGACAAGAGCGGGAGCTTCAATGTCAGCTCCACCGTTTCGATCCTCCTCGCCGCATGCGGCGCGTACGTCGCCAAGCATGGCAACCGCTCCATCACCTCCAAATCGGGGAGTGCCGATGTCCTCGAACATCTGGGGGTGAAGCTCGACATGAGCCCGGAGAAAAGCGCGGCGCTTCTGCAGGAGACGGGATTCACGTTTCTTTTTGCCCAGTACCACCACCCGGCGATGAAGTTCATCATGCCGATCCGCCGCAGCATCCCCGAAAAGACTGTTTTCAACATCCTCGGGCCACTGACCAACCCCGTGGGGCTCTCCAAAATCCTGCTGGGGGTGTTTGACCGGGTATTCGTCCCCAAAATGGCCGAAGCAGCCCAAATGGGGGGGATGAAATCGGCGATCGTCGTCAGTTCGCGTGAAAAGATGGACGAAGTGAGCATCAGCGACATCACCTATGCCGCCCATCTGCACGGGGAGAAAATCGACTATTTCGAAATCGATCCCGAAGCGCTTGGGATCAAGAAAGCCCCGTTCGAGGCGATTCTCGGGGGGGATGCCGAAAAAAACGCGGAGATTTTCCGCAATGTCCTCAACAACCGCGCTACCGATCCCCAGCGCGATATGGTCCTCATCAATGCCGCCTACGCCCTGATCGCGGACGGAATGGCGCGTGATGTCCAGGAGGGGCTCGAAATCGCCCGGGAGGGGCTGCGGAGCGGAAAAGCGGCGGCCAAGCTGGCCCAGATCATCGAGGTCTCTGCCAAACTATGATGAAGCTTACTCTGGCGCAATTGTCTCAGCTGTGTCAAACGATAACCGAGGAACTTCCCCGCGGGGGGATCGTCATCTTGCAAGGGGACCTCTCCAGTGGAAAAACGACCCTGACCCAGGAGTTTGCCCGCTATCTTGGGCTAAATGAGGCGGTCACGTCGCCGACTTTCTCGCTCCAGCAGGTCTACGGGGGAAAACTCTACCATTACGATCTCTATAACTACGGGTTCGAGAGATTTCTGAGCCTGGGGATGATGGAGGAACTCGAGCGCTCGGGGTACCACCTCGTCGAGTGGGGGGACGAAACCTTGATCGGCTGGCTGAAGCGGGGCGGGTTTGAAACACTCATTGTCAATATTACCAAATGCGATGATGAATCGCGCAATTACGAGGTGCAGCGTGCATGAACTGAAAGTTGAAAATCTGGTCAAAACGATCAAAAAACACGAGATCGTCCGGGGGATGAGCATGGAGCTGCGTACCGGGGAAGTGGTCGGTCTTCTGGGGCCTAACGGGGCAGGAAAAACAACGACGTTTTACATGATCTGCGGCCTCATCGAAGCGACGGGGGGAAAGGTGTTTATCGACGGCGTCGATGTCTCCGCTCTCCCGCTGCACAAACGCTCCCAGATGGGGATCGGCTATCTTCCTCAGGAGGCTTCGATCTTCAAAGAGCTCACCGTAGAGGAAAACCTGATCATCGCCGCCCAGGCGGGGAAGCTCGATCAGGAGACGCAGGAAGCGCGGATCGAAGAGCTGCTGGAGATGTTCAACATCGAACCGATCCGGAACCGCCGCGGGATCAACCTCTCCGGCGGAGAGCGCCGGCGCGCGGAGATCGCCCGGGCTCTCGTGAACAAGCCCCGTTTTTTACTCCTTGACGAACCGTTCGCCGGGGTCGACCCGATCGCCGTGATGGACATCCAGAGTGTTATTTCACAGCTCGTGCAGTACGGCATCGGCGTTTTGATCACGGACCATAACGTCCGCGAGACGCTGGCGGTGTGCGACCGCGCCTACGTCATCAAAAACGGCTCACTCCTTGCGTCGGGAACCAGCGACGAGATCGCCCACAACCCGGATGTGCGTCAACATTATCTCGGTGAATCGTTCAAGTTCTAACGTCCATGTTACGGGTAAAGACAAACGTCGAGCTGAAAAACAAGCTCTCCCATACGCTGCGCAACTGGCTCCCGATTCTTCATTCGAGCCTCAGCGATCTGGGGGAAGCGATGGCGCCGTTTGTGGAAAACAACCCCCTCATCGACGTCAAATCGGGGTTCGAGGAGAACTTCGAAGCCCGCATCCCAAAAAAAATCCAGTACGGCTATGTCCAAAACTCCCATTCCGAAGCAATCGAAGCCCTCACGATCCAGCACAAGAGCCTTTATGAAGTGCTCGAAGAGCAGATCGACGCCCCCCTGTTTCCGACCCCTCTCTCCCAGCGGATCGGCCGCCACGTAATGGAGAACCTCGACGAGGGGGGATACTATGAAGGGGACAGCGAATCGTTTTGTGCAGAGGAGGGGATCGATGCGGAACAGTTCGAGAAGATCCGTATGCGCTTCATCCATGTCGAACCCGTCGGAATCGGCGCACGGAATGTCGCCGAATCGTTTTTGTTTCAGCTGGAATCGGCTTCGGTCAGCGACGAGGCGTACACGCTGGCGCGCGAAATGATCGGGCGGCTGGACGAGATGGGACGCTACCGCAAAGAGAATGCTTTTGCCGAAGCGATGAAGGTGATCGGAAGTTTCAGAAACCCCCCGGCGATCGATTTTCTCGAAGATTCGGCCCAGATCGTCCCCGATCTGATGATCACCAACGATCCCGAAGAGGGGATAGAGGTGAAGCTCAACGACCGCTATTATCCGGCCATTACGATTGATGGCGGCTATGGGGTGGACCACCCGTTTGTCCGCGAAAAATTCAAAGAGGCCAAAAGCCTCGTCGATGCGCTGGAGATGCGCAAAGCGACGCTCCACAAAGTGGGGCTCATGATCGTCGAGTACCAGTACGATTTTTTCACCGGGGGAGCGATCCGCCCCCTGACCCTCAAAACACTGGCCGACGAATTCGGCCACAACCCCTCGACGATTTCAAGGGCGATCGCCAACAAGTACATCGCGTGCGACCGCGGGGTCTATCCGATGAAAGATTTTTTCACGACGGCGATCGACGAGGACGTCTCCAACGCCGCGATCAAAGAGTACGTGAGTGAACTGGTCAAAAACGAATCCCCCAAAAAACCCCTCAGCGACATGAAGCTCCTCGAACTGGTGCAGCAAAAATTCAACATCACCATGGTGCGGCGCACGATCGCCAAATACCGAAAACAGCTCGATATCCCCGGATCGAGCGAGCGGAAGCAGCTCTATCTGATCGGGGGGGCGTGATTGGGCTCGATGGAAGCGCTCAAGGCGCTGCTGGATGCCGAAGCGGCCTCTCGAAACTGCGCGGAGGAGCTGTGCGACGAACGTCCTGACCCCCTGATGATCGCACGCCGTTTCGGGGATCAGCACAACGCCCTCACCTGTGCCCTGTTCGCCTACGGAAACGCCAAATCGATCGTCGCTTTTCTGTCCGCGTTCGAACGGGATCTGATGGCGCTGGACGAAGAAACGCTCCGGAGCAGGCTGGAGGGAAAATATTACCGCTTCCAAAACACCGAAGACATTATCCAGTGGTTTCTTACTCTGGGGAGACTCGAAAAATCGGGCGGCGCCGAAAAAACGTTTATGGATGGTTATGGGACGAAAGGGGTCATCGGAGGGGTCTCAGGGCTCATCGAAACCCTCTATGCGCTGAACCCCTACCGTTCGCAGGGATACGAATTTCTGATCGGCAAACCGATCACTTCTCTGTCGAAGGCGTCGGCGATGAAGCGGTGGATGATGTACCTGCGGTGGATGGTCCGGTTTGATGCGCTGGATATGGGGCTGTGGAGAGGTGTCAAACCTTCCGAACTGATCATGCCGCTCGATACCCATACATTCGCCGTCTCCCGCCGCCTTGGGTTGCTGGAGCGCAAACAATGCGATCTTAAAGCGGCCATCGAACTGACTGAACAACTCAGCCGATTCGATCCCGAAGACCCTTTGAAATACGATTTTGCCCTTTACCGGATCGGGCAGGAGAAAATGGCCTTGTAGCCTATGGCGGTGTCAGGGGGGCCGGTTTTCCGACGTAGTACCCCTGGGCGAAGTCGATGCCGGCGGATCGGATGTGGTTGAAGAGTCCTTCGGATTCGACGAATTCCGCGATGGTTTTTGCCCCCAGTTTGGAAGCGCATTTGGCGATCGACTCGATGATGGCGGCGCGTCTGGAGTCGCTTTCGAGAAGGCGGATCAGAGAACCGTCTATTTTGATGTAGTCGACTTTGAGGATGAGGATGTTTTCGATGCTCGAATACCCCGTGCCGAAATCGTCGATGGCGATTTTCGCCCCCAGTTTCTTCATCTGCCGGATAAAGGCCAGAACAGCCTCGAAATTTTCGATCCCCTCTGATTCGAGGACTTCAAAGACGATCCGGTGTGCCGTGCCGGTACGGAGAATTTCTTCTTCGATGAAGGCGATGGTCTGGGAATCGAGGATGTCGCGGATCGAGAGGTTGACGGAAAATTCTTCGTTCCGGTTTTGGAACGCCTGGCACGCCTGGGCTATGACGGTGCGGGTGATCTGGGGATAGACGTGGGTCTTCTGGGCGATCCGGATAAAACGGTCCGGCGGGATGATGTGGGAAGATTCGTCCACCATCCGTACGAGGGTTTCGTATTTTGCGATCTTCCCTGTGAGTGTCGATACGATCGGCTGATAATAACAGATGATCCGTCCCTCCTGCAGCGCTTCATGGATCATCCTGGTCATCGCGATGTTGGCCTTGTACTGTTCTTCGATGTGGTTTTCGCTGCTGTAGAAGGCAAAGTGCTTTGGGCTGCTTTTGGCCTCATGGAGGGCAATGTCGGCATGGGCAAGGGATACGTCAGGCCCTGGATCGATTCCGATTGTTACACCCAGCGAGACGTTTTCAATCCCGGCGTTGAAGGGGTGCTCGGCCAGTTTGTGGATCAGGCGGGAAGCCAATTTTTCGAGCTCCTCGATCGTATACGCTTCGTCGATCAGAAGGGCGAATTCGTCTCCGCTGAGGCGGTAGGGGTGCAGGCTGAAGGTGCGGAGCCAGTGCCCGGTCTGGGAGATGAGATGGTCGCCGATGGATGTCCCGAAAAAATCGTTTATCTCCCTGAAATTGCGAAGGTTGAGAATCAACAGCGCATGGACATGCTTTCGGTCCAGATCGTACTGAAGGCAGTGGCGGTTGGGGAGCCCTGTGAGGGCATCTTCAAAACTCTGCGAGATCAGCTGTTTGGTTTTCTCTTCGACTTTGTTTTCGAGGATTTCATTCACATCGCGCAGTTTGTCGGTTGCCAGTTTGACATCATGACGGAGGCGGTTCGCGGTGACTTTGAGGGTGTTGCGGTAGATGAGCAGCAACGGAAGCGCCCCAAGAAAAAGGAGGAGCGATGTCAATGTCGCTTTGAATGCCGCGGCATTGGAAAGTTTTTCGATTCCGCCCACTTCGATATCGGCACCGATGAGGTAACGGTGGCCTGAGGGGGTGGTGTGGGGGATGTAGAGGCTGCGAAATGTTCCCCATTTGTCTTCGATTTCGTTCGTGTTCCATACGATTTGATTGGTTTTGAGGGCTTTGACCATATCGGGATTGGGGTCGTACAGATCGTAAAAACGGGTCAGATTGATGCCGCTGTAGAGTTCGCTTTTGCGCGCGCTGCTGGAGGTGAAACGGAGATTCCCCTCACTGTCCTGAACTATGGAATAAAGGTATGCCACCCCCTGTGAATGGGCCAGAGACGTGAGCGTTTTGATCATGTTCGCATCTTCGATTTCGCTAGGGGGCGTGGTGAGTACCCGGTCGTGATAATGGTCTCCGACGATCAGATAGGCCGATTCTGCAGAACGCTGAAGGGCAGCCTCAAGATTGGTATTGATGAGGTCGCGCTCATGTAGAAAATAGTAATATCCCAAGCCCGTCAGTGTCACGATAAAAACGAAAAAAGCGAAAACAAACTTTTTGGAATCGATCTGCATGGTCTCTCTTTTGGGGTCGTGATTGAAAATAGTATAGCATTCGTAAATTAAAAAAAACAAAGCAGAACATTATATTCTCCTTTTTTACCCCGTATTTCAATTATGGTACAATCACGTCCCAATAATAAAGAGGTTAGACATCGGATGAAAAAAATTTTGATCGTCAGTGACGGAGCTATAGGACACCATTTTATCGAACGGGTAATCGGTACCTATACCAGCGAAAACCTCTATTACGTCGTCCATACGCAGGAGACTGAGTTTGACGGGTATAACCCTGCCCGGTTTAAGTTTTTCCGGTTTGACCCGACAAGCCTCTACAAGATCACCAATCTTTTGAAGATGGATTTCTGGCAGGTCATTTTGATCCTCGAAAACGGCAGCGATCTTGAGCAGACGATCAAAAACATCCGCGCATTCAAACCCTCTCCCCGGATTATAGCGCTTGATTTGTGGAACGCCCAAAGCCCTGACGACGATATCGAATGGGTCAACATGCAAGAACTGATCGCCGCCAACCTGATCGATTACCTCCCTAACATCCCCGTTCTGGCGAAAAACATCGGTCTGGGTTCGGGTGAGATCATGGAAGTGCTGGTCCCTTTCGGAAGTTCGTTTGTCTACCGCCATATCGGCTCAATCGAGCAGAAAAACTGGAAGATCGCCGCCATATACCGTAACCGCCAGCTGATCATACCCGCCGACAACAAAATGATTCAGCCCAACGACACTCTCGTCCTCGTCGGAGATCCTTCGGTTCTCAGGTCGATTTACCGCGCGATCAAGCGTGAGCTGGGACAATTCCCGGCGCCGTTCGGGAGCCGGCTCTACCTCTACATCGATATGGCCGTCGAGAAAAAAGCGTCGATCATGGCGCTGGTGCGGCGAAGCATCTACGTACAGAAAACATTGCATCAGCCGCTGATTATCAAAGTCATCAATCCCGGCGATATCGATGTCTTGCGGATGATCAAAGCGTCGGCGGAGGACAATGCCACGGTCGAAATATGTTACGCCACGCAGCCTGATGAGGGAAATATCCTTAATGATATTAAAAAATATCATATCGGTCTTTTTATCGTCTCTCAGACGCTTTTTTCCAACAAATCGATCCGCAAAAAGCTTTACGCCGGGAACGTTCCCGTCCTCAAACTGGCCGACCGTTCTTTTTCATCGTTGCGCGAGAGTGTTGTCATCCTGAGCGAAGAGGGGCATATCGGAAACATTTCCACGACGATTTTCGACGTTTCGTCCCAATTCGGATTCAATCTCGAATTGATCGACTACCTCCACGAAGAGGAGGGGAAAAAAGGGGAAATTATCGAGCATTTCAACAACCTGTCGACCATCTTTTCCAAATCGATTCAGGTCGTTGAACAGGAAGAAAATCCGATACAGTCGTTGCGCGAACGGGAGAATTTTCTCCATGTCCTCCCCTTTACCACCAAAATGTTCACGAGTCGTCTGAATGCGTGCTTTTCGACCGATCCGGAAGTGCTCTACCGCAAGCTTGACCGCTATCACCAGCTTTTTATTCCGACGCAAATCTAGGATTTTCACACGATTTTAAGCCTCCTTTGAGTATTATTGAGTTAATAACCCAATAATTTCCAGCAGGCTTTTTTATGACACTACAAATCAATCTTAAACGCGTTGTTGACGACTCCTACCCGGTTCATATCGGAACCCTTCCGACCCTCCAGTGCGACGGGAAAGTCGCGATCGTGACCAATCCAAAAGTCGCAGGGCTCCATCTGCAGACACTTCTTTCGCGCCTGAATGCCAAAGAGGTCTATATCATCACCGTCCCCGACGGCGAGCAGTACAAAACCCTCGAGACAATCCAGAGTATCCTTGAGCGGATGTTTGACCACCGGCTAAACCGCAAATCCCTGCTGATCGCGTTCGGCGGCGGGGTGATCGGCGACATGGGGGGATTTGCCGCCAGCCTCTACAACCGCGGCATCGACTTCATCCAGATCCCTACGACGCTTCTCAGCCAGGTCGATGCGAGCGTCGGCGGGAAAACGGGGATCAACAACCGTTTCGGCAAAAATCTGATCGGTGCGTTTCACCAGCCCCGCGCCGTCTATATCGATCCTTCTTTTCTGACAACGCTCCCCTCACGCGAGTTCGGAGCCGGTGTCGCCGAGATCGTCAAAATGGCGGTGACGTTCAACGCTCCGTTTTTCGAATGGCTCGAGCAAAACGACCTGCGTGAGGGGGACAACCTCGTCTATGCCCTCCAAAAAGCGGTCGAGACCAAAGCCGGAGTCGTCGAAGCGGATGAAAAAGAGCAGGGGCTTCGCGCCGCTCTGAACTACGGTCATACGTTCGGCCATGTGATCGAAAACGAGACTTCCTACTCTACCTATCTGCACGGCGAAAGCGTCGCGATCGGGATGGTGATGGCGAACGATCTGGCCTGCGAGGTCGGTTTGATGAGCGTGAGCGACGCCGAACGGGTCAAAAATCTCCTGGGGCGGTACAATCTGCCGCTGGAGTATCCGATCGCCGACGTGGAACGTTTCTATCAGGCCTTTTTTCTGGACAAGAAAAGTGCCGACAGCGCGATCACGTTTATCCTTCCCAGAGGAATCGGCGGCGTCGAGATCACCGATGCAATCGAGGCCGAAACGGTCAAACAGACCCTTTCCAAATTTGCCGGGAGAGTGTCGTGAGACGCTGGAGCCTCTTTTTCGCCCTTCTGCTGGTACTGAACGTTTCGGCATCGGCCGCGCCCGAAGAGAAACAGGCTGAACAGCCGGTCGAGATTTCCAAAGAGGTACAGATCCAGCAGACGAAGGATGAGGTGGCCAAAATCCAAAAAGAGCTCTCCAAAGCCAGCAGTATCTGGATCAAAAGCTACAACTCCTACATGGCGTACCAGGAGGCACGAAAAAGCCTGAGGGACGTCAAACGCCGTATCGACGCCCTCGAAAACCGCCGCATGACGGTCGAGCGGAAGCTTGAGATCGAAGCGCTTCAGGCCAAACAGAAAATCCTGACCGATCAGGTCGAACTGCTCAAAGCGCAGGGGACCTCCCCGTTCGTTTCCCTACTCAAACCCGACGAAGCGGGAGAACTTCCCACGATTACCAACCCCTTTGACATCGTGACTGGGCTTTCCTACGTCAAACGTCTCAACGCTCAGTACAAGGAGTACGTTCTGCGCGAAGAGGAGCTTCAGGAGCTGATCTCTTTGCTCGAACGCCAGGTGGCGCTCTACAAAGACCTGATGCGCCTCGATTCCAAAGCCGATTACGAAGTGGAACTCGAGGTGACGCTGCTTCAGGTAGAGAAGTTCAAACTGGCTCTCGATACCCTCGTTTCGACCGCAGAAGTGTATGAAAAACGGATTGAGTCGACCGAAGCGAAAATCAACAAAGAGATCAAAGACCAGATCTACAAACTGCTCAACATCGTCTTGATCGTTGTGGTGCTGTTCGTGATCGCTTTTATCTTCAAGCGGATCATCAAGCGCTACATCCTCGACAACGAACGGTTTTACATGGCGAACAAGATCGTGACGTTCATCAACGTAACGCTGATCATCCTGATCCTGCTGTTCAGCTATATCGATAACGTCGGCTATTTCGCGACGGTGCTCGGATTCGCCTCAGCGGGTCTGGCGATCGCGATGCGCGACTGGTTCATGAGCCTGCTGGGGTGGCTCGTGATCGTAATCGGCGGCGCGATCCATGTCGGTGACCGTGTACGGTTTGTAAAAGACGGGATGGAATACGTCGGAGATGTTTTGGACATCTCGCTGCAGCGGATGACGCTGATGGAGGATGTGACTCTGACGACGATCGAGACCAACCGCCGGGCGGGACGGATCATTTTCGTCCCTAACAACTACATCTTCACGTCGATGATCGCCAATTACTCGCACGCATCGCTCAAAACGGTGTGGGATGGGATCGATATCATGATCACCTTCGATTCGAACCACAAAAAAGCGGTCCATATCGTCAAGGAGATCTGCCGCAAATATTCGAAAGGGTACACCGACATTACCCGCAAGCAGATCAACAAGCTCCGCGACCGTTACAGCCTCAAAAACAGCAATGTCGAGCCGCGGATCTTTACATTTATCGAGCCCAACGGGATCAAGGTGAGCGGATGGTATCTCACCAGCGCCTACGCCACCCTTACCCTGCGCAGCACGATATCGGCAGACATCATCGACGCATTCAATGCCGAGCCCGATATCATGATCGCCTATCCGACACAGACGCTCTACAGCATCAACGTCCCCCCTCAACAGCTTCCCGAAACGGAGAGCCTATGAAACCGAAAGTCTATTTCAAAACCTTCGGCTGCCGGACGAACACGTTCGATTCGCAGGTGATGATGGGGGCGCTTCGCGACTACGAGGTCACCGAGAACGAGGGGGAGGCCGACATAGTCATCGTCAACTCCTGTACCGTCACCAACGGGGCGGACGTCAGCGTACGCGGCTACATCAATCAGATGGACAAACAGGGGAAAAAACTCTTTTTGACCGGATGCGGCGCCCATACGAAAGGGGAGAGCCTTTTCGGAGCGAACAAGGTGCATGGGGTATTCGGGCAGTCGGAGAAGATGAAGATCAATACCCTCCTCTCCAGCGAGAGCCGTTTTTACGAGATCGGGGATCTGAACTACGTGGATGACGCGATTGTCGAGGAGTTCGTCGGGAAATCGCGCGCTTTCATCAAAATCCAGGAGGGGTGCAATTTCCGGTGCAGCTACTGCATCATCCCCTTTGTGCGCGGGGATGCGCGGAGCATGGATGAGGCCAAAATCCTCGAGCAGGTCTCCCGCCTGGCCGCCAACGGATTCGGCGAATTTGTCCTGACCGGAACCAACGTCGGCAGTTACGGGCAGGGGGAAGGGCGCAACATCGCCGGCCTCATGCAGAAGATGTCGATGATCCGGGGAGTTCGGCGTATCCGCCTGGGTTCGCTGGAACCGATCCAGATCAACGAGTCGTTTCTCGAGATTCTGGACGAACCGTGGCTCGAGCGGCATCTGCACATCGCGATCCAGCACAGCTCCAATGCGATGCTGCGTCTCATGAACCGCCGCAACCGGATCGAAAACGACATCGAACTCTTCGGAATGCTCCACGAAAAAGGGTTCGCTCTCGGGACCGATTTTATCGTCGGCCACCCGGGAGAGAGCGACGCTTTGTGGGCAGAGGCGATGGAGAACATCCGCCAGCTGCACCTGACCCATATCCACCCCTTTACCTATTCCAAACGCGACGGGACACCGAGCGCGACGATGAAGCCGGAGGTAAACGGAGCCGTTGCGGCTGTGCGGATGGCGGAGCTGACCCGTCTGATCGAAGAGAACAACCGCTCCTTCCGCACGCGTATGACGTCGCCGCTGGAGGTTCTGATCGAGAGCGGAAACGGCGGGCGCTACAGCGGATACGACCAGTATTTCAACAAAGTGGTCGTAGAATCGGACGAGGATCTCAGCGGCAACTGGATCACGCTTGAAAAATACGAGGTGCACGATGAACATAACCTGGCCCAATTTTAACCGCAACCAGATGATCCTTCTCGCGTCGGGGGGGATTGTTTTGGTGTTGCTCCTGTACGCGCTGCTGCGTGACAGTGCCGACACCGTAAGCCTTGAGCAGGCGAAGGAGCTGATCGAATCGCAGCAGGTAGAAAAAGCGTTTGTCGATGGGGACTACACCTATTTCGCGACCCAAGACGACGGCGTCGTCAAGATCGCCTCGTCGCAGCTCCCTCCCAAACTGACGGCCCATATCATCGTGGAACCCAAAGGGGGGAACGGCTGGGGTTGGTTTTTTCTCTTTTTTGCCCTGATCGGGGGTGCGGGATACTGGGCATGGAAAAACCGGCTCGGATTCGAGGAGGACGAGGTTCCGGCCGAAACGGTGCGGCAGGTCAAAACGGCGGCGGAGCAGAGCGAACCGCTCGCCCCCGCCGTCTCGCCGGTCAAATCGACGGTCCGTTTCAGCGACATCGGCGGTATCAGCGACGTCAAAGAGGAGCTTGAGGAGATCATCGACTTTCTCCGCAATCCGAAGCGGTACTATGCCTTCGGTGCCCGTATGCCACGCGGCGTCCTCCTCGTGGGACCTCCGGGAGTCGGAAAAACGATGATCGCCAAAGCGGTCGCGGCCGAGGCGGATGTTCCGTTTTTTTATCAAAGCGGAGCGTCGTTTGTCCAGATTTACGTCGGAATGGGGGCCAAGCGGGTCAGCGAACTCTTCTCCGCCGCCAAGAAAAACGCCCCGGCGATCATTTTCATTGACGAGATCGATGCGGTGGGGAAAAAACGGGGCGGAGAGCGCAACGACGAGCGCGAAGGGACCCTCAACCAGCTTCTGACGGAGATGGACGGGTTCGAAGACACCAGCGGTATCGTCGTCATTGCCGCAACCAACAACATCGATGTGATGGATTCGGCATTGCTGCGCTCAGGACGGTTCGACCGCCGCGTTTTTGTCGAACTTCCGACGGCAACCGAGCGCGAAGCGATCCTGCACAAATACCTTCGGCACATCCCCCACGAGCTCTCCATCGCCGACGTTGCGAAAATGACGGTAGGGTTCAACGGCGCTTCATTGGCGGCACTGACGAACGAAGCGGCACTCCTGTGTCTGCGCCAGAACGAGATACAGGTCCGGATGGAGCATTTTCTCTCCGTCAAGGACAAGGTAATGTTCGGGAAAAAGAAAATCGCGATGCTCACCGAAGAGCAGCGACTTTATCAGGCCCGTTACCAGGCGGGTAAAGTGTTTGCGGCGACATGGTTCGATCTTCCCTATGAGAAGATCTCCCTCAGCAACGACACGATCACCCCGCCGACCGCCGAACCGCTTCTCAAACACGAGATCGAAGCTCACGTACGGGTCCATCTGGCGGGGATAGCCGCCTCGAAACTCCGTTTCGGTGAACACGCCAGTAACGCATCGCATGATGTCCAGGCCGCGTCCGAACTCATCCATGCGATGGTGCATGAGTACGGTATGGGCCAGTCTCTCGTCCCCTCGGACGAAGAAGAGAGGGCTCTCACCGAGCGTCTCTATCAGGAGATATCGGTGCTGCTGGAGAGGCATGAGCGGATTGTCGCCACATTCGAGTCGATCCTCGAAGAGTACGAGCAGATCTCCAAATCGCTGGCGAAGGCGACGATGAATGAGATTTTTTAGCGGTTTCTCTCTCCGGGACGAGAGTCCTTTTTTCGAGCAGTATCTGAAGAGGAGCGACTATACCGTCGCAGGATTCAGCTACGGTGCGATCAACGCGGCGCGCCACGCGGAGCAGTCGTCGGAGCGGATCGATACGCTCCAGCTTTTTTCCCCCGCTTTTTTCCAGACGAAAAAAGAGTCGTTCCGGCGGCTACAGATGGGAGGATACCTCAAAGATCCGCAGGGGTATCGGGAGCTGTTTCTGGCCAACTGTTTTGCCCCGTGTCCGGCGGAAGAGACGCTGGAAGGGGAGCATGACGCTGCGAGCCTTCACGATCTGCTCTATTTCGAATGGGATGGACCCCTGATGGAGGCCATCCGAGCCAAAGGGATCCGGATCGAGGTTTTTTTGGGGCTCGAAGACAGGATCATCGACGTGCAGAGCGCCCGTGACTTTTTCATCCCCCATGCGACGGTGACGTCGATCCGGGGAGGCAACCATTTTTTACAGGAGTGTTTATGATTAAAATCGGTGTCATTACCGCATCCGACCGCGCGAGCGCCGGGATTTACGAGGATATTTCAGGTGTCGCGATCCAGGAGACGATGCGAGAGTACCTAAAATCCGAACACGAGATAATCTACCGCTGCATACCCGATGAACAGAGCGTCATCGAAGAGACGATGATGGAACTGTGCGACGTCGAGGGGTGCTGCCTCGTCGTCACGACGGGGGGGACCGGCCCCGCACACCGCGACGTCACCCCCGAAGCGACCGAAAACGTCTGCGAGAAGATGATGCCGGGATTCGGCGAGCTGATGCGCCAGGTGAGCCTCAAATACGTCCCCACGGCAATTCTCTCGCGCCAGACCGCGGGGATTCGGGGACGCAGCCTCATCATCAACCTTCCCGGCAAACCCAAATCGATCCGGGAGTGCCTGGATGCGGTATTTCCCGCCGTCCCCTACTGCATCGATCTGATTCACGGGCCGTATCTGGAGTGCAACGACGAGGTGATCAAGGCGTTCCGGCCGAAGCAGTAGAGGGGGAGGAGAATGAAAACCGTTTCGCTGCTTTTCTTTCTCTCCCTTTTTTACCTCTCGTCCCTTTTGGCCGATTCCAGTGTCTGGAAGGTAACCAAAGGGGAGGAAACCCTCTATCTGGGGGGGACGATCCACGTCATGCGTCCCGGCGATTTTCCCCTGCCGGTCGAATTTGACCGTGCGTACGAAATGGCCGATACGGTTGTCTTCGAAACCGACCTTTCCGCAACCTCTAGCGATGATTTTGCCGCTGCGCTCTCGCGAAAGATGCTCCTTCCACCCGGTACATCGCTCTCCCGTGTTCTAAAACCCGAAACGTACTATGCGCTGAGAGACTATCTCGAATCACAGAAAATCGACATCCGAAACGTCGAACGCCTCCACCCGTGGGCGGTCATGCTCATGATGACGCAGACGGCGCTGGCGCAAAACGGCATCGACCAAAGTGGCGTCGATGCCCATTACAGCCGGCGCGCTTCGGCCGAGGGGAAAGGGCAGCGTTTTCTCGAAACTCCGACGGAGCAGATGGCCCTGATCACCCGCATCGGCGAGGGGGAAGAGGATGCGATGATTTCCCAGACGATTCGTGAAATGCAGACGGTTCCGCAGATGATCGGATGGCTGGTCCGCGACTGGCGCGAGGGAGAGATGGCGAGGATCGATCAGGAACTGGTGGAGACGATGCGCTCTGACTCCCCGCAGATGTACCGCCTTGTTCTCAAGGAGCGAAACGACGCGTGGGTCCCCCGTCTCATGTCCATGATGGGCGAGGGGAAAACGGGGTTCGTTCTGGTGGGGACGATGCACCTGGCCGGTCCGGACGGGCTTCTCGAGCGGTTCAAGCAGGCGGGGTATGCCGTCGAATATTTGCGTCCCTGATTCCTCCACACTTTCACGTCCATCACATCCCACGCGATTCCAAAGTTACACAATAAACCTTTCATATTCTAAAATGTTATAAAAAAACATCAAAAAAATCCATTATTTTAGGTTAATCTAAGCTTTGTTATCTATAATCCTATCAAATAAGTATCACATTTTCAAATAGGACATCTCAATTATCCCATTACTATTTTTTATATCGGTTGCTGCACTTGTTTCCTGGTATGACCTTAAATACTCTGTCATTCCTGATCGCCTGATGTTTCCCGCGATGTTGGTTCTTGGGATTCTTCTCGCGATGGAGGGGAGGTTGACGTGGGAACACGGGGCGGCGGTTGTGCTGGTTGTGGGTGTTTTTGTGATACCGATTGTGCTGGGTTTGGCGTTTGGAGGGGGCGATCTGCGTTTCGGTGCCTTCAGCGCGCTGCTGGTGGGGCTCGAAGGAGCCGGTTATTTTATCGCGTGCGCAGGGCTGGTCCATCTGGCCCTATCGGCGGCGGCGGGGCGGAGGGAGTTTCCGTTTGCCCCCGCGATGAGCGTCGGCGCACTGGTGTCGTACGGGGTGATCTATGCGTAGGGGTTCGGTGGCTATTGTTCCGTTGCTGATAGCGTTGATGTTCTTTTTCTGGTTTATCTGGTTTCTGGGTGGAGAGAACGATTCGCTCCACCGGATCAACAAGGTGCAGCATCTCCACCATCTTCAAGAAGAGCTGGTGATCGCGGCGATGCAGCAGCGTATCGAACTCGAGCAGGCACATCCGGAGTGGAGCAGTGTACAGCTCGATGCCGCGGTCAATCAGTACGTCAACGACATGATGGCGATCAACAAGATACACGAGTAGAAGGGGGAGTGGGATGAAAAAGACAGGGATAGGGATATGGGTGCTCGCACCGTTGCTCTGCGCCCAGAGCGCTACCACCAGCACGACTTTCGGAAATCGGGCTCCATCCGGAATGGATGGATACGGTAACCAGCTCTATACCCAGCAGGTGACGATCGCGACGGAAAACTATGAGGTCGACAGCTTCTGGGACCGTTTTTTTGATCCCGAGAAGAAAACGAAAAACTTCGATCAGCTTTCCACTTCGGCGACGGCACAGCTCGTCGTCGAAGCCTCCTCGGCGTGTTCGATCGCCGGAAAAGGGGAACTCCCCTCGCAGGGTTGCTCCGGGCAGAAGCCGCTTCTCGTGAACAACGAGGCGGTAGACGGCCTCAGCGACGGGGATACGGTGAGCCTGATTTTCCAGCCGGTCAAAAACGACAAAACGGGTGCGCTCCTCTACACCAACACCGATGACTCTCTCCTCTATCCTCTCGATATCGGCCGCAACGGCGAATTCTACCAACCCTCCGCATCGGTTCAAAGCGGCAGCCGCCAGACCTTTTTCGGTTTTTTCACCGGGATTTTCGATTTCTTTTTCGACCGTCTGATCGGTGTGGATTTTTTCGGGACTCCCGAAATGGCCGATGTCAAATACGATCCCCGCTCTCCCGAATCCGAAGACCGCCGCCAGCGTTACATTGCCAATATCATCGCCGGTGTCGATCAGGATCACCGGATGTCGATGCCCTACAAAAGCGACCCCGCCACCCAGGTGGACGCATTTACGCGCCTGAACGATCCCGTATCGCTGCTCCACTACGCCGAAGCGGAAAAATCGACCGAAGCGGATCAGTGCAAATTCATGTTCCTGAACCTCTCTTCGGATGGGCTGATGTGCCGGATCATGAGCGGGTTCGGGATGGATGCATGGATGCCGTTTTTTACCAAGGCCAACATCACCGAACTCGACGTCAACACGATCACGATCGATACCGAAAATGCCCTCCTCTCGGCGGCTGGCAAGGTGAGCGGGGAATCGTACCAGAGGGTCACTGCTTCGACCGATACCCAGAAACTCTCGTTTCTGCAGCAGATGGTCAAGCCGATGAGCGCGATGATGGAGATGATGAAAAACATGTTCTTCGGCACTTCCAAGTCGACGATCGTCGCCGACCCTGTTGAGATCAAATACGATCTTAGCGCCAAACCTATGACGATGACGCTGGCCGTGACGAATGACGGCACTCAGGTCGACCGGTTCGAGACCTTCAAGCTCACAGGGCTGCGCTCGACGTTCGGGGACAGTGTCAACCAGTGTACGGTGAAATACTCCGGTTTTTTTGGATTCGGAGGGTGGACCGAAACGTTTTATGAATTCAAGGAATCCGCTTCTACAACCCGCACCAAAGGCTCGATCAATACCCATGCCGAATGGATTCAGTGGTGCCAGGAAGCCAATGACAAGAAGGGGATATTCGATTATCTGATGGATTGGGAGAGCGGCGGCGTATTCAACCCGATGAACTGGATGAAAGGGATGTGGAGCGGGATGATGTCGATGTTTTTCGGCGATTACTCGATTACCGATTTTAAAAACGCTCTCAAGCGGGGCCTGATCCTCGATCTTCAAAAAGAGGCTCTGAATCCGGTCGATACGCTCAACACCACCAAGATCAGACTGATCAACGTCAAACATTAAGGAAAAAGATGATCATAGCCTACGTTTCCACGATCGAAAAAGAGTGCTTCGACCGCCTGCGCGAGTCTTTCGATGACGTCGTCAATATGGACGGAATCGACGAATTCATCAGTTTCTACGCTTCCCACCGGAACCGGGATATCGTCCTCATCTACCGTGTCGAATCGATGGATACACTCGAAGCGCTCAACAACGTCAATTTCACCAACAACATCTACATCATCGTCATCGGTCCGGAGGATATCAACCTCTCGCTCCGCGCCGGCAAGATGGGGGTGGACAAATACATCGGCCGCGGCGATGTCGATTCGGATGTGATCCGTGGGATGGTGCTCCATTCGCAAAACGTCATCAAAGAGCGGCGGGGAAAAAGCAACATCGCCGTTTTCACTGGGATCAGCGGTGGGGTAGGGACCACGACGATCACGATGAACCTCGCGGCGATGATCGCGGCCAAACATCCGGAGAAAAACGTCCTTTTCCTCGATTTTGCCTACACCAAATCGATCTCGAACCTTTTTTTCGATGCGTTCCAGCCTGCCAAAAGCATCGTCGACATTGCGACGCTGCCGCGGCTCGATCTCGAAGAGCTGTTTGCCAACGGGTTGATGAAATACGATAAAAACCTCTTTTTCATCCCCGGAATTCAGCGCCATACCGAGCGCGAAATCCTCGAAAAAGCCGAAAACATCCAGCGGTTTCTGGGGTTTATCAATTTTGCGAAACAGTTTTTCGACCTGATCCTCATCGACGTCGGGATGTTCGAGGACGTGGAACTCGAAATCGACATCCAGGAGATCGCGGATCAGATTTTCGTCGTCACGGAGCTGAGCATCCCGGCGATGTCGATCCTGAAAACCTACATCGACATCATCGACAAAAGCGGCTGGTACAACAAGACCCATATCCTCGTCAACCGCGAAGACTCATTCGGGACCGTGACGAAGGAAGAAGCGACCGCGATCCTCTCCAAAGATTCCAATCATAAATTCGAAGTCGATTTTACCCTTCCCAACGACGCGAGACATCTGCGCACCTGCTGGAACGAGGCGATGCTGGTGTGCGAGGAGTTTCCCGAATCGGTGTTCGTCAGACGTCTGGACGAGATGATCGAGCGCTATTTTTTCTCCACCTCGCTGGAGCAGTTCGCCGCGACCCGGAAAACATCCGCCACCTTCCTGGATAAGGTGAAACAATGGCTTTAAAAGAGAAGATGCTGCGCCGAACGGTCGATGTCGCCAAAACGACGCTCGTCCATTATGCCCGTGACGAGGGGATCGACGAGGATGACACTGTGCAAGTGTGCCAGGGGTTTTGTTTCCCGATGTTGTACCAAAACGGCGATTATTTCAATCTGGGGTATCGTATCTATGACGAGTTCGTCGAAAAGCTCAATCCCAAGGTCCAGCTGACCGAAAAGATGATCCGTGAAGTCGTGGCCAAACACATCTCCGGATACGCACTCCCCAAAGCGAATCTCAAAACGGAAATCATTGAATTCATCGTCGACAACCTCCTCTATTACGGCCCGATTTCGGGGATTATCCGCAACGCCGGACACGATCTGAACGACATTATCATCAACACGAAAGATTACATCGATGTCATTTACGGCGGGCAGACGATCGTCACCCCGTTTCGTTTCCGGTCGGAAACAGAATTGCGCCGCATCATCAACCGCATGCTCAGCGAATCGAACCGCAAAATCGACGAGGCCCATCCGATCGCCTCGGCGAAACTCAGCGACGGTTCCCGGATCGAAGTGCAGATTCCCCCCGTCGCGGCGAACGTGGACCGGGAGGGGAAACCCGGTTCGTACGTGACGATCCGTAAATTCCGGGAGATCCCTTTGCTGTTCGAATCGATGCTCGATGGTGGACAGGTTGATATGAAAATGGCCTATTTTCTCCTCAAGGCGGTACAGGGGAAACTCAACATCGTCGTTTCCGGGGGGACGTCGAGCGGAAAGACGACCTTTTTGAACGCGATCACCCGTTTTATCGACGAGGGGGACCAGCTATTGACGATCGAGGATACCAAAGAGATGAAGCCGCAGATGCCCTGCCACAGCATCCGCTCGTTCGAAGCGCGTACGGAAAACGAAGAGGGGGTCGGGGCGATCACGATCGAGCAGCTGCTCCGTACGGCGCTGCGTTCCAGCCCCCGCCGCATCATCGTGGGGGAGTGCCGGGGGCCTGAGATCGTCACGATGCTCAACGCGATGAATACGGGGCATCCCGGATCGATGACGACGGTCCACGCCGACGATACGAAAGAAGCGATCATCCGGATCGAAAACATGTTCCTCGAAGCGCGTCCGAGCGCCAACATGACGTTCGTCCGCTCCCAGATCATCAGTGCCGTCGATCTGGTGATCCAGCTGGTCCGTTTTCCCGACGGGCGCCGCCGCGTCGTCAAAATATCCGAACCCGAAAAACGGATGGAGGAGAACGGTATCGTATCGATGCTGGATATTTTCGAATTCAAGCGCGAGGCACCCTCGGGAAGCGTTTCCGATTCGCGGGGGACGTTTCAGGCCATCAGCGCGCCGGTCCGATCGATCACCAAGATGGCGCTCAACGGAATCGAGATGGAAAAAAAGATTTTCGATCCCGAGTTTGTGGTCACCAAAGACATGGTGATTGCCGAGCTGAAGCGTTTCCACCCGGTTCGAATGTGCGGATGGGAGGAGCACTACATGAGTGAAATCATCAAAAACAGTTTTCAGGACGGCAAAAGCATCCTGGAACGATGGCCGAACCTGCAACGATGAGCAGCGGATACCTACTGTTAGCGCTGTTGTCGCTGTTCGCCGCGGCGAGCCTGCATTGGTTCGCCGCAGAAGCACGCCACTATTCCCGTCTGCTCCGCCTGAAAAAAATCATCTCGGGCGGATACAGGAGCGACGATGAATTTATGGACCGAAAAGCAGAGCATCTGCGCGGAAGAGGGTATGAACAGAAGCTCAAAAGAATCTTGAGGCTGGCCGGTCTGGAGCTGAAGCTCTGGCAACTGTACGCGATTGCAGCGGCCCTTTCGGCGCTGTTGGGGACAGCGATCTATCTTTTTTTGCAGCACTGGTTCGGATTTCTTCTGGGGAGTGTCGCAGGGGTGAGCGTGCTGTGGATGTTCCTCCACGCAAAAGTGCTCCGGCGCAAAATAGAGTTCAACCGCTCTTTCATGATCGCCATTTCGGTTCTCGTCAAAATGATGCGCAATGGGATCGGTTTCGAACAGGCCCTTTCCAAATCGGTCAAAACCTCCAATTCGGCGATGTTCCGAAAGCTGTTTGACCGTTTTTTGCAGGAAAAAAACCGCATCGGCGAGATCGAGGCCTTCGAAAACATGAATCACGAGATCAATTCCAAGGAGCTGCGGATTTTCGCCCTGGCCGTCAAGATCGGCCGCGAGAGCGGAGGGCACTTCTCCTCCACCCTCGAAAAAGTGGAGGAGACCCTCCGCTACCGGAAAAAAATGCAGGACAAAGTGATCGTCATCACGCGCGAAGCGAATATCGGTTCGTACATGGTCGCCGCGCTGAACGTCCTGCTGTATTTTATGATCGACGTAAACTTCGGCGGAAAAGTGAGTGAATATTTTTTCACCTCCGAGTGGGGACGATGGCAGCTGCTGGCGATCGTCGTCTGGATGATCGCCGGCCTGATGGTCAACCGCTGGATTACAAGGATTGAGTTATGACGCTCTTGATGTTTTTTGCTTTTTTCGCTCTGCTGAGCGCGATCGGTTCGTTCGGATACTATGCCTATGACACGTTCATGCGGGAACGGTGGATACGCGAAATTTTCGAGGTGAAACAGGCGAATATCCTCGAGGACCAGTCGAGCCAGTTTGAAAAAACGCTGCGGCTGAAACTGGCCCGCGCCGGCATCACGAAAAAAGAGCTGCTTGAAGTGGCCGTGGGGGGGATGATCGCCGCCCTTGCTCTGGTCGCGTTGATCTTTATGCTGGAGATGTCGTTTTTTATGAACAGCGTGTTTGCCGTCGCTGCGCTGGGGATAGGGCTGGGGACGGCGCCGCTGTATCTGGAAGAGCAGATATCCGCCCGGATCAAACGGATCGAGGAGGATCTCTCGATCTTCATCGACCTGCTGATCATCATCCTCGAAGGGGGAGGGGGGCTGAACAATGCGATCGACCAGGTGACCCGCGACGGTGCGAGCGTCATCCGCCGCGATCTGCTCGAAGAATCGAAGCTGTTCAAAAACGAATACGTCACCTACAGCAGCGAGACGGCCTATGACAACCTGATCCGCCGTACCGGATCGGATGCGATCGCGACGGTCGTGAACTTCATGCGTCTCTCCGAAGAGACGGGGATCGGGGTCAAAACCGTTTTTGAAAACCAGTCGCGCGAAATCAAGGAGCAGGAGATGCTGCAGATTGAAAAAAAAGCGGCCATGATGAACATCAACCTGACGCTGATCATGTTTTTGTTCATCCTGCCGGCGATGATAGCGATGATCGCGTTCCCGATCTCGGCCGATGCGCTGATGAGCGGACTCTAATAAAAGGAAATGCATGAATAACAAACGAACCGTTGTACTGAGCGTGGGATTTCTCTCCCTGGCCATTTTTGCACTCATCGTGATGGTGATGCTCTATCTGAAAAACAGCGACACGGCGGCCGCGGCCGAAAAAAAAGTTGAGGTCTATATCGCGGCCAAGAACATCGCGGCGGGGCAAAAAATCGCCGTGGGTGATATCGAGCTCAAATCGCTTCCGGCCGATTATGCCGGAACCGATCCCCTCTCGATGGCCCAGATCGTCGATCGCTACGCCGGCGTCGACATCATGAAAAACGATCTGATCGGTGCGGAAAAACTCACCACGGTGCTCCCCTCTACGCAGGGCTCGGACGTCAATCAATCGGAGCAAGAGAATACGCCGCAAGCCGAAATAACCCAGGAGACGCTGCATGACGTGATCAGCGTACCATTGCATGTCTTCAAAAACCCCGATACGTCATTGCGTCGGGGAGAGCGGATCGATATCCTCGGGATAGCCGATTACGGCGAAGAGAAACGGCAGTTCGCGACCCGTTACCTCGCCGTCCGTGTGGGGGTCGCCGGGTTTATGAAAAACGGGAAAAAGTCCAACGGGATCGTCTCGTTCAGCGTGGATAAAGAAACGCAGGCCGAGACAAAGGTATTGGCCGACGAGATCCTTCTGGATATGCCTCCGCAGGATATCGGCCGTTTTTTGAGCCTCTATTACCGTTCCCAGGAGCTGAACAACGACCGCTCGCACAACCGCGGTAATCTCAATCAGGGGCATATCTGGATGGTCAAATCCAACCCGGAAATCCCTGCGGGAGAGGAGGCCGCCAAGATGAAGATGATGAGCTCTTCCTACACGCCGCCCCGTCCGAAACCTCGCCCCTCGCAGACTCTGCGGCCGATGCCCCCGCTCGTTTCGGTGCCCAATGGGATCGTTTCTTATGAGCAATAAACGTCACTGGCGCAGGGGGTTCGGGCTGGCCCAGATCATGGCGCTGATCATCGTCGTGATCCCGACGACGGCTTTTATGATCACCCTGCTGTTCGATTACTGGACGGCGATGCAGCTGGACAACCGTCTGAAACTGATGAGCCATAGGGCGATCATGGCGATCAACAACGCCGAAACGCTGGGTGCCTCCTTCACCCTTTCCGAATCGGAGGAGGGGGTTTTGAGCGGATTGTGCCCCTCCAGTATGCCAAATCTGGAGCTGACCTATCTGGGGGAGATGGAAGCACCGGGGCAGACGCGGGTTGCGGCGACGGTGACGTATGACCGGTTCAACCACCTGGAGGCAAAAGAGCTCGCATCGACGATCACGTCGTATTCGTATAACGACCAGAACGGATCGTATCTGTTGGAATGCAATTAAAAGGAATGTTATGAAAATCATAGTGATGTTGACAGGGCTGCTGATGGCAGCGTGGGGGCGCGATCTGGTCGTGTTCGAAAACGAATTCAATCTCTTTACGGCGGACAAGGCGTTCACTCAGGTCGTCGTCGGAAATCAGGAACTGCTCAAGGTGAGCGTCATGGAGCATGCCGGCAAGCCCAACCAGACGCTGAGGCTGTTCGGCAAAAAAAGCGGGAACACCTCGATGCTGATCCGCTACAACGACAACACGGTCGAAAACTATCAGGTCTACGTCAACCAGAACCTGGGATTTGTGCAGAAAATGCTCAACACCGTCGCCCCGGGGGTGACGCTCCACCGTGCCGGTGACGGCGCGACGGTGCTGGGGGGGCATTTCAGCGATCCCCATCAGAAAAAGAAGGTGCGAGAGCTCCTCTCCAGCGCCGGGATCGACGAGAACCGGACGATGGATCTGAGCCGGACGAACAAAATCGAAAAGATGGTCCGGACCAAGCTCTACCTCGTCGCGATCGACAACGACCGTGCCGAAGAGCTCGGCGGCGCGGTAGGGCTCAACTATTTCGCCAAAGACGGCAGTATCGCCCTCAACAATACGGCCAAAACCTACGCGACGTTTAGCGGCTTTTTGCTCGACCAGACCGGAGCGTTCGCCAACACCGGCAAGGCGCTCCTGGCAAACCTCAATTTCCTCCAGTCCAAAGGGGTGGCGAAGATCATGGACGACACGGTGCTGCTGAGCACCGAAGACCGGAATGCCTCGTTCCATGTCGGCGGTGAGGTCTATATCCCGGTGGGGATGACGTACAACAGCGCCAATTTCCCGACCATCAACCTCGAGGAGAAAGAGTACGGCCTCCGGCTCACCCTCAAGCCGAAATTTCTGGAAAAAGAGGAGTTCATGGGGATTACGGTCGCGATCACCGACAGCGATTTCGACGAGGACCCCCGCCATCAGGTACAGCTGGGGGAAAACGTCTTCGTCCCGGCATTCCGTGCCAAGAACATTTCGACCGACGTCGTCGCCCAAAACGGGCAGGTGATCGCGCTGGGGGGACGCCTCCATACCGAAACCCTCAAGCGAGAGGAGAAGGTCCCGCTGCTGGGGGATATCCCTATTCTGGGGCATCTGTTCAAGCGCAACATCGAATCCTCACGTGCGAACGATCTGCTCTTTTTCCTCGTCCCCGAGATCATCGATCCCAACGAGCCCCACAGCGACAGCGGGTTTTACGGACGCTTCCTGGACGAAGCGGCGGATGTGCACCGTGATGAGCTCCAGTCCGCCAAACCCGCGAAGACAGAGCCGCAGGCACCAGCCGCCCTCGAGAGGGACGTTGAGATCCGCGAGGCGGCACCGGCGGTCGTCCTCTCCGACGCATCCGAGAGCGGGATCGTCGTGCAGCCGGCGGAAGAGGCGCCGAAGCGCTCCGTAGCGCTCCATGAAGTGACCGCGCCGAAGATCTATGTCCGCAGCGCCCCCGTAAACGGCAAACCCGCCGGTGTCTGGGAAAAGGGGCACCGTTTCATGGCCGGAAAAGGGGAAATAGAGTCCGAGGGGATCGTATGGACGCCGATTTCGCACGACTGCGCCGAGGAGTGCCGGCTGCTGGAACAGCCGCTGTGGATATCCAAAAAATACACGCGTGCGCTATAATAAAATAAAATATTTAAAAAAGTGAAAAAAAATTTGCATTGTATAAAAAAAAATGATATACTGTAGTCACAAAAATATCACAAAAGGAAATACAATGTTGAAAAACGTATGGAGCCGCATCAAATCTCAGAAAGGGATGAGCGGCGTTCTCGTCGCATTGCTGCTGGTCGTTGTCGGGGTCGGTCTTGTGGCCGGTGTGAACACCTATCTGAATGCGAAAAAAGATGCCATTGAAACGGCGGGTGATACAGCGATCACCAATGCCATTACAGATACTACAGCACAGTAACCAAAGGGGGCTTTGCCCCTCCTTCCGCACGTCTTTCCTTCTTCATATCACATATTTTTTCATAGTTTCCGTTGTTAATAAGATATTAAAAATATTTATGTCATTCTAATAGGTTACCATCCAAAATGCGGAGGAGAGGATTATGGAGTGGCTGCTGTCTTCTTTTCAGAACCTGCTGAACCGTCTTTACCTGATCCTGTTTCCTCTCTATGCCTCCGATGTGGTCAGCACGCGGATCCATTCGCAGGGACGGTTCGTCATTTTCGCCCTCAGTCAGGCGGGGGCATTGGTGGCCGCCCTGATCGTGTTGTCTCTCTATGGCGCCACCTCTTTTTTGATCGGCGCCGTGATGGTCGCGTTCATCGCGGCCATTCTCCTCAACTTTCTTTTTGTCCGTCTGGGTATTTTCGCGTTCGCGACCGCCGCACTGCTCTTTGCCGGGGCGGCATATTGCGCCCAGACGCTGCTGATCCTCAAGTCAGAGTTGCAGCCGATCATCGTCTACGGTTTTTTCCCCTCGGTGATCGGGGGATTTTTGTTCCTCGGAATCCGGATGGGGAGCATCTATGCGGTCATGTTTGCCGTTTTGCTGACCCTCTACCACCTCCTCTACGATACCGCATGGATCGAATTTGTCATGCAGATGTGCGCGATTGCTGCGACGTTCATGATCGCCTTTTTTTACGAAATGGCCTCCGTTTACCATATGAGCCTTCTTTCGTTGTCGCTGGAAAAAATGACGCGGCTGGCAAAAACCGACCAGCTGACCGGGATACTGAACCGATGGGAGTTTTTCTATCAGGCGACCAAAGGGATGAAGGAGCATCCCGAGGGGACGATGATGATGATCGATCTGGACGATTTCAAATCGATCAACGATACGTATGGCCACGGTATCGGTGACCTCGCCCTCAAATCGCTCGCCCAGACTATCAAATCCTACATCCGCGAAACCGAACTGTTCGGCCGCATCGGGGGGGAGGAGTTCGCGATCCTTCTGCCGGTGGGGCTCCACTCTGCGTACAAACGGGCGGAAGTGATCCGTCAGGCCGTTTCGGAACTTCAGTTCAACCGGGAAAACGTTGATTTGAGGCTCAGCATCAGCATCGGGATGACATCGGTGCTGCAAAGCGATACGAGCGTGAGCCAGATACTTAACCGGGCTGACAAGGGGCTCTACAAAGCCAAAGAGAGCGGCAAGAACGTCACCGTCATCTGGAACGAATAAGAGAACCTATCCTCGGTAGTAGTCGGACTTTTGGGGGCGGCTGAAGAGGTATCCCTGATAGAGGTTGCATCCCATCTCCCTGAGTGCTTCGAACTGCTCGGCCGTTTCCACCCCTTCGGCAATCACTTCGAGGCCGAACGCATCGCCGATCGCGATCATCGTCTGGATGATCGTCCGATCCGACGCACTTTCGGGCAGCGCCTTGACAAACGACTGGTCGATTTTGAGTTCGTCGATCGGAAGATGCTTGAGGTAGGAGAGGCTCGAAAAGCCTGTGCCGAAATCATCGATCGAGAGGGTGAAACCGAGCGCCTTGAGCTCGTTGATTTTCTCCATCGCCGCTCCGGCATCGCGGATCAGGAGCCCTTCGGTCAGTTCGAGCCGGAGCTTGGCCGGATCGATGGGGGTGTCGGAGAGAAGGCGTTTGAGATGGGGGACGAAATCGCCCTGTTCAAACTGCCTCGGGCTGACGTTGGCCGAAATGCGCCACGTGTTCCTGATCGGATCGCTGCCCCACCGGACGATTTGAGCGACCGCCTGTTCCAGAATCCATTGCCCCAGGGGGAGGATAAGTCCCGATTCTTCGGCCAGCGGTATGAATTGCGCCGGCGAAACCGCCCCGTATTCGGGATGGTCCCACCGCAGGAGCATTTCTACGCCGACGGTGGCCCCCTGCGGATCGACCTGCTCCTGATAGACCAGATACAAGGTCCGTTTTTCGACGGCGATGCGGAGTTCCTGCACCATTTTGGCCTGTGCCGCCATAGCCTCCTGAAGCGCCGCGTCGTAAAAGCGGTAGGTATTGCGTCCGCTGTTTTTGGCGGCATACATCGCACTGTCGGCATAGGCGAAAAGTTCGTTCGCATCGATCCGTTCGCCGTCGAACAAGACGATCCCGACGCTGGCGGTCAGATAAAACGGTTCGTTGTCGAGGAAAAACGGCTCTTTGGTGATCTCCAGGATTTTCTGGGCATTCGATTGCGCCACGTTTGCCGCGGCGTGCGGTTCGGAGGCGATGTTTTCGATCAGAATGACGAATTCGTCCCCTCCGAACCGGGCTACCGTATCGGATTGGCGCAGATGCGATACGAGCCTCTCTCCCATTTGATTGAGAATGTTATCCCCGTTAAAATGCCCTTTGAGATCGTTGATCCCTTTGAAGTTGTCGAGGTCGATGAAGAGGAGGGCGCCGTAGCGATGGGTGCGTCCGCTTACTTTCATTGCCTGGGCGAACCGTTCCATCAGCAAATGGCGGTTCGGCAATCCCGTCAGAGGATCGTAATAGGAGAGCCTCTGAATATCGTTTTGCTGAAAAAACGAATTGATGGCGAAGCCAAGATCGCCGGACAGTTCGTCTATCATGCCCTTTTCCTCCTCCCCGAAACCCTCTGCCTGTGCCGTGCAGATGGTCATGACACCGAATGCATCGTCAGAAAAACCATCTTTTCTCAGCGGGGTGCTATACAAAGAGGTGATGCCGTAGCGGCAAATGGTCTGCCGGCACTGCTCCGTTATCTCCGATTGGGAATCATGAAGGAGCACAGGACGGTTCTCCTCCATCGCCCTGCGCTCGATCGGCAGTGTCTCCCACTCACCGTCGATCCCGCAGACCGCTTTGGCCCGCAGCTCCCCTCCCTCGAGCAGTGAAATGGCAACCCAGGAGAAGGTGGGATTCGCAGCGAGGCATTGGGCGGTGGATCGGATCAGCTCGTCGAGCGATTGCGCCGTGATCAGGATCTGGTTGCTGTCCGCAACGGTACGGAGGATGGAGAAAAGGTATTGCTGACGCTGATAGGCGCCCTGCAGTTCGTTTGCCTTGTCCGCAAGCTCGAGGGTCTGGCGCCGGACTTCCGTTTTGAGTTGCTGCTTGGATTCAACGTCGCGGCGTGTGAGGTCGCGTATCGCATAATAGATCAGGCCGAGGAGGAAGAGGATGATGCTCCAACCGAAGACCGCTTCTTTCACAAAGAGCGACAGGCTGTGCTTGCTCAGCTCGTCCTTGGGGACTTTGATGCTGGTCAGCCCCCGGATGTCTCCGACGCTGTATCCGTACGCCGTGTCGTAACGGCGGGCGATGTAGGGGTGCACTTCCTCTTTTTTGCCGTGGCACTGGATGCAGTAGGGTTCGATTTTGATCGGCGAGGCGTAGAAAAAATAGTCCCTGCCGTTTTGGGTGATGGTGGTGAAACGCTCTTTGAGTTCGGGGTTTTCGGCAAATTGGCGCATCGCTTCGAGCTCGTAAGCATTCGCCGCGTTGGCAGGGTTTCGGGGACGGTCGCTGACGTTGCGGATGGAGGTGCCGTCGTATGAGCGTTTGGAAAATTCGTCGCTGATGAGGGCGGCGGCATGGGCCGGCAGGAAACCGACCGTTGAATCGTTCAGATCCAGCCCGCTGGAGAGGAACTGGCGGTGGTAGACAGAGCGCATGGAGGTGAAATAGGCTTGCAGTGTGTGGGCACGGCTCAATGCCCGCGTCTCGACCAGCTGCTGGTTTTGATGGTAGAGGTAGATCGTGATGAGAAGGGTCGCCACGGTTATGAAGGCCGCAATGATCCAAAAAAGTTGTTTCGTCAGATTCAAATGACGCATTATTTTTCCTGTCGACAGAATAGGAACATTATAATGCTACAATGTTAACAAATGTGTTTAAACGTAGGAATTAATTTATGATATGAGGAAAAAGAAGGAATTTGAAAAGGAAAAACAGATTCCCGCGGGGCGGGAATAGGGAGATTTAGACGAAATCGACTTTGGTGACGTGGTGGCCCAGGCCGAGTTCTGCAGGGGTGCATCCCAGAGCCAGTCCCACCATCTGGGGCATGTGCAGGACGGGGAGTTTGACGTCGCGGCCGATCGCCTTGGAGGCGTTGTGGTGCTGGACATCGAGTTTGAGATGGCACAGAGGGCAGGGGGTGACCATCCAGTCCGCATTGGCATCCATCGCTCCCGCGATCGCGTTACCGGTCAGTACCGCAGCCGTTTTGGGAGCCTGCAGCTCGGCGTGGAAACCGCAGCATTTGTTTTTCTCTTCGTAATCGACGTTGACTCCGCCGCACGCGATGATCAGATCATCCAGCGAGGTCGGGTTGTAGGGATTCTCGCCGCCGTTTGAGAGGTTTTGAAGCTCTGAGGGGCGGATGTTGTGGCATCCGTAGAAGGGTGCGATGTTGAACTGGCTCAGCGGAACCTGCACTTTGGCCGCGAGGTTCTCCAAGCCGTAGTCCTGGATCAGGGCATAGAGGAAGTGGGTCACTTCGCTGCTCCCTTTGTACTCCAGTCCCACTTCGGCCAGTTTGGCGTTGACACGTGCTTTGAGCTCTGGGTTGGTGTCGAGGCGGTGTTTGGTCATCGCCGTGTTGAGCTGGCAGGTATTACAGATCGTCACCATTGTCAGCCCCAGTTTTTCCGCGTAGCAGATGTTGCGGGCGTTCAGGACGAGGGAGAGGAAATCGTCGTAATCCTGGAGATGCGACGCGCCGCAGCAGGTCGCTTCGTCCAGCAAGACGAGTTCAATACCCAGTTTGTCCGCGATGGCCAGTGTCGATTTCAGAAGCTCCGGGGTACTTTCACGGGCCGTACATCCGGTATAGAGGGCGTATTTGAGTTTTTCCATAATCAGCTCCTAGAATTTGACAGTCGATGAAGATTTGATCAGTTTTTTCACTTCATCGAGATTTTTGGATTTTGGCATGTTCCACGGCATAACGATTTTGCCGTTCTTCCACATGGCGATCGCTTCGGGGAGGTGTTTCATGACGCCGATGTTCCCTTCGGAGTAGCGTACCAGTTCCCCTTCGTCGAGGAGGCCGTGTTTGTCGATCGAGTGGGCGAAACCGACAGCGTGGCGGGTGGCGACGTTGTTTTTCGCTACGCCTGCTTCAAAAATCATGTTGTGCAGTTTGGTGATTTTTTCGATCGGGTTGACCTCTTTGGGGCACACCTGCGCGCACTCCATACATTTGACACAGTCCCATACCCCCTGGGCCTCTTCGTTGACGATGTTCAGACGCTCTACCGAAGCATTGTCCCGGACGTCGGCGGCGAAACGGTATGCCGCGGCGAATGCCGCCGGCCCGAAATACTCCTCGTTGATTTCGAGTGACGGGCAGGAGTAGTGGCATGCTCCGCACTGGATGCAGTAGTCGGCTTCCAGGAGTTTCTCGGCATCGTGGGGGCTGACGAGGTTCTCCTGCGCCGGGTGTTCCGCGATGTCGGCTTCCACGTAGGGCTTGATCGCCGCGTGTTTGTCCCAGAAATCTTTTTTGTCGATAATGAGGTCTTTGATCGCCCGTTTGGTGCTGAGCGGCTCGATCACCAGCTCGTTTCCGAAAACGTCGATCATATCGAAAAGACGGGTTTTACAGGCCAGTACGGCTTTGCCGCTTACTTTGATCGCACAGACGCCGCAGATACCGTGGCGGCAGCTTCGGCGGTAGGAGAGGCTTCCGTCGTGGTCCCATTTGATCCGGTTGAGGATGTCGAGGACGACCTCTTCGTGAGTGACATCGAGAGTGTAGGTGTTGTAGTAGGGGAGGTAATCAGTCTCTTCGTTGAAACGGAAAACCTTGAATGTCACCTGTTGCGTTTGTAGTGTATCCATGTCGCTCTCCTTAATATGAACGTGCTTTGACTTCATGGCGGCCGAGGGTGACGTCCATGTAATCGAGGGTAATGTTGCCGTTTTCATCCATGTAGGCCATCGTGTGCTTCAGGAATTTTTCGTCATCACGGGTCGGGAAGTCCTCACGGTAGTGGGCTCCGCGGCTCTCCTGGCGCTCCAGCGCACTGGCAACGATAAACGCGGAGTAGTCGAGCATGTGTCCCAGTTCGATCGCTTCTTGCAGTTCCGTGTTGAAGATTTTCGATTTGTCGGAAATACGGATGTTTTTGTAGCGTGCGCGAAGCTCTTTCAAAATCTCCATCTGTTTCGTCAGTGTTTCGGCGCTGCGGAAAACGCCGGCATTGTCGGTCATCGATTCCTGGAGCTCGTTGCGTAGCACGCTGACCGATTCCTGGCCGTTGTTGGTAAGCACCCACTCCATCTCGTCGATCATCCGCTGTGCATCGGCTTCGGTTGCCTGCATGAGTGGGATGGTGTCTACTTCCTCGATCATCGTTTTGCCGACGAAACGTCCGAACAGCAACGCTTCGAGAACCGAATTGGCTCCGAGGCGGTTCGCTCCGTGGACGGATGAACACGAACACTCTCCTGCGGCATAGAACCCTTCGACGAATTCGGCGTTGTTTTTGCGGACGTGTCCCTCTTTGTCCATCGGGATACCTCCCATGGAATAGTGGGCCGTCGCGGAAATGAGGATCGGTTCTTTGATCATGTCCAGGCCAAGGAAGGTGATCGCGAGATCGCGAAGTTCCGGAAGGCGCTCCATAATCTTCTCTTTACCGAGGTGGACCAGGTCGATGTAGACGGCGTCTTTGCGCGGTCCGACACCGCGCCCTTCGCGGATCTCCTGGATGATGGCGCGTGCGACAACGTCGCGTGAGGCCAGTTCCATCGCGTTGGGGGCGTATTTTTCCATGAAGCGCTCACCCAGAGAGTTGAGGAGTTTCCCCCCCTCACCGCGGGCCGCTTCGGAGATGAGAACGCCGTTGCCTGAAAGCCCTGAGGGGTGGAACTGGACGAACTCCATGTCTTCGAGCGGGAGGCCGTGGCGTGCGACAAGCGAGAGGCCGTCACCCGTGTTGGCGTGGGCGTTGGAGTTGATTTTGAATGCGCGTGCGTATCCGCCGGTCGCGAACATGACCGCTTTGGCGTTGAAGATCGCTTTCTCGGAGTTGCGGATGTTGTAGGCGGCTACGCCATAGACTTTGCCGTCGCGGTAGAGGAGGTCGGCGACATACCACTCGTCCCAGAATTCCACCCCTTCGCGGAACGCCTGCTCGTAAATTGTTTGAAGCAGGGTAAGACCTGTGCGGTCTTTGGCGAAACAGGCACGCGGCGAAGATTGTCCGCCGAACGGGCGCTGAGCGATGGTTCCGTCTTCGTTACGGCTGAACGCCGCACCCATCCGTTCTGCCCAGCGGATTGTTTCGGGAGCTTTTTCACACATGAACTGGACGACGTCCTGGTCGGCGAGATAATCAGATCCTTTGACGGTGTCAAACTCGTGGAGCTCGACACTGTCCTGATCGCTGAACGCGGCATTGATACCACCCTGCGCTGCACCGGAGTGGCTCCGTAATGGGTGTAGTTTCGTGATAACGGCAACTTTTTTGCCGTTTTTTTGCAACTCGCGAGCCGCGGCACATCCGGCCAAACCGGCTCCGACAATCACCGCATCATAAGTATAAATGGGAATACTCATACGCCTTCCTTGATTAAAATCTGTGGACGATTATAGCGCGCCGCTCCTTGGGCAAGATTAAAACAGGTTGTGAACCTTTTGATAGGGTGAAAGTGGGGAAAACTGTCCAAAATGGTAACAATGAAAGAGCATTTTCCACCAAAAATGGGTGGAAAAGTTACATCAATCGGGAGAAATCAGTGAAATACGTCAAGCTTGTCCCGCAGCTGCGCGACGCGGTTCCCGCCGTTTTCCCGGGCCTTTTCGAGCAGCTTGAGGGCGTATTCTATACTCTCTTCGATGTTTTTGTTCGGAGTTTTGAGGAGGAATCCCGCACTGAGGGTGATGCGCATCTCTCCGCGGGAGGTCGGGAATGCGGCCGCTTCGACCAGACGGACGATGTCCTCGCACTCATCCAGGGCCGCCTGTTTCGCGTTTCGGGTGAGGACAAACACGATACGGTCCCCTTCCGTATGGCCAATGGCGTCGAGGGGCTGTTCGTACAGGGAGACGATCTCGCCGATTTTTTTCAACATTTTCCCTCTGTCTTCGTCCGAAAGAGGGGCAATGCGCTCGGCGTACCCGTCAATTTCGAACAGGCAGAGGAAAACGCTGCTTCCCCCTCTGCCTGTTTTTTTGCTGTTCAGTGCTGTCATGAGCCCTTTTTCATTGTTAAGGCCGCTGAGAGGGTGGGTGAGACTGGGGGCGGAAGATGCTGCAGCGGACTGTCGGGAAAGGCGTTTGAGAACGTAATCGATTTCGCGGGTATACGCCTCTTTTTTCCTTCCAGGAACGTCTACCGAACAGACGCGGTGGATATCGCGGTAGATCTGCCGCAGGCGGTAGCTGTAGAAGAGAAAGACCCCCAGACCGACACAAAAGACGAAGAGGGAGGTCATTTTGGCGGTTGCAATCGATTCGTTGATGATGTGAATCTGATAATCGACCATCCGGTCGATATCGCTCAAATAGGCGCTCCGTGCGCTCATCATCCTCTCTCGGTTCGAATCGGCTCCGGCGGAGGAGGATTCGGACCATATCAGGGCGTGGTCCTGAAATGTTTGCGACGACAGGGCCAATGATCTGAGCAGGGAGGCCTGCTCTTCGTTGGAATTGATAAACGAATCGAAGAGGGCCTCTTCGCCTGAGAGCTTGACGGATAGGGTGATTTCGGAGACAGCACCGTTTATGTGAATCGCCGCCATTCCGGGATCGCGCATGTCGCTGCTGATGATCTTGTCAATCAGCAGGTGCTGGTTTTTGAGTGCTCCGAGCCGGTCGCCGTAGTGGGAAATGTGAAACAGCTGCAGGGTGAGGAGCGATACCCCAGCCCCCAGGAGCAGCAGCATCATCCGGAGATTGAAGAAAACTTTTCGTATGGAAATATGCATGGTATTCTCTCGTTTTTCTTGGGATGTCTTGATCCGTACAAAGAATATTTTAGCACAAACCGGGGCAAATAAAAAAACTTAACGCTTCCGTAATCACATTTTGACTATAATAATTGTTTTAGTGATCTTTACAAAAGCAGCGGTGGACGGTGAACGCAGAATACTATTTTATTGATGCTTTTAAAACCCCTCGTACGCGGATCGGCGATGACGGCGCATGGATCGGAGAGTGGGTCTACAGCAAAGATCTTTTTTTCGAAAACGTCCATTTCAAGCGCGATTGGCTGACCCCTTTTCAAATCGGGTACAAGGCGATGATCGTCAACATCTCCGATGCGATCGCGATGAATGCGGTTCCCCGATATGCCCTGCTGGGGGTGGCGATGCCCAAGTCGATGAGCCTGCACCAGATGCAGGAACTCTCCTCGGGGATCAAAGAAGCCGCCAATGCGTTCGGGATCGAAATCATCGGCGGCGACACGATCGGTAACGTCAAGCTCGACCTCTCCGTCACGATCGTTTCGCAAAGCGAGGGGAGAGTGCTGACGCGCCAGGGGCTCAAAGAGGGGGATATATTGGCCTATACGGGGAAAATCGGCGATTCTGGCAGACAGTTGCGCTATCTTCTCTCCGGAGGGAAAATCCACACCAAAAGCCGCTTTGCCGCCCCGACGCTGCGTCAGAGTTTTGTCCGTAAAGCGCGGCCTTACCTGCGGTGCGGCATGGATATTTCAGACGGTCTTTACAGCGATGTCGAGAAGCTCTGCCGTGCCAACCGCAAAGAGATCGCATTTCGTAAAAACATACGCAAAAAGATCGGCTGCAGCGGGGAAGAATACGAAATGCTCATCGCCTTTGCGCCCCGTCAGACCAAAACGCTTCGCCGCATCGCCGCACTGACCCGTACTCCGCTCCATACGATCGGACGGGTTAAGAGGGGCACATTCACCAACCGCTGCAAAGCGCACCATTTTTAGGAGTTACATGGAACGTCAGTATTATCTTCCCCACAGCCCAATCGAGTTTCACTTCCGGCAGTCGCCGCGCGACTTCGTCGTCGACGAGATCCCCCTTTATCCTTTCAGCGGTGATGGGGAACACCTCGTACTGCATGTGCGGAAAAAGAACCTCTCCACCTGGCAGATGGTCGACATCTTCAGCAACCATCTGGGGATCAAGGGGCGCGACATCGGCTATGCCGGACTGAAAGACAAGAACGCCCAGACGAAGCAGTACATATCGCTTCCCCGCAAATACGAGGAGGCGCTGGAGCGCTTTGAACATGAGGGGATCAAAATCCTCTCCAAAACCTACCACAACAACAAAATACGGGTAGGGCACCTAAAAGGGAACCGCTTTTTCATCCGTCTCAAAAAAGTGACCCCCGTCGCGGCGTCGAAGATTTCCGAGGCGCTTAGAATGATCAAGCTGCACGGGATGCCCAACTATTTCGGGTTTCAGCGTTTTGGTCTGGACGGTGAAAACTACAAAAAAGGCTCGGCGATTTTGGCCGGAACCCTCAAAGAAAAAAACAAAAAACTGGCGCAGTTTTACGTCAATGCCTACCAGAGCTACCTTTTCAATGACTGGCTGAGCCGCCGGATCGAGATCTCCAGACTGGTGGAAGCCTTCAGCACGCAGGAACTCCCCGCCATCGTCTCCCTCCCCAAAGAGGAGTGCGAAGCGATGAAAGTCCAGAAACACCCTTTCAAGCTGATCCACGGCGACGTGATGATGCATTATCCCTACGGGCGGCTTTTCCATTATGTCGAAGAGACAGAACCGGAGCGTTTTCTCTCACGTGATATTTCGGTCAGCGGTCTGCTCAGCGGCAAGCGGGCCACGAGGGCCGAAGGGCTCGCCGGCGAAATCGAAAAAAACTACGACACGATCACGAGCGGCATCGATGGTGCCCGCCGCTACGGCTGGATTTTCCCCGAAGAGGTGGAAGGGGAGTATAAGGAACAGGAGGCGTGGTATGAGCTCCATTTCACCCTCCCCAAAGGGAGTTACGCGACCGTATTGATCGAAGAGATCGCCAAACGCGCTATCCAAACAGACGAATATCAGGAGTAGACCTTGAAACAACATTTTACCTCGGCACTTTCGCAGGCTTTCGGCCGTTTTGCTTCGAAAAAGCACTCCCCCTCGGCCCAGAGAATCATCAACCGCAGCTATGTACGGATGATGGGGCTGGATATGGGCGAATTCGAATCGAGCGAAACCTATCCGACCCTCAATGCCCTTTTCACCCGCAGATTTCGGGTTATGCGTCCATTCTCAGACGATCCGCAGGCGATGATAAGCCCGTGCGATTCACTGATCACCGAATGCGGAACGATCGAAAACGACCTTGCTTTGCAGATCAAGGGGATGAGCTATTCGGTCGATGAGGTTTTGGGGGAGCATATCTCCCTAGAGTCGAAAGAAGCAGTGCACGATGGGGTATTTGCCAATTTCTATCTCTCGCCGCGCGATTACCACCGCTATCATGCCCCGATCGATATGAAGGTGCTCAAAGCGGTCCATATTCCGGGCAGACTCTATCCCGTCAATATCCCCTCGCTCAACAAAAGGGTGAACCTCTTTATCGAAAATGAGCGGGTGGTGATGGAGTGTCTGAGCCGAGAGGGGAAACGGTTTTTTCTGATCCTCGTGGGGGCCCTCAATGTCGGGAAAATGGAGGTGAGTTTTGAGCCCCGTATCCAGACCAATCAGGATACGTCTGCGAGTGCCCATTCCTACAGCGATCTTTGGCTCGCCAAAGGGGAAGATTTCGGATGTTTCCAGATGGGATCGACGATTGTGATCCTCTGCGAGAAGGGGATGATCGATCTGAATATCGAAGCCGGACAGAATGTCCGTTTCGGACAGACGATCGCGGAGGTCAATTTCTGAAGATGATGTTCAGGCGGGTATGAAGATGTCCCTCATCCTCGTAGATATCGAGGGCGCTCTCAACCGGGGGATGGAGCTTGGCCAATACCCCCTGCAGTGAATGAAAGAGGTGGATGAATTTTGGAAACATCGGCGCAACGATGTAATCGATGTGGCCGGCTTTGACAATATTGGCGATGGAAGCGATGGCGCTGTAGTAGACCGTTTTGTTGATGGCCCGGTCGATACGGTAGGTATGCATCAGCCGGATGTTTTTGATCAGTACTTCGCGCTCTTCGTCGCCCAGAAGTTTGTTCGTTTGTGCCCGCTCAAGTTCTTCGTTCAGTTCCTGCTCGGCCGTGTGGCGCCGCATCTGGATCTCCTGATCGATCATCGGATCGTGCCGGCGGATAGCGGAGAGAATCTGATCTGCGGGGAGCGGTTTGCCCGAGGCGATGTAGGAGTAGCGCTTTTCTCCGACATATTCATGATCGAGGGCCTGTATCAGCTCGGCGGCGATACTGAGGTAGACGAATTTGTCCTCTTTGTTAAGGTCGAATTCGATCCCGTGGGCTGAAATCAATGGTTTTGGTCCGGCGTATCGAAGCGGCATATAGAACTCCTGGATTGGCATTTCTGCCCCCGACAAAGGGGTACTGTGTATCAGACGTTGAATCGAAAGTGCATGATGTCACCGTCAGCGACGATGTACTCTTTTCCTTCCAGGCGCATTTTTCCGGCTTCTTTGGCTTTGGCTTCCCCGCCGCAGGAGACGAAGTCATCGTAGCCGATCACTTCGGCGCGGATGAACCCTTTTTCAAAATCGTTGTGGATGACGGCGGCCGCTTTCGGGGCCGTCGTATTTTTGTGGATCGTCCAGGCGCGGACCTCTTTGACCCCCGCGGTGAAATAGCTCATGAGCCCCAGTTTGTCGAACCCTTTGCGGATGATCTGCTCCAGCCCTGATTCTTCGACACCCATGTCGCGGAGGAATTCGTTGCGCTCATCGTCATCCATGCCGACGAGTTCCTCTTCGATTTTGGCGCAGAGTTTGATCACTTCACAGCCGTTTTTTGCCGCATGATCTTTAAGAGCGGTGACGTAGTCGTTGTCTTCAGTGAGTCCGTCTTCGTCGACATTGGCACCGTACATGATCTCTTTGGCACTCAGGAGGCGGATTTCGCGGTTGAGCTTGTCGAACATTTCGCTGTCGGCTTTCGGAAAATTACGGGCCAGATTTCCATCGGCGAGGTATTCGGCGAGCTCTTCGGCAAACTCCGCCATGGCGGCCGCTTCTTTGTCGTTTTTGGCCTGTTTTTTGAGCCGTTCGATCCGGTTTGTCAGCACTTCGACATCGGCGAAGATCAGTTCGTTTTCGATGATCTCGACATCGTCCAGCGGATCGATCCGTCCTTCGGTATGGACGATGTTCTCATCGTCGAAGCAGCGGACGATCTGCAGGATCACTTCCGTTTCGCGGATGTTGGAGAGGAATTTATTTCCCAGCCCTTCTCCTTTGCTGGCACCCTTGACAAGCCCCGCGATGTCGACGAAATCGAGAGTCGAGTACTGAATCCGCTCTGGATTGACAATTTTGGCCAGTGCGTCGAGGCGGGCGTCGGGGACCGGAACGGTCGCCTTGTTCGGCTCGATCGTACAGAACGGATAGTTGGCCGCTTCGGCGTTTTGCGCTTTGGTCAGCGCGTTGAATGTGGTCGATTTCCCGACGTTTGGTAATCCTACAAGTCCGATACTAAGTCCCATATATGTAAATCCTTATGAAGTTTTATTTTTTTATTTGCAATGGTTCATGAGCCAGTTTAACGTCATCCGGACTCCCGCGCCCGTGCCGCCGTGGGCATGGACGTCCCATGCGCTTTCGGTATAGGCAGAGCCCGCGATGTCGAAGTGGACCCATTTGTCCTTCATATCCTCATCGATGAAGTGGTCGAGAAAGAGTGCCGCGGTGATCGCTCCGCCGTAGGGTTTGGAGGAGACGTTGCACACGTCCGCGACGTCGCTTTTGATCAGTTTGGTCAGGTGGCGGTTGAAGGGGAGAATACCGCAGTATTCCCCGGCTTCGGCTCCCGCTTCGACAAACGAGCGTTTGAGCGCCTCGTTGTGCCCCATGACTCCCGTCGTGTAGGGTCCCAGCGCCACCATGCAGGCACCGGTCAGAGTCGCGTAGTCGAAGATGTAGTCGCTTTTGACCTTCTCCTGCGCGTATCCCAGGACGTCGGCGAGGACGAGGCGCCCTTCGGCGTCGGTGTTGCGCACTTCGATCGTTTTGCCGTTTTTGGCCCGGAGGACGTCATCGGGTTTGTAGGCGTTGCCTCCGATCATGTTTTCGACCATCCCCATAAAGCCGTGGACCTCGATGTCGAGTTTCAGCTCGCTGATCGCCCTCATCATCCCCATGACGGCGCAGGCACCCGCCTTGTCCATTTTCATCGTCACCATCGAAGCGGCCGGTTTGAGGCTTAGGCCGCCGCTGTCGTAGGTGAGCCCCTTGCCGACGAGGCTGATAACTTTTTTTGGGTTGGTGGGTTTGTAGGCGAGATGGATCAGGCGGGGAGGGTGGACCGAAGCGCGTCCGACATTCATCATCGCGAACATTTTTTCGGCTTCGAGGCCGTTTACATCGAGGATGGTACATTCAAGGTCGTGCGAACGTGAGAGCGATTCCGCTGCGATAGCCATCGCCTGAGGCGTCATGTCGTCCGGGGTCTGGTTGACCAGGTCACGGACGTAGTTGGTTGCTTTGGCAATGACGAGGGTTTGGTCGAAGAGGGGTTCGAGAGTTGCAATATCGAGCATTGCCCCCTCAATGGTTTCGGATGAGAAGATCACATCACGCAGCGAGGAGGGTTTTGGGTCGGAACGGTACCCCTCAAAGCGGTAGCTTCCCAGCACAATCCCTTCGATCAGAGCCGCGAAGTTTTCGGTTCCGTACTGGGCGAGTTTGAGAGAAGCATATCCGTATCCCTTGGCGGTACGGATCGCATGTGCCGCCGCTGTGCGGATCGTTTCGGGCGCGGTGTCACTGACGCCGCATACCAGGAGGCGGTGTTCGTGCAAAGCACAGTGCTGCTCGGTTTCGGCCTTGAACCCGGCCTGAGCCAGAAGTGCGGCATGAGGGTGGTGTTCGAGGCGCTGTGGGGTGACAAATTCCAGCGTCAGATCGGCATCAATGCCGGAGAGGGGTTGGTTAGCGAGTTTGACGTTCATTGCGTTTCTCCAAAAGGTGTTTTTCCAGTCGTCTGAAATAGGTGATGATCCCCGCAGCGAAGAGTCCGGCAACGGGGAGGGCGAGATACCAGTGCTCTTTCGCCCATTCGAGCAGTTTCAGGATCTCATCTCCATAGATGTAGACGGGGGTGATTGTCACGGCAGCCCATACCCAGGCACTGATAAGGTTGATAAGGGCGAATTTCCGGCCCGAATACTTGGTCAGTCCGATGGCCATCGGGATCACGGTTCGCATTCCGTACATGTAGCGTTGGACGAAAATAATCGGCCAGCCGTGTTTTTTCAGAAGCAGGTGGGCGATGGCAAACTTGCGCCGCTGCGAATGAAGCTTGGTATAGATGTAGTTTTTGTTGAAGCGTCCGGTGTAAAAGTAGATCTGGTCACCTGCAAATCCCCCCAGCCCCGCGATGAATACGGCCATCGGATAGAACATGTCTCCGGTATGGCACATGAGCCCTCCCATGACAAGCCCCATTTCCCCCTCCAGGGTGCTCCACAAAAACAAGATAACGTAGCCGTATCGTTTCAGCAGGGCGACCATGTTCGCTTCGAAGTTGCCGAAAAAATCGCGGATCGTTTCGGCATTCATCGCCAGCAGGACGACCGAAAGCACCAGAATGGCGAGAACGGTGAGTGTTTTGGGGCGTTTGTAAAAAGGGGGAGTCTCAGTCACGGTACGCATCAATTCTCCTCAAAACGAAGGAGCTCTTTGGCCTGAATCATATCCTTGTCCCCCCGCCCCGAGAGGTTGACGATCACCGTTTTACCCTTGATATCGCTCATTTTTTTCAGATAGGCGACCGCGTGAGAGCTTTCGAATGCCGGAATGATCCCTTCGCGGCGGCTGAGCCAGACGAAGGCGTCGAGGGCTTCGGCATCGGTGACGTGATCGTAGCTGACGCTCTCGTTGTCTTTGTGGAAGGCGTGTTCGGGTCCGATGCCGGGATAGTCAAGCCCCGCCGAAATCGAATGGGCTTCGAGTATCTGCCCGTCTTCGTTTTGCAGCAGGTAGCTCATCTGCCCGTGCAATACTCCGGGACGCCCTTTTTCGAGCGAACAGCCGTGTTTGTCGGTGTCGATCCCAAGCCCTCCGGCTTCGATCCCGATGCAGCGCACTTCGGGATCTTCCAGAAAGTGCTGGAAGGTCCCGATGGCGTTGCTTCCGCCGCCGATGCAGGCGATGACGTAATCGGGGAGACGCCCCTCTTTTTCCAGAATCTGGGCGCGTGCTTCGCAGCCGATGATGGCCTGAAAATCGCGCACCATCATCGGGTAGGGGTGGGGCCCCGCGACGGTGCCGATGATGTAGAACGTGTCGCGGGCGTGGGTGACCCAGTGGCGGATCGCGTCGTTCATCGCATCTTTGAGGGTTTTCGAACCGCTCTGGACGGCGTGGACTTTGGCCCCGAGGAGCTTCATCCGAAAGACATTGAGCTCCTGGCGCGCGACGTCTTTGGCCCCCATGAAGATTTCGCATTCGAGCCCCAGCAGTGCGGCGATCGTTGCCGTCGCGACCCCGTGCTGGCCGGCACCCGTCTCGGCGATGACTTTTTGTTTCCCGAGCCGTTTGGCCATGAGTCCCTGCGCGATGACGTTATTGATCTTGTGGGCACCCGTATGGTTCAGGTCTTCGCGTTTGAGGTAGATTTTTGCCCCCAGCTCTTCGGAGAGGTTGGCGGCATGATAAAGGGGGCTCGGGCGTCCGACGTAATCCGTGAGATAGCCGTCGACTTCGCGCCAGAAATCTTCGTCGAAACGGATCTGCTTGTACGCTTCTTCGAGCTCGAGGAGGGCAGGCATGAGGGTTTCGGGGACATAGCGTCCGCCGAAAGTGCCGAAGTGCCCTTCGACGGGATCAAATCGGGAAGGTTTTGGGATATACATCAATCGACTCCAATAACAGTATAGACTTCGACCAGTTCGCGCAGTTTGCTCTGGCCGCTCAGAAAATCAAGCCCCATGATAAAGCAGGCTTCGACGCACTCGGCCCCAACCTTGTTGATAAGGCTGGCGGCAGCGTAGGCGGTCCCTCCCGTCGCGATCAGGTCGTCGATGAGGAGCACTTTGGGGTTGGCCGCTCCCGCGAAGGCATCGATGTGGATTTCCACTTCGTCGATGCCGTATTCGAGGGAATATTTCTCCGAAACGGTCGTATAGGGGAGTTTCCCTTTTTTGCGGATGGGGACGAAACCGACCCCCAGCATTTGCGCCAAAGCGGCCCCGAAGATAAAGCCACGCGCGTCGATTCCGGCGACATGGGTCAGGTTATACGAACCGTAGCGCCCGCAGAGGTGGCGCATCAGGAGGGCATAGGCATTTTTGTCGGCCAAAAGGGTCGTGATGTCTTTGAAAACGATCCCCGGTTTGGGGAAATCGGGGATATCCCGGATCGATTCGATTAAAAAAGCTTTCTCTTGGATCGAGAGTGTCATGATATTCCTCTGGCATTAAATCAGGGCGTCGATACGCCCTTCGAGCTCTTTGATTTTGTTTTGGAGCCGGTCGGTTTCGGCACGGTGTTTGGAGTTGCGCTGTTTGAGTGTTTTGAGCTCGTTGCGAAGGCTGTTGAGCTCTTCGCTCAGGATGTCGACATTCCCGAGTGCGCGCTGAAGCTGGATCTGGTATTTTCGGATCAGCACTTCGGCTTCTTTGAGGGTCAGCTTCATCATTTCGCTGCTCCGCTGCTCCTTGACGGTGATGCTGCGGAAATAAAACATTTTGACGAGAAAGAAGAGCGCCCCCAGCGTAACGATGGTGAGCAGTGACCACTCCAAAAACATCCCTTATCCTTTGATCGCTTCGATTTTCTCCACCCGGCCGCAGTGGCGGCCTCCTTCGAATTTTCCGGCAATCCATGCATCGAGGATTGATTCGGCGACCCCTTGCCCCACAATCCGTTCTCCGAAACACAGGACATTGGCATCGTTGTGGCCGCGGGCGACGGTCGCGGTATAGGCGTCATGGCACAACGCGGCGCGGATGCCGTGGAAACGGTTGGCGGCCATGGACATCCCGATCCCCGAACCGCAGATCAAAATCCCCTGAGACGCGGGGTCGGCCAGGACGTTTTCGCACACTTTTACGGCGTAGTCGGGATAGTCAACCCTGTCTTTTTCGAAAGGACCGAGGTCGATCACCTCATGTCCTTTGGAACGGAGATTCTCGACGGTAAAGTTTTTAAGATCGATTCCGGCATGGTCGGTGGCAATGTAAAATTTCATAAAAGACTCCTAGTGCAACAGCAGATTTAAAACAATTTCGATGGGCCAGATCACCAACGGTATTTTAAGCGGCGTAACCAATATGATGATGATAACAATCATTCCATAAGGTTCGGCTTTGGCGAAAAATTCGGCGACGGCGCGGATACGGTATTTGAGAGCGAGATAGCTCAAAAAATGGGAACCGTCAAACCCCGGAATAGGCAGCAGATTGAAGACGGCGAGGACGACGTTGATCAGCAGCAGTTTGATGATGAAAAGGTAGCCGAATACATACAGCAGCGAATCGCTCTGGGTCGGTTCGGCCAGCGAGACCAGAAAGATCGAGGCGAGTGTCGCCATAAAGAGGTTGTAGACGATCCCGGCCAGCGAAACCTGCATTGCCGCGTTGTAGCCGCCGTTGCGGATTACCGTATGGGTATTGACGGGGACCGGTTTGGCCCATCCGAACAAAAATCCGCTGGAAGCACCCAGCAACATAGGAATGAAATAGGTCATCAAAGGGACGAGAATGGATCCGAAAGGGTCGATGTGGATGAGGGGATTGATGCTTAAGCGTCCGCTATCCTTCGCCGTGCGATCGCCGTAGCGGTAGGCGACCCATCCGTGCATGATCTCATGGCCGATGATGGCGACGAGAAGGGCGGCAACGGCGGCGGCGATTTCGAGAAGATCAATAGAGTTCATAGTCATTGACGTCTTGGCGGATTCGTTCGCTTACTGCACGCTCCAGAGGTTCGTTCTGCTCCAGATCGGCGGGTGTTTTTCCGATCCGTTCCCATCGCACTTCATAGTTGTCGTCCATGCTGAAATAGACGAACCAGGGAGTCCCCTCGATCAGGCCGTAGGGGACGCTGCCCCAGAAACGGCTGTCGTTGGAGTGGTCGCGGTTGTCCCCCATCATGAAGTATTCTTTCTCAGGGACCTGTATGGGGCCGAAGTTGAAGAGTTCTTCCGGATAGAGGCCGTTGTCGACGATTTTGTCATCGTTGTGGATCCCGGGATGCTCTTTGCCATAGGGGTTTTTGACCCACAGTTTCCCCTGAACTTCGACGAGTTCATACCCCTTGAACGCCGATTTGGCGTACTCATCCCCTTCGCGGGGGTGGAGGTAGAGGACCTTGTCCATCAAAAACAGCTCATCCCCCGGCAGGGCGACGCACCGTTTGACATAGTGCAGCTGGGTATTGTTGGGGTAGCGGAAAATGACGATGTCGCCGCGTGAGGGTTCGTCCCCGTCGATGATGTGGCCGTCCGTCCCCGGAATCAGAGGGATTTCCAGGAAGGGGATATGGGGAGTGGAAATCCCGTAGGCGAATTTTTTGGCGAAAAGGTGATCACCGATCAGGAGGGAATCTTTCATCGATCCGCTGGGAATCCGAAACGCCTGGGCGACAAAAAAAATGACGAACAGGACGATGATGATCGTCCCCGTCCAGGTGTTTGAAAAACGGTAGGCGCTGTGGGCGGCTTGGAGGACTTTTTTCTTCAAGAGTTATCTCGCTTCTTCTGCATGGATTCGGGCCGCTTTGAGGGTGTTGGAGAGGAGCATGGCAATTGTCATCGGCCCAACACCGCCGGGGACCGGGGTGATATAGGAGGCTTTGGGGGAAACGGCGTCGTAATCGACGTCTCCCACCAGGCGGCCATCAGGTGCGCGGTTGATGCCGATGTCGATGATGATGGCCCCCTCTTTGACCATATCCTCTTTGATCAGATTGATCACTCCCGCACCGACGAGGATAACGTCGGCGTTACGGGTGTGTTTTGCCAGATCATCGGTGAAGATGTGGCAGACTTCGACGGTCGCATTGGCGTTGAGCAGCAGTGCGGCCATCGGTTTACCGACGATGTTGGAGGCACCTACGACGCAGCAGTTTTTACCTTTGACGTCGATGCTGTATTCCGCCAGCAGTTCCATGACCCCCAGAGGGGTGCAGGGGACGAAACCGTCCAGCCCCGTAGTGAGGCGTCCGACGTTGTAGGGGTGGAAGCCGTCGACGTCTTTGGAGGGGGAGACGATTTCGAGGATTTTGGTCGTATCGATGTGTTTGGGCAGCGGCAGCTGGATCAATATGCCATCGATGTTCGGATTCTGGTTCATCATCTCGATTGTTTTGATGATCGCTTCCTGGGAGATGTCTTCGGGCATCTCATGGGTCACCGAATAAAAACCTGCGCGGTCGCACGCCTTTTTTTTCATACCGACGTAAGCCTGGCTCGCAGGATCGTGACCCACTAAAATGACCGCAAGGCCGGGGACTCTGCCGGTGAGGGCTTTGAGTTCTCTGGCTCCGGCGGAGACCTTTTCTTCGATTTTTTGCGCGAGTGCTTTACCGTCAAGTATCTGCATTTAACCACCGTCAAATTGTTTTTGGGTATGATACCGCTAAAAGTATAAACATTGGTTAAAGGGTGTGCGTGCGAGGGGTATTTGTTTGGCTTTTGGCATTGACGTTCTCGTATGCCGATTCTTTTATCACCCGGGAAGAATACGCCGCAGGGCTCTACCATAACCCCCGAGGGGTAGGATGCCATTTGTGCCACGGAGAGAACGGCCAAGGGAAGCTGATCGCCAAATACAAAGACGAGGGAAAAGAGCAGGTATTCGCCGGTAAGCCTATCCACAAGCTCCCCTTCAAAGAATTCTACGAAAAAATCAACAGCCGGATTATCGGAATGCCACGTTATTACCTGACCGATACCGAAATCCAGACGCTTTACTATTATCTCCACCGCGAGGAGTTTAAACGTGCCGCTGAGAAACCCCGAAAAACTAAATAGCCTGATCGAAACGGGCGACCTTGATGGGCTCCGCCTCCTTGCCGCCCCTGTCCCCCGTTCCCAAAACCGCTCCGGCGCCTACCGCTCCGTCATGATGCTCTCAGCCCAGAACGTGAAACACCTATCCAAAATCCCCGCTCTTTCAGCCGAATGCGTTATGCTGAACCTCGAAGACGGGGTGGCGCCTGCGCAAAAACCCTACGCCCTGGTACTCTGCGCGATTGCTTTGGCATCCAATCCCAAAAGTGGAAAAAAACTGATTGTCCGCGTCAATCCGCTGGAAGAGGGGGGAGCCGAAGAGATCGCCTACCTGAACCCTTTTATGCCCGATGGTATCCGTGTCCCGAAAATACGCAGTGTCGACGACGTGCGGCGCGCTTTGTCGCTTATCGCAGAGGGGATCGAGGTGCACCTCTCCATCGAGACGAAAGAGGCATGGCTGGCCCTTGCAGAACTTGCTCTAAGTCCGCGTATCAAGGGGTACTATCTGGGAATACTCGACCTCTTTGCCGATCTCGGACTCTCCCAGAGCCTGATCCACCCCGACAATCCGACGCTGCACTATCTCCTTTCGCACTTTCTGGTGACATCGCGCTCCTGCGGCGTCAAACCGGTCTCGTTTGTCTATCAGGACCATAAAAACCTCGACTGCCTCCGAAACTGGCTGGAGCTGGAGAAGATGATGGGGTATGACGCAAAAGGGTGCATTGCCCCCGCCCAGGCCGATCTGATCCATGAAATTCTTGGCCACGGTGAGGCGGAACGGACCCGCTGCCGGGAGATTGTCGCATTGTTCGAGGAGCACGCCGCAAAAGGGATCAGCGGGTTTGTCGACGAGAAGTACGGTTTTATCGATGAACCGGTCTACAAAGGGGCGATGGCGGTACTCAACACCCGCTAGCGCTATTTGACCAGAATGTAGACGCGGATCCGGACCAGGGTGGTTTGCTCCGGTTTGGGGTATTTCGGATGGGCCAGAGCGATCGTCTGCAGCGTCAGTTCGTCCAGCATCGTCCCGATCCGGTTCTTTTGCAGATGCAGGTCCGAGACGGTTCCGTCGGGATGGAGATAAAACTCGACGACATTGCTGTCGGAGGGGTCGATCTCTTCGTCCGGGCGCTCGCGCAGCAGCCGGGTACCGACGATTTCGTTGAGCTTTCGTATCCGCTGAAGATTGTCGATGATGTAGTGCTGCTCTCCGGGGCTGAGGTCAAAAAACTCCTCGCCGTAATGGTGGAGGACCGAGCGGGGGAGAGTCTCTCTGTCGGCCTGCGTGATCGGCTGCAAAGTGGGAGCAGCGGAAGGTTGTTCCGTCTCCGGAAACGGTGGGGTATCCGCTTTTGGAGACGGGGCGGCAGGTATGCTTGCCACGGCAGAAACGGCCGGGGAAGGGGGAGAAGGCTCTACGTCTTCCGAGATCCCCGGTTCCTCGCTGAATAGCACTCCGAACCGTTTTTCCCGCGGTGGGGGTTCTTCTTCGAAAAGGTCAAGCGCAGCCATCCAGAAAAGTGCCAAAACCACCATGTGCAAGGCGACTGCGATCGACAACGCAAAAAGAGATCGGTTCGGTTGCATGATTTATTATAGCGACATATGGAGTAGTGTGCGCGTTTAATATCCGGTCAGATTGTACCAGACGCGGTAGCGGATCAGCGTTTTTTGCTCGGGGCGGGGGTATTTGGCGTAGGCGAGTTCGATCACCTCTTTGGTCGTGTCGTCCAGAATCGAGAGGCGGCTGTTTTTCAGAAAACGGATGTCGGAGATGCTCCCGTCAGGATGGAGATAAAACTCGATCATGTTGGTATCGTTGACCCGGACACTGTCGGGGATCCGGCTGCGGCCGTAGCGGTCCAGAACCCCCTGGGTAATGCGGCGCATGATCTCCTGGTTATCCAGGATGTATTTTTGCTCCCCTTCGGAGAGTTCACTGAATTTGTCGCCGTAGAGGCGCTGGATGCTGTCTGCAACCTGGGTGGTGCTTTTGAGCGGTTTTTCCTGAACGGAAGGGTCGGCTTTGGAGAGGATGTCGTAGAGCCCGGACTCTTTTTTGGGCTGAGGCTCTCTCTCGATCTTGGCGACGGTTTTGGCGACGTGGCGTTCGAACGCTTTTTTCGGTTCGGGTACGGATTCGGATGTCGCCGGTGAAGGCTGGGACACCGGCTCGGGTTTTGGGGCCGCCGCAGGTATGGGCTTGGGTACGGAAGGGCGGAGTATCTGTTCGCCGCGGGGAATGGAACGTGTCGGTTCGGGTACGGGAATCTCGTTTTTCACGAGAGACTCTTTGGGAATGTCGGGGCGTTCTTTTATCGAGAGGCGGAACCGCTGCTCTTCCGGCGGAGTTTCGTCGGGTTTGGGAGGAACCGGCGTCAATTGGTTTAAAATAATGAGCATGAGGATAAGGATGAGGTGAACCAGAAAGGCGATGATAAAAGCGTAGAAGGAAAAAGATTCGGTTCGTTTCATAAGGGTGCATTCTACCTTGATTTTCTTAATGGAGGAAGATACTATAACCCGGTTGGGAACGATTTAGGTGGGTCTGATTTCAAAATTGCACGATTGTGCCGATTTATGAGGAGAGTTTTATCCGTTAACAAATGTTTGCTAATATTTCGTAAGCAAGAAGGAGTGAAAATGCGACCGATCGTTTATATTATTTTGCTGGCAGTTGCCGCGCTGGTCTTTAAAGCCTTTTTTCTGGATGCGTATCTGGCAGAAAGAAAAGCAGCGGAAAGCAATACAACGGTACAGACGCCGCAAGCAGCTGCACCGAAGCCCGAACCGGTGAAAACAATGCCGGTAAAACGGATAGAAGACAACCTGACCGATATCAGAATGACGCCTAATTACAAAGAGGCACCGTTGGAAAAACTGGGCGACACCATCGCCGAAAAAATCGAAAAGAAACTCTAGCCTCTATTTGGCCCGTGTCAGCATCATCCCGCTGAGAACGACGAGTGCTCCTCCGGCGAGGACGGTCGGAGTGGGCAGCGTATCCCCCAAAACAATTCCGAACAACGTCGCGAAAACGACAACCGAATAGCTGATGGTGCTCACCAAACCCGCTTTGGCATAAAAATAGGCGCGCGTCATCAAAATCTGTCCGAGTGCGGCGGCGAGCCCCATCAGGACGATCCATATCCAGTCGATCCCCACGGGAACGACAAATGGGCTCAGGGCGAACGCCAGAAGCTCGGAGGTATAGTGGTGGGCAATGATCATCAGGAAAAGAGGGATAATGACTCCGGCGATCATAAACGATAGGACGACGGTACGTGTGTCGTAATGGGCTTTTAGGCTGCGTACGCTGGTATAGGCCAGTGCCGAGAGAAACCCTGTCAGTATCCCCATCACATGCAGATAATTCCATTCCATTCCGCTCAGTACCGCCACCCCGGCAAAGCCGATGAGGATCGCGAAAACGGCGCTGTAGCGCAGTTTTTCGTTCAGAAGATAAAACGCGAGGATGGCGGTGAAAATCGGTTCGGTTTTGGCATACACGATCGCATTGGAAAGCGAGGTGGCGCTGACGGTATAAAAAAATACCAGGAGGGCTACTGTCCCGATGACACCTCGGAAGATGAGGGTAAAGGGGCGCCCTCCGGTATTTTTGATCGGTGTGTGCAAGAGAGTCAGGGCGAGGACAACGAGGCCGACCGCGTTGCGCCAAAAGGTCACTTCTACCGAACCCATAGAGTCTGAGAGGAGTTTCGCAAAGGCCAATGTCAGGGCGAACAAAAACGACGCGGCGAGCATATAGAGAATGCCGCGGCGGGTATCGGAAGGGTGGGAAATCATGGCATGATTGTACCAGAAACATCACCTGGACTAATCGTGTTTTGGATACAATCAATCCAAAACAAAAGTAGAATCGGAATGTTTGGAAAAAGCGGTATGATGGGAGATGTGTGGGGCGGGACGGCGGCGATGTTTGTCGCACTCCCCTCTGCAATCGCGTTTGGGGTCATAGTGTACGGATCCATCGGAGGAGAATACAGCGCGTACGGTGCCGTCGCGGGGTTCTTCGGGGTTGTCGCTGTGGGGACGGTCGCCGCACTGGCGGGGGGGACCGAACGCCTGATCTCGGCTCCGAGCGCACCGGCGGCAGCCGTTTTGTCGGCTTTTGTCCTCGACTACAGTGCCAGAGGGTTCGGTGCAGATGCCGTGTTCGTCATGGTGATGCTCGTGGCCCTGGCCGCCGGCGTGATGCAGATATTTTTCGGCTCGATCGGTCTGGGAAGGCTGATCAAGTACATGCCTTTTCCTGTCGTCAGCGGCTATTTAAGCGGCGTAGGGCTCTATATCATCGCGTCGCAGGCTCCGAAGTTTTTGGGTCTTCCGCAGGGGGAAAGCTTTTGGGAGGGGGCTTTCAACCTTTTCATGTGGGAATGGCAAAGTATCATTGTCGGTTCGGTGACGATCGCGGCGATGCTCTTCGCAGGCCGTTACATCCGTCGGGTCCCTGCCGTCATCGCGGCGATAGGGGCCGGCATAGGAACCTTTTTCATGCTGGGGATCGCTGACCCCTCCTTGCTGCGCCCCAACAATCCTTTTGTGATCGGGACCCTCGGAGGAAGCGGCGGGATCGATTTTCTTGAAGCGTTTGAAGGGCGTTTTGAGACACTGTTGCAGATGCCGCTGAACGATCTCCTTTCACTCTTTGTTCCTGCGTTGACACTGGCGGCGCTGCTGTCGATCGATACCCTCAAAACGTGCGTCATGCTCGATTCGATGACCCATACGTTCCACCGTTCCGACCGCGAACTGATTGCGCAGGGCTCGGCTAATGTTGTTTCCTCGCTGATCGGGGGGATGCCCGGATCGGGGACGATGGGACCGACAATGGTCAATCTCTCCGGCGGTGCGACGGGTTCCCGCTCGGGGCTGATCACCGGAATGACGGCCGTAATCGCTTTTTGGATACTGGGGAATTACATCGCATGGATACCGCTCGCCGCTCTTTCTGGGATATTGATTGTAATCGGGTTTCGGATGATCGACCGCCACAGCGTCCGCCTTTTGCATTCCCCGAAAACGGCGCTCGATTTTGCCATTATCGTGACGGTCGCCGTGACGGCCGTAGCTGTCAGCCTCATCGCGGCGGCTGGAGTGGGGCTCGCACTCGCCGTGACATTGTACATTTTCCGCCAGATCGGTGCTTCTGTCGTTTACCGTCATCAGGACGGGACCGAAGCACGAAGCAGAATCGTCCGAAATAAGGATGAAGAGGCGATCCTACGGGAGAAGGGGAGGGCCTTTTCGGTATACGAACTGCACGGAAGCCTCTTTTTCGGAACGGCCAATCAGCTTTATTCGATGCTGCAACATGATCTCGAAGAGAAAAAATACGTCATCATGGATATGAAACGGGTCCAGACGGTCGATCTGACCGCAGCGCATATCCTGCTTCAGATCAAGGATATCCTGCACGACAGGGAGGGGTATCTGCTGCTGTGCAGACTGCCGCACAAACTCCCTTCGGGAGATGACATGGAGAGCTATTTTAACCAGGTGGGGCTGCTCCGCCACCTGAGCCCCATCAAGGTGTTTGACGATTTAGATGATGCGATCGAATGGGCGGAAGAAGAGATCATAGCGCAGAGCATGAGTGAAAAGAAGGGGGTGACGCCATTCGAACTGGGGGATTTCGATCTTTTCAAAGGGCGTCATGCCGACACTCTTGAAGAGATAAAGAGCCTGCTCGAGACCCGTTCCTACCGGGCGGGCGAGAGAATTTATGCCGAGGGGGACGAGAGAGGGGGACTTTACCTGATCCGGAGCGGATCGGTGCGGATCACGCTTGGGGTGTCGGAGAAACACCGCCTCCATATGAACACCCTGGCGCAGGGAAATTTTTTCGGGGAGTTCTCATTTCTGGGGGGAAACCCGCAGTATACGGATGCTGTCGCGTGCGGGGATACGGAACTCTATGTGATCGGACGCGAAGCGTTTGCTGTGTTCGCGCAGCACCATAAAAAAGCCTCGTTGCAGTTCATGCATGCGCTGGCCATCGTTCTGGCCGACCGGCTGCACGAAGCGAGTCTGGATCTGGTGGCCGAATATGACGTTTGAATCGTATCAACGCCCGTACCCGGACCCGGTGGATGAGTTGTGGTAGAATCGAGAGGATAAAGGAGAGACGATCTCCTCGATGTGCTGATGCTTGACGTTATTTAGAGGAAATTGATTTGGGAATCTACGGCTTGCCGCAGCGCTTTGTTCGCCCGCGCGATGATGTCGGTGATGTTTTCTTTCTCCTGCTGTACCGACGTTCCCAGCCTCATGCTGATTGTATTGAGGTTTTCAAACGGTTCCTGGCGCATCACGTTGATGAGCTTTTTGCTGAAGTCCATTGCATTATCGGGAGTATCGATGAGGTAGGCGAGGAGAAATATCTTTTTCCCCCACCGCACCAGCATATCGCTTTGGCGGATGTTGCTTTTGATGCTTGAGGTGAAATCACGCAGGTATTTTTCGGCTTCGGCATCGGTCGACATCAGCTCCACCATCGTGATGCCGATCGATTTTTTATTGAATTCCGCTGCGTCATGAAAGCTTTTCGAAGTATGGATAAAATAATCCTGGTTATAAGCACCGCTCTCTTTGTCGATACTCACGTCGTTTTCGATCATGATCCGTTTGATCAAATCCTGGGAGATGTCGCTGAACGAAATGATCGTGTAGCCGGGAACCGGCGCATCGAGTGTCACTAAAAAAGCGTACGGATCGGCGCGGCAGTCTATCATGCTCACAATGCGGTCTTCTTCCGGAAGCGCTAGCAACGCTGTCGTCCATTCGTCCGGATTTTTTGACTTTCCGGCATGAAAGTAGGAGTCATGGGGGACAAAACGGTTCACCAGGGAGCCGAATTCACGCAGGAACTCTTTGGGGGTGGCCATACCGGTGAATTTCTGAAAGGAGCGGTTGAAAAGGATGGGGGTATTTTTGTGCATGACCACAATCAGATTCTTCTGGGTATCGATGACAGACTGCAAAAGCAGGTGGCACTCCTCTCCCAAACCAGGTAAACCGTTAACATCCATTGAAGACAATCCCACTATAAACCCCTGAAGCAAAGTACGTAATCATAACACAAATGTCTTTCCTTCTTCAAAAACTCTTTCTATTTTTTAATTGATTTTTTTATATTCATATTCAGTCGGACGGCGTACGATTAAGTATGATTTTTGATTATACATAGTATGTCAACAACGATAACGATTTAAACAATAACAGGATCTGAAAAAGGATCGAAAATGGTGTTTGCAAAGAACATGACATTGCTCAAACGTGTCGTATTCTGGGTATTAGCTATTTCTTCGGTCATGTTTATGGTTTTGGCGTATATCGGATTTGAAATACGCGATACGATACGCCATAACGGGTTGGCACGGGTCCATAATATCCTGATGCACAGGCTTCAAACGATCGACACCTACATCCAGCAGCGCTATGCCGCGCTTGAGGGTCTGAAGCATCTGATCCGTTTTGCGTCACGCCACCATAGTATTTTTGACGAGAGCTTTTGGCGCAAATCACCGGAACTGATGGAGGCAGACCTCGCCTATTTCGCAGCACAGAACGGTTTTTACGATCTTTTTGTGGTGAGCTTGAACGGCGATGTGATCCATGCGGTCAAAAAAGAGAAGGACCTTCATACGAATCTTTTGGTGGGCAAATACCGCGACACCGAACTGGCAAGGGTTGTTGCGAATGCCCTCGCAAATGGCGGATCGTATATTTCCGATTTCACCCATTACGCGCCGAGTGGGGATTATGCGGCCTTTGTCGCCGAACCAGTGTTCAGCGACGGCGAGATGATCGGTGTCATAGCGGCGCAAATCGATAACAAAACCTTGCAATCGGTCATAGACGATGCTTCCGAACTGGGGAAAACGGGGGAAGTCATTGCCGCGGTAGTGCGAGAGGGAAAACTTTTGACGATGGCCCCTGTCCGAAATACGTCAATCGAGGCTTTTGAACGGCTCGATTACGAACAGATGACTCCGATCCTCGAAGCGGCCGGCGGAGGAAGCGGACTGCAGTACATGCATGACCGGAGCGGGCACAATGCGGCCGTAGCGTGGGCGTACCAGGACGATCTGCGGTGGGGTATCGCCATCTCCATCAACGAGAACGAGCTCCTCAGCGAATGGTATCAGCGGATCACCTCGCTGGCCCTTTTGTTTATGACCGGGATAGCGGTCGTTGTCGGGATGATCGTTGTGGCGTTCCGCTCCTTCGCACAGCCGATAGAGGAATTGACGCAATATGCCCTGATGATGTCGCGCGGGAACTATAAGGTGAGGATTGACAGCGACCAGTATGACAGCGAATGGCAGGTGCTGACGCGGGTGTTTCAGCAAATGTCGGCAGACATCAAGGGCAAAATGGATCAGCTGAACGAACAAAACCGCTTGCTCGAAATGCACAAAGGCGAAATCGAAGAGCTGAACCGAAAACTCGAAACCAAGATAAAAATCAAATCGCAGAAAATGAAAGAGTACATCAATGTCATCGACCAGTACGTGATCGCTTCGCAGACCGATCATAACGGAATCATCACGTACGCATCGGACGCTTTTTGCCGTATCAGCGGCTATACGAAAGAGGAGCTGATCGGCAAAAACCACCGTATCATACGCCATCCTGATATGCCTGCGGCGTTTTTTAACGACCTTTGGCAAACGATCATTGCCGGAAGGACATGGCACGGCGAGATCAAAAATCTCAAATTCGACGGAGGCTACTATTGGGTTGACACGACGATATCTCCCGATATCTTTGAGGGGAAAATTATCGGCTATACCGCCGTACGCTACGATATCACGGACAAGAAAAGGATCGAGGAACTGGCGATTACCGATTCGATGACTGGGCTTTATAACCGCCGCCATTACGTCAAGATTATAGACGATGAAATGAACCGTGCGAAGCGCCATGGTACGACATTGGCATTAATGATGGTGGATGTCGATTATTTTAAACGCTACAACGATACCTATGGGCATCAGGCCGGAGATGTCATATTACAGCAGGTTTCCGATGTTTTGAAGTCCTACACCTCGCGAAGCGGTGACTATGCGTTCAGATTGGGCGGAGAAGAATTCGGGATCGTTATCAGTGATATGAGCGTGGAAGAATACCGAACTCTCGGAAGGCTGATCTGTCGTGCAGTCGAAACGCTCGGGCTGCCGCATGAACACAACGATGCTTCACCCTATGTGACCATTTCGATGGGAATCGTGATTTATTATCCTGAATCGGGGATGAGCTGCGAGGAACTTTACAAAGAGGCCGACACCCAGCTTTATCGGGCGAAAAAGCAGGGGCGCAATAGGGTAGCCATAAAATGAACCGTTTTACCCTTTTGGATGCGCGAGTGCGCTGCTCACGATCGTCATTGAATCTTCCACCATCGATCCGATCAATGTCCCCATCAAAATTGCGCTAAATATACCGATATAAATTCCCATCTTCAAACCTCTTGTCGGATTTTAAACACCTGTTACGGCTGTTATTTGTAACAATATGCAAGAATGATACTAAGGATTCCGAAATCTTTTTTTATAAAAAAAAACTATATTGTGTTTCATTGCGAAGTCTTAGTTCTTGTGATTCCTATCACGTCGGTGAGATTGTAACATTGCGGGATTACCGGCGTATTACATGGTGAAAATATTTGTTTTATTTATCTTTGTATTCCGATTGTATCGCTGTGAAAATCTTAATGCAAGTTTAACGATAAGGCATTTACAATCAATACGAAATTTCTTTTTTTATAAAGAAGAGGTTGAAGATCACAAAAGGGGGATTACATGAAGATGTCAAAAGTTGTTTTGTCATTGGTATTGAGCATGACCCTGTTCGCTCAGGTTTCATGGGCACAGATCGCTTCAACGGAGATGCTCTTTGAACAGCCCGCAACGGTATCTTCGAAAGAGAAAGTCATCGAGTTCGTGGCCCGGGAAGATGTCGCTAAGACATTCGAAGAGATGGGCGTCGATCCGAACATGGTTGAGAAAAAAATCGCGTCGATGAGTGATTCGGAGATTTCCGCAATCGCGTATCAGATCGATACAATGCCGGCCGGCGGTGACGCTGTCGGAGCTATTGTCGGTGCGGCTGTTCTCATTTTTATTATCCTGTTGATTACCGATCTTCTCGGATTGACAAGAGTGTTTAGTTTTACGCGCTGATAAGCTAACGTGGGAAGAAAAAACGCTCTCGCATTCTTGTACGCTGCAGCCGCTTTGATCATAAGCGGCTGCAGCTCGAAGGATCCTCTCCCTCCCGGCAAACATTACCTATCATCCGCTATCAATGTCCCTTTTGTCCCTCCCCGTGCTGATCTGTGCGGTTCTACATCCATTCAGATGCTCTCTTCGTATTGGCAGTCCGAAACCTCCTATCTCCCCCGTTTATCGCTCCAGGAACTGGATGGACGGACGTTGATATCTGCCAAGGGCGGGACGTTGCAGGTAGAGCTGATCGCAACGGCGCGGGCCAATGGTCTGATCGTTTATCCTCTGGAGCCGACATTCGACGCACTTTTCACCGAACTTGCCGAACGCCATCCCGTCATTGTATTGGTCAATCGCAGTTTTTCATGGCATCCGCTTTGGCATTACGCACCGGTGACCGGTTATGACGCGCAAACGCGGAGTGTTTTCACCCATTTTTCGGACCGTCCGAATGAGGCGATGGGCATCGAAACGTTTGCCGCACTGTGGAAACGAAGCGACAACTGGGGAGTCATCCTTCTGCCGCCGGGAGAGCTGCCCGCATCCGTTTCGCCGAAAACGTTTCTGCGTTCCGTCTATGCATTTGAGCAAACAGGGATGAGCGAAGAAGCGATCCGGACGTACCAGAGCGCGCTTGTGCGTTGGCCGCAAGATCCGGACATCCATTTCGCACTGGCCAATGCCCAGTATCATTCGAATCGCCTCTCTGACGCGGAGCAGAGCTACCGCAAGCTCTTGAGCCTTCATCCGTCCCATCCGCTGGCCCTCAACAATCTGGCTCTGCTTTTGTGCCGGACGGGGAGGGCGGACGAGGCGTTGAAGCTGCTTGAGCGGGTTGTAAGCGATGACATCAAGATACAAGAGATGGTAAAAAGTACGCGGGAAGAAATCGGGGCAGGGTGTATCCCCTCTGCGAAATAATAGGGTCTGACGTTATTACAGCATTGGCTGTTTACAAAATGGGGGTTATTCCACATCAACAGTGATCAATAAATCTTTTTCATACCTTCCATAGTATATTGTTTCAAATAGTTACACAGTGATTTTATTTACCAACTAGTTGTTATATTATATTAACAAATACTGTTTTCTATATTTTTCCACAATTTACGGCATTAGATAATAATGCGATGTTTTGAACTCGTTATTTCGATTAATTTTTATACATTTTTTATTGTTTTATATGATTGTTCCATAACCTTAAATATAATAGTATGTTTTTTAGTTAAGTTTTATTATAGGCTACTAAAAATATGCAACGTATTAAAAAATTAGTTTTTCTTCTTTTATCGATAGAAATGATCGCATTCTCAAAAGAACTATCTTTTGAAGCGTTAAAAATTTCTGCATTAGAAAACTCTCACCGACTAAAACTTCGTTCCATTGACACCTCTATTGAAGAAGCTAGGTTGGGAAGTGTCTATTCAACCCTTTATCCTCAACTATCACTCGGTTACAGCGGTGAGTATAACCATAATCTTGATCAAACATCCTCAGGGAGCATCTCGGTCGGTGATACTACGATTAACGCGACCGTACCGTATGAGCATTCGGTATCCGTACGTCTGAATTATGAACTCTACCATTTCGGCACAACTCTCAAGCAAATCGAAGTATCCAAAAAAGAGATAGCGGTAAAAAAGCTGGAGGAGTGCAGTGAAGAGGTAAAGCTTTATCGTGAATTGCTGGATGACTATCTCCGCGCCCAGAGGGCCCAAAGCGAAAAAAGATTCAAGTCGAGTATACGAACATTGCGTCAGGAACTCTACACCCTTAAGCAGCGTCTTTATGCGGCGGGAAAAGAGTCCCGTGCCTCGGTCGGAGATGAAGCGATCCGACTCATCGATATTGAGCGGGATATTGAACGTGCCAGTATGGAGTTTGAATCCAGTGTCACGGCATTGGCTCAGAAATCATATCTAGAACTCAATCCTGACGATCTACAGCTGCTTCCATTAGATACTTCATCTGAGATACCGATGAAGCATCCCTTCTCTTTGACACCGCAAGCACGTAGCTATGAAGAAAAAATAGCCCAAAAGCAATCGGAAATCTCGATGCTGAATCGCAGCCAGCTCCCTGTCGTATCGCTCTATTCTTCGTATTATCTCTACGGATCGGATCAGGATAACTTTTCACGAGGATTTGATGATATCCGCCCCAACAGCTGGAATGCGGGGGTGAGTGTTCGATGGACTCTGTTTGAGGGATTCAAATATAACAGCGAATCAGAGCGTCTCAGGTTTGAGCTGAGCAGAGTACGGGGAGAATCCGAGCTTGCGAAGAGGGAGTTTGATTATGAGACTCGCACCAAGCAGGAGAAACTAGAGCGTCTTGCACTTCTAACCAAAAATGAAATAAATGCACTGGAGGAAGTGCGTTCCAAACTCACTATGACGCAGCGGCTTCGTGCGCAAGGTGAAGCGGATGCGGTGAGTGAGGTGAGTGTAAAACTGGAAAGCTTGGAGAGGGAACTAACATTAGAGTCTGAGATGATACAACACGCGTATGAAGCGGAATCGTTGAAATTACAGCATAGGGAGGCTACTCAATGCACTCCGCGCTAACCGCCCTAGAAGTCGCCGGTAAACTCAACCGCATCGCCATCGATACTCGTGTCATTATCAAAGAGTACGCCCTAAGAGAGTATGAGCCCTCCATTGAAGAGCTGACCCGTATCGCAACGGCGCAAGGGTTCCGAGCGAGCATCAAAAAGCTCTCCCTCGAAAAACTGATCGAGAGCTATCCGATGCCGATCATTATCCAAAAATTTGACGACACCTATATGAGTATTATTCAAGCGAACAGCGAGAAACAAGAGCTTTTGGTCTTTGATATCAGCCGTAAAGAGCCTTATATTGTCTCATATGAAGAGTGTGCTGCTCAGAGCTCGGGGAAAAGCATTGTCCTCAAACACCGCATACTCAGCGCCGATGCTCGTTTCGGGTTCGGATGGTTCTTTCGTCAGATTATGAAGTACAAAAAAGTGATGGCAGAGGTACTGATCGCCTCATTCGTCCTTCAACTCTTCGGTCTCGTTGCGCCGCTCTTTACGCAGGTGATACTCGATAAAGTACTGGTTCATAGATCTATGAGTACCCTCGATGTCCTCGCGATTGCCTTTATTGTCGTGGCGGTATTTGAACTGATCCTAAACCTGATCCGTAGCTACATCTTCGCCCATACCACCTCCAAGATCGATGCCGCGTTGGGAGCCAAACTCTTTCATCATCTCCTTGCCCTGCCGTTCGTCTATTTCGAGAAACGAAAAGTGGGGAATATCATCGCCCGTGTCCGTGAACTTGACCAGATACGTGAGTTCATCGCTAACAAATCGGTCACTCTGATCCTCGATGTGTTGTTCTCGGTGGTATTCGTCGCAGTGATGCTCCTCTACAGTGTAAAACTCACCCTCGTCGTTCTGGGGTTTGTCACGATTATCGCGATCCTCTATCTCATCATCACCCCTGAGCTTCGCCGACGTCTGGAAGAGAAGTTTCAGATGGGGGCGCAGTCCAACGCTTATCTCGTCGAAGCGGTAACGGGGGTTCAGACCGTTAAGTCATTGGCACTAGAGGGGTCTATGCAGCGCAAATGGGAAGATTACCTTGCCCGCTACGTCAATGCGGGCTTTTATCTCTCCAACCTCTCCAATATCCTCGGAGGCATCAGCGGAGCGTTACAGAAGCTCATGACGATAGCCATGCTCTATATCGGGGTGACGTTGGTGCTGGAGGGGAAACTCAGCGTAGGACAGCTCATCGCGTTTCAGATGTTCGCGGGGCAATTCACCGGACCCGTGTTGCGACTGGTGAACCTATGGAATGAGTTTCAACAAACGCTCCTCTCAGTCGATCGTCTGGGAGATATTCTCAACACCCCGACCGAGCAGACCAATGACAAAGCGATCACACTCCCTAGTATCCAAGGAAGCGTAAACTTCGACAACATTGTCTTCTCCTATGCCCCCGATTCTCCCACCGTTTTAAACGGTATCAGTGCCGAAATCCCTATAGGAAGCAGTGTAGGACTAGTCGGGCGGAGCGGCAGCGGTAAGAGTACGATCACCAAACTGATCCAGCGTCTCTATATCCCAAACACCGGAACGATCTACATCGATGGAGTAGACATCCGCCATATGAATCCCAAATGGCTCCGTAACAACATCGGGGTCGTATTGCAGGAGAATTATCTCTTTAGCGGGTCGATCAAAGAGAACATATCGCTTAGCCGTCCCGATGCACCGATGGAGCATATCATCGCGGCTTCGCGTATGGCGGGAGCCGATGAGTTTATCGCGGAACTCTCCGAGGGGTACGATACACAGGTAGGGGAGCGTGGTGCCGCACTCTCCGGAGGTCAGCGTCAGCGTATTGCTATTGCCCGTGCACTTATCACCAATCCTCGAATACTCATATTTGATGAAGCAACGTCAGCACTGGATTATGAATCAGAGCGGATCATCCAAGACAACTTGAGCAGCATCAAGAGTGGACGGACGATGTTTATCGTCGCCCATCGCCTCAGCACCGTCAAGGATTGCGACATCATCATCGTCATGGACAAAGGGCATATCGTCGAGCGGGGAAGCCATGAGGAGCTGATGCGACTACAGGGTTATTACTACAAACTTACCACACAGCAAGGTTTATAAAAATGGGATTATTTCATACCAAAGACAAACACGAATTTACCCCGCTCCTCGTCGAGATCGAAGATCGTCCCACCTCTCCGCTGGGAAGAGGACTGCTCTATGCCATCCTAGTGTTTATGGTGATCGGTCTGCTGTGGCTCTTTCTCGCCAAGATCGATGTGGTGGTGAGCGCACGGGGCAAGGTCGTCCCCGAAGGGGAGATCAAAACTCTCCAGCCGATCGAATCGGGTTCCATCAGCGCCATCCGTGTCCGTGAGGGGCAAGCGGTGAAAAAGGGGGATGTTCTCATCGAGATCGACCCCTCGGTCACCGTTACCGATCTGGAGTCCAAACAAAAGAACCTCTCCCTCTTAGAGCTCGAAATCGCACGCCTGAATGCACTGATCGAGGATAAACCCTTTATCCCTAGTTCCTCGTGTAATGACAGTGCCGCCATCGCCACCCAACAGCTCGCCTATCTCTCGGCTAAAAGTGCTTATGAGCAGCAGAAGATGGTAATCGAACAGCAGATCCTCCAAACCCGCTCCCAAAGCGACGCCTCCCGTGCCGACCTCTCCCGTCTGGGACAGCTCCTCACCAACGCCAAAGAGCGTGAAGCGCGTCTCAAAGAGGTACTCGACATCATCGCCAAGCGCGACTACATCGACGCACAGAACCAGCGTATCGAGTACCAGGAGCAGCTGCGGATGAAAGAGCACGCGATTAGCCAGTCCGATTCACGTATCCGCGAACTGCAAGAACAGCTCCGTCTCGTAACCCAGGAGTACCGAAGCAAACTCTTAGCCGAACTCACCCAAAAGTCCAAAGAGGCGACCGCACTGCGCACCGAGGTGGAGACTACACAATTTCGTAATGCAAAACAAACCATCACCTCTCCGGTAGACGGATACGTCGGCAAGCTCCTCATCACTACCGTAGGCGGTGTCGTCACTCCGGCGGAGAAACTCATCACCATCGTCCCCAAAGACGCGCCGCTGCTGATCAAAGCAACCGTACAAAACCAAGACATCGGATTTATCGCCAAAGCGATGGAAGCGGAGGTCAAAATAGACACCTACGATTTCCAAAAATACGGTCTGATCCACGGAAATGTCAAACACATCGCCGATGATGCTATCGAAGATGAGAAACTCGGACCCGTCTATGAGATTGCGATTACCCCAAGTGACACAACCCTCAAAGGAGAGGGGAAAACCCTCTCGATCCATCCGGGGATGAGTGTAACGGCAGAACTCAAAGTCGGCAAACGCAGAGTGATCGAGTTCTTTATTTATCCGATGATCAAGTATTTGGATGAAGGGTTGAGTGTGAGATGAGAAAGCGAGTCAAAGTCGAATGCGTCAACTCTCCGATCCACCACAGCACCGGAACGGGCGGCGGAAGCTCCACCTCTCCCATCGTCCTCGACTTGAACCGTAATGGGGTCACTTCTATTTCTCTAGCGGCATCTGCGGCACTGTTCGACTATGACGGCGACGGAGTAAAAGAGAATACCGCATGGATCGAAAACTCCGACGCACTCCTCGTCAATGACGTCAACAATGACGGCATTATCAATAATGCAGGCGAACTTTTCGGAAACTATACCCGCAATTCCGACGGTTCTATTGCCAAATCAGGCTACCAAGCTCTTAGTTACTATGACTCCAACAGTGATAATGTCATAGATGCAACCGATACACGTTTCGAAGAACTCAAACTCTGGATAGACAGTGACCAAGACGGTGTCACCGATACGGGTGAACTAAAAACCCTAAGCGAAATGGGAGTCACCTCCCTCACCTTAAACGATCCCGCAACCCCCTATATCCCTACCACTGAAAACACCAACACCATTATCCAAGAGACGACATTCACCGATGCAAACGGTGAGGGAGTTATGCGTGACGTACTCTTCCGTTATGAAAATAATTCTACCAATACCGAAGGGGTCTACTTCGATATGGACGGTAATGGTATCAAAGAAAAAATGCTCACATGGACAGACCCCAACGAATGGATGGTGGTAAAAGACCTAAACGGTGACGGCATCATCAATAGCGGCCGCGAAGTGGTCGGAAACAACATGATCCTCTCCAATGGAACCAAAGCCGCCGACACGATCCAGGCGCTGAAAACATTCGACATCAACCATGATGGCAAAGTAGACGCTGCCGATAACTCAGGATTAGCATTCTGGACCGACCGTAACCATAACGGCATTACCGATATAGGGGAACTCGAAGCGCTGGGTGATCCGGGAGCGATCCAGACTATTAAACTCAACCCCTATCAGACACTGCTGAGCGGGTACGATAACGGTGATGGCGTGATCAACCGTTCGGATCGGGTCTACGACTACCTCT